>NZ_BAAHYE010000002.1:0-1020000 GCF_054657715.1 Humidesulfovibrio idahonensis | reverse complement strand
ACGATCCGGCCAGCACCCCGCCCGAAGAACTGCTGACGGACGTGCATATTCCGCTGAAATGAAAACGTTTGTTCTTCTTGGCGGATACGGAGGGGCGGGGCAGGAGCTGTCCCGCCTGCTCCTGCGCGAAACAGACGCGGAGTTGGTCCTTGCCGGACGGGATACTGCAAAGGCCGCGCGTCTCGCC
Source organism: Humidesulfovibrio idahonensis (assembly GCF_054657715.1). Lineage (NCBI taxonomy): Bacteria > Pseudomonadati > Thermodesulfobacteriota > Desulfovibrionia > Desulfovibrionales > Desulfovibrionaceae > Humidesulfovibrio > Humidesulfovibrio idahonensis. The sequence continues at coordinate 1,019,813 of NZ_BAAHYE010000002.1, read as the reverse complement.
GCCGCTCTGAACGGCGAGCGCCCCGGAAGAGCGCGGGCGGCCCGGGCCGATGCCAGGGATCCCGCCTCGCTGGCCGCCGTGCTGCGCGGTTCCGCCCTGCTCATCGATCTGACGCCCGGAGGCGGGCATGTGGGCGGGCTGGCGCGCGCGGCGCTGGACGCGGGAGCCGACTATCTGGACATCCACTTCCAACTGGGCGCCCTGGAACAGCTCTTGCCGCTGGCACAGGACTTCGAACGCGCCGGGCGGCTTCTGCTCACCCAGGCGGGCTGCCATCCAGGCCTGCCGGCAGCCCTTGTGCGCGCCGCCGCGCCGTTCTTCGACGAGTACCGCAGCGCCCTGGTGGGCATGGGCTTGAGCATGCGCGTGGAGAACGAGACCACAGCCCTTGAGCTGGTGGACGAGCTCATGACCGCGGAGGGGACAATCTTTGCGGATGGAGCCTGGCGCAAGGCCGGGAACAGGGACATGCGCGCGCTGGATTTGGGCCCGCGCTTCGGCGTGCGCCAGTGCTTCCCCATGCGCATGGCCGAGCTGGAATCGCTGCCGGGCGCGCTGGGCCTGCGCGAGTGCGGAGTTCTTGTGGCGGGCTTCAATCCCGTGGCGGACTGGTTCGTCCTGCCGCTGATCCTGCTCTGCGGCAGGCTGGGGCTCATTCGCATGCGCCCGCTGCTGGCCCGGCTTTTCACCTGGAGCATCAACACGTTCAGCAAAGACGCTCCCGGCATGAGCTTTGCGCTTGCGGCCACAGGCGCACGCCAGGGAGCCCCGGCCAGCCTGCGCCTCGTGGTGGACCATCCGAGCCCCTACGCGCTCACCGCCATTCCCGTGGCCGCCTGCCTGCGCCAGTACCTTGCGGGCGGGCTGTGCGCCCCGGGACTGCGCTTCATGGGGCAGGTTGCGGATCCGCGCCGCCTGCTGGACGACATGGCGCGCATGGGCGTGCGCGTCGATTGGAGCCGGCAGCCGGACTAGAACTCCAAATGGCCCGGCGTGCGCGGGTAGGGAATCACGTCGCGGATGTTGGCGATGCCCGTGACGAGCATGAGCAGGCGCTCGAAGCCCATGCCGAACCCCGCGTGGGGCGCGGTGCCGTAGCGCCGGGTGTCCAGATACCACAGGTAGGGCTCTTCCGGCAGGCCGGCCTCGGCCATGCGCCGGGTCAGCACGTCGAGCCGCTCCTCGCGCTGGCTGCCGCCGCACAGCTCGCCGATGCGCGGCACCAGCAGATCCATGGCCGCCACGGTCCTCCCGTCGTCGTTCAGGCGCATGTAGAACGCCTTGATCTCCTTGGGATAGTTATAGACGATGACCGGTCGGCCGAAGTGCTCCTCGCACAGGTAGCGCTCGTGCTCGGTCTGCAAATCAGATGTCTCGTGCACGGGGAATTCGAAGCTGCGTCCGGAGGCCTGCAGCACGCGGATGGCCTCGGCGTGCGTGAGGCGCGCAAAGGGCTTGGCCAGGATGTTCTCAAGGGTCGGCAGAAGGGTCTTGTCCACAAAGTTGCCAAAGAGCGCCAGGTCCGCCGCGCAGTGCTCCAGGGCGTGCCGCACCAGGCCGGTGACCAGCGCCTCGGCCAGGTCCATGTCGTCGGTCAGGTCGGCAAAGGCCATTTCCGGCTCCACCATCCAGAACTCGGCCGCGTGCTTTGGCGTGTTGGAGTTCTCCGCCCGGAAGGTGGGGCCGAAGGTGTACACGTCGCCCAGGGCAAGCGCCATGAGTTCCGCCTCCAACTGGCCCGAAACCGTGAGCCCGGCCGGGCGGCCGAAGAACTCGGCCTCGGCGCGCTCCTGCGGGGTCATGGCCGCGGCCTTTTCCGCCTCCAGATTGCTCACGCGGAACATCTCGCCCGCGCCCTCGCAGTCCGAGCCGGTCAGAATGGGCGCATGCACGTGGAAGAACCCGCGCTGACGAAAAAAGTCATGCACGCACAGCGCCATCTCGGAGCGCACGCGCAGCATGGCCCCGTACTTGTTGGTGCGCGGCCGCAGGTGGGCGATGGTGCGCAGGAACTCGTCGGAGTGCCGCTTCTTCTGGAGCGGAAAAGTCTCCGGGTCGGCCAGGCCATAGAGGATGAGGCTGGAAGCCCGTACCTCCCAGCGCTGGCCCGCGGCCGGCGACTCCACGAGAACGCCCTCGACGGCCACGGCGGCGCCGGTGCCCATGCCCTCAAGCGTCGGCAACAGCTCCGGCGTATGGTCCGCCACCACCTGCACGTTGGCCAGGCAGGAGCCGTCGTTGATCTCCAGAAACGAAAAGCCCTTGGCGTCGCGCCGGGTGCGCACCCAGCCCTTGAGCAGAACCGGCCCGCCGGATTCCTTGGTCAAAATCTCGTTGATGCGTGTGCGCTGCATGCGGCCTCCTGCCCTCCTTGCGGAGCGGCGCCTCCCTTCTAGTGTCTCCGGCCGCTAATTTCAACAGAGTTGCGTCAACCCCGCGCCTGGGGTAGAAGCGGCGCACACAACCGTATCAGGGGGAGCCATGGGTTTTTTCAGCAAGGTCAAGAAGCTTTGGGGCGGCGAGACGACGCCGGAATCCACGCAGGCGGCGGAAATCGGCGCGGCCACGCCGGCTGCGGACGTTGCGGAGGCCTCGACCGGCCCGAACCCGAACGAAAACCTGAGCACGGACCACAGCGCGGACCTGAGCGATGCGTGGAAGGCGCAGCTCGCGGCCTCGCTCAAGGGCTCACGCGCGCGCATTTCCGAGTGGCTGGGCCTGCTGCTCACCGGGCTCGACAGCGCCGATGAGGCCCTCTGGGCCCGCCTGCGCCATCTTTTCGCCACCATCGGCGCGCCCGAGGCCGAGGCCGAAAAGTTCATCCAAGAGTTCAAGGTTTGGACCCGGGCCATGCATCTGACCAAGGTTGAGGAATTCCGCTCCGAGCTGCGCTACAGGCTCATTCTGGCTCTTGATCTGGAGCAGGAGGAGGAAGAGCGCACCAATCTCTTCAAGAAGCTCACGGCCGGGCTGGCCAAGACGCGGGAGCGCATGGCCACGGGCCTTGGCGCCCTGTTCGGCCGCAAGGGCGAACTCGACGACGCCTTCTGGGAAGAGCTGGAAGAGGTGTTCATCATGGCCGATGTGGGCTCCGAGGCCACGCGCAAGCTGCTCGTCAACCTGCGCGCCCGGGCTCGCGCCATGGGCGTCACCGAGGCCGCGCGCTTCCGCGAAGTGCTGGGCGCCGAACTGGAGGCCCTGTTCCCCCTGCCGAAGAAGCCCAAGGTCGCCGCGCCGCCGGAAGTCGTCATGATGATCGGCGTCAACGGCGTGGGCAAGACCACGACCATCGCCAAGCTGGCCTACCGGGCCAAGCTGCAGGGCCGCAAGGTGCTCATCGCCGCGGGCGACACCTTCCGGGCCGCGGCCATCAACCAGCTGCAGGTCTGGGCGGACCGCGTCGGCGCGGGCATCTTCGCCAAGCACGAAGGCGCGGACCCGGCGGCCGTGGCGTTTGAGGCCGTGGATCTGGCCCAGAAGGAAGGCTACGATCTGGTGCTGCTTGATACCGCGGGCCGTCTGCACACCAAGACGAATCTCATGGAGGAGCTGCGCAAGGTCAAGCGCGTGCTGGAGAAGAAGCATCCCGGCGCGCCGCACAAGTGCGTGCTGGTCATCGACGCCACCACAGGGCAGAACGCTCTCTCGCAGACCAAGCTGTTCCACGAGGCCATCGGCGTGGACGAAATAGTGCTGACCAAGCTGGACGGCACGGCCAAGGGCGGCGTCATGGTGGGCGTGGCCATCAGCCACAAGCTGCCCATCAGCTTCGTGGGGCTGGGCGAAGGCATGGAAGATCTGCGGCCCTTTGTGGGCGAAGACTTCGCCAAGGCCCTGCTCGGCGAATAGCCGGGACGGAAAAGCCCGGCAGAGAATAGGCAGGCGGTTTAATCCTGCAACACCACGCCCCGGCTGGTGAAGGAAATGCCCTGGCTGTTCGAGGTGCCGATCATCACGGCCTCGGCCACGGGCTCGTTCATGGCCGCATCGGCCTTCCAGCGCACCAAAAACGACGCGCCGACGCCGCCGCTGGTGTCCTCCTGCTCCACGGTGAACTCGCGCGTGGTCAGCGGCGGCACAACCACCACCGTGTCCAGATAGCGCTTGAGCAGCTTGCCGTCCGTGCCGCGGTACTCCACGGCCGTCAGCGTCATGCTGCGCCAGGGGTCGGTGTTGCGCACCAGTAGCGTGATGGTCAGCTCGAAAGGCCGCGTCTTGACGCCGTGATACACGTGCGAGGAGCACGGCACATAGATCAGCTGGCCCTTGGACGTGCCTGCCCAGGCGGGCAGGCTGCCGCAAACGATGAGGGCGCTGGCGGCCAGGGCCATCAATGCGCGTTTCATGGTGCCTCCTCTATGCCGGCTCTTCGCCGGAAGGTTCGCGTTTCGCAGGGGCCGCGCGCTCCAAATCCTTCAGCCAGGTCGGATCGCACTTGGCGCAAAAGCCCGGGAACTCCAGCCGCCGGTGGTGCAGAAACAAGCGTCCGTCCGCCCCGCCCGCGCTTTCCTCCGCACCGGCGCCCGTCATGTCGCCCGGCATCTCACCATAGAGCGGATCGCCAAGGATGGGCAGATTGGCCGCGGCCAAATGCGCGCGGATCTGATGCCTCGCCCCGGCCTGGATGCGCACCCGAACCAGCGTTTTATTCCCGGCCAGCGGCGTCTCCGGCCACACGAGGGTCCAGTTGCGCTCCTCCGGGTCGAGCTTGCCCAGCACGCGCGTGCGCTTGCGGTCGTCCGTATCCAGCTTTCGCTTCAACTCCAACGGCTCGTCAAGCACTCCGTCCACCACGGCCAGGTATTCCTTGATGATGTCCTTGGGCTTGAGCGCGGCGAACACCTTGGCCGCCCGGCCGTTCAGCGACACCAGCACCAGGCCGGAGGTGAGAAAGTCCAGGCGGTTCAAAAGCCTCGGCTTCAGCTCCGGAAAAAGCGCGGGCAGCAGGGCCTCAACGCTGAGCCCGCCGCCGCCGGCGAGGGCCGCGCTGTGCAGACCGGCGGGCTTGTTCAAGGCCGCGTAGTCCTGGGTGCGCACCACGATGCGCACGCGCGGGGCCTCTTGGGGCGCGGCTTCGTCCGGCAAGAGCGAGAGCCGCTGGCCCGCGCGCATCTTGAGCCCTGCCGGAGCGGGGCGTCCTTCCACCAGCACGCGCCCGTTTTCGATGAGCCGCCGGCGCTGGCGCAGGCCGAAGCCCGGCAAAAACGGCTCCAGCGCACGGTCCAGGCGGACGCCGTCCGCGTCCTGATCCACAATGAAATCCCGCGTAAGTCCCGCGTCGGTCTGAGTTGTCATATGACGACTCTACGCGGTGGCCGGTGCGAGCGCAACCGCAAGCAGCCACGCCGGCAACGGCTGCGGACGCCAAACGTTTTGACGAATTGGCGGAATAGGCCTACTACAAAATCGTTCCAAGTACTCATACGATTCAGGAGACATGCATGCCCTTTGACGTGCTTTGGCTGTCCCGGGCGGACATTGATTCCCTCGGGATCTCCATGCGCGAAATCATGGACGTGATCGAAGAAGGCTTTGCGGCGCTGGGTCAGGGCGAGGTCGAACTGCCCGCCAAGATCGGCGTGCACCCGCGCGAAAACAGCTTCGTCCACGCCATGCCCTGCTACGTTGGCGGCGACCTCGACATGGCCGGGCTCAAATGCGTTTGCGGCTATCCGCAGAACAGCAAAAAGGGCCTGCCCGCCATCACCGGCATCTGGACGCTCATCGACCCGGAGACCGGACTCATCCGCGCGGTCATGGACGCGGGCTGGATCACCGCCTGGCGCACCGGCGCGGCCTCCGGGGTCTATGCGCGGCACTTCGGCGATCCCGAGACCGAAACCGTCGCCATCATCGGCCTGGGGGTGCAGGGACGCATGAACCTGCGCACCATGGCCGAGGTGTTCCCGCACATCAAGGAAGTGCGCCTGCTGGGCCATGCCCCGGCCCACGGCCCGCGCTTTGCCGACGACATGGCCCCGCTCTTGCCCAAGGCGCGCTTCGTCACCGGCGCCGATGCCAGGGAGGCCGTCACCGGCGCGGATGTGGTCATCACCTGCACGCCCATTTCCGACGACCCGCAACGCTTCGTCAAAGCCGAATGGCTGAAGCGGGATGCCCTGGCCATCGCTGTGGACTATGACGCCGCCTTCGAGGCTGAGGTCATGAGCGAAGCGGACTGCTTCACCACGGACGATACGGCCCAGTATCTGTGGACGCGCGAACACGGCAAGTATTTCAAGAACGGCTACCCCGGCGAAACGGGTCTGCACTCGGACATGGGCGAAATCTGCGCGGGCAGGAAGACCGGCCTGCGCACGGGGCGCAGAGCCGCGGTGCTCATGGGCATCGCCCTGCACGATGTCATGACCGGGCATCTCATCTACGAAAAGGCCCTGGAGCGCAAAGTCGGCTCCTGGGTTGAGTTGTAAGGCGGCGGCGTGAAGTATCAAGGCTACATCTACGTTTTGTGCGCGGCGTTCCTCTGGGCGCTCATCGGCCCCCTTTCCAAGCAGGTCATGGCCCTGGGCGTATCGCCCCTTGAGGCGGCCTTCTGGCGCTCGGCCTTCGGCTGGACCTTCTTCGCCACCCACGCCTTCTGCACCGGAGCCTGGCGGCTGCAGCGCAAAGACGCGCCCGCCGTGGCCTCCTTCGGCATCATCGGCGTCTCCACGCTGTTCGGCGCGTACATCCTGTCCATCAGCATGGTGGGCGCGGCCATGGCCTCGGTGCTGCTCTACACCGCCCCGGCCTGGGTGGCGGTGCTGGCCTGGCTCACCCTGGGCGAGAAGATGCACGCCCACAAGCTCATCGCCCTCAGCATGACCCTTATTGGCGTGGCCTGCGTCAGCATCGGTCCGGCATTCGTCTCCGGCAAGGGCCTGGGCGCGGTGAACCTGCCGGGCATTCTGCTGGGGCTGTTGTCCGGCTTCAGCTACGCCACGTATTATATTTTCGGCAAACGCTACCTGGGCCGCTACGCCACGCCGACACTGTTCCTCTATGCCCTGCCCGTGGGCTGCCTGGGTCTGCTGCCCTTTGTGACCTTCACGGCAAAGTCGCCGGAGACCTGGCTGACCCTTGTGGCGCTGGCCGTGACCACCACCTACGGCGCGTACAGCGTCTATTACGCGGGCCTGCGGCGGCTTTCCGCCACGCGCACGGCCATTGTGGCCACCCTGGAGCCGGTGCTTTCCGCCCTGTTCGCCTATGTCTGGTGGGGCGAGCGCTTCGACGGCATGGGCTATGCGGGCAGCGCGCTGATTCTGGCCGCGGTGCTGTGCACCATCCTGGGCGGCAGCAGGCAAGGCGCTCCCCAGCCGGCGGCGGCCGCCAGCCCGGAGACAAGCTCGTGAGCACGCCCTTCCGCCAGGTGAAGGCCTCCGCCGGTTCCGGCAAGACCTACGCCCTCACCCTGCGTTTTCTGGACCTGCTGGCCGGATCGGCCGAGGACGAGGGCCAGAGCCTGGGCTACGCCTGCGTGGCCGGACAGGGCAACGCCGCCCAGCGCCGTTACACCTGGCCGGAAATCCTCGCCGTAACCTTCACCAACAAGGCCGCGGCCGAAATGCGCGAGCGCGTGCTCAAGGCCCTCAAGCTGCGCGCCCTGGGCGACGCCACCGGCCCCGGCCAGGGCCTGGACGCGGCCAAGGCCCGGCGGCTGCTCATGGACATTCTGCGCCACACCGAGCACCTGGGCATCCGCACCATCGACAGCCTGCTCTCGCTTTTGGTGCGGCTCTTCGCCCTGGACCGCGGCCTTAAGCCGGACTTCGACACGGTGTTCGACGAAGGCAAGGCCATTGGCGACCTGCTGGAGCGTTTTCTGGCCCGCTGCGAGGCGGGCGGCCCGGAACGCGCGCTCTTTGAGCAGGCCGTGCGCACCATGATCGACCACGAGGACAAGGACGGCTTCTGGCTGCAGGAATCTTTGCGCGAGCGGCTCATCGAGCTGACGCGCCTGCTGCTCTCCCTGGCGCCGCAGCTCGCCATGCCGCTCACCACAGACCAGACCCGCCTGGCCGATCTTTTGACCCTTTCTTACGCCGAGATGCAGGCCGCGCGCGACGCCCTGGCCCATGTGCTGGACCACGGCGACTTGGCCTGCCACGCCAACTTCTCCAGCCTGCTGCGCAAGTGCGAGGAGGCCGAGCTGTTCGGCGGCTTGCCCGACTCCGCCTATTTGAGCAAAGAGACCCTGGCGGAATGCCTGCTGGCCAAGAGCCGTCCGCGTTGCGGCGACGAGGCCGAACGGGCCTTTGCACAGTTCAAGGCCGCCTGCGCGGAGTACGCCCGCAGCCAGACCATCCTCCGGCCCGCCTACGCCCTGGCGCCGAGCGTGCAGATTGGCCAGCAGCTGCTGCGCGACCTGGACGCCGTGCAGCGCGAGAAAGGCTTCGTCTTCGGCTCGCAGATGGCGGGCATCGTGGGCGAGGTGCTGGATGGGGAATTCGGCGTGCCCGACGCCTTCTGCCGCCTGGGCGACCGTTTGCACCACCTCCTTGTGGATGAATTTCAGGACACCAGCCGCGCTCAGTGGAGCGCCGCCATGCCCTTGGCTTCGGAGTGTCTGGCCAAGGGCGGCAGCCTTTTCTACGTGGGCGACGTGAAGCAGGCCATCTACGGCTGGCGCGGCGGTGACGCCCGGCTCTTCGACGAAGTGGCCGACGACGGCGAACTGCTCGCCATGTCCGGCGGGCTCACCCAGGACAACCTGCCGCACAATTGGCGCAGCAGCGCGGAAATCATCGGCTTCAACAACGGCGTGTTCGGCCGCATGGGCAGCGAGACCACGGCCCGAGACCTGGCCGATGCGCTGCTGCAGGGCGCGCCGGAAGACGTGGCTGACGGCTTTGTGCAGCGCCTCACAGCGGCCTTTGCCGACTCCCGCCAGGAGGTGCCGCAAAAGGACGACCGCCGCCCCGGCCGCGTGCAGGTGCGCCTGCTGCCCATGGGCAAGGCCGACGAGGTGCTGGAGGCCGGGCTCGACGCCCTCGTGTCCACGCTCAAGGAGGACATTCTGCCCCGCCGCCGCCTGGGCGATGTGGCCGTGCTGGTGCGCACGGCCGCGCACTCCGACCTTGTGTGCGAACGCCTTGTGCGCGAGGGGCTGCCCATCATCACGGAAAACAGCCTGCAACTGGCCCGGCACCCTGTGGTGCGGCAGCTGGTGGCGCTTTTACGTTTGCTCGACGCCCCGCCCGATGACGTGAGCTTTCTGACCTTCCTGTGCGGCGGCGAGGTGTTCCTGGCCGAATCGGGCCTGAGCGTCGCGGAGATTCTGGACTGGGCCAGCCGCGACCGGCGCGGGGGGCTGCTCTCCCGCTTCCGCGACGACTTCCCCGAGGTCCACACGCGCCTACTCGCGCCTTTTCTGCGGCAAACCGGTCTCATGCGGCCCTATGACTTGGTGCAGGCCGCGCTGCATACCTATCAGGTGCTGGCGCGCCACCCGGAGGCGGAGCTCTACGTGCGGCGCTTCCTCGAGGTGGTCCATTTGGCCGAAACCCAGGGCATGGGCTCCTTGCCGCGCTTTCTGGAGTTCTGGGACGAGACGGGCGTGGAGGAGAAGGTGCCCCTGCCCGAAGCCGCCGACGCCGTGCGCATCCTGACCATCCATAAATCCAAAGGCTTGCAGTTCCCGGTGTGCGTCATTCCGTTCCACAACTGGTCCGCCGGGCCAAAAGCCGAACTCGGCGTTGTGGAGATCAACGGGCACAACGTGCTCACGCGGCTCACCAAGACCTTGGGACGCCCATATTACGCCAACCTGGCCCAGGGGCTGGCCGAACAGGCGAACCTGCTCTACGTGGCCTGGACCCGCGCCGAGGAGGAGCTGTACGCCTTTGTGCCCGCCACGGGCGACAAGCAGCGCCTGGGCCCGGTGCCGGTGATGCTGCACCACCTGCTGGACATTGCGCCGGAAGACGCCGGGCTGGACATCGGCGCCGCGCCGGTCTGCGCCCAGGCCGCGCCCTGCGAAACCACGCCGCTTGCTACCCCGGCCTTGCCGGACGTGCCCCGCGGGGCGCAGACGCCGGACTTCCGGTCCTGGCTGCCGCGTCTGCGGGTCTTCCGGCACTCGGTTGAGGACGCGGGCTTTGACGAACGCGCGCGCGGCAAAGTGGCGCACAAGGCCGTGGAGCTCCTGCGTCCCACGGGCGAAGACACGGCCGACGCCCTGCGCGCAGCACGTCTTGCTCTGGGAGAATTTCCGGAATTGCGGGCACTTGCGCAATCACAGCGAACAGAACTTCAAGCTCAGGTTGAGGAAATGCTCTGCTGGCTTCTTTCCCGGCCCGAGGCCCGGCAACACCTGGGCCATGCGGGCTCGGAGCTGACCATCCTGGCCGAGGACGGCAGCTTTCTGCGTCCGGATCTGCTGAATTTCACGGAGGAAGGCCCTGTGGTGCTTGAGTTCAAGACCGGGCAGGCCTCGCCGGAGCACGCCAAACAGCTGCGCACATACCTGCGCCTGGCCGCGGCCATTGCGCAAGGCCGCGGGCACGCCTCACAGACGCGGGGCTTTCTGGTCTACCTGGACCGCCGCGTGGTCGAGCCTGTGCTGCTGGTGGAAGGAGGCGCGGCATGAGCGGCCGGCTGATCCACATCGTTCCCTGGAACGCGGATTTCATCACCGCCCTGGCAGAGCGCCTGACCGAACCCGCGCGCCTGCCGGACCTGGCGCGCACGCGCATCGTGTTTCCGCACAACCGCCCGGCCCGGCACCTGCGCGCCGCTTTGGCGGAGCGCCTTGCCGCACCCGCGCTGCTGCCGCGCATGCAGTCCCTGGACGAATTCGTGCACACCCTGCGCCAAGATCTGGCCCCGGACGCCACTCTGCGCGCAGGCAAGCTGGACCGCATCGGCGCGCTGTACGCCATTGTGCGCGAGCTGGGGCTGCAGGGCGGCCCTCTGGCGGCGCTGGACGCCACGGCCCGCGATTTCTTCCCCTGGGGAGCGCGGCTCTCCGCATTGCTTGAGGAAATGGCTGGGCAAGGCGTGCGGCCCGCGGCCATCCACAACCTCGCGGGCGAGGTCTCGCCCTGGGCCGAGGCCCTGCTCGGGCAGCTCGACGCCATCGGCGCGCGCTACCACGAGGAACTCGCCACGCGCGGCTGGACCACCTCCGGCCAGGACAGCCTGTGGCTCTCCGAGCATTTGGACGAGGTCGGCGAGGCGTTCACGCGGGAGCGGCTCATCTTCGCCGGGTTCCACGCCATGAGCGGCACAGAGGACTTGCTGCTGCGCAGGTTGTGGGACCGGCAGGCTGCGGAAATTTACTGGCACACGGACCCGGCCCTGGCCTCCGGTGGAGAAACCGCCTGGGCAGCGCGGGAGCACAAACGCTGGCTGGAGCGCTGGCATGCCCGCGCCGTGCTGGTGCCCGATGCGCCGCAGTGCGCGCCGCAGTCCGCCTCCCAGGTGCGCCGCTTCTTTGAGGGCTTTGATCTGCACTCGCAACTTTCCGTGCTGGAGCGCGAGCTGGCCGCCCTGCCCGACACCGGCTCCACGGCCATCGTCCTGCCCGATCCCGGCGCGCTGGTGCCCGTCATGCACCACCTGCCCGCCGTGGAGGCCAACATCAGCATGGGCTATCCGCTGGCGCGCTCGGCCTTGTCGCAGCTGGTGGAGACCGTGCTCACCCTGCACGAGAACGCCGACGCCCACGGGCGCTATGCCTGGCGCGACCTGGTGGCCCTTGTTCGGCACCCGCTGTTGCGCATGCTGCGCGTGCAGGCTCCGGGCAACGACGCCGAGGCGGACACAGGCGAGATGCCCCTCAAGAGCGCCTATGTGGCCTGGGAGCGGCACATCCGCTCGTCCGGGGCCATGCAGGCGCCGGAGGAATGGCTGCTGACGTACGACGCCGACAATTTCAGCGCCACTGAAGACGAGGTGCGCGCCCTGCACGCGGAGGTGCTCACCGCCTGCTTCCACAATTTCCGGGGCATGACGACCCTGCGCCAGACGGGTCAGGCCCTCGACGCCCTGTGCTCGCTTTTGCGCAACCGCGGGGGCGACACCTGGCGCACGCATCTCATCGACGCCGAATGCCTGTTGCGGCTGTGGCAGTCCGTTGTGCCGGAGCTCACCGGCAGCATTCTTGCGGATGAGCGCTACGACCAGGGCCTGCTCTTCATGATCCTGCGCCACCTCATCGACGCCGAGCGCGTGTCCTTTGAGCCGGAGCCCCTGGCGGGCATGCAGGTGCTGGGCATGCTGGAGACCCGGCTGCTCACCTTCACACGCTTGTTCATCCTCGACGCCACAGAGGACAAACTGCCCGGCGCGAGCCCGCCGGACCCGCTGCTGCCCGATCCCTTGCGCCAAGCCCTGGGCCTGCCCGGCCGGCGCGAGCGCGACAACGTGGCCGCGCACAACTTCTTCCGTCTGCTCATGGGCGCGCGGGAAATCACGGTTCTGTACCAGGCCGGCGTGCGCCCCGGCGCGCTGGAGGGCAAAAGCGAACGCAGCCGCTACGTGGAGCAGATGCTCTGGGAGCTTGAGCAGCGCCAGGGCGGCCTCGTCAAACCCCAGCCGCTGGGCAAGGCCGGAGCTCCGCTGCAGGCCGTGAGCTTTCCGGTCAGCCCTATCCTGCCGCACCAGCCGCCCATAGCCGCAACGCCGGCCCTGCGCGCCAAGCTTGCGCGCCGCCTGGCGGACAAGGGCGTGACGCCTTCGCACCTGGAGGTCTGGCTCGCCTGCCCCAAGAAGGCGTTCTACGCCCAGGTGCTTGGTCTGCGCCCCTTGCAGGAGGTGGCCGACGACGGCGACCGCGCCCAGTTCGGCGACATCGTGCATCGCGTGCTCAAGGACTTTTTGGCCCCGCACCTGGGCGCGGCGATATACGGCGGCATGCTGGACGCCAAGGCCTTGCTCGCAAGCTTCGAGACAGCTCTCGACGAGGGCGCGTTCTCGCTCCAGATGCCCTACGACGCCCGCGTGGCCCTGCTTGCGGCCGGACGCGAGCGCCTGACCCGCTTTCTGTCCAACGTTCCCGCAACCACGGTGGTGGCGCTGGAGCTTCCCGTCTTGACCAATCTGCCGCTGGCGGGCATTGACGGGCAACCGCTGATAGTTTCCCTGCACGGGCGCATCGACCGCGTGGACATGCGCGCGGGCGGGCATATGGTGCTGGACTACAAGACCGGCGGATTCAAGTCCGGCGGCGCGGAAACCTGGCTCGACGAGGCGCTGTTCAACCGCCTGGCCGAGGCGCCGCCCGGCTCGCCGGAGGCCGCGCTGCTGCTGGATGAAATTTCGGAATCAGGCCTGGACCTGCAACTGCCCTTGTATCTGCATCTGCTTGCTGCGGAGGCGGCGTACAAGCCCAGCGACGCGGCCTGGATCGAACTCAGAAGCGACGGCTCGGAACGGCCGTTGTTCGGCGACAAGGCGACGCCGGAAGAACGCGCCCTGGTCATGACGCGGCACGCGCCCACGCTTGCCCGTTTTGCGCTGGAGCACGCCCTGGCCGCGCCGGAGTTTGCGGCGCGCCCTGGCCGCCACTGCCAGTGGTGCGACTTCAAAGGCCCCTGCTGCGCCTAGAATTCAGGAGGAACTGTTCATGAAAGTTGCGGAAGGAACCATCGGACGCGTGTTCGTGCTCCGGTTGGAGGACGGCGACAGGCTGCCGGACTGCGTGGAGCAATTCGCGGCGCAGCGCGGCGTGTCGCAGGGCTTTTGCGCCCTGGTCGGCGGCATCGGCGGCGGCACCATCGTGGTCGGCCCGGAGGACACGGTCAGCATGCCCCCGGTGCCTGTGCTGCTCGGCCTTGTCGGCGGGCACGAGGCCGCGGCCGTGGGCACGCTCTTCCCCGACGAATCCGGCCAGCCCAAGCTGCACATGCACGCCACCTTCGGACGGGGCGAAACCGTCAAGACCGGCTGCATCCGCCCCGGCATCGACATCTGGACCATTGGCGAATTCGTGCTTATTGAATTGCTAGGCACCAATCTCATCCGCAAACGCGACACGGCAACGGGCTTTGAGCTCCTCGCCCCCAAATAGTTATTGTCCCCCAAACAAATGGAAGCATGAAATGATCACGGCAAGCATCCTCATCTGCGGCGCGGGCATCGTGGGCCTCACCGTGGCCCGCGACCTGGTGGCCTCGGGGTTCGACGACATCCTCATCATCGACAAGGAGCCCGAGGCGGGCAAGCATGCTTCCGGCCGCAACAGCGGCGTGCTGCACGCGGGCATCTACTATGCGCCGGGCACCCTGCGCGCCAAGTCCTGCCTTGAGGGCAACTTCCGCATGAAGCAATACTGCGAGGAACGCGGTCTGCCCCTGCTCAAGACCGGCAAGGTCATTGTGGCGCGCGACGAATCCGAACTGCCCACCCTGCGCGAGCTTTACACCCGCGCCAGCCAGAACGGAGCCAAGGTCGAGCTCATCGACGACAAGCAGCTGGCCGAGATTGAACCCAACGCCAAAAGCGCGGGGCAGGCGCTTTTTTCCCATTACACGGCCGTGGTCGACCCCAAGGCCATTCTCAAAAGCATCCAGGCCGAGCTGCTGGGAACCGGCAAGGTGCGCATCCTGTTCGGCGCGCGCTTCACGGGGCTTGGCCAGCGCGAGGGCAAGCGCCTGAACGTGCTGACCACCGCCGGGCCCATCTCATGCGCCTTCTTCCTCAACGCCTCCGGCGCGTATGGAGACGTTGTGGCCCATGCCTTCGGCCTGGGGAAGAACTACCAGCTCATCCCGTTCAAGGGCATCTACAAGAAGGTCAAAGCGGAAAAGGCGCACATGATCCGGGGCAGCATCTACCCCGTGCCCAACATCAAGAATCCGTTCCTCGGCGTGCACTTCACGCGCGGGGCGCACGGCGACGTGTACCTCGGCCCCACGGCCATTCCGGCATTCGGCCGCGAGAACTACGGCATCCTGTCCGGTCTCGACGCCGAAGCGCCGAGCATTCTGTTGCGCGATGCGCTGCTTTTCCTGCGCAACAAGAAATTCCGCGAGGTCGCCCTTGAGGAACCGCGCAAATACAATTTCATGTATTTCTTTAACGACGCGAAAAAACTTGTGAAAGAACTCAAGCCTTCGGACATCGAGTCCTGCCCCAAGGCGGGCATTCGCCCCCAGCTTGTGGACGTGAAGAAAAACGAACTGGTCATGGACTTCGTCATCGAAGGCACGGACGAGAGCGTGCATGTGCTCAATTCCATCTCTCCGGCCTTCACAAGCTCGCTGTTCTTTTCGGAAATGCTGCTCAAGGACTACCTTGCGCCAAAGCTCGCCCGACTCTAGGCCCCTGCCCTTGCGACACCTTGACAATTAGCTTAAAACAAGAAACAAGGCGTCAACCAAAAAAGAGGTCCCTCTCATGAAACTTCCTGAACTTCATTTCGGCGACCAGATCGCCAAGCTGCCCATCATCCAGGGCGGCATGGGCGTGGGCATCTCCCTCTCCGGACTGGCGACCGCTGTCGCCAACGAAGGCGGGGTCGGAGTCATTGCCGCCGCCATGATCGGAATGGGAGAGCCCGACGTGGGCCAAAATCCCACCGAGGCCAACATCCGCGCCCTGCGCGAGGAAATCCGCAAGGCCAAAGAACGCATGACCCAGGGCTTGCTGGGCGTGAACATCATGGTGGCCCTCACCAACTTCACGGACCTTGTGCGCACGTCCATCCGCGAAGGCGCGGACGTGATCTTCTCCGGCGCGGGCCTGCCCCTCGACCTGCCCAAGTACCTGCGCGAGGAATTCACCGGCGAACTGGCCGAGAAGGCGCGCACCAAGCTCGTGCCCATCGTGTCCTCCGGCCGGGCCGCGGCGGTCTTGTGCAAGAAGTGGCTCTCGCACTACAATTACCTGCCCGACGGCTTCGTCGTGGAGGGTCCCAAGGCTGGCGGCCACCTTGGCTTCAAGCCCGAGGAAATCGACAACCCCGACTTCCAGCTGGAAAAGATCCTGCCGGAAGTGGTGGAAGCCGTGAAACCCTTTGAAAACAGCAGCGGCCGCCGCATCCCGGTCATCGCCGCGGGCGGCATCTACACCGGAGCGGACATCGCCAAGTACCTGCAGATGGGCGCTTCCGGCGTGCAGATGGGCACCCGCTTCGTGGCTACCCACGAGTGCGACGCCGACCAGGCTTTCAAGGACGCGTTCGTCAAGGCCCGTCGCGAAGACGTCACCGTCATCAAGAGCCCCGTGGGCATGCCCGGACGCGCCATCTTCAACGACTTCCTCCTGGCCGTGCGCGAGGGCCGCAAAAAGCCCTTCAAGTGCCCCTTCCACTGCATCAAGAGCTGCGACATCGCCACCACGCCCTATTGCATCTCCCAGGCGCTGGTGAGCGCCAAGCGCGGCATTTTGAAGCATGGCTTCGCCTTCTGCGGCGAAAACGTCTGGCGCGTGGACAAGATCATGTCCGTCAAGGAACTCATCGGCGGACTGAAACAGGAATTTGACGAGTTCTGGGCGCAGAAGAAAGCCCAGTTCATCACAAAATAAGCCGCAACGAAGCAGGAGAACGAATGAGCAATCCCAATGTGCTGATCGAAACCCCCATGGGCGAAATGCTTGTGGAACTTTGGCCCGACAAGGCCCCGGAAACCGTGGCCAATTTTCTCGCCTACGTGGACGAGGAATTCTACGACGGGCTCATCTTCCACCGCGTCATCAAAAACTTCATGATCCAGGGCGGCGGCATGGACATGATGATGCGCGAGAAAAAGAACAAGGCGCCCATCAAGAACGAGGCCCGGGCCGACACCCCGAACGAGGCCTTCACCCTGGCCATGGCCCGCACCATGGACCCGAACAGCGCCACCAGCCAGTTCTTCATCAACGTGAAGGACAACGATTTCCTGAACTTCACCGCCCCCACGGCCCAGGGCTACGGCTATGCCGTGTTCGGCAAAGTGGTCGAGGGCCAGGACGTGGCCACCAAGCTGAGCACCGTGCGCACCAAGAGCTACCTCGGCCACGACGACGTGCCCTCGGATCCCATCACCATCATCAGCATCCGCCGCTTCGAAGTGTAGCAACGCGGCCCGGCACGCCGACCAGACAAACGCCAAGCGGCGCGTCCCCTTTCGAGGCGGCGCGCCGCTTTTTTATGTCCATGGTCCGTTTGGCGATGCGGCTGGAACCCGCATCAGAAGGCGTCTCGTTGTCGAGCCCTGCGCAGCCCACGCAGAGGCGGCCGCCGTTGCTCTGATGCGAAATGTTCAGCCTTTGAAAAATACGCCCGGCGGCGACGCCCAGAAAACCGGCTCCGCACCATTGCGTCCGGCAACGGGTGGATTCTCTTCCATGCTCCGAGAAGACCGCAATGCCTGTGCGGCCAAGGCAGCGGGCGCACACTGAGCCCGGCCAATCCTCTTCGGGACCATACTGAGCGCGTGCGGGGCCCCGCAACACGGCGGGCCTATCCTGCCAATTCCTCTTCGGTGCAGACCGCGAAGCCGTCCTGCTTCAAGACCGCGGCCAAAATGCCATCGCCGGGAATGAGCACGCCGGAAAATCCGCCATCATAGACGCGGCCAGCCCCACACGAGGGCGAGCGGGACTTGAGAATAGCCCAGCGGCAGCCAGCGGCCAGCGCCATACTCAAGGATTCCCGCGCCCCACGCTCAAAGGCGTCCGTCACGTCCCGGCCCGAGCGGCACACGGCCCTGCCATTGCAGAGTTCCACGCATTCGCGCGGCGTGGCCAGACCGCCGAGCACCTCCGGGCACACCGGCACGGCGCGCCCCTGCCCCAGCAGGCGCAGCACGGCGGCATGCGGCGCGGCTGTGCCGTCATAGCGGCAGGGCTGCCCAGCCAAACAGGCGCTCACCAGCACCGGCGAAGCATCGGCATCATTCAGCAGCGCGATGATCTCGTTTCGGTCCATGCACTCTCACTTGACCTTGCGGGGCGTCTTGCCCGCGCCCTTGCGCGTCGAATTGGCGTTGACGGGAGCGGCATTGCCGGGCTCGATAGTAGCCGAATCGGCCGGACGATGCATCTCGCTGGCAGCCGCCGAGCCCTTGCGCGCCTCGTCCGCTTGCGTCGCGTGGTCTTTGCCGCCCGCCTTGTCGGAATACGGATGCGCCTTGTCGTACACTTCCATGATGCGCCGCAGGTCCAGATGGGTGTACCTCTCCGTGGTGGAAAGCCGCGCATGGCCGAGCATCTCCTGCACGCTGCGCAGATCCGCGCCGGCTTGCAGCAGGTGGCTGGCGAAGCTGTGGCGCAGGGTGTGCGGGTGCACGCTCTGGCTCACGCCCGCGTCCACGGCCAGGCGCGACACGATGCGCAGGGCCTCCCGCCGGGAGAGCGGCCCGCCGCGGGCGCCGAGGAAAAGCGCCTGTTCAGCTTCCGCAGGGCGCAACGCATCACGCTCATCCAAATACTCCGACAACCGGTGCCGCGAGGCCTCGCTCAAAGGCGCGAGCCGGTCCTTGCCGCCCTTGCCGCGCACGCGCACAAAGCCCCGGTCCGCGCGCACGTCGTCCACGGTCAGAGAGAGGGCCTCGCTCACACGCAGGCCGGAGCCGTACAAAAGCTCCACCAGGGCCAGGTCGCGGATGCCGGCGGGACCTGTGCGCACCGGCGCGTCCATCAGGGCCGTAGCCTGGTCCACATTGAGGGCGCGGGGTTGGCGGCTCTCCTGTTTGGGATTGCGCAAACCCGTGAGCGGCGTTTTGGCCAGCAGATGGTGCCGGATGAGGTAGCGAAAAAACGAGCGCAAGGTGGAGAGCTTGCGCGCCATGCTGGATTTTTTCTGCCGCAGGCGGTGCAGCTCGGCCAGAAAGCCGGTGGCGTCCTCGCGGGCGATGGCCTCAAAGCCCTCCAGACTCTTGTTCCGGCGGGCCAGGAAGAGCTGGAACTGCTCAAGGTCTGCGGCGTAGGCGCGCACAGTGGCCGGGCTGTAGCCCTTTTCCACTTCCAGGAACGCTAGGAATCCGCGCGCGGCCTCCGGCAGTTGGACTCCCGGCTCGTGGCCGCCTTCTGCGCCGCCCTGGCGGGTGCCCTGCCGTGTGGCCGGGCGTTTAGTCGCTTCGCCTGTCGAGGACATAGCTGCTCTTCGGATTTTCCTTGGCCTTCTTCTTGAGCCCCATGGCGATGGCCGAAGCCTCGCCATAGTGTTTGAGCCGGCCGCCGGTGTTGAACACCACGGCGATGGAGATGGCCATGAGCGGGAAGGTGCGCACCTCGCCCTGGCGGTCGGTGGAGATGATGCACTCGCGGTCGCGGTCGTCCGCATCGTAAAAATGCGGCACAATGGCGTCAAAGGCCTCCACGACGCGTTTGCAGGCTTCCTCGGCTATCTCCGCGGGCACGATGAACACGAAGTCGTCGCCGCCCACATGGCCCACAAAGCTGCGCACGCCTTGAAAGCCGCGGATGGTGTTCACTATGACCCGCGCGGACATCATGAGCACCTCGTCCCCGCGCGAGAACCCGTACTTGTCGTTGAAGGACTTGAAGTAGTCGAGGTCGCAATACGCCAGGGCGAAATCGTCCTGACGGTCGATGAGGTCCTGAATACGGCTGATGATACTGGTGTTGCCCGGGAGTTTGGTGAGCGGGTTGGCGTCCATGGCGCGCGAGGCCCGGCACAGGGTCAGATGCACGCGCTCCCTGGCCTCGTCTTTGGTAAAGGGCCGCACAAGAAAGTCGTCCGCCTCGATCTCGTTCCAGTTCCAGCCCTGCTCCAGGTCCTTGTGGTCGAGGCACAAAATCACCGGCAGCTGCCGGTACACGTTTTCGCTTTTGACGATGGTGGCCACTTCGGTGCTGGGAATGTCCCGCAGACGGTTGTCCACCACAAGGATGTCCGGCGGCTCGTTGAAGATGACCTCCATGGCCCGCCGACCTTCGGTGATGACGGTCCATTCCACCTCCAGCGGCTGCCAAAGGCTCTGAAAAAGCGCGGCCAGCTCGGCATCCGGCGTGAGCAGAATGCCGCGCTGCTGGCGTTGGAACAATGGTGTTGTCACGCTGCCTCGCTTTAGGCCTTGTCCTTGGGTGGGGCGTCGTCCTCCGGACCGAAGGTGACGCTGGAGACCTCGCCGAGATTCTCGGCGAATCCGTCCAATACTTCGTCCAGGTCGCCGAGCTTGAGGCCGAGGATCTTGAGAGCCTGGTCGGAGAGGGGCGAGATCTGGTCGTCGCCGCCGCTGCCGAACTCGAAAAGCCGCACGACGAAGTCGCCCACGTGCGCCGCGGCCGCATGCTGCGGGTAGAACTGGGCGCGTTCCGGAAAATGGTGCGAACTCATGGCCTCTTTGATGGTCGGGGGCAAATGCCAGTGCTGCGCAAGCCAGGCGTTGATGCGGTCGTGTCCGAAGCCCAGCACGGCCTTCTCGGCCTCGAACCAGCGCAAGTCCTGTGAGCGCACGGCCTCGCCCACGGCCTTGTGCAGCTCCGGCAGCTGCACCGCGGCCACGACCTTGCCCAGGTCGTGCAGCAGGCCGCACACGCTGAACTCCTCCGGATCCTTGAGCTTGGCCTTGCGTGCCACCAGGCCGGTGGCCAGGGCGCAGCCGATGCTGTGCTCCCACAAGCCTTCCATGTTCTTGCTCATGATGTCGAACACCGAGGTGGAGATGATGACGCCCCGGATGACGTTGAAGCCGAGGAGCACCAGGGAGTGCTGCACGGAGCCGATGCGGCCGGGAAAGCCGTACACCGGCGAGTTGACCATCTTAAGCACCTTGGCCGAAAGCACCTGGTCGCGCGAGATGACCTTGGCGATGGCTTCGATGGAGGTGTTCGGGTTCTGCACCAGGCGCGAGACCTCCTCAAGCACCTTGGGCAGCGTGGGCAGGTCGCGTATGGACAGAATCTGTCCCTTTGCGCTGGTCTTGAGATCCTCTTCCACCGCCTACCCCTTCTCTGCCACAGCCGCGTCGGCGGCGGCCTTGATGGTGAAATACTCGCGCAGGTGACGCTTCACCTGCCCCATGAAGGGGTCGGCTTCCATGCGGCGAAAGAGATGGTCGAGCCGCAGCACGCGCTCGGAAGGGTTCTGGCTTGCGGCCACAGCGTCGCCCACGACGAACACCTTGTCGATACCCATGCCGTCGAGTTTGCTGATGAGCGAGTCGGAAAGCTCCACGCCGGCGGCGATGATGGGCATTCCGTTGGCCTTGGTGATGGGCTTGGCCAGCTTCATGCCGGCCTTGGCCAGGGTGAGGGGAATCTTCTGCATGCTGCGTCCTGTTCTTTTGGGGGTCGGGTCAAACTACGCAAGGCTATAGTACATGCCCGGCCACTGGCGTACAAGCCCTTGCATCTCAAGAACCAGCAGGCGTCGGCTCACTGCGGCGCTGTCGGCTTCAAGAGCCTGGATGAGCGTGTCGATGTGCGTCTTGCCGTCGAGGGTAAGGGCGTCCAAGAGTGCGCGTTCGTCTTGCGTGATGTTTTCAGGCACGGCCTTGGGCTGGCGGGGCGGCTCCGGCGGGGCGGGCGCCGCCGCTGCATGCGCCGCGGCCGATTGCGGCTGGAGCGGCTCTGCGGCGGGCAGGCTGGCCGGCACTTTGGCGAGCTCCGCCGCGAACTGGTAGCGCAAGGCGCGGATGATGTCCTCGGCATTCTCCACCAGGGCCGCGCCCTGCTTGATGAGCTTGTGGCACCCGGCGAACGTCGGCTGTCCCAGCGGCCCAGGCAGGGCGAAGACCTCCCGCCCCTGCTCCGTGGCGAGCCGCGCGGTGATGAGGCTGCCGCTGCGCGAGGCGGCCTCGGCCACCAGCACGCCAAGGGAAAGGCCGCTGATGATGCGGTTGCGGAAAGGAAAATTGCGGGCTTCGGGCCTGGTGCCCGGGCCGAACTCCGTGACCACGAGGCCTTTGGCCTCCAGCGCGCGGCGCAGGTCCTCGTTTTCCGGCGGATAGTGGATGTCGAGCCCGGCGCCCAGCACGGCGATGGAGCTGCCCACATGCTTGAGCGCGGACTGGTGCGCCTGCCGGTCGATGCCCGCGGCCAAGCCGGAAACGACCGTGACGCCGAAGCGGGAAAGATCGGAGCTGATGCGCTCCACGGACTGCAAACCAAGAAGCGTGCATTCGCGCGCGCCCACAACCGCCACTGCCGGATTTTTCAGCAGGCTCATGTCGCCGCAGAGGTACAGCAGAATGGGCGGGTCGGGGATTTCCTTGAGCCGGGCGGGAAAGCGCGGATCGAACCAGGTGATGAGCCGCAGGTTCGCGGTGCGCGCGGCGCGGTATTCGGCCTCGGCATCGGGCCGCCAGGGCTCCTGCATGAAGACATCGGCGCGGTTGCGGGGCAGCACCTTGCGCGCGGCCCAGTTGCGCGCGTCTGAAACAGCTTCGAAAGCGCTGTCGTAGGCGGAGAGAATGCTCCTCCAGGAGCGCGGCCCCAGGCCAGGGGTATGCCGCAGGGCCAGACAGGAGAAGAATTCCTTGGCGGCGTCCAGGCTCATCGGCGGCCCCTTATGCCCGGCAACGGGGCTTAGCCGCCCAGCTCCGCGAGCTTCTTGCGGGCGGCCGGCGCAGGCTCGGACTTGGGGAACTCGCGAAGGAGCGCGCGCAGATACAGCGTGGCGTTGTCCTTCTCACCCATCATCACATACGACATGCCGATCTTGAGCAGGGATGCCGCGGCCTTGTGGTGCTTGGGGAAGCGCCGGGTCACGTCCTTGAAGGTCATGATGGCCTGGGCGTAATTCTTTTCCTGGAAGTAGCTCTCGCCGATCCAGTACAGGGCGTTCGGCACCAGGGCGCTCTGCGGGTCCACATCCAGGAACTCCGTGAGGACCTTGCGGCCTTCCTCGGGGTGCTGCTCGGAGCGGACGAGGGTCATGCCCTGGTCGTAGAGGCTTTTGACCGGGGCCGGGGCGGCGGCGACTGGGGCGGCGGACGGAGCGCGCGCGCCCGTTTCGGCGGCGACCTCGGCCAGGGCCTGCGCAGCGGGGGAGAGTTTGCCGGCCGGAGCGGAGGACAGCGGGGCCGCGGGGCGCAAGGGCGCCTGGCCAAGCTGCTCCTGCATGCGCGCAAGGGATTCCTCCACTGCGCGCATCCGGTCCTGCAGCTTGCGCTGCTGGTCTCGTGAGCGTTCTTCCTGCTCGCGCTGCGTTTCCTTGAAATTGAGGAAGTTCTCTTCCAGGCTGCGTAAACGCCATTCCTCGCTCAAGCCGCGCTGAGCGTCCATCTTGCCGGCGCAACCCGTAAGCGTCAGCGCGCACAGCGCAACAATAATGCAAGGCTTTCGCATTCGAGGCTCCCTGTTCACAATTCCTTAGGCTACTGCAGTATTTTTTGCAAGATTGGCCTGCGCTTCCGCGCGCGAGAAATGCCCTTGCCTCAAGGAATAAAATCCGGCAAAAGAGAACAAAATGCAAGTAGTCGAGGCCCCCCAGTATGTCGCCTTCAGAACTGCTTCCCATCGTCGGCGCCCTGAGCGGACCGGCATTCTTTCTCATCTTCGCGCTGGCCGCGCTTGGCGCGCCGCTCTTGGCGCTGGTCTGCCTTCTGGCGGCTGCCCTGCGCAGCACCGCCCACCCGGAGGCCTATGCCCGGCGCCTGCTGCGCATGGCCTTGACCTGCGCGGTTCCTTCCCTGCTTGTTTTCGCCGCCGCGGGGGCCTTGGCCGCATACCGCACGGAGTGGCTGGCCGACTGGGTCCGGGCGGCGCCAATGGGGCCGGGGCTCTTCGCCGTCGCCGCGCTGGCGTTCTGCGCGTCCCTGGTCACCATGCGCTTGTCACGCCCGTCAGCACGTCACGGCCGCCAAAACAGCCCCCTCGGCCAAGCCTTCATCCTGACGCTGCTCGCCGCCACCATCCTGTGGCTCGGCCTGGCGCTGGGCATAAGCCTGCAGGACCAGGCCCAGGCCATCTTGCGCTCTCCCATGGCCGACGGCATCGGCGTTGCGCCGCTCATGACGCCGGATGTAACCGCCCTGCCGAACCTCTGGACCGCGCTGGCCGCCCTTGTGGCCCTTAGCGCAGCGGCAGCCGGCGCCATCAGCCTCGAATATCTGCTGCTGCTGCGCGACCGCGAGCCCTTTGGCCGCGACGCCCTGGCGCACGTGCTGCGTCTTGCGGCCCGGTGCACGCTGCGCGCCGCCCTTCTGGCCGGGGCTTTTCTCCCCGTGCTGTGGACGCACCTGCCGGCAATGCCCGCGCTGCAAGGCGGCGAGACGGCCGCCAAATCGCTGCTTGGCATATGCGCAGCCGCTTGCGTGCTGCTCTGCGTTTTCTCCGGCATCGTGGCGCGCAGTGCAAGACCCTGGGACAAGCCGCTCTCCATCCATGCCGCCGTGCTCGTTCTTTGGGGCGGGCTCACGTCGCTGCTCTCCGTCGCCCTGCTCTGCCATTACGCCGTCTAGCCCACGCGGCACTGCCAAACGCCACAGCTCTTCGCGCACCCTGTTGCGACGCATAAAAAAAGGCGGCCCGAAAGCCGCCTTTGCGTTGTGAAGCTGTTGCGAGCCTAGTCGTGCGTGCCCTGCTTGGTGGTCACCGTGGCCAAGCGGTACACCTCATGCGGATCAAGGATGAGCACCACGCTGCCGTCGCCCATGATCGTGGCGCCGGAAATGCCCCGGATCTCGAAGCCGTTCAAGTACTGGCCAAGGGGCTTGATGACGATTTCCTGGCGTTCCAGCAGGCGGTCCACCACAACGCCGAGCCTGCGGTCGTTGTCGTGGATGATGACCACGGGCAGGATCTCGCGGTTGTCCGCGTTGCCTGGCAGGCCCAAGAGCTCCGAGAGTTCCACGATGCCCAGCACCTCGCCGCGCAGGGTGAGCGCCTTGCGGTGGTTCACCTCGCTCAGGCGTTCCACCTCGATCTTGGTGGTCTCGGACACGGCGTCCAGCGGAATGGCGTAGACGTCCTTGCCCACCTGGACCATGAGCGCATCAATGATGGCCAGGGTCAGCGGCAGGGTGAGCGTGAAGCGCGAGCCGCGGCCCACCTCGGTGTTGATCTGGATGTTGCCCTTGAGATTCTTGATGTTGTTCTTGACCACGTCCATGCCGACACCGCGTCCGGACACGTCGGTGATCTTCTCGGCCGAGGAGAAGCCCGGCGCGAAGATGAGATCGACGGCTTGGCGGTCGTCGAGCAGTTTGGCTTCCTCGGCCGTGACCAGCCCCTTTTTCACGCCGACCTGGCGCATCTTCTCCGGGTCGATGCCGCGTCCGTCGTCCTCGACCTCGATGGCCACGGAATTGCCCTTGTGATAAGCGCGCAGCCAAACGTGGCCCGTGGGGCTCTTGCCCGCGGCAACGCGCTCTTCCTCGGACTCCAGGCCGTGGTCCATGGAATTGCGGATGAGGTGGACCAGCGGATCGCCGATCTCCTCGCCCACGCTCTTGTCGAGTTCCGTCTCCTCGCCCTCGGTGATGAGTTCGACCTGCTTGCCGCTCTTGCGCGAAAGGTCGCGCACGAGGCGCGGGAAGCGCGAGAACACGGTATGCACCGGGACCATGCGCACCTTCATGATGGTGTCCTGCAGGTCGTCGGAGATGCGCGCCATGGCGTAGGTCGTCTCTGTCAACTGCTGAGCGACGACGGCGACTTCCTCGTGGCCGTCCTCCAGCGCGCGGGCGAGCATGGAATAGCGGTTGCGGTTGATGATGAGCTCGCCGATGAGGTTCATCAGGTGGTCGAGCTTCTGATGATCGACGCGGATGGTCGTGGCGCCCTTCTGCTGGGGCTGCTGCCCGGCCTCGAAGGCGGCCTGGGCCGCGGTGGGCGGCGCAAGCTTGGGAGCGGATGCGGCAGGCGCCTCCGGCTTGGCTGCGGGCTTGGCCGCTGGCTTCGCGGCAGGTGCAGCAGGCTTGGCGGCCTCCGCCTTCGGTGCTGCGGCAGGTTCCGCCTTCACTTCCGGCTTGGCGACTGGCTTGGCGACTGGCTTGGATTCCGGCTTCGGCGCTGCAGCCTCGGCCTTGACCACCGGCTTGGCGGCGGGCGCAGCCTTGGGCGCAACAGCTTCAGCCTTGGCCTCGGCCAAGGGAGCCGGCTGCGGCTTGGCCTCGGGCTTGGCATCCGGTGCGGCGGCGCCAGCGGGCTCCCCGCCCTTTATGCGCGCCAGCGCGGCCAGGACCATGTCCTTGAGGATGGAGATTTCCTGCGACAGGATGTCGAGCATGAGTTCAAAGCCCATGTCCGACTTGCGCGCCTGGTCCACGAGGCCTGCGGTGCGCTCGGCATAGCCTTTGACCTCGGCCAGGCCCATGTAGCCGCAGGAGTTCTGGAGCGTGGTCAGGCTGCGGAACAGGCCGTCGATGATGTCGCGCTGGTTCGGATCCTGGCGCAACATGTCCAAGGCCATGTCCAGGCTCTTGTGCTGGTGCAGGGCGGTTTGCTCAAAAATCGCCACATCTTCCGGATCGTAGCCCGGAGCGGGTTGCGCGGGCGCTTGCGCGGCATCATCCGGCGCCTCGTCCGAAGCGGGCGCGGCGGACGTCGGAGCGGCCTGCTCCGGCGCGGCTTCCTCCGATGCGGCGGCGGGCGTGGCCGAAGCGGCAGCGGAGCCGCCTTCGAACTCAGGCGCCAGCACGGCCATGTAACGCTCCGGCACGCTGAGCTCGCCGGCGTCGGTGCTGGCCTGCAGCACGGCCGCAAGCAGGGTGATGTCTTTGGGCGTGGCCTTGCCGGACTCGATGTCGATGCGGCCGAGAAGCTCCTCGATCATGTCCACAACGGCCAAAAGCAGATCGATGATGCCGTGGCTTGTCGGCATCTCGCCCTTGCGGACGCGGTTCAGCAGGGTCTCGGCCTCATGGGTCAGGGCGTTGAGCTCCTTGTAGCCGATGATGCCGCTGTTGCCCTTGATGTTGTGGAAATACCGGAAAATGTCGTTGACCAGCTCGCCGCTGCCGTCCGGATTCTTTTCCAGCTCAAGCAGGCCCTGGTTCAGGTTGCCCACCAGGTCGCGCGCTTCCTCGAGAAAGTCGTTCAGGTGCCCGTCGCCCACTGTGGTCAGCACATACGGCGTGGGATCGAAATCCGGCGCCGGCTCGTACACCACGTTCTGCCAGCGGATGGTCAGCGGGCCGCTGGGGGCGTTCTCGGCCGAGTCGTCGGCCAGATCGGCAAAGGTCTCGATCACTGGTTCGGGATCAGGCTCGGGCGCGAGTTCAGAGAGCGCTTCCGTCTCGGCTTGTGCATCAGCCCCGGTCTCGGCTTGCGCTTCGGAAGCGGCGGCAGGCGCAGTTGCCGGCCCCTCAGCCTCGCCGGCAAGGGTGCTCTCGATGCGTGCGATGATGCTCGCCGTGTCCACATCGCCTTCCTGGCCGGTGGTCTCAAGATTCTCCACCATGCTGCGCAGGGCGTCCGTGGCGGACAAAATGATGTCCATGATGCCGGAGGTGACGGACATGGCGCCTTGGCGCAACTCGTCCAGAATGTTCTCGGCCTTGTGGGCCAGGCCGTTTATTTTATGCAGGCCCAGAAACCCCGAAGCTCCCTTGAGCGAGTGCATGGGCCGGAAGATCTCGTTCAAAAGACCGAGATTCTCCGGGCTCTTCTCAAGCTGGAGCAAATTGGGTTCTATGGTCTCCAGATGCTCCTTGGCTTCGACGAAGAAGTCTGTAAGGATTTCCGGATCAAGATAATCTTGGCTCATTTAGGACACCTGCCTGCTCTGGCGTTTCCGCCGACCGACTCATTGCTGGGCGCGCTGTGCCTCGCCCCGGGCGCGGACAGCAGAATCAACCCAAAAGCATTTTCACGTTGCGGACCATCTTCTCCGGCTGCGCGGGCTTGACCATGTACAGGTTGGCCCCCAGCGTCAATCCGGTTTCAATGTCCTTGTCTTGGCCTTCCGTGGACAGGACGATGATCGGAATATCCCGGTACGCCTCCTGTTCGCGGACGTTCTTGATAAACGTGAATCCGTCCATGCGCGGCATGTTCACGTCGCTCACGATGAGGTCCACCTGCTCCGCGGCGTACAGCTTTTCCAGGCCGTCCAGCCCGTCTTCCGCCGTGGTGACCTTGAAGCCTTCCTTCTTCATGATGAAGGCGACGAGATTCCTTACAGTCTTAGAATCGTCCACAATCAGAATATGTTTAGGCATGTGTCCTTCCCCCTTGCAGCACGACCTGGACCAGGTTGTCGATGGACAGGATGCTGATGAGTTTCTCGCCGGATTTGTAGAGGCCCATGAGCAGGTGCGTGTGGACGCCGACGTTGCCCTCCACGTTCCATTCAAGATCGTCGCCGCTGGCCTTGTACATGGTGGAAACCGCGCCGATCATCAGGCCGATTTGCAGCCCGCGATGCCGGCAGACGACGATGAACCGGTCTTCCTGCTCGCCTGGTATGCCCAGCAAAAGCCGCAGGCTCACCAGCGGCGTCACGCGGCCGCGCAGGTTGATGATGCCGGCTATGCTGGCCGGCGCGGTGGGCAGCTTCGTCGGTTTGACGAAACGGATGACCTCCTGGATGACCGTGATGGGCAACGCGAATTCGCGTCCGAGCAGAGAAAAGCTCACCAGCCGGATCTCCGCCTGGTTGCGCATCATCTCGTCGGAATGCTCCACGCCGGAATCCGCCACGCCAGGCGCCGAGATGCCGGCCACGACGTCTTCGCCGCGCGGATCAAGCCGCTTGGCCTCGGCCAGCACCTTTTCGCGCTCAACGCCGAGGTACTTGTCCAGAAAGGCCGTTTCCGCGCCGGTGAGCGCCCGGCCCGCATCCGTCACGTCGGGCAGTTGCACGTCATCGACAAAATATTGTTCAGGCGTTTTCATTCGCTCGTATCTCTTTTGCCAGCTGCATGTATTCCAATGACCCGCGGGTCTTGGGATCGACCTCAAAAATAACCCTGCCGCCTGCGCTCGACTCCCGAAACTTGGTGTCGAAATGAATCACCGTCTGAAAGACCTTCTCGCCGAGCTTGTCGCGCATGAGGCGCAATATTCTCCGGCAAGCCGCCGTGCGCTGGTCGAACATGGTGGCCAGGGCCATGTAGCGCACCGGTTTTGGCAGAACCCGGTTCAGCAGCCGGATGGTGTCGAACAGGAGCCTGATTCCGTACAGCGCGAGAAAATCCGTCTGGATCGGAATGAGCACCATGTCCGAGGCCACGATGGCGTTCACCAGCAAAATGCCCACGTGCGGCGGGCAGTCCACCAGCATGTAGTCGTAGTCCTCGCGCACCAGGGCCAGCGTTTCGGACAGGATGAGCCCCTTGTTCACACGCTCCTTCAGGTCCACCTCGAGCTCCGAGAGCCGTATGTGCCCGGGCACGAAGTCGAAGCCGCCGGAGAGGCCCGTCTTGAGCGTGCGCGTGAAAAGCGTTCTGTCCGCCGTCTCTGCTTGGAAAAGATCGTATGCCGTGGCTTCGAGCGTCTCTGGGAAAAACGAGAGATGCACCGAGGCGTTGGCGTGCGGGTCCAGGTCCATGACAAGCACCCGCTGCTTGAGCAGGGCCAGGGCAGCAGCCAGATTCAACGTGGTGGTGGTCTTGCCCACCCCGCCCTTCTGGTTCGCTATGGCAATGACCCTGGCGCTCAAAAAATCACCCGTCGATCTGGCCGAAGGCACCGGCGCGCGCGCGCATCAGGCCTCCTTCTTGTACATGATGGCCCCGGGATAATGGATGGGCTTGAAGGAGCGCGTGATGTTGTGCAACGACTCCGAGTGCCCGATGAGCAGATAGCCCCCGGGCAGGAGGTTGTCGTAAAACGCGCCGATGACCTTCTTCTTCATTTCGTCATCGAAGTAGATGATGACGTTGCGGCAGAACACCAGCTGCGAACGCTCCACGCGCTTCAAGGCCGCGCGGTCGGAAAGGTTCAGCTGCCCGAAGGAGATGAGGCGCTTGAGCTCCTGCTTGACGCGGAAGTTCTCGCCGTCCTTCTCAAAATAGCGTGTTACGATTTCCTTGGGCGTGGTGCGCAGGGTATACTCGTTGTACAGGCCCTTGCGCGCGGCTTCGAGCACGCGCTCGGAAAGGTCGCTCGCGGTGATGCGCACGTCCCAGCCGGCCAGCTCGCCCTTGAGCACCTCGGCGATGATGATGGCCAAGGTGTAGGGTTCCTCGCCCGTGGAGCAGCCGGCGGACCAGATGCGCAACTTCTTCTCGCCCTTCTTCTTCTGCTCGGCGATGACCTCGGTCAGGATGTTCTCTTGGAACACCTTGAGCTGCGGCGGGTTGCGGTAAAAGCTGGTCTCATTGGTGGTAATGACCTCAAAGAGCTTGGAGAGCTCGGTCTTCTTGTTGGTGTCGTACTGCAGATAGTGGTAGTACTCGCCAAAGTTCTTGAGGTTCAGGAGCTTCAGCCTGTTGGCCAGGCGGTTCTCCAGCAGATACTTGCGGTTGTCGGCAACGTATATGCCGCACTGCACGTAGATGAAGTCGCGCAGCTGGACGAACTCGGCATCGCTGATTTTGAGTTCCGCGCCGGTGGCCCCTGTGGTTGAAAAAAGCGCAACCATTTAGATATCCCTTTCCTGTTCGTCCTGGATCCTGGCTATGGCCGATTCCGCCGCCTCCATCAGTTCGTAGTCCTCGCCGCCGGAGATGGACAGAAGCGCCTGGAAGGCCGCGGTGCCGCCAATGCTTCCAAGACATTCGATGGCCCGGATGGCCACCAGCTTGTTGGGATTCTCAAGGTGGGCCACAATGTCCGGAATGGCCTCTGCGATCTTGTGCTGGCCGATGACCTCAAGGGCGCGGACCTTGACCCAGTCGTCCTCGTCGCTCAGGGCATGGCGCAGGTGGGGAACGATGTCGGGAGAGAAGCACTGGCCCATGATCTCGACCACGGTCTGCCGCACGTCGCGGTTCTCGTCCATCAAGCGTGGCGCCAGCAGCTCCACGAAGACGTTGCTCTCGTAGCACTGGGTGGCCACAGCCTGCAGCGCGTGCTTGCGGATGTCCGGGTTTTCGTCCTCAAGGGCGATCTTGAGCAGGTCCAGATTGGCGGCCGCGTCGATTTTCCCAAGGGCGTACACGGACATGAGCCGCTTGATCGGATCATTGCCGTTGAAGAGCACGCGGAAGCGTTCCTGCATGTCCTCGCCGCCGATGGCGACACAGGCCTCAAGGCCGGCCTCCTTCACGTCGTCGTACTGATGGTCCAGCAGATCGAAAAGAATGTCCGATGCCGGGGCGTAGCGCAGCTTCTGGCCCAGGAAGCTGGCCGCGGACTTGAGCACCTTGCCGTCGTTGTGCTTGGCCAGAAGGTCCATGAAGAAGTCGACGCTGCCCTTTTCCGCAATGCGCGCCAAAATGGCGACCGTGGCCCGCTGCACGGTGATGGAGTTCTGCCAGAAGGAGTTGACGAGCACGCTCTCGACTTCCGGCGAGGAGATGCGCCCCAGAACCTCTACAGCCAGCAGCGCCGATGCGGTGTCCTCGCTGCGCAAGGCGTTCTTCAGCACCGCGGTGACACCCATCTGGGCCAGACTGTCCAGGATGTGGTCCAGGCGATCCTGGTCCTGGTCGGGGTCAAGCTTGGCGGCGATGGCGAAAACGCCGGCCGCGGCGTCGTCGCCGCCCATGACCGCGAGCCCGGTGATGGCGGCGTCCTGCACTTCGGTCTCTTCGTCCTCCAGGGCCACGAGAAGGTATTCGCGGAAGTTGGCGCGCGCGTCCTTGGGCAGCAGGTTCACGAGCTTGGCGCCCAGAATCTTGACGATGGCCTTGACGATCTTGTTGCGCAGCGCGGTGGGCGACGACTCCATGCGGCCAAGCAACAGCGACACAGCTTTGACGTTGCCCATGTCGCCCAGGGCGTCGATGATCATGGAGACGACAAGCTCGGAGGAGTGGCTCATGGCCTTGACCATGGCGTCGATGGAACTGGCGTGGCGAATCTTCGCCAGGGCCTCGATGACGGAGTACTGGACCCACTCCTCGTCGCGCATGGCCTGGTTCAGGCACTTCGCGGCCTCGGGCAGGCCCAGGTCGCCCAGGCTGACGGCGGCCTGATAGCGCACGTTGACCTCGGGGTCCTTCAGCAGGGCCTCGCACAGGGGCGCAACGGCCATGATGTTGCCGGCGGAGCCCAGAATGTCCGTGGCGAAGATGCGGATGTCCACGTCTTCTTCCTTCAGAAGCGGAATGATGGATTGCAGCTCCTGGCTGCCGAGCGCCCGCAGGATGTCCATGGCGCCGTTGCGCACAGGCGCGTCGTCGGAGCGCAGCAGCGGGATGACGCCGCTGACGACCTCCTTGCCGCCGATCTTGCGCAGGGCGTTGTCGGACGATTCCTGGACGCCGATGTTGCTGCTTTTGAGCATCTCGACCAACAGAGGCACCGCGTCTTCGCAGTGTTCCTCGCCGGCCAGGTAGGCCCCCTCGCGCAGCACGTCCGTTTCGGCACTTTTCAGCATCGCCAGGATTTCTTTGCAGTCAGTCATCTGCTTGAACCCCTCCAGGGTCTAGTCCCACCAGTGGATGCGGCGGAAATTGAAATCGAATCGCCCGCGCAGCCTACAAGTACAAGTTATTCATGATGGCTTGGGCCATGTCATCAATATCAACAATTTCATCCGAAAGTCCAGCATCAACGATTGCCTTTGGCATCCCATAGACCACGCACGTGGCGTCGCTTTGGGCCAAGGCGCGGCCACCTTTGACTTTAAGGGCGCGGATTCCCTCCATGCCGTCGTTGCCCATGCCGGTAAGGATGACGCCGAGGGCGCGGCGGCCGACGGCATCGGCGGCGCTGCCGATGAGCACGTTCGCCGAGGGTTTGTACAAGGCGCTGGCGGGTTCGGTGGTGATCTCCAGATCCACGCGGCTCACCATCTGCTTGAGCAGGAGGTGCTTGCCGCCCGGGGCGATGAAGGCGCAGCCGGGTTTCAGACGGTCGCCGGCCTCCGCTTCTTTGACGGAGATTTGGCACAGGCCGTCCAAACGCTTGGCAAAGGGACCCGTGAAGGCCGCGGGCATGTGCTGCGCAATGACGATGCTGGCGGGAAAGTTGGCGGGCAAGGCCGAAAGCACCTTTTGCACAGCCGGAGGGCCGCCGGTGGAAACGCCGATGACGACAACGTCGCGCTTGGCGGAGCCGCTGGGCAGCGTGGCCGGCCCCGACGGCCTGGGAGTCCTGGCGGCCGTGGCCGCCGGCGCGCTGGCGGGCGCTGGCGCGGGAGTGCGGGCGATGATCCCGCCGGTGCGCGGCCGGGAGTGCATCATTCTGCGCGCGGCCACAATCTTGACCTTGGAGATGAGGCTCTCCTCGATCTTGACGATGTCGAGCGAAACCTTGGAAAGCTGCTTGGGGATGAAGTCCACGGCGCCGAGGTCCAGGGCCTTCAGGGTCGCTTCCGCGCCCTCGTTGGTCAGCGAGCTGACCATGAGCACGGGACGGGGCATCTCCATCATAATGTGGCGCAGGCAGGTCAGGCCGTCCATGCGCGGCATCTCTATATCCAGGGTGACGACGTCCGGGTTGTGCTTGCGAATGAGCTCAAGCCCTTCCTCGCCATC
Organism: Humidesulfovibrio idahonensis; assembly: GCF_054657715.1. NCBI lineage: Bacteria > Pseudomonadati > Thermodesulfobacteriota > Desulfovibrionia > Desulfovibrionales > Desulfovibrionaceae > Humidesulfovibrio > Humidesulfovibrio idahonensis. Next base: position 986,439 of record NZ_BAAHYE010000002.1, on the reverse strand, counting down.
ACGGGCCGTGGCCACAACGTCGATTTCCGGGTCCTTGGCCAGCATGGTGCTGATGGCCTTGCGCATGAACGCCGAATCGTCGACGACAACAACCTTGATCACGAAGTGCTCCTTTGAATGGCAGGGCGGGGTTGCCCTAAAAAATGGGTACTACATACCCCGCCCCAAATGCTACGTAACGCTCTCATAAATTCTTGAAATTGTCCAACAGAGACACTTTGCAAAGAATTGCGTAAATATGTGCCCGAGGCTGTTCAAGCACTTGCCTTTTGAATTTGATTCAGCTAAAAGCCGACGTCTCAACAACGGGATGTGGCTCAGCCTGGTAGAGCGCCGCGTTCGGGACGCGGAGACCGCTGGTTCAAATCCAGTCATCCCGACCACAAAAGCAAGCCCCTTACGATCATGCGTCGTAAGGGGCTTTTTTGCTGCGCTCGAACTCCCCGCCCCCGGCTTTGCAGATGCGGCGTTCATCACTCCAGCCCGCACCGGCAGCGCCCCGTAAAACCCGCCAAACCAGCCAGTGTGAACCATCGACATAAATAGTGCCCCCCGGGCACTCTGCTAGGACATCAGCGGACCGTGGCTGTGTGCATCGGCCATATGAGACGCTGTCGACATCCCTTGGTCCACACTCGGTATCCGGTGAAAACAACGCGGTTCATGGCGTGAGTAATGCGTCGGAAAGCACAACGGAAGCTGTCAGGAGATCGCCCCTCGGGGCACCACAACGAGCTCACACCCCGGGACAAAACGGCTCCCCATCCTGAAAATGACGCCGGGGGATAACCCAAAACCATGCCACCAATCCGTTGAACTGCAGATTTATATATGCTAGCATTGCTATATAAGACTTTGAACATAAATGCGTGGCATAGCGACAAATGATCCACGGCATGAGCGCCAGCGGTACAGCGGCACCTGCGTTGGTATTTGAAAGGAGTTCAGCGTTGGGAAACCGCAAAAAACGCCAAACGCGATGGTAACCCTAAAACACAATCCCGATCCTTACAAAAATCCATGATGCATCGAAATCAATATTTCCTGTACTACGCATACGCATATAGTTAAAATATCAATAAATATTAGTACTCTGCGTATGAGCCAAGCATGCATGTGCACAACAAGATGCCCGAAAAGATAAATAGCGTAACATAATTTAAAAAAGCGATTGCTAAGTCTGAATCGTAAGAGTGACAAGGAATAAAAACAACACGCCAAGATACTGTTCGTACAGGCGTAGAAGACATTATCGCGCTGGAGAATGAGTTAGTGGTTATGCAATATTTGTTTAAAAATTATTGGCAAGACCAAGATGCTTACACAAAATGCGCCATACTGATATCGTTAAGTTTTGTTGTGTTCGCATATCTACCGACACTTCAATTCGATTATGTCACGCAAGACCAATGGAGAGCATTCCGTTACTCCGGAGAGGTACAGACCCCGCTTAGCCGATGCAAAGCTTGCTATTCAACAATATCGAGCTACTATACGCAAACGGGACGGCCTTTTGTCTGGTTAACAGAATGCCTAGAACACACTTACGTTTCAACAATTTCAGATTTTAAAGTCCTAAGACCAATCTCGCTTGCGGCTGTTCTTGTAACAATCCTATATTTAGCAATGACATTCCAAAGCTACAACATGAATGTCCAGATTGCGTCGATTGCAGGCGCTGTATTCGTCATGACTCCTGGATATTCTTTCATGTACTTTCAAGGTTTGACTGCTTTTATGGTATTGCTCTCAATCCTTCTCTCGACGGCTTCGTACAGACATTATGTCAAATGGATCACACTCAACAGGCAGAAACATTATCATATATTAGCATCATCCGCATTTTTTATTGTAGCCAACATGATATATCCATCATATTCATTTATCATCTTACCACTTTTGATATTTAGCTTTTCTACTGATAATGATTCTACGATAATCACAAGAATACAAAAACTTGCAGTTGGGTTGCTATTTTTCTTCATATTGTCATGCCTTTATTATGGTATTGTAAGATTCATCATTTACATCATGACAATGTTTAAAGGCACGCTGCAAAGCCTTGGTCTTTATGATGTTGATATTCAATTGACGCCTGAAGTCATTTTTCGCAGAACCAAGCAAGTCGCATTATATTGCTTTGCAATGCCTCCCCTCAATTTCGCAACAGGAAAAGGGTGGACTGTTGTCATTCTTGCCGCATTCAGCATAACTTCCGGAATCTTCTGTTCAAGCCAAGACGCAATAAAGAAAAGGATATTTCGCATTTTAATGGATGCAGCGATCGTATTCGCTGTTAGCTTCTGCGTTATATTGGCATCAATTTCACCTTGGATTTTCAGCAATATGGACAGCCTAAGGACACGTCATCTTATACCTGTCTACTTATTTCTAAGCTTTGCAATTGTCTGGGTAAGCGCAAAAATCGCAGAAACACTTTTCAAGCATTCCTCTTTTCAGTCACACTTACTCGTCTTATTCGTTATTTTGCTGCCAATATCTGTTGTGCAAAACAAGAATTCATTTCTAGAGGTCGTTACAACTCGTTCAGAAATAGAGAGTCTTAGAATAAAACTGAAAGAGTGGGCTCAGGACAAGCAATGGCTTACAAACAGGTATATTCTGGTTATTCAGCCAAGCACATGCAGACCAACAGGGGTCGCCGGTGAGATTTGCGATAAATATGGCAACGACAATGCCATTTTTGCTTCTTCAAAAAATACGGTCTCAATCCCTTGGATGATCAACGCAGTGATACGAGAACACATAGATAAACGTGAATTCAATCAAATTGATTGCGGTTCCAATACCAATCTGTGTGTCAGCACAATGCTTAAAAATCCGCATAATGTCATTATCGGATATTCTGATGGTGCAAAGCCATTAACATGTCCGGTTCAACCGTATTTGATAAACCTGTCTGCATTGACAGACAATCCAGTTACTCCAGTTATCAATGTCGTTGAGCCTCCAGCCATATCCGTTACATCAATATTAAAGGATTTCAATGGAGACGGCTTATTGGCATCAACAGAACCGGGATGGCATTCACAAGAGAAACAATCATACCCGCAAGCGGTGACGATTGATTTCAAAAAGAACAAGCACATTGAACGCGTCGATTTTCTGCCACAAGACAGATTTTTGGAGCGCATGCCGAAGCATGTCAAGATAGAGACCAGCGCAGACGGCATAAAATGGACAAATTCCGGGAACTACAGCAATATCTGTGCGTCTGACAGTGTCGATGGCTGGCACGAGGAAAAGCTGCCGAACGCTGTTGATGCAAGAGTCCTTCGAGTTGTAATATATTCCAACTGCGGCGATCAAAATCTCCTCACACTTCGCGGGATACGAATCTGGCCTTCTACCAGTGTCGAGTAATGCAGCACTTGTCTTACACCGTATTACCAATCAACAAATTGCTTTAAAAAAACAGCGACCATCGCGGCGCACATGGCACGGATTCACAGAGGCAGGGACACACAGCCTTAAAGCTCGACATCTCGCCAACATCGCCCTAAACTGTTCACAAGTTGAGATCGAGTTGCATCTCACAGTACTCACAGGCAAAGGACCAACCGCATGGCCATTGTGCTTCTGCTCCGCCACGGAGAAATCGCCCAGGAAAGCCCGCGCAGGTTCGTGGGGCAAAGGGATCTGCCCCTGACGCAGCCGGGCCTTGAGCAGGCTCTGCGCTGGCAAGACGTGCTGACCCGAACGCCTCTTGCCGGCGCCTGGTGCTCCAGCCTTGGCCGCTGCCGCAAAACGGCCCGCTTGATTCTCGAACCCCGGGGGCTTGCCGCAACGCCCGTTGACGCCCTGCGCGAAATCAGCCTCGGCGCGTGGGAAGGTTTGAGCGTGGAGGAAGTGCGCCAGCGCTTCCCTGGTGATTACGAGCGCAGGGGCGCAGATTTGGCCGGCACAGCGCCGACAGGTGGCGAAAGCTTCGTCACGGCACAGCAACGAGCCTGGGCAGCTCTGGAGGCGATACTCTCCCAAGCGGAAGGAACAATGCTCGTGGTGGCCCACGCGGGCATCAATCGCGCGCTCATCTGCCGCATGCTCGGCATCCCGCTGGCAAGGCTCTTCAGCCTCGGGCAGGACTATGCCGCCATGAACATCCTCGAATTCACGCAGGGCAAGGAGCCTGTGCTACGGGCTTTGAACCTGCCTCCGCAAGCAGCCGCAGCCCACCCCGCGCTGCCGTGCGCGTAGGGCGCTTCCACGCCGGTTGTCTTGACCAACAAAACGACGCTTGCGCATACCCTTGACAACGAACGTGCCCCATTGCGCTCCCCCTGCTCCACCAGCCACATTACCCGCTGATTTTACTATGCTACTTGCTCAATAACTCTTTGATGGATCGCCCGGCGGCTTATCGCTAAGGGTTCCTATGTTATTCATAACATAGCAACTCGTTGAAATAAATTTGACCTATATTTTAAAATAAGCCAAAGATGGTATTCATAGTCGACAGATTGCGGAGCAGCTTGCGGCCGGGTTCGTCGATGGCAAGCGACAAAGGAGGATTCATGAACATTTCGCGTCGAGGGTTCATTAAACTTCTTGGGGCGGGCACAGCCTGCTTCGGGTTATCCAAGCTGGGTTTGGACGTTAAGCCCGCCTTGGCATACTCGACCAGCCTCAAGACCGCCGGGGCCAAAGAGGTCGTCTCCATCTGCCCCTACTGCTCCTGCGGTTGCAACATCATCATGTTCGTCAAGGACGGCAAGTTCATCAGCTCCGAGGGCGACCCCGACTACCCGGTGAGCGAGGGCTCCCTGTGCGCCAAGGGTGCGGCCTTCCGCGCGCTGCACATCAACGAGCACCGCATCGTGAAGCCGTTGTACCGCGCTCCCGGCGCGACCGAATGGGTCGAGAAGGACTGGGACTTCATGCTCGGCACCATTGCCCGCCGCATGAAGGACACCCGCGACCGTGACTTCAAGGCCAAGAACGACAAAGGCCAGGCCGTCAACCGGCTCGACACGGTGTTCCACCTCGGCAGCGCCCTCATGGACAACGAGGAATGCGCCGTCACGGTCCAAATGCTCAGAAGCATGGGGGTCTACCAGATAGACCATCAGGCAAGGGTCTGACACAGCCCCACTGTTCCGGCTCTGGCAGAGTCGTTCGGACGCGGCGCGATGACCCAGCATTGGATTGACATCAAGAACTCTAACGCGATTCTCATCATGGGCAGCAACGCTGCCGAGCATCACCCCATCTCCTTCAAGTGGGTGCTGCGCGCAAAGGACCAGGGGGCGAAGGTCATCCACGTCGACCCCAAGTTCTCGCGCACTTCCGCGCGCAGCGACTATCACGTGCCCCTGCGCAGCGGCACGGACATCGCCTTCTTGGGCGGCATGCTCCGCTACATTCTGGAAAAAAACCTGTTCCAGAAGGAATACGTCACCGAATACACCAACGCGAGCTTCATCCTTGGACCGGACTACAGCTTCAAGGACGGCCTATTCAGCGGCTTCGACGCGGAAAAGCACGTGTACGACCGCAAGAAGTGGGACTTCGCCCGCGATGAAAACGGCGTTTCCAAGCGGGACAAGACCCTGCAGGATCCCCGTTGCGTGTTCCAGCTTTTGAAGAAACACTACGACCGCTATACCATCGACCTGGTGAGCCAGGTGACGGGCGTGAGCAAAAAGAACCTGCTCATGGTCTATGACACCTTCGGCGCCACGGGCAAGCCGGACAAGGCCGGCACCATGATGTACGCCCTGGGCTGGACCCAGCACACGGTTGGCGTGCAGAACATCCGCCTCGCCTGCATGATCCAGCTGCTTTTGGGCAACATCGGCGTGGCGGGCGGCGGCATCAACGCCCTGCGCGGCGAGCCCAACGTCCAGGGCAGCACCGACCACGCGGTGCTCTGGGACATTCTGCCCGGCTACCTGCCCGCGCCCCTGGCCACCCAGCCCACCCTGGCCGAGTACAACAAGTCCATCGCGCCGAAAACGGCCGATCCCATGAGCATCAACTGGAAGGCCAACCAGCCCAAATACGCCGTCAGCCTCTTCAAGGGCTGGTTCGGCGAGGCGGCCACCAAGGACAACGACTTCGGCTACGGCTGGACGCCCAAGGTTGAGCCCGGCGAGCAGTACGCCAGCATGTTCATGTTCGACCGCATCTACAAGGGTCAGATAAAGGGCGGCTTCATCTTAGGCCACAACCCGGCCCAGAGCATGCCGAACAGCCACAAGATCAGAAAGAGCCTGCAGAACCTCGACTGGCTCGTCATGGGCGAAGTGCACCTGACCGAGACCACGGACTTCTGGCGCGGCCCCGGCGTCGATCCCAAGAAGGTCAAGACGGAGATGTTCCTGCTGCCCTGCTGCCACCGCGGCGAAAAGGACGGCACCACGTCCAACTCCGGCCGTTGGCAGATGTGGCACTACAAGGGCATCGAACCCATGGGCCAGAGCAAGAGCATGGGCGCCATCGAAGTGGATATCTTCCAGGCCGTGCGCGATCTGTATAAGAAGGAGGGCGGCGTCTTCACCGAGCCCATCCTGAACCTTGACCTGGACCGCGCCTACGACGCCGAGAAGACCGCCATGAAGGTCAACGGCTGGTTCACCCGCGACTGCGAAGTGAACGGCAAGAAGTTCAAAAAGGGCGATCAGGTGCCCAGCTTCGCCTTCCTGACCGACGACGGCAGCACCAACAGCCTGTGCTGGATCTACACCGGCAGCTTCCCGGAAGTGGGCAAGAACCTGAGCAAGCGGCGCGACCACACCCAGACGGCGATGCAGGCCAAGCTCGGGCTGTACCCGAACTTCTCCTTCGCCTGGCCGGTCAACCGCCGCATCATCTACAACCGCGCCAGCGTCGACCCCAGCGGCAAGCCCTTCAACCCGAATCTGCCCGTCGTTTTGTGGGACGGCACGAACTGGGTGGGCGATGTTGTGGACGGCGGCGGACCTCCCATGGCGCAAAAGGGCGGCAAGTACCCGTTCATCATGCACACGGAGGGTCTGGGCCAGCTCTTCGGCCCCGGCCGCGTGGACGGGCCCTTCCCCGAGCACTACGAACCGGCCGAGACCCCGCTGGCCAAGAACCCGTTCTCCAAGCAGATGAGCAACCCGGCCATCCGCTGGATAACCAGCGACATGGACGTGCTGGCGAAACACGCCGACCCGCGCTTCCCCATCGTCCTCACCACCTACAGCCTCACCGAGCACTGGTGCGGCGGGTCGGACTCGCGCAACACCAAGGTGCTGCTTGAGGCCGAACCCCAGCTCTATGTGGAAATGAGCCATGAGCTGGCCAAGGCCAAGGGCATCAAAAACGGCGATGTGGTCGAGGTGGAAAGCATCCGCGGCAAGGTGCAGGCGGTGGCCATGGTCACTGTGCGCATCGTGCCCTTCAAGGTCATGGGCAAAACCGTGCACCTCATCGGCATGCCCTTCGCCTTCGGGTGGACGACACCCGGCGTGGGCGATTCCACCAACCGGCTCACTCCCACCGTAGGCGACCCCAACACCTACATTCCGGAGTACAAGGCGTCGTTGGTGAACATCCGCAAGGCCGTCAAGGTCACGGAGCTTGAGAGATAACCGCCGGCCCGGCGGAGGCCCTCGGCACAAGGGGGCTTCCGCCGGGCGGGCGCACAAGGGAGATGCGCCATGCCCAAAGCGTTTCTGATAGACACATCGCGCTGCACAGCCTGCCGAGGCTGCCAGATCGCCTGCAAGGAGTGGAAAGACTTTCCAGCCGTGCATACGAAGCAGACCGGCACGCACCAGAACCCGCCCGATCTTGGGCCGTACAACTTCAAGCTGATCCGGTTCAAGGAATATAAGATGAAGGACCGCGTGGAGTGGCTGTTCTTTCCGGAACAGTGCCGCCACTGCGCCGAACCCGGCTGCAAGGCCGGCGCGGACGCCATTCTCGAAGGCGCCATCATCAAGGACGAGGCCACCGGTGCCGTGCTGTACACGGACCTGACCAAGAAGTTCACGCCCCAGCAGGCCGAGGACGTGCGCACCATGTGCCCGTACAACATTCCCCGCTGGGACCCGAAGGCCGGCGGACTGACCAAGTGCAACATGTGCATCGACCGCGTGCAGGCGGGCATGGTCCCGGCCTGCGTCAAGACCTGCTGCACCGGCTGCATGAACTTCGGCGAGCGCGAGGCCATGCTCAAGCTTGGGGCGGAACGCCTGGCAAAGGTCCAGAAGACCTACCCCAAGGCCCAGTTGCTCGACGCCGAGGAGGTCAGCGTGATCTTCCTGGTCACCGAGGACCGCAAGCTGTATCATGAATTCGCCGAGGCGAGCCCCAAGGCGCCCGGAATGAACCGCCAGGAGTTCCTGGCCAAGCTGGCCAAGCCCCTCAGACCGCTGCTCGGCTAGCTGCAAACGCAGACGCAACACGGGCCGTGTTGCCGAAAGGCAAGACGGCCCGTGCCCTATTTCGACAGCACAGGAGGTTTCATGCGCAAGACCTTGCAGGACCAGGAGCGGCTGTGCGGCGTGGATGCGGCCCTTGCGGAGATCAACGCCCGTCGCCCGGCCATGGCCGACATCACCACAGCCTTCGCCACTCTGCTGCGCGCCCGCCAGGCGGTCAGCGCCGCCCTGCCGGAAACGTCCATCATCGGCGGCACGGTTTCCTCCAGCGCCCTGGCCCAAGGTCTGCCCCTGCTTGCGCGGCTCTTCGACACGCTGGCAAAGCCGCAGTCAGAACTGCTGACACGCTTCCTCTCGGCTTCGCGCATCATGCTGCCTGCCGCGGCCCAGGCGTTTCCTAGCCTCGCCAAGGACATGGCCAAGATCGCCGTGCTGCTGGACAAGCCGGGCAAAGAGGCGGACCAGGGCGCGGACCTCGCGGCTCAGCTGCTTGCGGCAATCGGACCGGATGCCGAGAACGCCGCACGCCCGCAGACCATCGAGGACATCGCCAAGCGCCTTGGGCTTTCGGCCCCGGCCCTGCACATGTGCGCCACGGAAACGTTCCTCGCCGTTCTCGGGCACGAGGCCGCCCTTCTGGAAGACATCGTCGACCAAGAGGCTTGGCGCCGCGGTTACTGCCCCGTGTGCGGAGGCGGGCCGGACGTGGGCATATTGAAGGAGGGCAAGGAGGACTCGGAATTTCTTATCGCCAAGGCGGGCCAGCTGTGGCTGCACTGCGGCCAATGCAGCGCCTTGTGGCGCTACCCGAGGATGCGCTGCGTGGGCTGCGGCTGCGAGGATCCGGACCGCACCGAACTGCTCATGGCCGAGGGCGACACGCGCGGCGAGATCGAACGCGCGCACCTGTGCCAGAACTGCCGCAGCTATGTGCTCACCGTGAACCTGGTGGACCGCGTGGACCGCGTGAACCTGGAGATGCTGCCCGCCAGTCTGCTGCACCTGGACATTCTGGCTCAAGAGCGCGGCTTCAGCCCCATCGCCCCCTCTCCCTGGAACACCTTGTCATAACGAAACAAGTTTCTCACCGGGTGCGGATTCCTTGACGAGCAATGGTCCGCACCCGGCGCAGCTCTTGACGCAGGCCCTTTGTTATGCCAAACAGGGCATAGCAAACACCAACCCAAGGGGCCCGTCATGACCGCCACAGCTCGCGCCACCGCAGAGACGACAAAACAGACCGCGTCCTCATCCACCTGCGTGCCCAGCCTTCCCTTTTGCGGCCTGGGAGATGTGCAGTGTTTGGCAACGCGCATTGCGGCCTGCAGCGGCATGGAGTTCGTCGAACTCTCACCGGCGGCCCAGCCGGTTGCAATGGGCAAGCCCAGCCGACCGTAGCGCCATTGCACCCAATCCATTGACGGCACTTGCGAGCTCGCAGTGTCTTTCTCATTGCTGCGCACATCTGTCGTGTGCGCGACATTTGCACTCCTCACACCGCCCCTCAGAGCCCCCTCCTCCCCCTCCAAGCGATTTAAACAAAAGCCACACCTCAATTTTTATCTCGTTATCCTCATTTTTATAACGCGCATAGTTTGACTTGCTGTGTCTGTTTTGACACAATCAGTGCTAGCAAAATGGTTCTGTTCACGCTCACAGTTTTCGTCACCCAGATGGACCGGCCGCTCCCTCGACCAGCGGCAAGAGGGCTTGATTATGGGCTGCACGACTCACATGCGCGAACTGTCGGTTCACGACGCCATCGGCACCGTGCTTTGTCACGACATCACCCAAATTATCCCGGGCCAATGCAAAAAGGCCTTGTTCCGCAAAGGGCACATCGTACAGCCCGAGGACGTGGAGAGCCTGCTCACCGTTGGCAAGGAGCATCTCTACGTTTTCGACCTGGCCGATGGCCTGGTGCATGAGGAAGACGCGGCCATGCGCGTTGCCCGGGCCGTGGCGGGAAAGGGCATAAGCCTGGGCAAGCCGGGCGAGGGCAAAGTCACCCTCACCGCCAGCCGCGACGGCCTGCTCAAGGTCGACCCCGTGCGCCTGCGCGAGCTGAACGGCATGGACGACCTCGTCATGGCGACTTTGCATTCGAACCAGCAGGTGCGCGCGGGGCAAAACGTGGCCGGCGTGCACATCACCCCACTCGTTGTCGAGGAAGCCAAGATCCGCCGGGCGGAGGACGCCTGCGCGGGCCGCCCGCTCATCGAGGTTCGGCCCTTCAAGGCCTTCAAGGTGGGCATGGTCACCACCGGCAGCGAGGTCTTCAAGGGCCGCATCAAAGACGGCTTCGGCCCCGTGGTTCGCCGCAAGTTCAGCCAGTTCGGCAGCGATGTCGTCAGCCAGCTTCTCGTCTCCGACGATGCGGAGATGACGGTCAAGGCCATTGAGGCTTTGCTGGCCTTCGGCGCGGACTTCCTCGTGGTCACCGGCGGCATGTCCGTCGACCCGGACGACCGCACGCCCGCGGCCATCCGCGACGCCGGGGCGGACATCGTCTGCTATGGCGCGCCGGTTCTGCCCGGAGCCATGTTCCTCCTCGGCTACATCGGCCAGGTGCCCATTCTGGGGCTGCCAGGCTGCGTCATGTACTACAAATCAAGCATCTTCGACCTGGTGGTGCCCCGGCTTCTGGCCGGAGACCGCCTCACACGCGCCGACATTGCGGCCCTGGGCCATGGCGGATACTGCTCCGCATGCACCGAGTGTCGATTCCCCATCTGCCCATTCGGCAAGGGGGCATAGACTGGCCCTTGGCGGGTCAGAACTGCCGCCCAAGCCATTATAGCGTCGATAAAACGCCAAAAGGCAAGGAGGATGGTCATGCTCAAGATGGTGCTCAACGTCAACGGGATACCCCGGCCCCTCGTGGTGGATCCTGAAGACACCCTGGCTGATGTGCTCCGCAACCAATTGATGCTCACGGGCGTCAAGGTCGGGTGCGGCCAGGGCCAGTGCGGCGCATGCAGCGTCATACTGGACGGCAAGGTGGTCCGCTCGTGCATTACCAAGATGAAGCGCGTGCCCGATGGCGCCTGCGTGACGACCATTGAAGGCATAGGCTCCAAGGATTCCCTGCACGCCATTCAGGTGGCGTGGATGGTCCACGGCGCGGCCCAGTGCGGCTTCTGCTCGCCGGGCTTCATCGTTTCGGCCAAGGCCCTGCTGGACGCCAACCAGAAGCCCACGCGCGAGGAAGTGCGCGACTGGTTCCAAAAGCACAGAAACGTCTGCCGCTGCACGGGCTACAAGCCCCTCACCGACGCCGTCATGGACGCCGCCAGGATTCTGCGCGGCGAGATCAAGGCCGAGGACCTGCTCTTCAAGCTCCCGCCCGACGGCCGCATTTGGGGCACCAGCTACCCGCGCCCCAGCGCCCTGGCCAAGGTCACCGGCACCTGGGACTTCGGCGCGGACATGGCCAACAAGATGCCCGCCAGCACCCTGCACTTGGCCCTTGTCCAGGCGCAGGTCTCCCACGCCAACCTGAAGGGCATCGACGCCACCGAGGCCCTCAAGATGCCGGGCGTGCACAGCGTGCTCACCCACAAGGACGTGAAGGGCAAGAACCGCATCAGCGGCCTCATCACCTTCCCCACCAACAAGGGCGACGGCTGGGACCGTCCCATCCTGGCGGATGAGAAGATCTTCCAGTTCGGCGACGCCATCGCCATCGTCTGCGCTGATTCTGAAAAGAACGCCCGCGCCGCCGCGGCCAAGGTGAAGGTGGACCTGGAAGAGCTGCCCGCCTACATGAGCGCGCCTGCGGCCATGGCCGAAGACGCCATCGAGATCCATCCGGGCACGCCCAACGTCTACTATGAGCAGAAGGTCGCCAAGGGCGAGGACACCGCGCCCATCTTCGCCCGCGCCGACGTGGTCACCGTGGAGGACGACTTCTACACCTCCCGCCAGCCGCATCTGCCCATCGAGCCGGACGTCGGCTTCGCCTACATGGACGAGGAAGGAAAGCTCATCATCCACTCCAAGTCCATCGGCCTGCACCTGCACCTGTACATGATCGCCCCGGGCCTGGGCGTTGAACCGGAAAAGCTGGTGCTGGTGCAGAACCCCACCGGCGGCACCTTCGGCTACAAGTTCAGCCCCACCATGGAAGCCCTTGTGGGCGTGGCCGCCCTGGCCACGGGACGCCCCGTGCATCTGCGCTACAACTACCAGCAGCAGCAGAACTACACCGGCAAGCGCTCGCCCTTCTGGACCACCCTCAAGTACGCGGCGGACAAGAGCGGCAAGCTGCTGGCCATGGAGAGCGACTGGTCCTGCGACCACGGCCCCTACTCCGAGTTCGGCGACCTGCTCACCCTGCGCGGCGCGCAGTTCGCGGGCGCCGGGTACGACATCCCGAGCATCCGCGGCGAAGGACGCACCGTGTGCACCAACCACGCCTGGGGTTCGGCCTTCCGCGGCTATGGCGCGCCGGAAATCGAGTTCCCGTCTGAAGTGCTCATGGACGAACTGGCCGAAAAGCTCGGCATGGATCCCTTAGAGCTGCGCTACAAGAACGTCTACCGCAAGGGTTCCACCACGCCCACCGGCCAGGACCCGGAGGTTTACAGCCTGCCGCACATGATCGATCTGCTGCGGCCCAAGTACGAGGCGGCCAAGAAGCGCGCCAAGGCGGAATCCACCGCCGCCACCAAGCGCGGCGTTGGCGTGGCTGTCGGCGTGTATGCCTCCGGCCTCGACGGCCCGGACTCCTCCGAGGCCGACGCCGAGCTGATGCCCGACGGCACCGTGACCATCTACAACTGCTGGGAAGACCACGGCCAGGGCGCGGACGCGGGCACCCTGGGCACTGCCCACGAGGCGCTCAGGCCCCTCAAGATCGCCCCGGACAGAATCCGTCTGGTCATGAACGACACCAGCCTGGCCCCCAACTCCGGCCCGGCCGGCGGCAGCCGTTCGCAGGTCGTTACCGGCCAGGCCACCAAGGTGGCTTGTGAGAACCTGCTGGCGGCCATGAAGAAGCCCGACGGCAGCTTCCGCACCTATCAGGAAATGGTCGACGCCAAGATCGAGACCAAGGTGCGCGGCAAGTGGACGGCCCCGTGCAAGGAATGCGATGCCAACGGCCAGGGCAATCCCTTCTGCTGCTACATGTACGGCGTGTACCTCATGGAGGTCGCGGTGGACGTGCCCACGGGCGCAACCACGGTCGAGCGCATCACCATCGTGGCCGACATCGGCATGGTGAACAACAAGCTCGTCACCGACGGCCAGATCTGGGGCGGCTTGGCCCAGGGCGTCGGCCTCGCCCTCTCCGAGGACTACGAGGATCTGAAGAAGCACTCCACCCTCGCTGGCGCAGGCGTGCCGTACATCAAGGACATTCCCGACGACATGGAGATCATCTATGTGGAGTCCCCGCGCCCGGACGGCCCCTTCGGCGCATCCGGCGTGGGCGAAATGCCCCTGGCGGCTCCCCATGCGGCGATCATCAACGCCATCTATGACGCTTGCGGCGTGCGCATCACGCACATTCCGGCCCTGCCGGAAAAGGTCCTTGCGGGCTTGAAGGCCAAGGGACATTAGCCTCAAAGCGGCACCGCAGAGATTGAACCATTGACCCTGAGGGGCGGACGTGGGACCCTTCCATGTCCGCCCCAAACTTTTCGCAAGATCGGAGGGAGCATGGACCAGCAGACTCTGCGCCAGTGGGAAGGCAAGTGCATTCAGGAAGAACAGCCCTTCTGCCAGGCCGCCTGCCCGCTGCACGTGGACGGCCGCGCCTTCCTCGCCCTGCTCGCCAAGGGCGACGCCGACGGCGCGCGCAAGGTTCTGGAGCGCACCCTGCCCCTGCCCGGTGTGCTGGGCCGCATCTGCGAGGCCCCCTGCGAGGCGCTCTGCAAGCGCCGCGAAGCCGGCGACGCCATCGCCATCGGCCGGATGGAGCGTTACGCCATCACCCACGGCAAGCCGGGCATGAAGCCCATGCGCCTGCCGGGCAAGAAGGGCGAGGCGCTCCTTTTGGGCTGCGGCCCGGCCGCCCTCACCTGCGCCTGGGATCTGCTGAAAAAAGGCTACGGCGTCACCCTGCGCACGCTGGGCCAGCCCCTTGGCGGCGCCCTCGCCTCCCTGCCTGCCGATGTGCTCCCGGCTGACGCGCTGCCGCGCGAACTCGCCACCCTCAAATCTCTCGGGCTTGTTGTGGACGAGCGCCCGGACCAGCCGCGCGCGCTGCTGGAGCAGGCCTTGGCCGAGGGCCGCGCCGTGTTTCTGGAATGGGGCTGCGAGCCCACTGCCGAATTCCCCGCGCGAGAAGCGGTGGACGCCACGACCCTGGCCGGACCCGCGCCCGGGCTTTTCCTGGGCGACTGGCAGGACGCATCGAGCGCAGGCGGCTTCAGCGCCATAACCGCCGCGGCGGACGGACGCCGCGCCGCCTCGTCCATCGACCGGCACTTGTCCGGCGCCTCCCTCACGGCCTCGCGCGAGCGCGAAGGCGTCTCCACCACACGGCTTTACACCAGCCTGGAAGGCGTGGCCCCGGCCTCCCGCATCGCTCCCGCCTCCGGGGAATACGCCGATGCCGAGACAAGGGCAGAGGCCGCGCGTTGTCTGCAATGCCAGTGCATGGAGTGCGTGCGCGTGTGCGACTATCTGGAGATGCACAAGGCCTATCCCAAGGTTTACGCCCGGCAGATTTACAACAACGCCGCCATCGTGCGGGGCCAGCACCTGGCGAACAAGCTCATCAACTCGTGCAGCCTGTGCGGCCTGTGCGAGCGCGTCTGCCCGGAGGGCTTCAGCATGGCCGAGCTGTGCCTCACCGCCCGGCAGGACATGACCGCGCGCGGGGTCATGCCGCCCTCGGCCCATGAGTTCGCCCTGGAGGAGATGGCGGACGCCAACGGCCCGGACTTCAGCCTTGCCAAACCCGACCCGGCCACTGGCGGCGCGGCCTATGTTTTCTTCCCCGGCTGCCAGTTGGCGGCCTCGCTTCCGCACCATGTGGAGTCCACATACGGCTTTCTCCGCCAGCACCTGACCGGCGGCGTGGGCCTCATGCTCGGCTGCTGCGGCATCCCCGCGCACTGGGCGGGAGAGCAAGCGCTGTTCCGCAAGGCCGTGGAAGACTTCGTCGCGCAGTGGCAAGCCCTCGGCCAGCCCAAGGTCATCGCCGCCTGCTCCAGCTGCCTGAACGTGTTCCGGCACCCGGTAATGCGCGAGGCCACGCCGGACCTGACAGCCGTGTCGCTGTGGCGCACGCTGGATGCGCTGCCGCTGCCCGGCATCGGGCTTTTGCCGCGCCCGTCCTTGGCCGTGCACGACCCCTGCACCTCCCGCGACGACCCGGACTTCCGCGCGGCGGTGCGTTCGATCTTGAACAGACTCGGCGTGCCCTTCAAGGAGCTGCCGTTCGCCGGCGAAATGACCGAATGCTGTGGCTTCGGCGGGCTCATGGCCCAGGTGGACCCGGACCTGGCCAAGCGGGTGAGCGCGCGGCGCGCCGGCGAGAGCAAGCGCGACTATGTCGCCGCCTGCGCCATGTGCCGCGACAGGCTCTTTGCGTCGGGCAAGCGCTGCCTGCATCTGCTCGACCTCGTGTTTCCCTGCCAGGACTGCGACCCGGCCGGGCAGCCCGGCCCAGGCTACTCGGACAGGCAGGAGGCCAGAGCGGCGCTCAAGATCCGGCTGCTGCGCAACATCTGGCACGAGGAAGCGCCCGCACCCGCGCAAGCCCTGCAACTCTTCATCAGTCCAGAAGTGCGCGAACAGCTGGACCAGCGCCGCATCCTCGTCTCGGACGTGCGCCAGGCCATAGGCGAGGCGCTTTCCGCGGGCCGCTGCCTGCGCGATGACGAAAGCGGCAGGATCCTGGCCTCCTCACGGCCTCGGCGCGTCACCTTCTGGGCCGAGTTTGCGCCGGATGGTCCAGGCTACCGCCTGCTCCGCGCCTATTGCCATCGCATGATCGTGCCCGGCGCGGGCGGGGCGGACCAGCCGCCGGCCGAGACAAGCGCCAAGGCGAACCGCGTGGACCAGACCTATGTGCCCGAATCCGGCTTGTGGCGCTGCACCGGCTGCGATGCGCCCCTTTCCGCCAACCAGGTGGTGGTGAGCTACCTGGGCAGCGTGTTCACCATTTCGCTGCTCACCTGCCCGTCCTGTGGCCTGACCTTGGTGCCGGAGCATCTCGCCCTGGGACGCATGGCCGAAGTGGAGCAGCTTCTGGAGGACAAGTGATGCCGCAAACGCACAAACCGCTCTTCGCCCGAGCGCTCTTTCAGCATGTGGCGGGAGAGGCCCTGCGTCCCGGCGGCCTTTCGCTCACCGCACGGGCGCTGGACCTCAGCGGCTTGCCGCATATGGCCCTGGTTCTCGACATCGGCTGCGGACGCGGCGCCACGGCGCGGCTGCTGACCGCGCGCGGGCATAGGGTTCTGGCCCTCGATTCCTCTGAAGTGCTTTTGTCGCAGGCCTGCGCCTGCGGCGTCGTGCCCCTGCTGGGCCGGGCCGAGGCCCTGCCCCTTGCGGACAGCAGCGTTGACGCGGTGTTTTGCGAGTGCGTGCTTTCCGTCACCGGCCTTGCAGGCGCCGTGCTGGCCGAGGCCGCGCGCGTGCTGCGGCCCGGAGGCCTGCTGGTGCTGAGCGACCTGTACCTGCGGGAACCGGCCGGAGCGGGCAACGGCAAAGACAGGCAGGACACGCCGCGCGACTGCGTTTCCGGCGCGCTGCCCCTGGCCACGCTGCAAGCGCTGCTGTGCCGGGCCGGGTTCGCCGTGCAGGCGTTTGAAGACCATTCACGACTTTTGGCGGAACTGGCCGGGCGGCTCATCTTCGCGGGCATGCCCCCTGCGGAGCTTTGCCCGTGCTCCGGCTCCCAGGCCGGCAAGCCGGGCTATTTTCTCTGCCTGGCGCGCACCACCATCAACTGAAGGAGACGCGCATGTCCCAGCCGGACACCTCCCCTGACCTGTCCTCGCTCATGGACATTTTGCCCCTGGCCGCGCGCGGCTACTGCTGCAGCCAAATCCTGGGCCTGCTTGCCCTCAGCGCCCAGGGACGCGAGGACGCGACCCTTGTGCGCGCCCTTGGCGGCCTGTGCCACGGCGCGGCCGAAAGCGGCGGCAGCTGCGGCATCCTGACCGGCGGAGCCTGCGTGCTCTCCCTGTACGTGGGCCGCGGCGCGGACGGCGAAACGCCCCATGAACGCGCCGCACTGGTGCTCTCCACCTTCGCGGACTGGTTCATCGAGCGCGCCACCCGCGAATACGGCGGCAGCACCTGCGCCGCCATCCTGGGCGACGGCCCGGACGGACAGCCCGGCAAGCCGGACATGAGCCGCTGCGGCAACCTCCTGGCCGAGGCCTGGGCCATGCTCGTGTCCATTCTGGCGGAAAACGGCCTGGATGTGAGCGTGGGCCGCGATGTCTGAAACCGACACCCTTTCCGCCACGGAGGCCCTGTGCCCGGTGTGCCTGCGCCGTTTGCCCGCCACGCGGGAATTGCGCGGCGACGCGGTCTGGCTTTGCCGGGTCTGCCCGGAACATGGTCCGGCCGAAGCCGTCATCTGGCGCGGCGAGCCCGATTTCGCATCCTGGCGCCGGGCCAAGACGCCATCCGTTCCACCGATGACCGCCACCACCGCCGAGCGCGGCTGTCCCTTTGACTGCGGCCTGTGCCCGGAGCACGGCCAGCACACCTGCACGGCTGTGGTCGAGGTGACCCAACGTTGCGACCTGCGCTGCCCCGTGTGCTACGCCTCCGCCGGCGCGGCGGACGAACCCGACGCCCCCCTGGCGGCCCTGGCAACGCGGCTCGTTGCCCTGCGGCGCGCGGCAGGAGCCTGCAACGTGCAGCTCTCCGGCGGTGAGCCCACCAGCCGCGAGGATCTGCCGGAGATCATCCGCGCGGCGCGGGCGCAGGGCTTCGGGCTGGTGCAGCTCAACACCAACGGGCTGCGCCTGGGCAACGAGCCCGGCTATGCGCAGCGCCTCGCCCTGGCCGGACTCCAGTCCGTGTTCCTGCAATACGACGGCCCGGACGAGGCCTGCCGGGTGCTGCGCGGCCGCCCGCTGCTGGCGCAGAAGCTTGCCGCCCTGGACGCCTGCGCCGAGGCGGGACTTGGCGTGGTGCTGGTGCCCACCCTTGTGCGCGGCCTCAACGAGCATGCCCTTGGGGAGATTCTGGCCCTGGCTCTGGAGCGCGCGCCTGTGGTGCGCGGGGTGCATTTTCAGCCGGCCTCGTCCTTCGGGCGCTTCCCGGACGCCCTTGCCTGCGCGGAGCCTGAAGCAATGTTCCTGGCAATGCGCCAGCAACGACGCGAGGACCAGCGTCTGACCCTGCCGGAGGTGCTGTCGCTCCTGGTGGCGCAATCCGGCGGCATGCTCCGGGCCGAGGATTTTCATCCGCCCTGCTGCGAACATGAGCGCTGCTCCTTCAGCGGGCGCTTTGCGCTGCGCGGCGGGCGGCTTGTGCCTCTGGACGGGGGAAGCTGCTGCGACACGTCAGTCTTTGCTTCTCCCCAGGCTCCAGCCCAGGCCCTCACAGCGGAGGAAGGCGCGCGCCGGGCCAAGGCCTCCGTGGCCGGGCAATGGTCCGCAGCGCCGGCAACGCCGGCCGAGCCCCCGCGCGACGACTTCGAGCGCTTCCTGGCCACGCGCGGGGCCGACAAACGCCTCAGCATCTCGTGCATGGCCTTTCAGGACGTTTGGACCCTTGACCTTGAACGCGTGCGCGGCTGCTGCATCCACACCCAGGCCCCGGACGGACGGCTCATTCCCTTCTGCCTGTATAATCTGACGGCGAGCGACGGCCGGACGCTGTACCGGGGGCGCGTGTGAGCATCGTCCGCAGTCCGCTCGATGCCTGGCTGCAGGCGCACTTGGGGCTGGGGCGGCTTTCCGCCTCCGGCGTCGAGACCTGGCAAATGGCCAAGCTGCGGAGCACCCTCACCTGGCTGCGCAAGGCAAGCCCCTTCCATGCCGCGCGCCTCTCCGGGCTTGATTTCGAAACTCTGCGCGCTCCCGCGGATTTGGCCCGCCTGCCGCGCATGGAGGCAGGCGACCTCGCCGCGCCGGGGCTGCTCACCACCAGCCAGGGCGACATCGCCCGGGTGGTCAGCCTGCCGACCTCCGGCACCAGCGGCCCGGCCAAGCGCCTGCACTTCACGGACGCCGACCTCGAACGGACCTTGGAGTTTTTCGCCGTGGGCATGAGCACCCTGTGCGGCCAGGGAGACGCCGTGCTGGTGCTGCTGCCGGGCCGCCACGAATGGGGTGTGGCCGATCTGCTGTGCCGCGCCCTGCCCGCAATCGGCGCGCGCGCCGTGCTGCCGCCCGAGGCATGGACGCCGGAGTCGCTCCCATTTCTGATCGAGGCGCGGGGCGTAACCTGCCTTGTGGCCGCGCCCAGGCAACTGGCAAAAATTCTGGCGCTCCCGGCCAGCGGCTTTCGCGGGCGCATACGCACCGTGCTCGCCAGCGCGGAGCCTCTGCCGGCCCAACTGCGCGCGGATATCGAAGCCGCCTGGGGCTGCGAGGTCTTCGACCACTGGGGCATGACCGAGACCGGCTATGGCGGCGGCGTGGAATGCTCCGCCCACGCGGGCTACCACCTGCGTGAGGCCGGGCTGTATGTTGAAGTGGCGGACTACGCCACGGGAACGCCCTTGCCGGACGGAGCCCAGGGGGAAATACTGCTGACGACCTTGGGCGAACGCGCCCTGCCGTTGCTGCGCTATCGCACCGGTGATGCCGGGGTGCTGTTGCCGGGGCCTTGCCCCTGTGGCAGCCCCCTGCGACGCCTCGGCCCCGTGCCGGGCAGGCTCGCCGCGGACGGACGCGGCATCGTTCAGCCAAACAAGGGACAGGCCAACCATGAGCACACAATCAGAGGATGGGCAAATCAGCAATGAATGACATTCTGCAACCGCTGATTGAACTTCTGGCCAAGGGGCAGCAGGCCGTGCGGGCCACGATCTTGACCCACGAGGGCAGCACGCCGCGTTCCGCGGGCAGCCGCATGCTGCTGGCCGACGGCGGAAACGGAGCCGACATGCGCATCGTGGCGGGCACTGTGGGCGGCGGCTTGGTGGAGGCCCGCGTCATGGCCCGCGCGCGCGAGGTTTTTTCCCAGGGCACAAAAGCAGTGGAGTCCTTCGACCTCACGGGCGAGCTGGCGGCCGGGGCGGACATGATCTGCGGCGGCCGTCTGCGCGTGTTTATGGAGCGGCTGGAGCCGCAAGCCCTGCCGCTCTTCCAGGCGCTGGCCGCGAGCCTGGAGCATGGCGAAGGCGGGCTTCTGCTCACCCCGCTAAAGGCGGACGAATCCCAGGCCAGTCTGCTTCTGCCCGGCGGGCGTCTTCTCGGCGCGGCGCTTGCGCCTGGGCTTGAGGCCGCGGCGCGCGAACAGGGCGGCGCGATCAGCGCGCCGGTGGTGCTGTCTTTCTCCGGCGCGGACCATGTGCTGGAGCCGTGGACCGCGGCAAGCCCGCTGACCATCCTCGGGGCGGGGCACGTTTCCCTGGCCACGGCGCAGGTGGCGGCCATCGCGGGGTTCCAGGTCCTGGTGCTGGACGATCGCGCGGACTTCGCCAACGCTACGCGTTTTCCCTTTGCGCGCACGCGGGTGCTGGAGAGCTTTGCCGACGCCCTGGCGGGGGTGCCCTGCGGCCCTCTCAGCTTTCTGGTCATTGTAACGCGCGGCCATGTGCACGACGCGACCGTGCTGGCCCAGGCCCTGCGCACCAAGGCCGGGTACATCGGCATGATCGGCAGCAGGCGCAAGCGCGATGCGGTTTACGACCGTCTGCGCGGGCAGGGCTTCATCGATGCCGACTTCGCGCGGGTGCGCTGCCCCATCGGCATCGACATAGAAGCCGAGACGCCGGAGGAGATCGCCGTGAGCATCGTGGCCGAGCTCATCGCCTGCCGGGCGAACATGCGCCAAGGCCAGCGGAGTTTGTGATGCGCCTCGCCGCCGTCGTGCTCGCCGCTGGCAAGTCCTCGCGCCTGCCGCGCTTCAAGCCTTTGCTGCGGCTCTGCGGCCAAACGCTGGTCAAGAGGGCGGCCGAGCTGTTCCGACAGGCCGGTGTCGAGGTTCTCATCGCCGTCACGGGCACGCGCGCGGAGGAAGTCGGCGCCGAGGCGGCAGCGTGCGGCATGGTCCCCGTGTTCAATCCACGCCACGAGCAAGGCATGCTCACCTCTGCCCAGGCCGGCCTTGCCGCGCTGCCGCCAGACATCGACGGCGTTTTCGTGCTGCCGGTGGACATTCCCCTCATCCGCCCGGCCACTGTCAAAGCCTTGGCTGCGCGCCTTGCCCAAAGCACCGCCCAGGTTTTGACGCCGACCTTCCGGGGCCAGCCGGGCCACCCGCCGCTCATCCGCGCCCAGGCGGTTGCGCCCCTTCTGCAATGTCAAGGCGACGGCGGCCTGGTGGGCGCCCTGGCCCGATTGCCGCAGGAGACCGTGCCCGTGGCCGATGCCCAGGTGCTTTTCGACGTGGATGACGACGCGGCCTTTGCCGAAGCCGAACGCCGTGCCGCCCGCCTGGATATTCCGACCATTGAGGAGGCCATGGCCTTGCTGGACCTGCACAACGCGGGCGAACGCGGCTTTGCCCATGGCCGCGGCGTGGCCGATGCCGCGCTGGCGCTGGCGCGGGCGCTGGTGGCCAAGGGGGCGCAGCTAAACCTTGAACTCATTGAGACCGCTGCACTCCTGCACGATATCGCCAAGGGGCAGCCCCAGCACGAGGCGACAGGCGCGCGCCTTCTTGCCGAGGCCGGCTACCCGCGGCTGGCGGAGATCGTCCACACGCACAGGGACATTGATCCGGCCGGGCTCGCAAGCCTTTCCGAGCGGGAGATTGTTTACCTGGCCGACAAGCTGGTGCGCGGCCCAGTGCGCGTGCCGGTGCGCCAGCGCTTTCAGGAAAAGCTTGACCGCTTCGCCGATGATCCCGAAGCCTGCCTGGCCATTCGGCGCAGGCTCGACCATGCGTTGCGCATGGAGACGTTGCTCGAAGCTTGCACAGGCAAAAGCGTGCACGCGATTCTGAAGGACAGCCCTCCCTCCTGACGCCCATTCCCGCCCATCAATAAATATCGCGCCGTAACTACCGGCGAAACCCAAGCGCAGATCGCCGTAAAAAACTGCGCAACTCCTTTGCTTTCCAGTGCTAACGCGGGCACAACCGCAGTGGTCACATTCCGGCATCTTGCTGGCATACAAGCATTTTTTTAATTTTGCTTAATTTTGGAAACAAAGCTTGACAGCCATCAAATACGAATTTAAATAGCGTTTTAATTTTCGTTCTAAATATCATTTTTACTCGCAGGAGAAAACATGGCGGCACCACAAGAACTGGGAACCAAGGCGCGTTTGTTGCAAGCGGCGCGCAAGGTCTTTTCAGAGCACGGACTGGAGAACGCCACCATTCGCGACATATGCGCCCTTGCCGGCGCCAATGTCGCGGCGGTCAACTATCATTTCGGCAACAAGGAGCGGCTCTACATCTCGGTGCTTCAGGACTACATGCAGCGCGAACACGAGCGGCACCCGCACGACGAAGGCGTGACCCCGCAGAGCGATCCCAAGGATCGGCTGCGCACATACATCCGCAGCTTTCTGCTCCAGACCCTCGGAGACGGGAACCTGGAAAACGAGCGTCTGGGGAAGCTGATCAAGCAGGAGTATGTGGAGCCTTCGAAATATTTTGCGGAGATCTTTGAAAAGCACTGCCGCCCGGGGCTGGAGCTCTTGAAGGACATCGTCCGGCAGTATTTGCCGGAGCACACCGAGACCACCATTTCCCGCTGCGCCTCCAGCATCATCGGCCAATGCGTGCTGTTCGACATCGGCAAGGAGGCCCTCAACCTCATGACCCCGGAACTGACGCTCCGCGAGAGTAACATTGAGCACATAACGGACTTTATTTTGGAATTTTCACTCAGCGGCATTGCGAACCTAAACTCGCAGCGCGCACTGAACGAAAAGGCATGACCCACCGGCAACTTGTTATGAAACCGCAATCCAGCAGATCAGGAAATCACATGCGCATCCGTACTCGTTTCACTCTTCCGTTTCTGTTCGCCGCGCTTTTCGCGGTCCTTCCCGCCTGCGGCCAAAACAAGCAGGCCGGACCGCCTCCCGGCGAACCGGAAGTCACGGTGGTCACCATCGCACCCGAAAAATTGACGTTGACGACGGTCTTGGCCGGCCGCACCTCCGCGCATCTCATGTCGGACGTGCGGCCCCAGGTCGGCGGCATCATTCAGAAGCGCCTGTTCAAGGAAGGCTCCGACGTCAAGGCGGGCGAACTGCTTTACCAGATCGACCCGGCGACCTACCAGGCCGCATACAACAGCGCCAAGGCCACCCTTGCCAAGGCAGAGGCCAACGCGCAGCCCTCCAAGCTCAAGGCTGAGCGCTACGCCAACCTCGTCAAGGTCAACGGCGTGAGCAAGCAGGACAACGACGACGCCCAGGCCGCGCACCAGCAGGCCCAGGCGGAGGTCGTCGCGGCCAAGGCCGCGCTCGACACCGCGCGCATCAACCTCGGCTACACCCGCGTCACTTCGCCCATCGCGGGCCGCATCGGCAAGTCCAGCGTCACCCCCGGCGCGCTTGTCACGGCCAGCCAGGCCACGGCCTTGGCCACCGTGCAGCAGATCGACCCCATCTACGTCGACGTGACCCAGTCGAGCGCCGAACTCATGCGCCTGAAGCGCGACCTCGCCAGCGGCAAGCTCAAGAAGGCCGGCAACGGCGGCGCCAAGGTGAAGCTGCTCTTCGAAGACGGCACAGCCTACGCCAACGAGGGCGTGCTACAGTTCTCGGACATCACCGTCGACCAGAACACCGGCGTCATCACCCTGCGCGCGCTGTTCCCCAACCCGGGGCACGATCTTCTGCCCGGGCTTTATGTGCGCGCCGTGCTTGAAGAAGGCATCGACGAGCAGGCCATTCTGGTTCCCCAGGCGGCCGTCAGCCGCGACAGCAAGGGCAATGCCCAGGTTCTGGTGGTCAAGGGCGATGGCGTGGTTGAAATGCGCACCATCGTCGTGGACCGCGTGGTGGGCGACAAATGGCTCGTGGCCAGCGGTCTGGCCGCAGGCGACAAGGTCATTGTCGAAGGTTTGCAGAAGGTGAAGCCCGGCGGCAAGGCCAAGGCCGTCGAAGCCGGCGCAGCGCCCGCGGCGCAGCCCCAGGCCGGTCAAGCCAACGCCACCGCACCGGCGCCGCAGGCCGCTCCTGCCGCCCAGCAGCCCGCAGCCCCGCAAACTCCGGCCGCTCCGGCCAAGGTTGAAAAGGCCCAGGCGCCTGTGGCGCAACCGGCCAAGCCCGAAGCCAAGGCGCAGCCCAAGCCTGAAGCTCAGGCCAAGGCGGAAGCCAAGCCCCATGCGGACAGCGGCGCCGCGGACAAGACTCCGGCCGAAAAGGCCGGGGCCGCCAAGGATTCGTCCAAAAAGCGCGAGCAGTCCGCCTACTCGCCGCCCAAGAACGAACCCTGGCCCACGTCCACCTTGAACGACGCGCCCGGCCATAAGCCCGAACAGCCCGCCGCCCACACGCCCGCGCAACAGTAAGGATCGGGAGCACGCATTATGGCCAAGTTCTTCATCGATCGCCCGGTCTTCGCCTGGGTCATCGCCATCATCATCATGCTCGCGGGCGTGCTGTCCATCGTCAGCCTGCCCATTTCGCAATACCCTAAAATCGCGCCGACGGCCGTCACCATCAGCGCCGCGTATCCCGGCGCGTCTTCCAAAACCGTGGAAGACAGCGTCACCCAGGTCATTGAACAGAAGATGAAGGGCATCGACAACCTGCGCTACATGTCGTCCACAAGCGACTCCTCGGGCCAGGTCGCCATCACCCTCACCTTCGACTCCAACACCGACCCGGACATCGCCCAGGTGCAGGTGCAGAACAAGCTCGCCCTGGCAACGCCCCTTCTGCCCGAG
Source organism: Humidesulfovibrio idahonensis (assembly GCF_054657715.1). Classification (NCBI taxonomy): domain Bacteria; kingdom Pseudomonadati; phylum Thermodesulfobacteriota; class Desulfovibrionia; order Desulfovibrionales; family Desulfovibrionaceae; genus Humidesulfovibrio; species Humidesulfovibrio idahonensis. Next base: position 961,119 of record NZ_BAAHYE010000002.1, on the reverse strand, counting down.
GAAGTGCAGCGCCAAGGCATCACCGTGAACAAGAGCGCTTCGAGCTTCCTCATGATCGTGGCGCTGGTGTCCGATGACCCGAACATGAGCGGCCGCGACCTGAGCGACTACGCCTCGGCCTATCTGCTCGACCCCATCAGCCGCGTGAACGGCGTCGGCGAAGCCATGGTCTTTGGCGCGCAGTATTCCATGCGCGTGTGGCTCGACCCGGACAAACTGAACAATTACAAAATGACGCCCGCGGACGTGAAGACCGCCATCACGGCCCAGAACGCGCAGATCTCCGCCGGTCAAATCGGCGGCACCCCCGCCGTTCCCGGCCAGCAGATGAGCTTCACCATCCTCTCGCAAAGCCGCCTGGAGACCGTGAGCCAGTTCGAGAAGATCGTCCTGCGCGTCAACCAGGACGGTTCCACGGTGCGCCTCTCCGATGTGGCGCGCGTTGAGCTTGGCAGCGAATCCTACGACACCTCCTCGCGCTTCAACGGCAAGCCCTCCACCGGCATCGCCATCAAGCTGGCCACGGGAGCCAACGCCCTTGAGACGGTAAAGGGAGTGCGCAGCGCCATGAACTCGCTGTCCGCCACCTTCCCCCAGGGCATGCACAGCGTGTTCCCCTACGACACCACGCCCTTTGTGCGCGTGAGCATCGAGGAAGTCCTCAAGACCCTGGCGGAAGCAATCCTCCTGGTCTTCCTTGTCATGTATCTGTTTTTGCAAAACTTCCGCGCCACCATCATCCCCACCATCGCCGTGCCGGTTGTTCTCTTGGGCACCTTCGGCGCTTTGGCGGCCTTCGGCTTCTCCATCAACACGCTGACCATGTTCGGCATCGTGCTGGCCATCGGTCTACTCGTCGACGACGCCATCGTCGTGGTCGAAAACGTGGAGCGCATCATGACCGAGGAGGGCCTCTCGCCAAAAGAGGCCACCAAGAAGTCCATGGGGCAGATTACAAGCGCCCTGGTGGGCATCGCCCTGGTCCTCTCCGCCGTGTTCATCCCCATGGCCTTCATCAGCGGCTCGTCCGGCGTCATCTACCGGCAGTTCTCGCTGACCATCGTCTCGGCCATGCTGTTGTCCGTGGTGGTCGCCATCGTGCTCACCCCGGCGCTGTGCGCCACGTTCCTCAAGCCCGTGCACAAAGGCCACACCATGAGCCAGCACGGGTTCTTCGGCGGCTTCAACCGCATATTCGACGCGAGCAGCAGCCGCTACCAGTCCGGCGTGCGCGGACTTCTGAAGCGCAGCAAGCGCGTCATGTTGGTCTACGCGCTCATCCTGGCGGCCCTTGTCGTGCTGTTCCTCCGGCTGCCGTCCTCGTTTTTGCCGGACGAAGACCAGGGCATCATCTTCGGCCTTGTGCAGTTGCCGGCCGGCGCTCCGCAAGAGCGCACCCTCCAGGTGCTGGAGCAGGTCGAGCATCACTTCCTGGGGACCGAGAAGCAGTACGTCAGCTCGCTCTTCACCGTTGCCGGCTTCAGCTTCGCCGGGCGCGGCCAGAACGCGGGCCTGGCCTTTGTGCAGCTCAAGCCCTGGGACGAGCGCAAAGGCCCCCTCGCCAGCGCCAAGGCCATAGCGCAGCGGGCCATGGGCGCCTTCATGGGCATCAAGAACGCCAACGTCTACGCCTTCACGCCGCCCGCGGTCATGGAGCTCGGCAACGCTTCGGGCTTCGACCTGTACCTGCAGGACCGCGCAGGCCTCGGCCACGACGCCCTCATGCAGGCGCGCAACCAGCTCCTGGGCATGTCCGCCAAGAACCCGGCCCTTGTGGGCGTGCGCCCCAACGGCATGGAGGACACACCGCAGTACCAGATCGACATCGACCAGGCCCGCGCAGGCGCCTACGGCCTGGCCATGGGCGACATCAACGACACCCTGACCACGGTTCTGGGCGGCAGCTACGTCAACGACTTCCTCGACCGCGGCCGCGTGAAGAAAGTCTATGTGCAGGGCGATGCGCCCTACCGCATGATGCCCGAAGACATCAACCGCTGGTACGTGCGCAACGCCCAGGGCAGCATGGTTCCCTTCCAGGCCTTCTCGTCCGGCCGCTGGACCTACGGCTCGCCGCGCCTGGAGCGCTACAACGGCATGTCCGCCGTCGAGGTCTTGGGCAACGCCGCACCGGGCATGAGCACCGGCGACGCCATGCGCGCCATCGAGGACATCGCCACCAAACTGCCCGCGGGCATCGGCGTCGAATGGACGGGCCTGTCCTACCAGGAACGCATGAGCGGTTCCCAGGCGCCGGCCCTTTACGGCATCTCCATCCTGGTCGTGTTCCTGTGTCTGGCAGCGCTGTACGAGTCCTGGTCCGTGCCCACTGCGGTCATGCTCGTGGTGCCGCTGGGCGTTCTCGGCTCGGTTCTGGCCACCTTCGGCCGCGGGCTCTCAAACGACGTCTACTTCCAGGTCGGCCTGCTCACAACCATCGGCCTCTCGGCAAAGAACGCCATTCTTATCGTGGAGTTCGCCAAAGACCTTGTGGAAAAGGGGCACGAACTGGTCGAGGCGACACTTGAGGCCACACGCCTCAGACTGCGCCCCATCCTCATGACCTCGCTGGCGTTCATCCTGGGCGTTCTGCCGCTGGCCATCAGCACGGGCGCGGGCTCCGGCAGCCAGCGGGCCATCGGCACCGGCGTCATCGGCGGCATGGTCACGGCCACGGTGCTCGGCATCTACTTCGTTCCTGTGTTCTTCGTCATCGTGTACAGCTTTGCCGCACGCAAAAAGCCGCGCGCCCTGGCCTACGCCGATGGCGATGACGGCGGATCGGAGGGCGGCGCGGAGAACGGCTCTGCCGGTTCGCCGGCGGAGGCCCCTGTGGCGGCCTCGGCAGCGCCTGCCGCACAGGATCAAAGCGCGGCGGTCCAGGCTGCTGATCCGGCTTCCAGCTCAACTTCCAGCTCAACTTCTGGTCCTGCTTCCGGCCCGTCCGGCGAGGTGAAGTAATGCGCAACAAGCGAAATGCCCTGAAGGCGGCCTGCCTGGCCGCGTTGATTCCCGCTCTTTTGGGCGGCTGCACCATGGCCCCTAAGTACGTGCGGCCCAATCCCGCCATGCCGGGCGACTGGAACAGCGGCGTGGCCGCGGCCAGCCAGCCGGGCGCAAAAGCCCAGGATTGGCGCCAGATCATCACCGACCCGGCCATGAAGCGCATTGTGGAGCTGGCCCTGGCCAACAACCGCGACCTGCGCGTCGCCGTGCTCAAGATCGAGAAGGCGCAGGCCCAGCACGCCATCGTGCGCGCGGACCTCTTCCCCAAGATCAACGGCACGGCTGGCTCCACCAGCGCCCGTACGCCGGCCTCGCTCTCGTCGAGCGGAGAAGCGTACACCTCCAGGTCCTACAGCGTCGGCCTGGGCTTCAGCTCCTTTGAGCTGGACCTCTTTGGCCGCATTCAGAGCCTGAAGGCCCAGGCCCTGGAGCAGTATCTGTCCACCGAGGCCTCGGCCAAGAGCGTGGAACTGACCCTGGTGGCCGAGGTCGCCTCGGCGTACCTCACCCTGGCGGCGGACCGCGAGCACCTGAGCCTGGCCAAGGAGGTTCTGGACACCGAGCTCGCCTCCTATGAGCTGACGAGGCAGCGCTTTGAAAACGGCGTGGACAACGAACTCACGCTCTCCCAGGCGCAAACCACCGTGGACTCCGCCCGCGTGAGCGTCGCCAGCTACACGGCCCAGGTCACGGCCGACGAGAACAACCTCTCCGTGCTGGTGGGCATGCCCCTTGGCCCGGAGCTGCTGCCCGCCAAGACCTTGGCCGAGGTCGCTCCGCTCGCTCCCGTGCCCGCCGGGCTGCCCTCCGAGGTGCTGACCCGCAGGCCGGACGTCGTGGCCGCCGAGCACGACCTGAAGGCCGCCAACGCCAACATCGGCGCGGCGCGGGCCGCGCACTTCCCCACCATCAGCCTCACGGGAGACTTCGGCACCTCGAGCAACGCCATCAACGGCTTGTTCAAGTCGGGCTCGCAGGCCTGGACCTTTGTGCCGCAGATCACCCTGCCCATCTTCCACGCCGGAGCCATCAGCGCCGGGGTCAAGTCGGCCGAGGCCGACCGCGACATCTACGTGGCCCAGTACGAGAAGGCCGTGCAGACCGCCTTCAAGGAAGTCTCCGACGCCCTGGCCCAGGGTGCGTCACTGACGACCCAGGTTGAGGCGCAGACCTCCATGGCCAAGGCCACGGCCAAAAGCTACGAGCTCTCGACCCTGCGGTACGAGAACGGCGTGGACAGCTACCTGAGCAAACTCGACTCGCAACGCTCCAATGTCTCCGCCCAGCAGAACCTCATCACCGCGCGGCTTTCGCGCCAGACGAGCTTGCTGACCCTCTACAAGGCCCTGGGCGGCGGCTGGTCCGGCGATGAAGCCCCGGAAGCGGCGAAGGTCAACAAGCCCGACGTGGACGCCACAGCCAAAGCCAAGTAGACCGCCCCGCACACCGGCACAGAAAAAAGCCCCCGCGTTTTCGCGGGGGCTTTTTGTTTGCGTGGAAATCAAGAGAGCGGAATCAAGAGAACGAAACGCGCACGGGGCGCAGTGCCGTCTAATCGCGGCCCTTCATGACCACGCGGGGCTTGCTGCCGTCTGCGGCGCCGAGAAGGCCGTCGGCCTCCATCTGCTCAATGTAGCGGGCCGCGCGGTTGAACCCGATGCGGAAGCGGCGCTGAATGAGCGAGATGGACGCCCTGCCCTGGCCGGTGACGAACTCCACGGCCTCGGAGTACATGGGGTCGTCGGCCACGCCGTTGCCGCCGCCCTCGCCGCCGGGAGCGCCGCCCGGGGCCTCGCCCTCCTTGCGCCACTCGGAGAAGTCCAAGTCGAACTGCTGGGGCTGGCGCGCCTTCCAATAGGCCACCACGGCCTCGATCTCCACCTCGTCCACATAGGCCCCGTGCAGGCGCCGCAGCTTGGATCCGCCGGACTTGTAAAGCATGTCGCCCTTGCCGAGCAGACGCTCCGCCCCGACGGTGTCGAGAATGGTGCGCGAGTCGTGGCGGCTGGTGACCTGGAACGAAATGCGCGTGGGGAAGTTGGCCTTGATGAGGCCCGTCACCACGTCGACGCTGGGCCGCTGGGTGGCCAAGATCATGTGGATGCCGGCCGCGCGGGCAAGCTGCGCCAAGCGGACGATGCAGGTCTCCACGTCCTTGGCCGCGGTCATCATCAGGTCGGCCAGTTCGTCGATGACGATGACGAGATACGGCATGGGCGAAAGATCGGCCAGGTCGTCGGGGCGCTTGTCGCCCATTTCCTTGAGCTTCTGGTTGAAGCCCTCGATGTTGCGCACGCCAAGGCGGGCCAGGGTCTCGTAGCGCGAATCCATTTCGCACATGGCCCACTCCAGCGCGCTCTTGGCCAGGTTCATGTCCGTCACCACCGGGTGCACCAGGTGCGGCAGGTCGGAATAGATGGCCAGCTCAATGCGCTTGGGGTCGATGAGCAGCAGCTTGACCTTGTCCGGCGAGGCCTTGAAGAGAATGGACACGAGAAAGCCGTTGAGGCACACGCTTTTGCCCGCGCCCGTAGCGCCCGCCACCAATATGTGCGGCATGGCGGCCAGATCGGCCACCTGCGGCGCGCCCTGGATATCCTTGCCCAGGGCCAGGGTCAGCGAGGACTTGGCCATGCTGAACACCGGATGCTCGATGATTTCGCGCAGGCTCACGGTCTGCCGCTTCTCGTTGGGAATCTCCACGCCGATGGAGTCCTTGCCGGGGATGGGCGCCTCGATGCGGACCGCAAGGGCCTTGAGGGAAAGGGCGATGTCGTCGTTGCGCGCGGCGATGGTGCTGATCTTGACGCCCGGCGCGGGCTTGAACTCGAACATGGTGACCACGGGGCCGGGCAGCACCTGCTGGATCTCGCCCTGGATGTTGAAGTCCGCGAGACAGGCGGTGAGCTGACGGGCCTTAGCCTGCAGCGTCTTGGGATCGCTGACGGCCTGCTGGGGCGGGGCCTCGTGCAGCAGTTCCGGGCTCGGCAGATCGGCGCTGGACGAAGACACGGCCGAGGCCGCCTTCTTGACCGGCGCAGGGGCTTCAAACGGCTTGAGCACCATGTCCGCTCCGGCGGGAGCGGCAACCGGAACAACGGCGCGTGACGGCTTGCCCTGAGCGCCGCCCTCGTGCTCATCGGAATCGTCCTGCGCGGCGCGTTTGCTCATGCGCTCGCCCAGGCGCTCCAAAAGACGCATGGCCGGTTTGCCGGCCGCGTTGGCCTGGGCGGGCTTGCCCGCCTCGACCGTGCGGTGGCGCAGGTTGCGCTCGCGGTACTTGCACCATTGATCGTAGGCAAAGGACTTGAGGCGCTTGAACACAGCTCCCCAGCTCACCTGCAGGCCTATCTGCATGGACACGGCGGTCCAGAACAGCCAGAAAAGTGCGGAGCCCCAAGGGTTCAGCAAGGTGCAGGTGGTGGTGACGGCCAGCTTGCCTATGGCGCCGCCGCCGGCCAGGGTCGGGGCCAGGCCATGCGCGGGCACGGCCCAGGGCTTGGCGGCCCAGGCCATGACGCACAGGACAAGCACGGCCACGCCGAACCAGCGGAACCAGCCCTGGCGGAAACGTTCGATGAACTGCGCCAGGCCGATCTGGGCCAGGAAAATGGGCCAGGCCAATGCGCCGATGCCGAAAATCTCCACCAGGAAGCCGGCCGTGTACGAGCCAACGGCCCCGGCGAGATTGCTCGTCTTGCGGGCCGCGCTGACCGCCTGGTTGAACGTGGGGTCCAGCGGATCAAAGGAAAAAACGCACAGGAAGAGGAAGACCGCCACAAACAGGTAGGCAAGTCCTCGAATCTCCATGCGGAATTTTACTGTGTCCGTGGATCTACCCTCCGCTTTCGCCTTGGCTTTGGCAATGTGCCCGCCCCGTTTCTTCGGGGCGGGCTTATGGGCATCGGACATATCCTGGCGGGAACCGGATTACTCGCGGCTCAGATACTCGCCGGTGCGGGTGTCGACCTTGATGCGCTCGCCCTGGGCGATGAACAGCGGCACGTTGACCATGATGCCGGTCTCGAGCTTGGCCGGTTTGCTGGCGCCGGTGACACGGTCGCCCTGGACGCCGGGCTCGGTCTCCACAACGGCCAAGACCACGGAGGCGGTGAGGTCCATGTCGAAGAGCTCGCCGTTGTACAGCAGCACCTTCACGGTCTCGCCTTCCTTCACGTAGCCGCCCTTGTCGCCCACCTGGGCGGCCGGGATGTTCTTCTGCTCGTAGCTCTCGAGGTCCATGAAAACGAAATCGGAGCCCTCGCGGTAGAGGAACTGCATTTCCTGCATGGCGATGTCGGGCTTGCCGACCTTCTCGCCGGAGCGGAAGGTCTCGTCCACAACGCGGCCGGTGAGGATGTGCTTCAGCTTGGTGCGCACGAAGGCGCCGCCCTTGCCGGGCTTCACATGCTGGAATTCGACGATTTCATAAGGCTTGCCGTCCATCTCGATCTTGAGACCGCGACGGAAATCAGACGTGGAATACATTCAACCTCCGGGTCATTTATGGCAGCAACATGCTGTCGCGCCTGACTAATTTTTATCCTGCCCCTCGGCCGAGCGGCGCTCCAGCGCCAGGACCGCCAACGCATACCCGAGAATGCCGAAACCGGCAACACATCCGATGCAGCTTTTCCCCATCAGACTTTTCTGACGCAGGGGTTCGTCGGTGCGGGCGAAGATGTTCGAAATGTGCACCTCGACGCAGGGCACGCCGATCCAGGCCAGGCAATCGGCCAGGGCAAGGCTCGTGTGGGTGAGGGCGCCGGCGTTGAAGGCCACGCCGTCGAGCCCCTCGCGCCGGGCCATCTCCAGCCGGTCGATGAGATTGCCCTCGAAATTGGACTGGTGGAACACAAGCTCCACTTCAGCGGCCTTGTCGCCCAGAAAGCCTTTGAGCATCCCCGGCAGGGCGTCCAGGCCTTGCGAGCCGTAGATTTCCGGCTGTCGGGTGCCGATGTGCCCCAGGTTCGGGCCATTCAAGATAAGGTATTTGCGGGTGCTCATGGCTGCCCTCTGGCGGGTTTGAGGTCGCGGACCGTGCTTGACGCGGAGGCCAAAAGCCAACATCTAAGACGCAAGCGCACACGCCGTGCGCGAGAAGCCTCTCTGGAGCAGTATGAATCGAACCTTCGACTTAGTCAAAACAGCGTACGAGATATCACAGCTCACCCCGTCTGACGAGCCGCAAGTTGCGCTGGCCGGACGCTCCAACGTGGGCAAAAGCTCGCTCATCAACTGCCTGGCGGGCCGCAAGGGCCTGGCCAAGGTCAGCTCCACGCCGGGCAAGACCCAAAGCGTGAACTTCTTCCGCATCGCCCCGGGCGACTACACCCTGGTGGACCTGCCGGGCTACGGCTATGCGCGCCGCTCCCAGGCCGAGCGGGCCAAATGGGGCAAGCTCATCGAAACGTTTCTGACCGACAACCCCGGGCTCAAGGGCGTGGCCGTGCTGCTTGATGTCCGCGTCACGCCGCAGCAGAGCGACCTTGAGCTTGTGGGCTGGCTGCGCCATGCGGGCATTCCCATTCTGCCCGTGCTCACCAAGTGCGACAAGGTGAACCAGCGCGAGGCCGCGGCGCGGCAGCGCGAATGGCGCGATCTTTTGGGCGGCGCCGCCACGCCCATCTGCTTCTCCAGCGTGACCAAGCAGGGACACGACGCCCTTTGGGCCGCGCTGGACGCCCGGGCCAGTGTCGCCGCCGCGCAGCCCGCTAGCCCTCAGGACTGAAGCGGCGGGCCACGCCGTCGCGCCAGCGGTGCACGCGAGCCGTGAAGCGCGGCGCGCAAAGCCAAGCCAGCCGCAGCATGGCCAGCGAGCCAAAGGCTCCGTTGGCCAGCCAGGCCCCGGCGATGGGCGGCAGCAAGCCCTTCTGTCCGGTGGTGATGCCAAGGACGTAAAGCCCGTAGTAGCTGAAGATGACGACCAGGCTCAAGACGAGATTGATGTAGAGGTTCTCGAAAAACGAGCACAGCGCCAGGGCCAGCAAGGCCATGGTGATGATGGAGAAGGCATACGACCACTTGCCGTGCCAAGCCGTGCGCAGGCGCTCCACGTTCGAGCCGGACTCCTTGAGTTCCTCAATGACCTGGCCCAGGTGCCACAGGGGCAGGTCGGAGCGGTCCGCCACGTCGGAGTTCAGGAAGCTGCGCATGTTCTGCCGCAGGGGGATGAAGTTCGTTAAAAGCCGCGTGGCCGTGAAGTCCGCGGTCTCTATCTCCCACACGTCGAGAAGCCCCCAGCCGTGCTCGTCCACAAGGCCTTTCTTGGCTGTCATGATGCGCGTCAGGCGCATGGTGTCGCGGTCAAACTCATACACCGTCACGTCGTTGACGCGGCTCGACGTGGGCTGGGCCTCGCCCGCGTGGACGATGTACGGCCCCTCGCGGAACCACAGATTCTTCACCGTGCGCTTGTCGAGCTGGCGCTTGCGCACTTCCTCGCGCCAAATGCGCGTGGCTTCCTGTTCGCCATAAGAGGCGACAAACTGCGAGAAGAGCAGCTGCCCAAAGCTCCAGATGATCGCATAGACGATGAAGAAGCGGATGAACCAGGCAATGGAGACGCCTCCGGCGCGCAGGGCCATCATCTCGCGGTTGCGCACCAAAAGCCCAATCTGCAGCACCACCGCCAGCAAGAACACGGCGGGCAGAATCTGCGAGAAGATGAGCGGCATCTTGACCATGAAATAGGTGATGATCTGGCGCCAGGAGAGCCCGGCGTCCAGAAAGTGCTCCAGACGGTCGGCCAGGTCGGCCAAGAGATAAATGAAGGTGCCCGCACCAAGGCAGGTCACCATGAGGAACAGGTTCTGGCGGACGAGGTAGCCGCTGAGCGCCCCGAGCCGGGGCATGGACCAGCTCATGCCGCCCCCTTCTGCTGCAGGCGCTGCAAGGCCCAAAGGACCCCGGACGGAACGCGCTCGCGCACGGCCTGGCGCAGGAACAAAATGCCCACGCCGCTGAAGAGGATATTGGGCACCCAGACACCGATGGCCGCAATCTCCGGCTGCGACTCGCCGAGACTTTCCGCAAAACTGAGCAGGGAATAATAGACGAGAAAGACGCCAAGGGCCATGACCAGGCCGTGCTGCTGCTTCAGCGCGCGGAAAACGCAGGCGATGGGCACGGAGAACAGCCCCAGCACAAGACACGCCAACGGCAAGGCCAGGCGCTTCTGAATCTCCGCCTTCACCGCGCGCAGCTTGTTCGAGTCAATGCGGTTATCCGCCAAGAGCTGCTTCTGGATGGCCTCGTCGCCGTCCACCTCGCGCAGCCGCTTGAAGGACATCTCCTTCAAGGACATGCGTCCATAGCCCATGCTCGTCAGCATGTTTCCAAGGGGCAAGCGCACGGCGTAGTTGCCGAAATGCAGCACCTCGAGGTTCTCATCCACGCGGCGGAAGATCCTGCCGTTGCGGAACACGACCTTGATCTGCTCCTTCTCCGGATCCGTGGTCACTGTGCCTTCCGGCGCGACCACGGTTGTGGTGAAGTTCTTGCTGGTCTTGTCCTGCACAAAGACAAAGCGGATGTCGCCGGAATCCAGATCGACCTGCTGGGCATAGATGGTGAGCCCGGGGAATTCCTGATTGAACACGCCGGCCTGCAAAGACAGCTTGGTCTTGGTCCGGGCGAATTCCACCAGGGAAATTTTGAATTGCTCCATGCCCCAGGAAACGCCCACAAGGGAAATATAGAGACTGAAAAGCGTGCACATGGTGCAAAAGATGATCGGCGCGGGCAAAAGCTGGTACAGGCTCACCCCGCTGGCCTTGAGCGCCGTCAGCTCCCTGTCCGCGGCCATGCGCAGAAAGGTGAGGAACACGCTGAGCATGCAGGCGATGGGCGTCAAAAGCAGCATGAAGAACGGGCTCAAATAGACGAACAGGCGCAGCACATCAAAGACGCCAAGGTTCTGGGAGAGCAGCATCTCGCGCAATTGCAGCATGCGCCCAACCAGGATGAGACCCAGCAGGCAGGAGCCGATGAGAAGGAACAACCCAATGTGTTCCTTGAGAATTTGACGGTGAACGATCTTCAAGGCTACTTCTCGCCTTTGTCGCCGACGGTGTAGAAGCGTTTCAGGAACTCAACTTCCAAGGGGCTCAAATTGAAGCGCTCGGCCGCGGCGTCAATATGGCGAAGCGGGTCGTCCGCGCAGGGCTGGCAGGCGCACTGCTCGCCGATCCAGTCCATGGCTCTGCGCGTCAATTCACTCTGGGGGACAACTGTGCTCATGTTCCGCTCCTTTTCAAGGTCCTCGCGTTTGCTTAGCAAATTCTACACCACAGAGCATATCCTGGCAACGCGGAGCCGCTCCCCTTTCCCGCGTATATTTTCCGCAAGAAAATGACCGCATGCCCCTTCCAGGGCTTGCCAAGCTTCTGGAGAATAGCTATAAGGCGCTTCCCGTTGAGGGAATCAAGGCGAGGTAGCTCAGTCGGTCAGAGCATGCGGCTCATATCCGCAGTGTCGGGGGTTCAATTCCCTCCCTCGCTACCAAAAAATTAAACCCCTGTTTAGGCAGGGGTTTTTTTGTGTCTTCGAACCGCCAACGCATGCGGGTGTAGAAATTGTGTGGTATTAAAGCGAGAATTTGATTACGCATGGATACCCACTCTGCAGCGAGTGGAATGCTCTGCTCCAGGACAACACTGAAGCCAACGGCCGGGCCGCTTCCCCTCCCCCCAGAGGTAAGGAGCAGGCATGGCAGAACGATAGCCACCATGCGCTCAGGAAATTATGCTCGCGATCCGCAGCCACGCCAGGCTTTTTCTCTTCATAACCATTGCTTTGCTTGCGGCCTGCTCCAGCGATGCCGACCGCAAGCCCTGTGTCGACCCGATCACCTGCGTGGAGATCGCCCCCGGGGCGCCGCTCAAAATAGGCGTCATCCAATCGTTGAGCGGCAAAGTGGCCCCCCTGGGCCAGGAGCAGATGCGCGGGTTTGAGCTCGCCCTGGCGCGCAGGCACGGCAAATTGCTGGGACGCGAGGTCTCGCTGCAAGTGGAAGACACCGGCTGCCAGCCCGAGGGCGGCGCCAACGCGGCACTCAAAATTGTGGCCGACCCGTCAGTCGTGGCCATCTTCGGCACCACCTGCTCCGGCGACGCGGCCACGGCCTCGGAAGTCATGTCCAAGGCCGGGCTTTCCATGATCTCCGGCAACAATTCCGCTTCGTTTCTCACCAGCATGGGGGGCCACAAGGCGCCCAAATGGCAGCCCGGCTTTTTCCGCACCGCCCCCAACGAGGAATCCTCCGGTCCGGCCGCGGCCACTTTCGCGTACGAGAAGTTGGGCATCCGCAAAGCCGCCACAATCAACGACGGCGATCTGTACACCCGTGGACTGACCGACGGGTTTGCCGCAAAATTCAAGGAGCTCGGCGGAGAAATCGTTCTTGCCGCCACGGTGAACAAGGCGGACACGAACATGGGCCCGGTGCTCACCGCCGTAACCAACGCCAAGGCCGAGCTGATCTTCTTTCCGCTGTTCCAGCCGGAAGGCAACTACCTGCTGCTGCAGGCCAGAAAAGATCCGGCCCTCAAGCGCACCGTGCTCATGAGCGACGGTTCGCTCATCGAACAGAGCTTCATCGATTCGGTCAAAAGCGCGGCCGTGGGCATGTATTTCGTCGGCCCCACCCCGCCCCGCAAGTCGCTGGAAATGGACGCCTTGCTGCGGGACTATCAGGAACGCTACAAGGCCGCTCCCTCAACCTTCTATTATGTCAGCGCATACGACGCCGCGGAGATCCTCTTCAGGGCCATAGAGAACGCCGCAAAGAAGGATGCGGCAGGAACTGTGCGCATCGGCCGCCAGGCCTTGCGCGACGCGCTCTACTCCACGCGCGACCACAAGGGCGTCGGCGCCAAGATGACCTGCGACGAATTCGGCGACTGCGCGCCGCCGCGTTTCAACGTGCTGCGCCTCAAGAATCCCGCGGATGGCGTTGAGGGGCTGAAGGCGAACGTCCTGTTTACCTACGAACCAACGCCATGAAGCTTCTGCGCCGCCTCGTGCTCACTTGGCAGAACCTGGGCATCACCGCCAAGTTTGCCCTCGTCTTCTTCCTCCTGCTGGGGATGATTCTGGTGGAGGCGGTCGTGAGCCTTGTGGCGCTGTACGACGTGCGCAAGGCCGAGACGGTCATTCTTTCCAGCGTGGAGATACGCCAGCGCGTTTTTGAAATGGACGGCGACCTGGAAAAGGCCCGGCGCCTGCACCGGGACTTCTTCCTGCAATATCCGAACATCGGCTTTCTGTCCGCGCAGGAACTCTACTTCAAGCCCTCCACGGAGATCATCGCCCACGTGGTGGCCACCAGCGAGGAGCTCAAGCGGCTCATCGAAGGTTCGCAAGTGAGCGACGCCCTGCGGGAACGCAACAACGACCTGACCCTGTACCTTTCCACCGCGCGCAGATTCGCAGACATCTTCCGCGAGCTTGTGGATCTCGTCACCGTTCTTGCCGCGCCCGGCACCGGGCTCGAAAGCCAGCTTTCAGACATCGAGGCCCAGCTAGAGAGCGCCGCAAACGGCTCGGCCGCGACCCTGATGCCTTTCCGGCAGCTCGTGGCCTATCAGCGCAAGTACATGGTCACGCGCCAGCGCCCGGACATGCAGTCCGCCTTGAACGCCTGCTTTGAGCTGCGCGAAGCGCTGCACGCCAGAACCGGCGGAACCGGGCAGGACTGGAAGGACGCAGAGCGCCTGCTCCGGGAATATGTCGAGATTGCGCACAAGATACCGGACGTCGACGTTGCGATCCGCAGCAAGCTCAACGACTTCACCCTGCAAGCCAAGGCTGTCGATCCCATTTCCGCCAACCTCAAGACCCTGGCCACGGCAGAGGTCGACCGCGCACGGCACCGAATTTCCACCGCCAGCCGCCTGTCCATGCTCATCATCGTCGGCACCGCCGTCACCGGCATCGTCTTCGTGCTGCTCATCGCCGCGATCATTCATGCCAGCATCACCCGCAAAATCGTCGCCCTGACGCGCAGCGCCGAGGAAATGCGCGCCGGCAATCTCCGGGCCTGCGTCACAAGCGACTCCAACGACGAGGTGGGCGTGCTGGCCGCCAGCTTCAACGACATGTCCGGACGCATGCAGCAGCTTGTGGGCAACCTGGAGGAGATGGTCCAGCAGCGCACTCAGGAACTCACCGAAGCACGGGACCGGCTTGAGGATCTTGTCAAGGAGCTGGACGACAAGAACCAGACGCTGGAGGTGCTCTCCGTCACGGATAAGCTCACCGGCTTGGCCAATCGCCGCAAGCTTGAGACAACCCTGCAATCCGAAATTCTGCGCGCGCGGCGCTACGGTAAGATATTCGCCGTCATCATTCTGGATGTGGACCACTTCAAAACCGTCAACGACACGTACGGGCATCAGGTTGGCGATTCCGTGCTCATCGAGCTTTCCACCCTGCTGACGAAAAACGCCCGCGAAACCGACATCGTGGGCCGCTGGGGAGGCGAGGAGTTCCTCATCATCTGCCCGGAGACCAATCTGACCGTCGTTTCAACGTTGGCGGAACGCTATCGCTCCGAGTTGGAGCGCAACGACTTCAGGCAGGTGGGCCAGGTGACCTCCAGCTTCGGCGTCACGGCCTGGCAGGAGGGGGACGATGTCCTGAGCCTCATCCAACGGGCGGATGAAGCGCTGTACCGCGCCAAGGAATCTGGCCGCAACCGCGTGGGGGGCAAATCCTCCTTTGCGCTGCACTAGGCCATATTCCTTGACAGAAAACCTCTGCCCAGGCATTCTGAACAGCTTGGGCCTGTCCGGCCCTTGCCACGGGGTTTTTCAGACTTATACTCTGTGGAGTCTCAAGCGATCTTTGAAAGGGGGCGCACCGGTTTCGACGGGGACTGTCGATGCCGTGGCAGCAGGTCGAGGCGCCGCTGGCCTCGTAAAAAGCGGCAAGCACTCAAGTGCCAACGACTACGATTACGCTCTGGCTGCTTAATAACCAGTCACGATTCCTCTAACTGACGTCCGATACGTTTTAGGGATCGACAAAACCCATCGGGACGGCGTGCAAATGGCGTCCGCCGTATGCACGCGGCACAAGGCGGACATGTCGCATTATGCCTGAGCAAGGGCGAATGATGCGACGAGAATTGTACTTGCTCTAAACCTGTAGACGCCGCGCGCAAAGCGTTCTCGGACGAGGGTTCAATTCCCTCCGCCTCCACCAAAAGATCATCCAGACAAGAATTTTAAAGTCCACAAGACCCCGCGAAAGCGGGGTTTTTTGTTTCCATATGGCCTAATACCGTCCGATAAGGAATATTGACATCCGGGGGCAACTGGGGGCAACAATGGGGGCAACAGTGAAAGTTATCCCCAAACAAGCTTGGAGTTGCCCCCATGCCGCTAACTAACACCGAGATAAAAAACGCTAAACCCGCCTCAAAACCCATACGGTTATTCGACGGCGGCGGGTTGTATCTTGAAGTTGCCCCCGCAGGTGGCAAATGGTGGCGGCTCAAGTATCGTTTTGGGGGCAAGGAACGTCGGCTGTCCCTTGGCGTTTACCCTGAGACTTCGCTTGCACAAGCGCGGGACCGGCGAGACGAAGCACGGCGGCTATTGGCGGAAGGCACAGACCCGTCAAATGTGCGCAAGGCCTCCAAAGCCGAACAGCAAGCCGAGACTGAAACCTTTGAGCTTGTGGCCCGCCAATGGCATGAGAAATTCACCCCCTCTTGGACGCCCGGCCACGCTGCCCGCATTCTGACAAGCCTTTCGCAAGATGCCTTCCCCTGGCTCGGGCATCGTCCAATCCGTGAAATCCTTCCTCTCGAAGTTCTGTCCGTGGCCCGCCGCGTTGAAGCGCGCGGGGCGATTGAGACGGCCCACCGCCTTGTGGGCAACATCGGCATGGTGTTTCGCTATGCAGTGGCGTCTGGCTTGGCCGATTCGGACCCCACACGCGACCTTCGCGGGGCGCTCTCCCCCACCAACGAAAAGCATCATGCCAGCGTCACCGACCCTAAGGACGTCGCGGCCCTCTTGCGAACCATAGAAGATTACTCGGGCTCTCTCGTTACCCGCTGCGCCCTGCGGCTGGCTCCCCTGGTGTTTGTCCGCCCTGGTGAGCTGCGCCACGCCGAATGGTCCGAGATCAATGCGGAGGCCGCAGAATGGCGCATCCCGGCGGCGAAGATGAAGATGCGCACTCAGCACGTTGTCCCGCTCTCCCGGCAAGCCTTGGCTGTGCTGGAAGAACTGCGCCCCCTCACTGGCTCGGGCCGCTACGTGTTCCCGTCAGAGCGCACTTCAGAACGCCCCATGAGCGAGAATACCGTTACCGCTGCCCTGCGCCGCCTTGGCTACACCAAGGAAGAAATGACGGGCCACGGCTTCCGCTCTATGGCCTCAACACTCCTGAATGAGCTTGGCTGGAATCGGGATGCCATAGAGCGCCAACTTGCCCACGCGGAAAGAAACAACGTGCGAGCGGCATATAACTTTGCGGAGTTCCTGCCGGAGCGGCGGAAGATGATGCAGGCTTGGGCGGACCACCTGGACGCATTAAGGGACGGGGGCAAGGTCTTGCCGATGTTCAAGGCGAGGGACGGGGAGTAGATTTTCTTCTTAAGACTTGGACTATGATTTGAGCATCTCTGAAGAGCCACGCCCCTGGCTGCGTAGCCTTCGGTATTCAGCCAAGGGAAGGAAATGGGGGGGGCCCGATGATCTTCTATCACAGCGACGACCTACAGGAGCAGCTCGACATTTTAGAGAGCTATTTAAACTGCCAGAATCCTGTGGGTAGAGAGTTAGCGCAAGAGTTTCTCGAATCATACGTGACACGTATTAAAGCTGCTTTATCTCCGGAATTTTCACCACTCAGCCTTTCAGACACAAGCGACTGTCACCACGAACGGGACGCTTGTCGCCACTGGAATGAAGGCCTTGCATTAATTGATGCGCTTAGTGAAGTATTCTCACTAATAGAAATCATACATGAAGTGACCGGCCATAACGCCGTTGAGGCTTTACGCCCTGTCTTTAAGGACTTGCTATCGGAACAAGCCCAAGCAGCATTAACACACTTTGAATCAATAGAAATCGCCAGACAAACGGGCAGACGCAAGGGAGGGTTGAAGAGGACCGCGTTATGCTTAGATAGTGTTATATTTAAGATGTTAAGAAATAATCCAGAAGCCCAGGCAAAAGATTTATGGACTATTTTCTCAGTGCAGCCATGCCAATTTATACAATTAGACAAAAGCATAATTGAGGTTTCCGTTATGGCTGGCGTTGCAGACGATCTGCTAACCATTCGAGAGGCCAAAACGGGAAGCGAAATATATTCAGCCTCATTCAAAACGCTTGCAAACCATTTAACAAAGGCAAGAAAAGAGCTGAAAAAAAATCCCCAGAAGTGAGTTCCTGGGATCCTCTCCCTGAATCGCTCCAATAGCTTCCGAGGAAATTCAACCTCGGAGGATATTGAATCATGCAAACCTCACGCATTGACCCAAACGGCCTTTATCGCATCAAATCCATCGTCCGCACCAAGACAGGCGGTCCGCCGCTCATAGACGTTAGCCCCGCAACGTGGTGGGCCGGTGTGAAGTCCGGTCGCTTCCCTAAGCCCGTACGCCTGGGGGAACGGATGACATGCTGGCGAGGCAGGGATCTTTTGGCCTTAGTGGAACGCCTTTCCACTACGGCAGGTTAGATCATGACTCTCCAGCACGCCCCATGTTGTTGGGGAAGCGATAAACCAGACGGCCCATTTTTTATTGCTCAAGACATAGCAACACAAAGCCAAGTTTCCGCGATCACGGGCTATGAATGCTGGGAGCCGGGCAACTTTTGCTTGTTGGATGCGGCAAGCATGCTCCGAGCATTAAAGCCAACCCGGAGTCTTATCCTCGTTTCTGACTCTCTTTCGAGATCATCCGGTGAAGCCGCTCGGGCGGCGGATGCTGTGCAAGGCCATGTGTTCACTCCTCGCCGTGCGTCTGGTGAGGCTTGCGATCTTGCGGAACTCATCCAAGCGGAAGGGATGGAGGTTGTGCAGGGCCAATTGACTGAAGCGGCCACGCTAGGGGCAACGCGAGAGGCTCCAGTTCTGCCAGTTCGATTTGATATCCCAAATCTCCCGAATGTTGACCCCACCATGTTGCCACCGCTCTTGAGTAAATTTTGCGGAGCCGTGTCTGAAGGCCTGCAAGTGCCCCTTGAGCTGGTGCTCATCAATGCCTTGTCTTGTGTGGCGGTGGCGGGGCAGCGCAAGTTCAAGGTGGAAGTACGCCCGGATTACATGGAGCCTGTGAGCATTTATGCCCTCGCGGCCCTGCCCCCTGGAGAGCGTAAAAGCGGCACGGCGGAAATCTGCAAGCGCCCGCTCTCAGAATGGGAAGCAGAAGCGCAGGAGGAGGCGAGGGAGAGCATCCGCAACACCCTGAGCGAACGCAAGACGCTGGAAAAGGCCATTGAAGCCAAGCGGGCCAAAGCGGGCAACGCCAAGACGGCAGAGGACCGCCGCGCCCTCATAGATGAAATCAAGGCGCTTGAAGCGGAACTGCCCGAAGTGCCCGCCGCGCCCCGGCTGCTGATTGATGACGTGACGCCGGAGGCAATCCCCGCTTTCATGGAGAAGCAGCAAGAGCGGGCAGGCATCATTGAAGCTGAAGGCGGCTTGTTTGATATCCTTGCAGGTCGCTATTCAAAAGGAATTCCGAACCTTGACGCTGTGCTGAAATGTTGGTCCGGGGAAGCCGTTCACGTTGACCGCAAAAATGGGCCGCCTGTCGTGCTCCATAATCCAGCGTTGACCATTTGCCTCTCCCCTCAGCCTGAAATTGTCCGTGGCCTTGCGGATAAGCCTGGCTTTCGTGGTCGGGGCCTTTTGGGACGCTTCCTGTTTCTGTTGCCACAAAGCAGAGTCGGGCACAGAAAGGTTGAACCTGAAAGCATCCCCAAAGCCTTCCAAGAGCGTTATGCGGCAAAAATTCGCACGCTTCTAAGCTTGCCGTGGGCCTTGGATTCCAGCGGAAAACTCACGTCTTACCTGTTACAGCTATCGCCGGAAGCCTACCGCGAATGGGTGAACTTTCACTATGATGTTGAAGCGGCATTGGGCCGGGGTGGAGAGTTGGAACAGATTGCGGATTGGGGCGGCAAGCTTCATGGAGCCGCTGCCCGCCTCGCCGGTCTTCTGCATCTCGTAGAGCACGACGCCCCCCAGATGCAGCCGATCACCCTCAAAACCATGCAACAGGCTCTCGGGCTTGCGAGAGTGCTCATAGAACACGCCAAGGCGACTTTTGCCCTTATGGGCACCGACCCGGACACAGAATGCGCAAAGCATATCCTGGCGTGGTTAGTGGACCGTCGCATAGAAACCTTCCAGGCAAGGGATGCCTTTGAAAAGGTAAAGGGCCGCTACCCCAAAATGGAGTTGGTGAAGGCCGGGCTCTCCGTCTTGGAGGAACGGGCATATATATTTCTGGCTCCAACCCAGGAGCGCACGCCGGGGAAATCTGGTCGTGCCCCTTCCCCGCGCTATGACGTCAACCCGTTGGCTTATGGAGGCACCAGATAACCCGAGCTAGAGAACGACTGAGCCAAGTCGGGGGCAACCCCAATTCGCTATATTCGCAGTATTCGCAGAACGCCTAGGCTGTGCAAACTGGGCATTCTGCGAATACTGCGAATTATGCGAGACCGCTCCACTCCCCATCTCTCAACCAACGTTTGAGCCCAGCCTGAGATCCTGAGGCATGTCCCGAGTGAGCCTCAAAGACCGTAGCCCTCTGCAAATGTAGGCTTTATTGTCTTCTTCCTTGCTTTGAGGAGCTGCCTTCATACTTCCAAACGGTATTGCCGAAGTTTAATATGTTCCATAACTAGCAAACGTTGCATTGCTGGAACAAAATACCACAGAATCCCACAAAATGCTGTTTATCGCATAGTGCAAAGGAGGCCCTGGCTCCAGGCCACACGCGGCACGCTTCAGACAGGGCATGACCGGCAGGCAGGGGGGAGGTAAAAAGTTTGGATTTTTGCCCCCGAGACCGGGTGAGCTCTCATCTGCGCGCTATGTCAAAATGGAGGGAAAAAGTTCGGTCTTCAATGCCAGGAACATAAATCGGCACAAGAAACAGAAAGGCATGAGCCTTCAGCCCCCTAGCCAGGCAACGCGGCTTTCTGTACAGTCCCGTCAACAAAGGGAGTTGCCGCCGCCATGCCTGATTCCACCGCCGTTGCCGCCTTTATCGAACGCTGGTCCGCCTCTGGCGGCAACGAGTTGGCGAACTCCCAGCCCTTTTTGAAAGACCTTTGCACATTGTTGGGCCTGGAGCACCCCGAGCCCGCCCGTTCCACCAACGAAAGCAACGCCTATTGCTTTGAGCGCAAAGTCCATGTGCCCATTGGCGGCGGCAAGACCGAGCTGAAGCGCCTGGACCTCTACAAGCGCGGCTGCTTTGTGCTGGAGTCCAAGCAAGGCCAGGAAGTCGTCACAAAGACGCCGCTCTCGCTGCCCATGCAGGGCCTTACCAAGTCTTCCGCCGTCAAACGCGGCTCCCGCGCCTGGGAAGACACAATGGCCCGCGCCAAGCGGCAGGCCGAACAGTACGTGCGCGTGCTGCCCGTGGCAGAGGGCCGCCCGCCCTTCATCATCGTGGCGGACGTGGGCTTTTGTTTCGATATCTACGCCGAATTTTCCTGCACCGGCGGCATTTACATTCCCTTCCCCGACCAGCGCACCAGCCGAATCAAGCTGGAGGATCTGGCCAGGGAGGAAGTGCAGGACTTTTTCCGCGCCCTCTGGATCGACCCGTTTTCCCTCGACCCTTCGCGCCGCGCCGCCCGCGTCACCACGGAAATTGCCGACTACCTGGCCAAGCTTGCAAGCGCCCTGGAGGCTGCGGGCCATGCGCCGGAAAAGGTCGCGGCATTTCTCATACGCTGCCTGTTCACCATGTTTGCGGAAGACGTGGGCTTGCTCCCTGCCAACAGCTTTCAGGACATATTGAGCCGCGCCGCCGGGAAGCCGGAGCTGTTCCCTCCGCTGGTGCATGACCTCTGGACCGCCATGAACGCGGGCGAAGTGTCCGTGGCCCTTGGCGAGAAGCTGCGCCGGTTCAACGGCAACGTGTTCGCCCTGCCCGAGGCCTTGGCCCTGTCCGGGGAGCACATCGCCATTTTGCTTGCTGCGGCCAAGGCCGATTGGCGCGAAGTGGAGCCCGCCATTTTCGGCACCTTGCTTGAGCGCGCCCTCACCACACGCGACCGCCACAAGCTTGGCGCGCACTACACGCCCCGCGCCTATGTGGAGCGCCTCGTGCTGCCCACGGTCATTTACCCCTTGCGCGCGGACTGGCACGACGTCCAGGGCGCGGCAAAGCTTCTTGCGGACCAAGGCAAGCTGCCCGAGGCGCAGGCGGAGATTCTGGCCTTTCTGGACCGCTTGCGCAGCGTGCGCGTGCTGGACCCGGCCTGCGGCTCCGGCAACTTCCTGTATGTCACGCTTGAGCACATGAAGCGCCTGGAAAGCGAGGTTGAGGCGGAAGCCAAGTCCTACGGCGCGTATCAGGGCAAATTGCAGGATGTTGACCCGCACCAGTTCCTGGGGTTGGAGATCAACCCGCGCGCCGCGCACATTGCGGAAATGGTGCTCTGGATAGGCTATTGGCAGTGGTTCTACCGCACCCACGGCAAGATGGAAGAGCCGCAAGAGCCGATCATCCGCAGCTTTCACAACATCGAATGCCGCGACGCCGTGCTGGAGTATGACAAGTTCCGCACGGCCACGGACGGGCACGGCAAGGCCATAAGCCGTTGGGACGGGCACACCATGAAGGTGGACCCGGTGACGGGCCGCGACGTGCCGGACGAGAGCGCGCAGGTGGAAGAGCTGGTGTATGAGAAGCCTCGCCCGGCGAGCTGGCCCGAGGCGGATTTCATCGTGGGCAACCCGCCATTCATCGGCGGCGGCATGAAGCGCGCGGCCCTCGGCTCCGGCTATTTCGACGCCTTGGCCAAGTGCTACACCGACCTGCCCGAGGCCTGCGATTTCGTCATGTACTGGTGGCACAAGGCTGCAAGCATCGTGCGGGGGGGCAAATCCGCCCGGCGCTTCGGCTTCATTACGACCAACAGCCTTGGCCAGGTCTTCAACCGCCGCGTCACGGCCTTGCATCTTGCCGCAACCCCGCCCTTGTCTCTGGCCTTTGCCGTGCCGGATCACCCATGGGTGGACGCCGCAGGCGGGGCAGCCGTGCGAATCTCCATGACCGTGGGCGTGCCGGGCACCTTAGACGGCACCCTGGCTTCCGTCGTCTCCGAGACCCCGACCGACGGCCCGGAAATGCACGTGACCTTTGCCGAACAGGTTGGGCGCATCAATGCGGATTTGACCATAGGCGCGGACGTGGCCGGAGCGGTCCCGCTCACTGCCAATGAGGACTTGAGCTGCCCAGGGGTCAAGCTACATGGCGCAGGCTTCATCGTTACGCCGAAAGAAGCTGCCGCGTTAGGCCTAGGGCGCATACCTGGGCTTGAAGCGCATATCCGCCCGTACCGGCATGGCCGGGACCTCGCGGACAAGCCCCGTGGCGTGTTGGTCATTGATCTTTTGGGGCTTGCCGAAAACGACGTGCGGGAGCGTTACCCGGAAGTGTATCAATGGGTGCTGGAGCGGGTGAAGCCGGAGCGGGACGTTAACGCCAGCCGCTCAAAAGATTCGGCCCAATATGCGGCAAAATGGTGGCTGTTCGGCAAACCACGCGAAACGCTTCGCCCGGCCTTGGCTGGCCTGCCGCGCTACATTTCAACCTCCGAGACGGCCAAACATCGCTTCTTCGTATTCCTGGACGCGACCATACTGCCAGACAACATGCTGGTGAACATCGCTAGCGCCGATGCTTTCGACCTTGGGATTCTCTCCAGCCGCATCCATGTTTCTTGGGCCTTGACCGCGGGGGGGCGGCTTGGGGTTGGCAATGACCCACGATATAATAAGTCCCGCTGCTTCGAGACCTTCCCCTTCCCCGACCCCACGCCGGAGCTGAAGGAACGCATACGCGACCTTGGCGAGCGCCTGGACGCCCACCGCAAGGCCCGCCAAGCCCTGCACCCGGACGTGACCCTGACGGGCATGTACAACGTGCTGGAGGCCCTGCGCGCCGGGCGGGAGCTGACCGCCAAAGAACGCGACATCCACGAAAAGGGCCTGGTCGCCATTTTGCGCCAACTGCACGACGAACTGGACGCTGCTGTGGCGCAGGCCTACGGCTGGCCCGCCGATCTGCCCGAGGCGGACATTCTGGCCCGGCTGGTGGCGCTCAATCACGAGCGGGCGGAGGAAGAGAAATCGGGCATAGTGCGCTGGCTGCGGCCCGAGTACCAGTGCCGCGACAAGACGAAGCCGGTCAAGCAGGCCAAGCTTGGAATCGAGACGCCCGCCAAGCCGACCAAGAAGGGCAAGACGCCCAAGCGCGCGCCCAAGGTGACGCCGATCCTGTGGCCCACCAGCCTGCCGGAGCAGTTCCAGGCCGTGCGCTCGGTGCTGGCCTCCCTTGGCGGCACGGCAACGGCGGAACAGGTGGCCCGCTCCTATGCCCGCGCCCCGCGCGCCAAGGTGCAGGAAATTTTGGAAACGCTGGCAGCTCAGGGCTTTGTGTCATCCGACACCGATAAAACTTACCATATAAACTAGCGTGAAGGTAGGAGTATGCCTAAAATGAAGCGACTGTATGGTGCGATTGAAGCAGGCGGGACTAAATTTTTCTGTGCAGTATATTCATCCATAGACGAACAACAAGAGCCCAAACATTCAACAAGAATAGACACTAAAAATCCAGAGACAACTTTCCCAGAAGTTCTGCAATGGTTTAGAAAAATTGAAAATCAATTCAATTGCAAAATTGTATCATTTGGAATTGTTTCATTTGGACCGATATGTGTTGACAGAAGCTCGAAACAATATGGCACAATACTAAATTCCCCTAAAAGTGCCTGGACAAACTTTAACTACATTACGAACATACATGAACAATTTCCATCGGCCTCAGTAAATATTGATACGGATGTCAACGGCTCAGCTCTAGGTGAATCAAACTTTGGAGCAGGAAAGGGACTTTCGAATGTCGTGTATATTACGATCGGAACAGGGATTGGCGTAGGAATAGTGATAAATGGTAAACCAGTGCACGGTCTACTACATCCCGAGGGGGGCCACATACGTATCCCACATATAGACGGTGATGAACCAGGAGGGAACTGTCCGTATCATGGAGCGTGCTGGGAAGGGCTTTGTTCTGGTCCAGCAATTGAGAAACGAGAGAGTAAGCCTTCTTCCGATATCGTTGCCTCACGATCCTGGGAAAGAATTGCCAACTACACAGCATCTGCAATTGTTAATATTATATACACCATTTCGCCAAATATTATTATCATTGGTGGTGGCGTATCCCATTGTGGATCCCTTGGATCTGAATATTTTCTTGAATTGATAAGGAACTTTGCCATTGCCAAACTAAACAATTACCCATCAAACGGCATCTACTCAGCGTCAATGATGCAATCCTATATTGTTAAACCGTCTTTAGGAGACAATTCTGGAATCATTGGAGCCTCAATTCTCAGCAAAATTGCGACATCCGGTTTCAATGAATTAGATTACCTTTCGAATGAACAAGCAAGAAGTAGAATTGAAAAAGAGGACGATTTAATAAACCATAGGATGAGCTGGTGCGTTGGCGTCAACGCAGTGCTTGTAAATACATACATACTATCGTTTGTCGCAGATGAACATGTACAGGAAAAAGCTTCACATTACAGAGAAATCCTCCCATATGTTGGAATATCATTTACATTATGCTTTTGGCTATCTATTCTTGCTGCATATTTTGCGATATGGCAATGGGATAGCATGGCTCCGTCGAGAAATGGAACATACTCCAAACTATGCATCGCATTTGCTGGTAGCATCGCTTCCGTAATTTCTCCGCTTGTTTTTTTAAGTTTTTGGATATGCACTTTGCTTAAGAGAAACGATTTCAGAGATTCTCTTCTTATATGCTTGATCTCCTTGATACCAGTCATGATTACTTGGTATATTGTCATGAGCAATAAGGATAACAAAAGGTAGATATTGTTTGGACATTACACATCTAAAGACAGGAGACAATCATTTTAATGTTTGGGGGCAACGTTGGGGGCAACCACAAAAGTCACAATAATTAAACGCCGCGATTATAGTATATTGCAGCATATGTTTAATTGACTCCGCCACAAAAAGATCATCCAGACAAGAATTTTAAAGTCCACAAGACCCCGCGAAAGCGGGGTTTTTGTTTCAGGGTGGCCTCATCGGCGCATCAAGGAGCGCAACCCAAGACCGGAGACGTGCCGAAGGGCATTGCGGATTGAGTGCGAAAGTGGAAAGGACAAATGCCGTGAGAGACACTGAAACCCATCAAGATCGGGCAAAGACGAGGGATGGAAAACTGGGGAAAAATACGATACGTAGAGGCATGCAACACAAGATTACACTTCTCGTCGTTGATGACTCCAGGAGCATTTGCGCTGCCGTCAAGCGTGGTCTGGAACGAACCCAGAAATACATCGTCCATGTGGCCTCCAGCGGGCAGGAGGGCTTCTCCCTGGCGTGCGAACTATTGCCGGACGTCATTCTTCTGGACATGATGATGCCGTTGATAACTGGCGCGGAATGCTCCAAACGGCTGAGCCAAACGCCACAGACGGCGCATATTCCTGTGATCTACCTCACGGGGTTGATGAGCAAGGATGACGCGAAGGCTTTCGGAGGCGTCATCGACGGAGAACGATATCTTGCCAAACCTGTCTGCATCGAAGAGATTATGGCGGCGGTTGACGGGGTGTTGCGCAAAAGGAATTGACAGGACGAGCGTTCGAGCCACCTCCCCCGCTTCATCACGTGAGAAGGAGAAATCATGCTGAAGCTCTGGCAACAATGGAAAGCCATGACGATGGTGCAGCGGCTTGTTCTGGTCGGAATGCTCCTGGTCCTGGCAGCGGCTATCACCCTGCGCATCAGGGGATTTTGACAGAGTGGCACGCCGGCACTTTTGGCGGTAGAGGCAGCTTGCCGCCAAAGGCGACGGGGGCCTCACATGCGTCCGGGAATGGTCAGCGGCAAGCCCGTTGACGCCGCGAAACCAGGAACGGGTCCTTCAACAGGTTGTGGAACATGAATGCGCAAACGGCCATCATCCTCTTTGTTGCCCTTGTCGTCCTTGCTGTCATCGTTGCGCGCACCCGGCCCAAAGCAGCCAGCGGCGACATTGCGATAACCCTTGCAGTAAATGAAGCCCTTGCCAAAGAGTTTCCGTTCGCCAGCATCCAAATCGATGTCAAAACATTCGATGGAGCTGTCATTCTCGGCGGTGTCGCACGAGAATTCAGCCAGGCGAAACGGGCCGAGGAAATCGCGCGCGGCATTGCCGGAGTGAAATCCGTTGAAAGCCGCATCACCATACGCTCGGGCGGCTAAAGTCGAAGGCGGGCCCGCGCCACCGCCCCGGCAGCACAGCGCGCTTGATCACCGGCATAACCGAGGAGCCACAATGCATATCTGGGTCGATGCCGACGCCTGCCCGAACTTCATCAAAGAAATCCTGCTGCGCGCCGCCATGAAACGCAAGCTCGACACGACTTTTGTCGCCAACAAATACCTCAACTTGCCAGCCTCTCCACACATCGCCGCCATGCGCGTCGGACAGGGGTTCGATGTCGTGGACGACGCCATCGCGGAGTTGGTTCAGGCCGGCGATCTGGTCGTCACGGCGGACATCCCCCTCGCGGCCAAGGTCATCGAGCGCGGCGGCACGGGCCTCAATCCCCGCGGCGAGCTCTACACGGAGGAGAACATCGGCGCGCGGCTCACCACGCGCAACATGCTGGACGAGCTGCGCAGCACAGGTGTGGTGACCGGCGGCCCCGCTCCCCTGAGCCTGGCCGACCGCAACGCCTTCGCCAACCAGCTCGACCGCTTTCTCACCGCGCAGGCCAGGGGACCGAGTTGACGTCGGCCGCTATGCCATACCGGACGACACACCGATCGGCCAAGTCTTCGCTGCGGAACACATAATGTTTCCAACCTACTGGACAAGCGCAAGTCTTGAGGATATGGCCTGAAAACGGTGAAATGACATCCTATACCGTGCCAAAGGAGCCATGCATGTTTTTTCTCACCAACAGGGCCTTTGCTGAAGGAAACAAGTCCGCGGACATGCGCAAGGTCAGTTTCGATCTGGACAACAACGAAGCCGGCCAGTCCGTGTTCTTCTGCTGGCGCGACGACGCCAAGAAGGCCTACGTCGAACTTGGCAGCGACAATTTCATGAAGGCCATGCGCAAGTCCGTGGCACGGCAAGTTCTTTTCTACGTGCATGACTCCGCGCAACTGCCGGAGGAACAGATTTTCCCCACGGCCGAGAAGCTCCAAAAGCTCTTTGACGACCAGGACAGAGGCCTTGTGGATGTGGTGCCCGTCATTTGGCCCTGCGACAACGGCCACAGTCCCATGAAGGATTTCCACGAGGATCAGATCTCGGCCGAGGCCAGCGGCGTGGCCTTTGCCCGCGCCTTTGAAAAATTCCTGGTCTGGCGCGAATCGGTGAAGGCGAGCGACGCTCCCTGCCTGAAGCGCTTGAACGTTCTGGCCCATTCCATGGGCAACAGGGTGCTGCGGCAAACCCTCTCCTGCTGGGCCAGCTACCACCGCAAGGGCCAGGTGCCGCTCATGCTGCGCAACGTGTTCATGGTCGCCGCGGACGTGTTCAACGAATCGCTGGAGACTGACCGCGACGGTCGCTATGTGTGCCACTGCGCGCGCAACGTGCTGGTCTACTACGCCGCGGACGACCGCACCCTCGGCGCCGGCAGCGTCGGCCCCCTGGGGGCTGATTCCGCCTCGCGCCGTCTGGGCCACACCGGCCCGGAGCATGCCCACCTGACACCCAAGAACGTCTACACCATCGACTGCGACGACGTGAACAACAAGTACGACCGCCCCAACGGGCATACCTATTACCTCACCGACGAAAAGGGCGAACCGGGCAAGGTGTTTTTGCACATGTACGACGCCTTGAAAAAAGGCCGCGTGCAGGGGCACGACGAACACCGGAATCTGGTTGTGGACCTGAACTTCCGCAACTGCTAGCGGCTTCCACCCAGCAACAAAAAAAGGCACTCGAAAGGGTGCCTTTTTTGTTTCCCGCCGCTTGCGGGTCAAAGAAACGCCGTGGCTACCAGGTCTCGGTCTCCGGGCTGTGGTAGTAGAACTCCACGCGGCGGTTCACGGCGCGGTTCTCGTCGTTGATGACCGGCACCAGGGGGCGGCTGTCCGCGTAGCCCGCTGCGCGCAGGCGCGTGGCGGCGATGGCGCCGTTGCCCTTGGCCAACACATAGCGCAGCGCGGCCGCGGCGCGCGCGGCCGAAAGCTCCCACTTCGAGGGGTAGAGGCCGTTGCCGGTCTCCGTGTCGTCCGTATGGCCGCGTATGACCAAGCTGACCTTCTGGGTCAGCAGGATGTTGGTCACGCCGTCGAGGATTTTCGCGGCGCCGGGCTTGAGCACAGCGGAGTTGGGGGCAAACATCACGGAGTTGTTCACCTGCATGAGCACGCCCGCATTATCTGAGCTGAGGCCCGAGTTGGCTTGCAGCTCCTTCTCCTGCGCCAGCAGCTCCTTCACCATCATGGCCACTTCGTACTTCACGCGGTCGGGCTGGGAAAGATCCATGTCGGCCACGCCGACCTTGGCGTCCTTGGGGATGAAGGTGCTGACGGCCTGCTTCATGTCTCCCTTGGAATCATGCCGGGAGTCCTTGAAGACGATGGCGAGGGATTCCTTTTGCTGCGGCTTGAGCGCGGCAATGAGCCACATGAGCAGGAAAAACGCCATCATGGCGGTGACGAAGTCGGCATAGGCCACTTTCCAGCTGCCGCCGTGGTGCGCCCCGTGTCCTCCGTCCACCACCTTCTTGATGATGATGGTGCTGCCGCCCTTACTTTTGGCCACCCTTCAAGGCTCCTTCCAGCTCTTCAAAGCTGGGTCGGACCGGGCCCGAAACGGCGCGGCGCGCCGCCTCTACCGCGAGCATGGGAGGAAAGCCGCTGGCGAAGCCCACAAGCCCGGCCTTCACGACCTCAAGCATGGTGTGGGTCTCTTTCACCTGATACTCAAGATTCTGGGCCATGGGGCCGGCAAAGCCGTAACACATGAGAATGCCCAGGAAGGTGCCGACGAGGGCCGCGCCGATGCTGTGGCCCAGCACCTCGGGGGGCTCGTTGATCTTGCCCATGGTGAGCACGATGCCGAGAACGGCGGCCACGATGCCCAGGCCGGGCAGAGAGTCGGCCACTTTGTTGATGGCTGCAGGGGTGTTGGCCTCGTGCTTGTGCGAGGCGGCCATGTCGATGTCCATGACCGACTCGAACTGGTAGGGCTCGATATTGCCGGCAAGAAGCACCTTGAAGTTGTCGCAGATGAAATCGAGCACTTCATGGTTCTTCAAGATAGCGGGATATTTTGTAAAAACAGCGCTTCCATCAGGTTTATTCACATGCTGCTCAATGGAGACGATGCCATCGCGCCGGGCCATGTTCATAAGCGTGTAGAGAACGCTCAAAATGTCTAGATACGTCTGCTTGCTGGCCTCGGAGGCTGTGAAAACCTTGAGCGCCTTTTTCACGGTTCCAAAGATGACGCTTTTCGGCGAGGCGATAAAAAACGACCCGGCAGCCGCTCCACCAATGATGAGCAGTTCAACGGGCTGCACCAAAACGCCGATGGGGCCGCCTTCAATCAGGAAGCCGCCGATGACGCAGCCGAGAACCACAAAGACGCCGATGATCGCAAACATAAAATACTTATCTCCTGAGGGCTCCGGGAAATTGCGTATTCCCAACTCCGGCCCGTTTCGCCTACGGTGGCCCTTACTGCCGAAAATATTATTGAATCAAGATACGCCCCTTTGTAAAGTCTTCATTTGCAATTCTAAAAATATCTTGTAATCCTTTTTGTTAGATAAAGTCATGACAATCTCTAATACTCAGTTGAAAGGCTCGACATCGCTACCAAAGCTGGTAGTTCGCAAAGCGTGGACGACGACTGGCGCAAATTCGTAGCTGGAGGCCGACATGAAGATCCTCGCGTTCGTACTTTTGGCCATTTCCCTTCTGCCCACCAAAGTCTGGGCTGTGGAAAGAGATTCCATTCACATGGTTGTGCAGCAGAACGGCCAAGCCCTGGTGAACGAAGTGCGCGCCCTGACCCTGCCGAGCGGCGCGGGAACCGTTGCGCTGCCGAATCTTCCCAGCAGCCTGCTCGCCAACACCCTGCAGGTGCGTGCCGTCTCGCCCGGCGCCCTCGCCATTCAAGGCATCTCCCTGACCGACGGGATTCTGAACTCCGGCAGCCTGCTGAATGCCTACCTTGGCAAGCAGGTCACCATCATCGTTCCGGACGGCAAAACCCGAGACGGCAGAATGCAAAAAACGGCCACGGTGCTCAGCGCGCAGGAGCCCGCCCTGTTTCTCGTCGATGGGCAGGTTTATGCCGGCCCGGTCGATGCCGTCCTTTATCCTGCCGTCCCCGCGGCGCTGACCGCGCACCCTCAGGTGACGCTGGAGTTCCTGAACTCCGGCCCGGCCCGGCAAAAGGTCGATCTCTCGTACATGGCCCGCGAAGTGGGCTGGAGCATGGACTATGTGCTGAGCATCAACAAGAATGCAACAAGCGGCCTGCTCTCCGGCTGGGTCACCCTCACCAACAAATCCGGCAAGGACTACGACAATGCCGCTGTGGCCCTCTTGGCCGGCGATCCCAACAGCGGCGTCACCACGCAGAGAGACACCATGTTTTTGGCCAGCCCGGTCATGGCCAGGGCCGCCTTCAAGGCCGGCAATGAAATTGAAGAATCAACCATGGGCGATGCCTTGTTCGAGTACCACATCTACCACCTGAAGCGTCCCGTGAGCCTGGCCGACAACCAGTCGCGCCGGGTGGAGCTTTTCAAGTCCGCCACAGTGCCGCTGACCCGCAAACTGCTCGGCACGGCGCAGGCCCTGCCCTACAGCCAGCCCACCGAGCCCATCAAACAGACCCTGGAGGTCACGCTCTCTTTTCGGAACACGGAGGCCTCGGGTTTAGGCCTGGCCCTGCCCAAGGGCACTGTGCGCGCCGTGCAGGAGGACAACGGCGCCCGCTATGCCCTGGGCACCGAATCGTGGAGCCACATCCCCGTGGGCGCGCCTGTGAGCGTGCGCCTGGGCAAAGTGTTCGACGTCAACGTGGAACGCGTGATGACCGAGTATGAAAAGACAGGAAAGAACAGCTACCGCGTCACCTGGGAGCTGCACATCACCAATGCGAAGAAGGAGGCCCAGCGCGTCACGCTGCAGGAGCAGATTCCCGGCAAGTGGAAGGTGGAGAGCGCCTCGCAGAAGTGGACAAAGGTCTCAGCCGGGGCGCTGGAATTCGAGGTCAACGTGCCCCCGACCGGAGACGGAGAACCCTTTGTGCTCAAGTACACCTTCAGCACGGAGCGCTAGCTCCCTTGCATCTTCGATTCGCTTGGCGTAGCCCACTGGCCACGCTCTAAAGTGGAGGTTTTGTGGGTTCGCTTGCAGGGATATTGTGCGCCGTCGCTTCGGCCGTGTGCTTCGGAATGCTGGCCGTGCTGGGCAAGCTGGCCTATGCCAAGGGTTTCGCCACGGGCGAGATCCTGCAATACCGCTTCGGCTTCGGCGCGGTGCTGCTGCTGCTCTACTTCGCCATCATGGACAGGCAGGTGCTGCGCGCCAAGCCCAAGACCCTTCTCAAGGCCGGGTTCCTGGGCATCGTGCTCTACCCCGTGCAGAGCATGTCCTTCATGGCCTCGCTCAAGTACATCCCGGCGGCCACGACCTCACTCATCCTCTACTTCTACCCCGTGGCGGTGACGCTGCTCTCGGCCCTGTTCTTCAAAACCCGGCTGGACCGCATCGTGGCCCTGTCGCTGTCGCTTTTGGTGGCGGGCTGCGGGCTGGTCTTCTATGACGCCTTCCTGCGCAGCATAAGCCAAACCGGCTTGGCCTTGGCCACGGGCTCCATGCTCATCTTCTCGTTCTATCTCATCTGCCTGGAGGTGCTGCTGCGCGGAGAAAACCCGCGCACCATCTCCTTTTATTGCGTCCTTGCCGCAGCCCTCGTCTATACGGTCATGAGCCCGCCCACAGGTTTTCTACAGTTGGACACCTCGGCCAAGCTGCTCACCCTGGCCCTGGGGATCATTCCCACCGCGCTGGCCGTGACCCTGCTCTACCGCTCGGTCGAGCTCATCGGCAGCGCGCGCGCCTCCATCTGCTCCACCCTCGAGCCCATCACCACGGTGCTGGCCTCCGCCCTGCTCCTGGGCGAAGACGTCGTGGCCATTCAGGTGGGGGGCATGGCGCTTATTCTCGCAGGCATACTGCTGCCGAACATGCACGTGCTGCGCGCCCGCCGCACTTGACGATTTCCAGAAGAACAGCCATAGCGTATGTGACTAGCGAAGGCATGCAACGGTCGGCGCGGTTTTGTCGCCGGGCCAAACGCAAGGAGGGGAATGATGGACGCGAACCGCCGCCGCCGCAGCAGGGTCGACATGCACCTCGCCGCCAGCTTCACCCCCGGCGGCGCACCGGCGGTGCAGCTGCTCATCTGCAACATCAGCCTCAAGGGGCTTCTTGCCGTGCCCGAGGCCAACGTCAAAACCGGCGCAACAGGCGTTGTGCGCATCACGCTCTCGCAAGACGCGGTCATCGAGATCGAGTGCAAGGTCATCCGCAGCGACAGCACAGGCGTCGCCATAGACTTCCTGCCCATGGACGAGCAGAGCTTCTACCACCTGCGCAACCTGGTGCGCTACAACGCGCCCGATGCCGACCAGATCGACGCGGAGCTGAAGCACCCGGCCTTCGATTAGCGCCCCGCCGCGCCGCAGCGGCTACTTCTTCGGCGCCACCAGCCCCAGCAAGTCCTCAAACTCCCCAATGGGCAGCGCTCCGCGCACCAGCACCCCGTTCACCACAAAGGTCGGCGTGCCCTCGACACCGAAGCGCTTGGCCTCGGCCACGTCGGCCTCGATGCGCGCGCGCACGGCCGGGCTTTCCATGTCCTTCTTGAGCCGCGCCTGGTCGATCTTGGCGCCCGCGGCGGCGCTGGCCAAAAGCGCGGCCACGCCCTTGCCGGAGCCATCGGCCAGGGCCTGCTGATTGGCGAAGGCCAGCTCGCCGAACTTCCACGCCACAGCCTGGTCCTGCATGGCCAGGGCCTCGAACATCACCGCCGGTTCAAGGGAACCCGGGCGCGCCGGGAAATGCTTGTAAAACAGCCGGATCTGGCCGGGGTGGCGACGCAGAAGCTCCTGCATGGTGCCGGCCCCCTGGGCGCAATAGCCGCAGAGAAAGTCGGAATACTCGACAATGGTGACCGGGGCGTTCGCCGCGCCAAGAAACGGCCGGCCTGCCGCAAGCTCGGGCTTCAAGGGATTGGCCAAGCCTTGCACAAGGCTGTCCTTGCGCTCCTGAGCCTCGCGCTCCTGCACCGCGGCATCCAGCACATCGACGAGCTGCGACTTGTCGCGCTTCAGGGCGTCGAACACCAGTTGCGGATTGTCGCGCAGCACTTGCGCCACCTGGTCGCGGGTCACGGCTGGCGCGCAGGCGCTGAGAAGAAGAAGCGTCACAAGGCACAGGGCGATCTTGCGCATGGGGTCTCCTTGGTGAAAAAAAGCGGCGGCCCGAAATCCGAGCCGCCGCGTTGGGTCAAAACACAAGGGCGCGTCGCCCTCTTACCACTTCATGCTCCGCTTCACGGCCAAAGCCTCGGCCTGCTCCTCGTAGGTGGCGAAACCAGCGTGGTGCATGGCGTCTTCCACCGTGAAGGTCCAATCCCAGCTGGAGTAGATCACCGGCTTGTGGAAGATGGCGCGGAAACGCTCCATTTCCTGACGGTAGAAGGCTTCCTTGGGGTTCTCGATGTTCTCGCGCAGCTGCTCGCTGAAGCGGTCCAGCTCGCCCTCGTACCACTCCATCAAGTCCTCGGCCGTCTTGTAGCGCTTGAGGATATGGCCGTAGCCGTTCTCCTCCAGCAGGATCTCCAGACGGCTGAAGTGCTGCTCGCGCAGCCACTCGCCCAGCTGCGACACCGGGATGTTCAGCGCCTCGACCTCGGCCACCTGGATCTTGGTCTTGCGGTAGGTGTCGGGGACCACGGAGGCGGAGTCGATGCCGGCGATGGCCACAAGGCCGCGCAGAATCTCGCTGTTGGACACGCCCTGGCCGCAGAAGCCCACCTTCTTGCAGTACTTCTGCCCGGCGAAGATGCTGACCAGGATGGCCCAGATGACGGCGGGGTCTTCTTCGTCATAGATGTGCTGCAGGCGCGAGTTGTCGCGGTCCGTGGCCAGCACCATCTGGGTCATGTCGTTGGAGCCGATTGAGAAGCCGTCGACTTCCTTGATGAATTCCTTGCACAGAATGGCATTGCTCGGAATCTCGGACATGAGGATGACCTTCATGCCGTCCTTGCCGGACTCGATGTTGTGCACCTGCTTCAGGTAGCGCTTCATGCTGCGCGCTTCTTCCAGGGTGCGCACAAAGGGCAGCATGATATGCAGGTTCTTGCCGCCAAAGATGCCGCGGGCGAGCTTGAAGGCTTCCAGCTCCCAGTCGTGGATGTTGCGGGAAACGCCGCGGTAGCCCAGCATCGGGTTGTCTTCGTGGCTCTCGAACAGCAAACCGCCGAGCAGGTTGCGGTACTCGTTCGACTTGAAGTCCGTGGTGCGGTAGACGATGTTCTTGCCGTAGAAGGCCATGGCGAACAAGGCCAAGCCCTGGGCCAGGGTCTGGATGTAATGCTCCTTGCCGGTGCGGAAGCCGCGCGACTCGAGCAGCTTGCGGATGCGCTCGGGCAGGGTGCGCACCTCGTCCATCTCGCTCTTGAGGCCCATCTTGAGGGCCACTTCCTCGCGCAGGGCGGCGATGCGCGACAGCACGTCCACCACTTCGGGGTCGTCCTTCACGCGGGCGGCGATCTTGTCGATCTCGCGCTCGTGGTCCTGCTTCAGCTTCTGGGCCTCGGCGTAGTTCTCGCACGTGCCGTCGAGGACATCGGTGAAGCCCATGATGACCGCGATGTGCTTCTTGAGGGAGACCGAGGTCTTGAGGGACTCCAGGCGCTCCGTGGCGAAGCCGATGTGCTCGTCGAGCTTCTTGTCCAGTTCGCGCAGGCGGCGGTGGATGGCCAGCACCTCGTCCGTGCCCTTGGTGCCCTCGCGCTCGGACAGGGAGGCCAGCTCCTTGCCCAGACCGGTGATGATGCCCACGTATTCGCGCAGCTTGAGGCGCAGGTTGATAAGCCCGGTGGCCAGCTGCTCCTTCATGACCTTGGACAGGCGGCTGTCCAGCTCGCGCAGTTTGGCATCGACCAGCGCGCCCAGCACGCCGCGGTCAAAGGCCTCCAGGGCCAGCGGATGCACGCTGATGTTGCCGAGCATGAACTCGGCGCGCAAAAGGCCCACTTCAAAGTCGGGCACACGGCGCAGGCGGGAAAGGAACAGCGACTGCCCGATGTCGGCCAGGATGAGGCCGACCTTGAGCTTGGTGGCCGGAAGCGCCGCCACGTCGATCTCGCCGCCCACGTCCACCAGGGGCAGCTTGCCCCGGTACACGCGCCCGCGCGAGCCGTCCACGGTGATTTCCTGGCCGTCGAGGGAACGGATGATCTCCAGGTGCTGCAGGCCGATGACGGCCGGGATGCCCAGCTCGCGGGAGGTGATGGCCGCGTGGCTGGTGTCGCCGCCCACATCGGCCAGAATGGCGCTGGCGATGCGCATGCCCGGCACCATGTCCGGGTCGGTGCGCTCTGCCGCGAGAATGTCGCCCTTGTTGACCTTGTTCAGCTCAAGGGCGGAGCGCAGGTACTTGACCGTGCCCTGGCCGGCCCCGCGGGAGGCGCCATTGCCCTCCATGATGAGCTCTGCGTCGTTGAGGGCCTTGGGGTCGACCTCTTTGCGGCGCATGAAGATGGTGTTCGGGTGCTTGTCGAAGTCCTCGTTCCAGCGGGTCTCGGGCCGGGCCTGCACAAACCACAGACGGTCGGCGGAGTCGATGCAGAACTCCGTGTCCATGATCATGCCGCCGTAGGCCTTGGAGATGTTGCGCACGCCGCGCGCCACTTCCTCGGCCTGGGCCAGGGAGAGCGCCCAGCGGAAAACCTCGTTCTCGTCCACGGTGACGTCTTTGGTGCCGCCGAGCTCTTCGTCGTAAACGATCTTCTTATCTTTGTTGCCCATGAAGCGCACAACGACTTCGGAGCCGTCGTCGCGCTGGAACACATAGAACTTGTCCGGGGTGACCATGCCGCCCACGACGGCTTCGCCCAGGCCGTAGCTGGCGTCGATGGACACCAGGTCGTTGCGGTCGGTGCCGCGGCAGCCGGTGCTCGTGTCGGCGCTGAAGGCCGTGCCGGAGATGAGCGGGTTGATCATGCGCATGATGCACACCGAGAGCGAGGTGTTCTCGATGGCCCATTCCTTCTTGGCGTTCTCGGCGATGGCGTCGTCGCCGGTCTCCTCGGCCTTGCTCACGGCGTCGAGGATGGCCTCGCGGCGGTAGGTCATGCTGCGCAGGTTGTAGGCGCTGGCGCAGTCCCAGTGGTAGGCCTCCACGCAGCGGTCTTCGCCCACGATGTTCAGGTAGGTGTCCTGCAGGCCGGCAAAGGCCTTTTTGCGGCTGTCCTCGCCCGCGGCGGAGGAACGCACGGCCACGGGCTCGTTTTCAAGCCCGGCCTCGCCGCAGATGCCGAGATAGGCGCTGCGCACGGCGTCGGCCACTTCCTGGGGAGGAATGACGGACAAAATGGCCGCCTGCACCAGCACGGAGCGCTTGCGCAGCTGGTCGATGCCCTCGGGGCTGGTGGCGAAGCCCTCGACGACGTTGTTCACGAAAGTTCTGAGCTTGATATTGGTGCCGGAGTTCTTTGCGGACTCGGCGGTGATGCGCTTGGCGATGCGGCGGGTGAATTTGCGCAGGAACTCGGGGTCCCGGTTGATCTCGTCGTCGTTCCAGTCCGTGGAGGTGTATTCCTTGTCCACGATGGAGCGCACGAGAGCGGCGTTGACCTTGGTTTCGTCGAGCAGTTTATGGAAAGCGATGGAGGAGATGGCTCTGAATTGCGGGGCGCGGATGCCGGGCACCTGGCTGATGATGGCGGTATTGTAGTTCTTGCCGCCCACGAGCAGCTCGGCGTCGGGGCCGATGGCCACGATGTCCGCACCGTTCAGAACGATCTTCTTGGTCAGCTCGGCCACGTTGGCGGCCTTGGGTTTCGCCTCCGCGGCAGCGCCGGCCGCTTTGGAGGTCTGTTCCTTCTGGACTTTGGCCATGCTCTCCTCCTGGGCGCCGCTGCTTGCGGCCGGCCCTTTGCGTCGATTGAGGGACCTTCAGGATATGACACGAGCGCGCCCGGCTCACCCATGGCTTATCCATGCCTGCTGGAGCGGAACGCGCCGATTAACAGCCGTCTTTATGAAGATACCCCGTTTGCCGCCATTTCGTCAATTGCACATACAACAATACCGCAATAAAACAGCAAAGCGGCCAGGAGCGGGCCTTTTCATCACCACAGGCCATGCCGTGCGCTGAAGACGAATGCCCAACATTCTCCTGGCCGCCGATAAAACCAAGGCGGCGTGCAGTTATTTGTATCTACAACAATACAACCACCGCAGCATGAACCTAAGCTAAATCTTCTGTCCGCACACCGGGCAGAAGCGGAAGTCCTCGCTTGCCAGGGCGGCCTTGCAGGTGGGGCAACCCTTCTGCGCGGGGCCAAGCTCCACAAGCAATTCGCCTTCCTTCACGGGAACCATGATCTTGTCTTCCTGGTAGTTGGCGCTCTTCAGCACGCGCTTCACCACGCCCGCTTCCTGGGCGTAAACGCTCTTTTCCTGCTTCATGATGGAGATGTTGCAGATCTCCTCGCCCTTTTTCACCATGTCGCCCGCGCGCACGTGCATGACCCAGAGGTCGCCGTTGGAGGGCGATGCGATATGATACGGATTCTTCGCGTCGGCCATTTCCAGGGCGTCGCGGTCGGCACCGGCGGCATCGCGCACCTTGACCTTGTGGGTCATGGTCTCGGAGTCCACCGAGTAGCGCACGGAGATGCAGCCCTGGTCGTCCACGTCGCTGATGTCGGTGATGCGCATGACGTGCGGCTTGCCGCAGCGGCTTTCAAACAGCAGGGTCTCGCCCTTCTCCAAGCCCTCGAACCAGACGTCGAGCGGCAGGTTGTTGGCGTCGCCGTACGTTTCGCAGAACTCGATGGTCTTCAGCGCGTCGCCCGGGTGGTTCAGGTAGAGCACGAACTCCTCGTCCGTGGCCTTGCGGCCCAAACGGGCGTCGAGGATGGAGGCTTCGGCCTTGAGGTCCATGTCCGGCAAGGTCTCCAGGGGCGAAACCTCGGTGCGGCTCTGGATGGCGACCTTCCAGTCCGACCCGAAGGCGCTCTGGTAGACCCAGTCCGGCGGGAAGCCCAGCGGCAGGCGGCCGTATTTACCGAGCAGCAGGTTGCGGAAGGCGTCGTTGCTGTCGCGGTAGAGGTCGAGCCGGGCGTCGCGCTCAAGCTCGGTCAGCTCTCCCTCGGGCGCCAGGTTCACGATGTCGAGCACGTTCAGCATGCGGCGCACCTCGCGCTCGCCGCCGCGCTTGTACGCGCCGGTGACGGCCAGGAACGAGGTGTTCCAGGTGATCTGCGAGCCCGGCGTCACGTCGTGGTAGCGCACTATCTTGCGGGTGCCGGACAGGAACTTGAGCATGTAGGGCAGCAGGTGGATGTAGCCCTGCTTCATGGCCCCTTCCTGCGAGGACGAGGTGGCGCCGCCGGGCATGCCGTGGCGCACCACGTCGTGGTCGATGCCCTGGAAGTAGGGCGAGCAGTATTTGTCGTAGTAGGGCATGATCTGCTTCAGCGTGAAGTTGGTGCTGCGGATCATTTCCTTGTCGAGCAGGGTCTTGAGGCCCATTTCGTCTTCAATGTAGGCCGCTGTGGCCAGCACGTCGCCCTGGCCGTACCAGCGCACGCTGGAGCCGATGGCGACATCGACGATATGCGCGCCGGCCTTGGCCGCCTCGCCCATGGTGGGCACGAACAGGCCGTCGGTGTAGTGCCGGTGGCTGTGGATGACCAGATCCGGATACTTTTTGACCAGGGCGCTGATGAGCTCGCGCATGAACCGGGGCGGGCACACGCCGCCCATGTCCTTCAGCCCCAGGATGATGGAGCGGGAGGCGGCCTTCTTGCTCACGCCCATGACATCGGCGCACATGTCGATGATGCTCTCGGTGACGCCCAGGTAGTGCGGCACGTCGAAGCCCTTGGCCCAGGACATGGAGAGCGCGGGCTCGAAGATGTGCTTGTCCGAGTGCAGCACCACTTCGGCGAAGGGGCGCATGTTCTCGGTGTGGTTCAGGAAGTCGAAGCAGCGGATGACTTCGTAGTGCTCGCAGATCATCTCGCCCGTGAGGCGCATGAGGTTCTTGGGCTGCGGCTTGTATCCCAGCACGTTGGTGGAGCGGATGAGGATCTGCTTGAGCGTGTTGGGCGCAAACAGGTTCCATTCCTTCGCTTCGGTGAAGGGGTAGGTCATGTTGGCCAGCATGGCCACGTGGAAGTGCGCGCCGCCGCCGTTCTCCAGCGAGAAGAAGCCGCACTTGTCCAGCCAAGGGCCGACGATGCGGTCCTCGGCCAGGCGGAAACGGTTGCCGCTGTTGGACTGCGTGATGTCGCGCGTGGTGGTGTCGCTGAAGTGCACGATGCCGCTGGCGCGGTCCGTGCGCAGGGCGTCCAGGATGGCGTCGCGCTTCATGGAGCGGTTGAAGCGCGGTTCAAAGCCGGCGTCCGTGGCGTCCGGAGCCTTCACCAACTGGAAGCGGCCCAGGCGCTTGTCGGCCCGGCCACGGTACTCGCCCAGCGAGACGAAGGGATTGTAGCCACGCGCGCTGATCTCGGCCACAAGGCGCGCCAGCCGGACAGGTTCCGGCTCCTGGTCCGTGTAGGCCATGAGCTCGTCTTTGTGCAGGCGCACAAAGTTGGTGTCGTAGTCGCTGGCGACGAAGTCGGGGTGCTTCATCACCTCGCGGTGGAAGTTGATGGTCGTCTTGAGCCCGCTGATCTTATACTCGCGCAGGGCCCGGCGCATGAGCATGACCGTCTTGTCCCACGAGTTGCCGTAGGTGATAAGAAGCGCGGCCGCGGAGTCGTAGCGCGAGGGGAAGCGGTAGCCCGCGCAGATGCAGGAGTCGATGCGCACGCCCTGGCCGCCGGGAGAGACGTAGCTGGTGATGAGCCCGGCGTTGGGCGAGAAGTCGTCCTGCGGGTCCTCGCAGTTCACGCGCACCTGCATGGCATGCAGGTAGGGCTTGGTGTTCTGCTCGTTCAGGCGCAGCTTGGAGCCGAAGGAGATGGCGATCTGCTCCTCGACAAGGTCGATGCCGTAGCGGCATTCGGTGATGCCGTGCTCCACCTGCAAACGGGTGTTCACCTCGATGAGGTACGGACGGCCGTCCTTGTCCACCAAGAACTCGACAGTGGCCAGCGAGTGGTAGCCCACGGCCTTGATGAGCTTCTCGGCGTAGCCCTTGAGCTCTTTGCGCAGCTCCGGGGTGAACTTGGGCCAGGGCGAGGGAGTGATCTCCACAAGCTTCTGGTGGTTGCGCTGCACGGTGCAGTCGCGCTCGTCGAACACGAACACGTTGCCGTACATGTCGGCCACGGTCTGGAATTCGATGTGGCGCACGCTGGTGAGCAGCTTTTCCACGTACAGGCGCGGGTTGCCGAAGCTGGCCTTGGCCAGGGCCGAGGCCTTGGAGAAGGCGCTTTCGAGCTGGGCGTCCTCGTAGACTTCATAAATGCCGCGGCCACCGCCGCCGCCCTCGGCCTTGAGCATGATGGGGAAGCCGATCTCCTTGGCGATCTTGCGCGCCTCGGGGATGCTGACGGCCTCCGGGGAGCCGGGCACCACGGGCACGCCTATCTCCTCGGCCAGCTTGCGCACGGCCACCTTGTTGCCCAAAAGGCGCATGGGGCCCTGGTTGGGGCCGATGAAAATTATGCCGGCTTCTTCGCACTTGCGCGGGAAGGAGTCGTCCTCGGAGCCGAAGCCCCAGCCCGGATGGATGGCGACGATGCCGCGATCCTTGGCCATCTTGATGATGCGGTCCAGTTCGAGATAGGCGCGCGGGTCTTCACCCAGCAGAAGCAGCTCGTGGGCGCCGGTAGTGGCGGGCGAGGTCTTGTCCACGTCAGTGGCGGTCA
The DNA here is from genome assembly GCF_054657715.1 of Humidesulfovibrio idahonensis. Classification (NCBI taxonomy): domain Bacteria; kingdom Pseudomonadati; phylum Thermodesulfobacteriota; class Desulfovibrionia; order Desulfovibrionales; family Desulfovibrionaceae; genus Humidesulfovibrio; species Humidesulfovibrio idahonensis. Next base: position 919,745 of record NZ_BAAHYE010000002.1, on the reverse strand, counting down.
TTACCGCCACGGCCTGAAACATTTCAGTGATGGAGCGACAGATGCGCCTGGCCGGAATGCCACGGTTGGCAACCAGAATCGGCTTGCCCTTAACTTCCTGCAGAACCTGCTCGAACGACTTCGGTCTCATGGCCAAATCGGTCCCCCTTGTGCGGTTGCGATACTTTCGCCGTCCGGACCAGCCCCGCTCACACCGGGATCACGTCGCCCGCCAGGAGGACGACCTCCCGGCCGGCGTGGTCCAGAACTAGCCCCCCTTCTTCCGATATGCCTCTGACGATCGCCTCGTACTGGACGCCTGCGCCTTCCTGTACAAGGACACGCCTCCCCTTCCAGGCCAGCCTGGAACGGAAAATCGTCAAGAATTCATCGGGAGAAAAGGTCTCAAGGAGCGTGGCATAACTCCTTTCCAACCGGTTTACAAGGGCGCGCCACAGGCCGAGCGGGCCAAGTGCGCAGTTAGACGGGCGAAATTTGCCGGCGGCAACTTTGTGGTCAGGGCGCAATTCTTCCGGACCGGGCGCGGAGGCCAGGTTGAGGCCAATTCCCGCAAGAACGCAGCCGACGCGCTCCTCCACCAGAATCCCCGCCACTTTCCGGTCATTACACAGAAGATCGTTCGGCCACTTCACGTGCACGGCCTCGCCAAGCCCGCTGAGCGCCTCTGCAAAGAGGTAGCCCATGACCAAAGGCCGCAGATCGTTCCAGCGTCCGTCTTCCAGGGGGCACGCCAGCGTGGCCAGAACGTTGCCCGGATGCGAGGCCCAGGCCCGGCGCAGCTGCCCGCGCCCGGAGTGTTGCGCGGGGGTGAGCACGCTGCCCCAGGGGCCCAGCGCGCTGCGCTCCACCAGCCACCGCGCCACGTCCATGGTGGAGGCGCAAGGGCCGCACAGCACCAGCGCCGGCGCCGCAGCCTCAGGCCCGTTTCCGGTCGGGCGCCACACGGGGCCGAGTTCGGCCAACGTGCCGCCACATGCATCGTCCAGGCTCCAGGGGCCAAGGGCCTCCACATCCGCCGCCCACAAAGGATGCGCGCCACGCAATTCCTCGGGCGAAAGCGGCTCGGCCAAGTCCGGCAGTCCGGCGGCGGGTATCATTATATTATACGGCATGCTCATCCTCGATGCGAAAGCGGCTTTTCATCAGGCGCGGGTCCTGCTAAGCAGAGTCATGCGCATTCTACTCGTTGGCGGAGCCGTGCGAAACATCCTGCTGGGGCTGCCCGTGCGGGACAGGGATTACCTTGTGCTGGACGCCGCTGTCGAGGATTTCCTGCTCGCGCACCCCACGGCCAAGGCCGTGGGCAAGACCTTCCCCGTGTTCATACTGGACCACCAGGAATACAGCTTCCCCAGGGCCGCCACCCTTGAGGGCGACTTGACCCTCCGCGACTTCACCATCAACGCCCTGGCCCTGGACACGGACGGCAAACTCTTTTGCCACCCGCAGGCCCTGGATGATCTGCAAAGCAAGGTGTTGCGCCCGGCCTCGCCCGCGTCGCTGCCGGAGGACCCCTTGCGCGTGCTGCGCGCGGCCCGTTTTTTGGCCGAGCTGCCCGGCTTCGCCCCCCATGAAGACCTCTTCGCGGACATGCGCGCCGTGTGCGCTTCCGGCAAGCTCGTCACGCCCTATGCGGAGCGCGTGGGCCAGGAAGTGCAGAAGGCCATGAGCGCGCCCCGCCCCGGCGAATTTCTGCGCGTGCTGGACCAGGCCGGCTGCCTGCTGCCCTGGCTGGCGGAGCTGGACGGAGCCTCCGGCATTGCCGCTGGCCCGCCCAAATACCATGACGCGAGCGTGTTGGAGCACACGGCGCGGGTCATGGACCGCCTGGCGGGCGATCCCATGAGCGTATGGATGGGCCTGTGCCACGACCTGGGCAAGGTTCTGACACCGGCTGAAATTCTACCCCGGCACATCGGCCACGACCTGCGGGGCGAAGCCGCGGCCCAAGCGCTGGGCACCCGCCTGCGCCTGCCCATGCGCCTCATCCACGCCGGGGCCGACGCCGCACGCTGGCACATGGTGGCCGGCAATTACCCGGAACTCAAGGCCTCCACCCGTGTGGACCTGCTGACACGGCTCAAAAGCCGGGGCGTCCTGCGCGAGATGTTCCGCCTGGTCCAGGCGGACAAGAACCGCGATCACGGCGAACTTATGCGCGCGGACCTGGCCGCCATCCTTGCGGTGACGCTGCCGCCGGAGGCCCAAAATCTGGGCGAGAAGTCCGGCGAAGCATTGCGCGCCTTGAGAATCCAAGCACTCCACAAGGCAGGGCACGTGTGACGCATCCGCCCGCGTTGCCGTCTTGGTAACACGATTACCAGATTGATGTCATTTTTTTGTTGACGCGCATCAGAATCGTGTGCATAAAATCCAGCAACGCAACCGCACCCCCTGGAGGTCCCCCAATGCACATGGCAGATGCCCTTATCTCCCCCGCCGTCGGCGGTGTCATGTGGACCGCGACAGCGGCCCTGCTCGCCTATTCGTCCAACAAGCTCAAAAACTCACAGGACGACAGCCGCATACCGCTCATGGGCGTGCTCGGCGCCTTTATTTTCGCCGCGCAGATGATCAACTTCAGCATTCCCGGCACCGGCTCAAGCGGGCACCTGGGCGGCGGGCTCATCCTGTCCGCGCTGCTTGGGCCCCACGCCGCCTTCCTCACCCTGGCCTCGGTGCTGGCCGTGCAGGGCTTCTTCTTCGCCGATGGCGGCCTGCTGGCCATGGGCTGCAACATCATCAACATGGGCTTCTTCACCTGCTATGTGGCCTACCCGCTGATCTACAAGCCCCTGACCGGGGTGAACCCCAGCCGCGGCAAGCTCATGCTCGCCGCCATCATCGCGGCCACCATCGGCCTGCAGATGGGCGCCTTCGGCGTCGTGCTCGAAACAGTCTCCTCCGGCATCAGCGACCTGCCCTTCGGCTCCTTCGTGCTGCTCATGCAGCCCATCCACCTGGGCATCGGCCTGGTCGAAGGCATCGCCACGGCGCTGCTGCTGGCCTTTTTGCACAAGGCGCGGCCCGAGCTTTTCGGCGCCGCCAAACCGGAACAGCCCCGCCCGCTGCGCCCGCTGGTGGTGGGACTCGCCCTGGCGGCCCTTCTTGTGGGCGGCGGGCTGAGCTGGTTCGCCTCCCAGGATCCCGACGGTCTCGAATGGTCCACGGCCAAGGTCTCCGGCAAGGAGGAACTTGCCGCGCCCGAGACCGGAATCCACGGCACCCTGGACGCCTTGCAGAAAAGCGTCGCCTTTCTGCCCGACTATACTTTCAAGGCCGCTGAGGAACCCAAGGCCGACGAGGGCAAGAAGGCTCCGGAACCCTGGCCCAACGTGGAGGCGGGCAGAAGCCTGTCCGGCGTGCTTGGCGGATTCATGACCCTTTGCCTGGCCGGGCTCATCGGACTGGCCGTGCGCCGGTTCCACGCCAAGGCATAGGCAACGCGTTTGACGCAACAGACGAAGCGTGGGCAGGGGACAACCCTGCCCCTTTCGTTTACAAGGCCCGCATGAGCATAGAAAACGCCCTGCTGGAACTGCGCCGCCTGGACGACCTGGCCACGCAGGACACCCCGCTGCACCGCCTGGACGCCCGGGCCAAGGTGCTGGTGACGGCGCTCTATCTCGTCTCCATGCTCTCGCTGGGGCACTATGAAGTGTCCCGGCTGCTGCCCTTCGCCGCCTATCCCTTGCTGTTGGCCACACTGGGCAACGTACCGCTCGGCATGCTGCTGCGGCGCGCGGCGCTTGCCCTGCCCTTCGTCCTTGTGGTGGGCATCTTCAACCCCCTGCTGGACCGCGCGGTGCTGCTCCACTTCGGCCCCCTGGCCGTCACCGGCGGCATGCTCTCCTTCAGCTCCATCGTGCTGCGCTCGCTCATGGCCGTCACCACCGGCCTCGCCCTTTTGGCGGTCACGGGGTTCGACGACATCTGCCGCGCCCTGGGGCGCATGGGCATGCCCAGGGTGTTTCTCGTGCAGCTCCAGTTTCTGTACCGCTATATCTTCGTCCTGGCCGGAGAAGCCACCCGCATGATGCATGCGCGCTCCCTGCGTTGCGCCCGCGCCACCTCGCCCAGCCTGCGCGAATACCGCTCGCTGCTGGGCAGCCTGCTGCTGCGCACCCTGGACCGCGCGGGCCGGGTGCACCAGGCCATGCTTTGCCGCGGCTTCGACGGCGGCATGCCCGAGTTCCGCGCAGAGACGCGCTTCGGCGCCGGCGAATGGCGCTTCTGCCTCGTCTGGTGCCTGTTCTTCATCGCCATACGCATCTACGACCTGCCGCTTCTTCTGGGCAGTCTGGCCGGAGGGCTGTTTTAAGTGAGCCACCACATCATCGAGATCAAAGAGCTCTCCTATTCTTATCCGGACGGCACTCCGGCGCTCACCGGCATCAACGCCACCATCCATCATGGCGAGTCCGTCGGACTTGTGGGAGCGAACGGCGCGGGCAAATCCACCCTGCTCCAGCACCTTTGCGGCAGCCTGCTGCCCCAGACAGGGCGCGTCCGCGTGGGCGACGTGCCCGTGAGCCAGCGCACCCTGAGCGAGGTGCGCCGCACAGTGGGCATGGTCTTCCAGGACCCCGACGACCAGCTTTTCATGCCCACCGTTGCGGAGGATGTGGCCTTTGGCCCGCTCAACATCGGCCTTTCGCCGGAGGAAGCCGCTCTGCGCGTGGACGAAGCCCTGGACATGGTCGGCGCGCGGCACCTCAAGGCCCGGCCGCCTTACCGGCTCTCCGGTGGCGAAAAGCGCACCGTCGCCATCGCCACTGTGCTGGCCTGCTCGCCGGACATCCTGGTCATGGACGAGCCCTCGGCCAACCTGGACCCGCGCTCAAGGCGTCTGCTCATCGAACTGCTGCGCGGCTTTTCGCACACCAAGATCGTGGCCACCCACGACCTGGACATGGTGCTGAACCTTTGCGAGCGGACGATCGTGCTGCACGCGGGACGCATCATGGCCGACGGCCCCACCCGCGACATCTTTCAGAACACGAAGCTGCTGTGCGGCTGCGCCCTGGAGCCGCCCCTGAGCATGCAGGCCTGCCCCATTTGCGGCGGCGTCTGAAGTCTCTTTCGCTTTAATTCCCCGCGAATATTGACAGGTCCTTTGCCATCGGCATAATGAAATGTAATCGTACTATGCCGCGTTCACATACAGCCAAAGGATCGCCCATGCGTCTTGTGACACGTTCCGACTTTGATGGACTTGCCTGTTCGGTGCTGCTCAAAGAGCTTGGGATCATAGACGACTTTCTTTTCGCCCACCCGAAGGACCTGCAAGACGGGCTCATCACCGTGACGGAGAACGACGTGCTGGCCAACGTGCCCTACGTTCCCGGCTGCGGCATGTGGTTCGACCACCACACCAGCGAGCAGTCGCGCGTCAGCAAAGACCTTGTCTTCAAGGGATCGGCCAAGCCGCTGCGGAGCTGCGCGCGCGTCATTTGGGAATATTACGATTGCGAGACCAAGCTGTCCAAACACCTGCACCCCATGCTCGACGCCGTGGACAAGGTGGACAGCGGCAACCTGACCGCCCAAGAGATAGCCGACCCCAAGGGCTGGATCCTGCTTGGCTTCATCATGGACCCGCGCACGGGCCTGGGCCGGTTCAAGGAATTCCGCGTGAGCAACTACCAGCTCATGCTCGACATGATCGACTACTGCCGCACCATGAAGGCGGAGGAAATCCTGAAACTGCACGATGTCGACGAACGCGTGCAGGTGTTCATCGAGCAGTCCCGCCTGTTCGTGGACATGCTCCGCCGTACCTCGAAAGTGCATGAGAACATCATCGTCACCGACCTGCGCGGCGAGGACATCATCTACGCGGGCAACCGTTTCCTGGTGTACACGCTGTTTCTCAAGTGCAACATCAGCATGCAGATCATGTGGGGCGTGCGGAAGCAGAACGTGGTCATCACCGTTGGCCACAGCATTTTGAAGCGCAACTGCAAGACCAACGTGGGCAAGCTTATGCTGGAGTACGGCGGCGGCGGCCACGACAAGGTCGGCACCTGCCAGGTGCCGGTGGAGCGCGCGGAAGAAGTCATCACGGCCATCATGGCCAGCATCACCGCCGCAGGCTAAAAAGCGTTCGGCTAATAATCCCGCATCACCCGCCGCACTTCGTCCGTGTGGGCGGCATAGAACGCCTTGGCAAAGGCGCTCAGCTTCGACTCGCACTCCTGCAGGGCGGGCAGATGCGGCGCGCGCCACAATCCAAGCCCGGCAAAGTCCACCGGGCTGAACATGAGCCCCTTGTCCAGGCTCTCCGCCCCAAGCAGGTTCGTGATGGAGCCCTGCCCGGGCTGTTCCTGGGTGCCGATGTTGCGCGCGTACTGCAGCACGGCGGAGGGCTCCATCTCCGCGTTGAGCTTGGCCACGCGCTTGTTGAGCGCCGCGCACAGGCTTTCCGCGGTCTTGTAGTTCGGGCTCATGCGCTTGCGCCCCTTGTGGTCCGGATCGTCGACATATTCACCGGACATATAGACCTCGCAGGCGTGCGCCACCTCGGCATAGGCCAGCAGCACGGCCTTGACGAAGCGCGAGGACTGCAGCAGGGCAAAGGGCAGGCGGTCCGGCCGCCAGGCGCGCTCGCCGTGGCGCAGTTGAACCTCTGGAAACTGCGGCGGCAGGCCAAGGGCGGCGAACAGCGCCGCCTCGCCCTCCGGCCCGAGCAGCAGGGTGCGCAGAAACAGCACGCGCGAAAAAACCTTCAAGGCGGCGGGACGCAGGCTTTCGACCACGAGCATCATGTCTTCGGCCTGATTTTCCAATGCCTTGCGCGCGCCGAAGAAGGTGCCGGCCATTTCGCTGAGCACCTCGGTTTCCAGCGCATCCGCCAAGGTTTTATACTGGTTCACGCAGCGCCTCTCTTGAGTATCATCTCCTTGCATACGTACGCCATTGCATGCGGCCTTGCAATGCGCACACGCAGCCGGTTTGCCACGGGACACCGGCGGCGGAACAACGGCTTCACGCGCGGTCGGCCTGCGGCAGGACACCAGCGGCAGAACATCAACTCCGTCACACCGGCCCCGGAACACCGGCTGGCGCACGCCGCCCTTGCCCGCGGCGCGCCAAATGGATAGGAAGAAGGGCCTGGCGCTCCATCCGGGAGCGAGAGCCCGACTTCCCACAACCCTTTGCCCGCCAAGGATCTCCATGCAGCCCAAGAGCCTCTGCTTCTTCAACTCCAACCGCCCCTGGGGCGGCGGCGAGCACTGGCACCTGGAGAACGCGCTGCTAGCCCGCGACAAGGGCTATAGGGTCAGCGTGGTGGCAAACCAGGGCAGCGTGCTGGCGCAGCGCCTGGCGGGCGTTGCGGGCATACGTCTGTTCACGCCGTCCCTGGGCGGCATGTCCTTTCTCAATCCCTGCGCCATCGCCAAGCTGGCGCGCTTTTTCCGGCAGGAGCAGGTGGACGCCGTGCTGCTCTGCCTCCCGCGCGATGTCAAAGCCGGCGGCCTTGCGGCCAAGCTCGCAGGCGTGCCCGACATCATCTACCGCCGGGGCATCGCCGTGCCCGTGCGCGACCGCCTGAGCAACAGATTCTTCTACGGCCGGGTGCTCACCAAGCTCATCGTCAATTCGCTGGAGACCAAGCGCTGCGTGCTGGCCGAGAATTCCAGGCTCATTGCCGAGGAACGCATCCATCTGGTGTACAACGGCTTCGATGTGGCGGAGTTCGACGCGCGGCAAAGCCAGGCGCTTGTGCCCCGCCGCGCGGACGAAATCGTCATCGGCACGGCGGGACGGCTGACCAGGCAAAAGGGCCAGAGCCTGCTCCTCGACGCCGCCGCGCTGCTCAAAACCCAGCCGGCGCCCTTCCGGGTGCTCATCGCCGGTGCGGGCGAGCTGGAAGGCGAGCTCAAGGCGCAGGCCAGCCGCCTGGGCCTGGACGGTACGGTGGAGTTCCTGGGCTTTGTGGCCGACATGAAGGCGTTTCACCAAAGCATCGACATCTTCGCTCTGCCTTCGCTGTGGGAAGGCTTCGGGTTCGTCCTGGCCGAGGCCATGTGCATGGGCCTGCCCGTGGCCGCCTTCGACGTCAGCAGCATTCCCGAGGTGGTGGAGCATGGCCGCACGGGCCTGCTGTGCCGACCGGACGCCGCCGCCCTGGCCGCGAACCTGCTGCGGCTCATGCGCGACGCCAAGCTGCGGCAAACACTCGGCGTCCAGGGACGCCAGCGGCTGCTGGAGCGCTTCGAGAAGGGCAAGACCTTTGCCGAGCTGGAAGCGTGCCTGCGCGCCTAAGCAGGAAAAGCTCCTGCCACTGCAGGTAATTTTGAGTCTTTTGAATTTTTCTCACGCTTTTGGTTGACAAACTTGAGACAGGAGGGGTAAATGCCCTCCTCGCACGTCGGGATGTAGCGCAGTCTGGTAGCGCACCTGAATGGGGTTCAGGGGGCCGGAGGTTCAACTCCTCTCATCCCGACCACCGACGACTCAAGGGCTTACGGAGCATATCCGTAAGCCCTTTTTCGTTTCAACACGTCTCGTTGACACACAAGCGAAATTCGCCCGCACAAGATGAAACGGCCGCTCTCGGCAGTTTCCAACGCTTTTCCGAAGCCGCGGGTTCACCCCCTGCACGGGGTGGCTTTCCGCGCCCCGCCGCTTAAAGAATCGGCACCTTGACCTTGGGGTCGAGCTCCTTGGCCCTTCTGGCATCGGCCTTGGCCTGGCTGATGTTGCCCAAAGCCTGGTTGGCGAAGGCGCGCGTGGCATAGGCTCCGGCATACTCCGGCTCGATGCCGATGGCCCGGTTGCTCTCCTCAATGGCGCGCTGGTACTGGCCAAGGGCCCGATAGGCGAAACCCCGCAGATAGTAGCCGTCCGCATCGCCCGGCTTGAGCTTGATGGCCTGGTTGACGTCGTCGAGGGCCCGCTGGTGCTGGCCCAGATGCATGTAGGCTATGGCCCGCTGCTTGAAGGCGGTGGCCTTCTCGTTGCCGTTCAGCCTGCCGGTGTCCAGGCAGCGGGTGAACATGTCCACCTGGGCCTGCGGACTGCGGATCTCCATCGCATCCTGGCATTCCTGCGGCATCGCCTGGGCAGAGGCGGAAGTCGCGGCGGCAAGCACGAACAACAGGCTGCAAAACACTTGGACTGTGCTGCGTGTGCGCATATGGGATTCTCCTGCGGCGCAAGGCCTGTGAAGGTTGAACCAAGGAGGGCATCAGGGGATGCGTGGCTTGTCCACTTGCCCACCTGATACCAGAAGGCCGCGGGCGCAGACAAGGGGGCGGGGAGGCATTGCGCCGTTGCGCACCGCGGATGCCCATGCCCGCAAACGCACGCGCTGGCCCTCGCGCCCCATCCACGCCCTTCCGCGCTTACGGCGAAGTCACGCTATCAGCTATTTTAGCATATTCCAATGCGAGCAATTGATATTTCCACTAGACAAAGTCCGTCGGCATTGCGTATTCAGCGCATTCAAAATCAACACGGCAATCGCAAATTATATAAAACCTCGAACAAAATCAGGAGCTAAAATCATGCGCAAACTGCTCACGCCGATGATTCTCATGCTGTTGCTGCTGCAAGGCTGCGCCTCAATGAATGACGTGATCCAGGCCAAACAGGACGGCTCCGAGGGCACCACCCAGGTGTATGACGTGACGGCCGAACAGGCCTGGGACATCTCCAAAGCCGTGTTCCGCTGGGAGGGCTGCGACGCCATTGAGGAGCATAAAGCGGACAACTACATGCTGACCAGTTCCGGCATGAACATCGTTTCCGCGGGCACGGTCATGGGCGCCTGGGTCGCGCCGGTCGATTCCGGCCACACCAAGGTCACGGTGGTCACCAAACGCCGCCTGTCGGTCAACATCGCCACCACCCTGACCGAAGGCACGTACCACAAGCGTTTCGCCCAGGGCGTCGAAATCATCAAGCAGGGCCGGCAGCTGCCGCCCATCGCACCGGCCTGGAAGTAACCGGCCGGACACCGACCACTGGATTTGACGGGGGCGCTGGGAACAGTGCCCCCGTTTGATTTGCGGCAAGGTGGAGACGCTACTCGTCAGGATGCGGAGCGGAGTTGGACTGAGCTTGACGGTCCGCCCGGTCCGCCGCGCGCAGACACACAATGGACGCCGAGGCCGCAGCCAGGGCGATGAGCACGGCAAAGGCACCGCCGCTCCACACGCCTGCGAACCATCCGCGCAGCTCCACCATGAACACCGCGGACTTGCCGCCGATGTACTCCAGGTTCCGCAGATAGGATCGAGAGTCCTCGGGCCGGACGGAATAGACCTCGCCGCCTTCGGCGACATACCCTGCGCCGTCGACCGCGTCGCCTGGCGCGACAAGATAAACAGAGACCGCGCAGCCAAGGCCGAACAGCAACACGCCCACGGCGAACAGCCGCCACAGGGTTCCGCGCGCCATGTTCACAGCCTCAGCAGCTTCCGGCCGAACAGGCCGAGCACCAGGACGCAGGCAACGCCCCCGGCGGTCACCGTGGCCTTTGCGCCGAACATGTGGGCAAGGCTGCCGGAAAGCAGCGCGCCGAACGGTGCCATGCCCATAAACACCATGGAATACAGCGCCATGACGCGGCCGCGCAGTTCGTCCGGGCACAGGGTCTGCAACATGGTGTTGGCCGCGGCCATGCTCACGATCATGCTAAAGCCCACAGGCAGCAAAAGACCGGCCGAAAGCCAGAAGTTCGGCGACTGGGCGAACAGCACCAGGCTGGCGCCAAAGGCGAGCATGCCGAAATAGGCGAAACGGCCGATGCCCCGGCTCTCGCGCCGGGAGGCCAAAAGCAGCGCTCCGCACAGGCTGCCGCAACCCGTGGCCGCCATGAGCAGCCCCAGGCCGCGCGGGCCGCTGTGCAGAATCTCCTCGGCGAACACGGGCATGAGCACCACATAGGACATGCCGATGATGCTCGAAACGCCGAGCAGCAGCAGGATGGTGCGCACCTCCCTGGTGCGCCAGGCGTAGGCGAAGCCCTCGCGCAGGTGCTCACGCAGCGAGGCGTTGGAACGGGCCGCGGGCTTGGCGGGCACGCCCATGCGCAGCAGGCACACGATGACCGCCAGAAAGCTCAGCGCGTTCAGGCTGAAGCACCAGCCCTCGCCCACGGCCGCCAGCATCACGCCGGCCACGGAGGGGCCGAGGATGCGCGCGGAATTGAACATGGAGGAATTGAGCGCAATGGCGTTGTGCAGGTCCTCTTTGCCCACCAGCTCCACAATGAACGATTGCCGCGTGGGCATGTCCACGGCGTTCACCACGCCCAAAAAGGCCGCCAGCACCATGACCTGCCAGACCTGGATGTGCCCGGCCAGTGTGAGCCAGGCCAGGAGCGCGGCCTGCACAAGGGCGGCGGCCTGCGTGCCGATGAGCACGGAACGCCGGCTCAGCCTGTCGGCCATGACCCCGCCGAAGATGGCCAGCACGAACACGGGGAACTGCCCGGCAAAGCCCACCAGTCCAAGGCTCAGGCTTGAACCGGTCAGGCGGTACACCAGCCAGGACTGCGCGGTCTGCTGCATCCAGGTGCCCACGAGCGAAATAAACTGGCCGCCGAAGAACAGGCGGTAGTCGCGATGCCGAAAGGAACGGGCCAAGCCGCGCAATCTGCTTGGCGGCGCAGTTTCAGACCGGCTGGAAACACTGACGGGCATTGAACCTCCAGAACGGCGCCAAGCGGCGCTGGTCGGTGCATCTTGTCCGAGCGGTGCCGGGATGTCCACTCCCGTCTGGGCCGATTTCCTCCCCGCAATCGCCTCCTGGCCAAAATCTGCGGAAGGTATTGCTTGTGCTGTGTGCCACGCGTGGGCTACCCTGCCAGCAGACGCGGAAGACGCCTCGACTGACCAAATCCTCTCGACCACAAGAATCACATGGAGCAGAACAGATGAGTATCGCAGCAGAACCGGTGAGCATTACAGATGGAGCCTTTGTCACGTGCCCAGCAAAACCGGAGTGGGGACTGGGAAAGGTCCTGTACACGACGGACAACATAAATGCCCGTGTTTTCTTTGAATTCCACGGCGAGGCCACCATGCGCGTGGACAGGCTGGAAACCGGTGAGACGCCGGAAAGCCACTTCGTGCTCGACCAGGTGGACCGCACGCACAGCCTCAAGGGCTTCCGCCCCATGCAGGACATCGAGCAGTCGTTTCTGGCCAAGCGCAAAAACGGCTTTGACGACGCGGAATACATCTCGACCGAGCGCGACTACAAGCTCAAGGCCTGCGAATTCTTCCGCGAGCACCTGGACCGCCCCGCCTTCGAAGCCATGATCGGCGCGAAGCAGTACGACGAAGTGTGCAAGACCGCCCTCAAGGTCATCGGCAAGACCAACTTCATTTTCCCGCAGGAAGCCACGACGCTGCGCGAGGCCTTCAAGCGCGGCGATGCGCAGAAGGAGCTCTTTGCGCGCGCCCTTTTCAACCAGCTCTACGGCGAAGACCCGCAGAAGCAGCGCTTCGACAGCTTCATCCAGATGCTGACCGCCCTGGGCTGCTGCAAGTGGACCCTGGCGACCTACTTCCCCTTCCTGCAGGACCCGCAGCATCAGGTCTTCGTCAAGCCGACCATCACCCTCAAGTCGGCCGAGGCCTTCGCCTACGACCTGTCCTTCAACCCGCACCCCAACTGGCGCATTTACGAGCGCGTGCGCGCCTTCGTCGCCTTCGTGTCGGACCAGCTCAACACCCGCCAGGTGCTGGTTCCCCACGACCTCCTCGACGTCCAGACCTTCATCTGGAGCTCGCAGCAGCAGTAGCCCGCCGCCCCCGCGCCCGGGCCGTCCGGCGGCCTTGGCCGCCCACAGACATCACCCCACATGCGCGGCGGCGCACAACCCGCACGGGAGCGGCAATCCTCGGATTGCTTCCCCCGTGGGGGCTACGGCCGGCCAAAGCCTAGTCCACACCGATATCCTCATTCCAGACCTCGGGCCGCTGCTTGATGAACGCGCCCAGCAGCTCGCGGCAGGCAGCGCTCTTGAGGTCCACGACCTTGATGCCGTTGCGCCGCAGCCAGGCCAGGCCGCCGGAAAAGGTTTCGCTCTCGCCCGCCACAACGGTGCCGATGCCGAACTGCCGCACCAGGCCGGAGCAGTACCAACACGGCGCCAGGGTCGTCACCATGATGGTGTCGCGGTAGCTTTTGCGCCTGCCCGCGGCGCGGAAGGCCGCTGTTTCGGCGTGCATGGCCGGGTCGCCGTCCTGCACGCGGCGGTTGTGCCCGCGCCCAAGCAACAGCCCCGTGGCGTCGAACAAGGCCGCGCCGATGGGCACGCCGCCCTCGGCCAGTCCGGCCCGCGCTTCCGCAAGCGCCACCTCAAGCATCCGCGCATAGTCTTCTTTCGTCATGCCGCCCCCTTTGCCTTCAAGCTTTTGATCATGCATAACACCCGGAAATACGGCGGGCAACACGCCTCATTTTCGGCATCATTGCTTTTGACATGACCATGCCGCCGCATATATGGTTCCGGACTGCAAAATAATCATCTCCGGCCCACATGGGGGAGTAAGGAGCGCGCCATGGAGCAATTTCCCAGAGTACACAGACTGCCGCCGTATGTGTTCGCCCAGGTCAATGAACTGAAAATGAAAATGCGCCACCAGGGCGCAGACATCGTCGACCTCGGCATGGGCAACCCGGATCTGCCCACCCCGCCGCACATCGTCGAAAAGCTCATCGAGGCGTCGCAAAAGTCCGCAAACCACCGCTACAGCGCGTCCAAGGGCATCAAGGGCCTCCGGCTCGCCATCGCCAACTGGTACCTGCGCCGTTTCGGCGTGGAGCTGGACCACGACCAGGAAGTCGTCGTGACCCTGGGCGCCAAGGAAGGTCTGGCCCACTTGGCCCTGGTCATGCTCTCCCCCGGCGACGTGGTGTTCGCACCGGATCCCTCCTACCCCATCCACCCTTACGCAGCCATCATCGCGGGCGCAGACGTGCGCCGCATTCCCATGGGCAAGGGGCGCGACTTTCTGGAGGACCTGCAGATCGCGGTGAAGCAGACCTGGCCCAAGCCCAAGCTGCTCGTGGTCAACTACCCCCACAACCCGACGACCATCTGCGCGGACGTGGACTATTTCCAGAAGATCGTGGACTTCGCCAAAGAAAACGGCATGTACGTCATCAACGACTTCGCCTACGCGGACTTCACCTACGACGGCTACGTGGCGCCGAGCTTCATGCAGGCCAAGGGCGCCAAGGATGTCGCGGTCGAGTTCTTCTCGCTCACCAAAAGCTACTCCATGGCCGGCTGGCGCGTGGGCTTCTGCGTGGGCAACCGCGACATGGTGCAGGCCCTCACCCGCATCAAGAGCTACCTGGACTACGGCATCTTCCAGCCCATCCAGATCGCCGCGTGCACGGCGCTGAACGGCCCGCAGGAATGCGTGCGCGAGATCATGGACGTGCACCAGGACCGCCGCGACGCGCTCATCGACGGCCTGTCCCGCGCGGGCTGGGTTGTGGAGCCGCCCAAGGCCACCATGTTCGTCTGGGCTGAAATTCCTGACGAATTCAAGCACATGGGCAGCGTCGAGTTCTCCAAGCTGCTGCTGCGCGAGGCCGAGGTGGCTGTGTCGCCCGGTCTTGGCTTCGGCAACTATGGCGACGACCACGTGCGCTTCGCCCTGGTGGAAAACCGCCACCGCATCAATCAGGCCACGCGCAACCTCAAAAAGTTCTTCGGGAAATAGGAAACACACATGAATACGCTGCGCCTCGGACTCGCCGGTTTCGGCACGGTCGGCTCAGGGCTCGCCAAGATCCTGCACGAAAACCGCGAGATCATTCTCGCGCGCACGGGGCGAAACATCGCCATCACCACCGTGCTCGTGCGCGATCTGACCAAGAAGCGCGCCGTGACGACCGGTCCCGAGGTGCGGTTCACCACCAGCCCGGACGACCTGCTCGGCCAGGACGTCGACGTGGTGGTGGAGCTCATGGGCGGGGTGGATGCGGCCAAAAGCCTCATCACCCGCGCCCTTGAGGCGGGCAAGCATGTGGTGACGGCCAACAAGCACCTGCTGGCGCTGCACGGGCCGGAACTCTCCGCCCTGGCCGCGGCCAAGGGGCTGGGACTTTTTTACGAGGCCAGCGTGGCCGGCGGCATTCCCATCGTGCAGACCCTGCGCGAAGGGCTGGGGGCCAACCGCATCGAGCGGCTCACGGGCATCTTGAACGGCACGGCCAACTACATCCTCTCCGAGATGACGACGAATCATCTCGACTTCGACACGGCCCTGAGCCAGGCCCAGAACCTGGGCTACGCCGAGGCCGACCCGACCCTCGACATCGAAGGCTTCGACACTGCGCACAAACTGGTGGTGCTCATCCGCCTGGCCTACGGCCGCGACTTCCCGCTCTCGCGCCTGCCCATACGCGGCGTCACCCAGGTGACCGGGCTGGACATCGAGTTCGCCCGCGAGTTCGGCTACCGCATCAAGCTGCTGGCCCAGGCCCGCGAGGTGGACGGCAGGATAGAGGCCAGCGTGGAGCCGACGCTGGTCAAGCACACCTACCTTTTGGCGCGCGTGGGCGGCAACTACAACGCCGTGCGCGTCGAGGGCAACGCGGTCGGGCCCATCATGCTGCACGGCCAGGGCGCGGGCGACCTGCCCACAGGCAGCGCGGTCATGGCCGACATCATGGCGCTGTGCCGCGGGCTCAACGCCCCCTGCGCCAGCTTCGACAACACGGGCTTCGGCAACAAGCCCC
Source organism: Humidesulfovibrio idahonensis (assembly GCF_054657715.1). Taxonomy (NCBI): domain Bacteria; kingdom Pseudomonadati; phylum Thermodesulfobacteriota; class Desulfovibrionia; order Desulfovibrionales; family Desulfovibrionaceae; genus Humidesulfovibrio; species Humidesulfovibrio idahonensis. The sequence continues at coordinate 904,028 of NZ_BAAHYE010000002.1, read as the reverse complement.
TGCCCGAGGCGGACATCCTGCCTTCGAGCGAGGGCGTTTCCATGCACTATTTCCGCTTCTCCGTCACCGACAAGCCCGGCGTGCTGGCGGCAATCGCCCACACCATGGCCGAACACGACATCTCCATCGCCCAGGCGGTGCAGAAGGGCGACCACCAGGCGGCGGACGTGCCCATCGTGTTCCTGACGCACAAGGCGCGCCAAAGCGCCGTGGACGCGACCATCAAGGCCATTGACGGCATGAGCTTCACGCTCCGCCCCACTGTGCACTTCCCCATCCTGTAAGGCGGACCGCGCAATGAAGCTTGTTTTCCTCATCGCCGACGGCATGGGCGGCTGGGCCGACGAGGCCCCTGGCGGCAAGACCTGCCTGGAGGCCGCCGCCACCCCGAACATGGACGAAATGGCGGCCACGGGCACCATCGGCACCTGCCGCACCATTCCAGAAGGCATGGCGCCGGGCTCCGACGTGGCGAACATGTCGCTTTTGGGCTTTGACCCGGCAAAGCACCACACCGGGCGCGGGCCCATAGAGGCCGCGGCGCAGGGCCTCAAGCTCGATGCCGACGATCTTGTGTGGCGCATGAACCTGGTGAACCTGACGGAACTCTCCGCCCAGGGCACCATGCTCGACTATTCCTCCGGGCACATCACCACCGAGGTTTCCGCACCGCTGGTGGAGGACCTGCAGGCCAGGCTCGGCGACGAGACCTTTCATTTCTACCCCGGCGTGCAGTACCGGCACCTGCTGGTGCACAAGGGCGGCGCCACGGAAGACGAGGCCAAGCTGCGCATCAGCCCGCCGCACGACATCACCGGCAAGTCCCTCCACGCGGACATGCGCGAGTTTTCGCGCTGCGCCCGCATGTGGGACCTGCTCTTCCTGGCCGAGGAGCGCCTGCTCTTTACGGCCAAGGGCACCAAGGCCAAGTCCATCTGGCCCTGGGGTCAGGGCCGGCCGCTCATGCTGCCGGAATTCAAGAGCGCCTTCGGTCTCACCGGCGCGGTGATCTCCGCCGTGGACCTGGTGCGGGGCCTTGGCCGCGCGGCGGGCATGGAGGTCGTGCAGGTGCCCGGAGCCACGGGGCTCATCGACACCAACTACGAAGGCAAGGTCGACGCGGCGCTCAAGTTCCTGCAACACGGCGACTTCGCCTTCGTGCACCTGGAAGGTCCGGACGAGTGCGGGCATGCGGGCAATGCGGAGGAGAAGGTCGAGGCCATCCGCCGCTTTGATTCGCGCATCGTCGGCCCCATGCGCCAGGCCCTGGCCGGGCAGGACGTGGCCTTCCTCGTCACCTGCGACCACTTCACGCCCATTGCGGAAAAGACGCACACGCCGGACCCGGTGCCTTTCCTGCTGTGGCGGGCGGGCGGCGAGCCTTCGGGTGTCGCGGCCTTCAGCGAGGCCATCGCCCGCGGCGCGGGCCTTGGCATCGAGGCCGGGCACGAGCTGCTGCCCTGGGCCCTGCGCCAGCTGGCGTAGTCTAGCAAAGGAGCCGCGCATGGACTTCCCCAAGGTCTTCCCCGCCAGCGACACCTGGTACGCGCACCGCGTTTCCTATGGCGAGACCGACGCCATGGGCGTGCTGTATTACGGCGAATACCTGCATATTTTCGAGCGGGCGCGCGGCCAGTTCCTGCGCGAGCGCGGCATGGGCTACAACATCGTGGAAGAGCGCGGCATCATCCTGCCAGTGCGCGAGGCTTGGTGCCGCTACCGCGTTCCCGCCCGCTACGACGACCTCTTGTGGGTGCACTGCGGCGTGGCCGAGTGGCGCCGCGCCAGCATGCTCATCGTCTACGAGTTCTGGACCGAGGACAAATCCAAGCTGACCGCCCAGGGCTACACCGAACATCCCATGGTGAGCCGCGAGGGCAAGCCCGTCGCCGTGCCGGGCTGGTTCAAGGACGTATGCGAGAGCAAGCCCCAGCCCGCCGCAAGCGCCCAGCAGTAAGCACTCCCTCGCCTCGTTTCTCTTGCTCCGCCCCTTGCCTGGGTGTAGTGATCCCCCCCACGCAAACAGGAGCTTCATAGAGTGTTCACCGACACGCATACGCACGTTTTCCATCCAAAAATTGCTGAAAAAGCCATCAACCAACTGCACACGCACTACGGAATCCATCCGCAGGGCACCGGTGTGCTGGACGATCTGCTTGCCCGGGCCGACAACGCCGGCATTGGCCGCGTGGTGGTGCACACCGCCGCCACCGACCCCTCCCAGGTCGTCCCGGCCAACAACTGGGCCATGGACATGGAGCGGCAGTCCAAGCGCGTGACGGCCTTCGGCACCCTGCACCCGGACTATGCCGAGCCGGAAAAGGAGCTTGCGCGCCTGCGCGCCGCCGGCATCAAGGGCCTCAAGTTCCACCCGGACTTCCAGGGCTTTTTCCTCGACGACCCGAAGTTCTACCGCCTCATGGAGATCATCGGCGACGAGTTCACGCTCATGATCCACGTGGGCGACACCCTGCCGCCGGAAAAGAACCCCTCCTGCCCCATCAAGATGGCCAAGCTGCGCCGCGCCTTTCCCGGTCCGCGCATCATCGCCGCGCACTTGGGCGGCTTCAGCCATTGGCGCTGCGTGGTGGAGAATCTGGCTGGCATGGACGTGTTTTTCGACACCTCAAGCTCCCTGTCCTTCATCGACGACGACACCCTGCGCGAACTCATCGCCAAGCACCCGGCGGAGCAACTGCTCTTCGGCAGCGACTATCCGCTGTTCGACCCGGCGGACGAGATCGCCCTGGTGGAGCGCCGCATCGCGCCCCTTGGCGTGCGCGCCGAAACCATCCTCAATGCGGGCACGGCGCTGTTCCCCGAGCGCGTCTGAGAGAACGCGGCGTTTCTCATCCTGACGCCCTCCCCGCCCCTTTCGCGCGCATTTCGCAGCACGCACGAGAATAAATGAAAGCCCCCGATCCAGCGCAATGCCGGACCGGGGGTTTTGTTTTACTGCCGCCAGAGGTCGGCGGATGCAAGCGGAGGCGGGACGGGTCTGAGCCTACTTCTTCGCAGCGTCTTCCAGCGCCTTGAAGCCGGGCAGTTCCTTGCCTTCCAGGAACTCCAGGAACGAGCCGCCTCCGGTCGAGATGAAGCTGAACTTGTCGCCCAGGTGCGCGGCATGAACCACGGCGTCGGTATCGCCGCCGCCCACGATGCTGAGCGCGCCCGAGGCCACGATGGCCTTGGCCACGCCGATGGACCCGGCGGCAAAGGCCGGATTCTCGAACGCGCCCATGGGGCCGTTCCACACCACGGTGCCCGCGCCCTTCAGGATGTCGGCGAAGACGATGACGCTCTTGGGGCCGATGTCGAGGGCCATGAGCCCGGCAGGCACGGCGCCTGTATGCGAGGAAACGGCCGCGACGCTGTCCTTGAAGCTCTTGGCGAGCACGAAGTCCACCGGCAGGTGGATGTGCGTGCGGGCGTCGGCCGCAGCGTCCATAATGCTGCGCGCCTCGTCCAGCAGCTCGCGCTCAACGAGGGAGTCGCCCATGTCGATGCCCTGGGCCAGGCGGAAGGTGTTGGCCATGGCTCCGCCGATGATCAGGTGGTCCACCTTGCCCAGCAGATTCTTCAACACGCCGAGCTTGCTCGACACCTTGCTGCCGCCGGAAACGGCCACAAAGGGCCGCTTGGGGTTGGAGAACGCGCCGTGCAGGTACTGCCACTCTTTCTCCATGAGGAACCCCGCGCAGGCCTTGGGCGCTGCGAGCGGGGCCTCGGTGACGGAGGCGTTGGGCCGGTGCGAAACGCCGAAGGCGTCGCTGACGTAGATGTCCAGCCCGTCCATGAGTTCTTTGGCAAAGGCCATGCGCTCGGCCGGGTCTTTGGAGGTCTCGGCCTTGTGGAAGCGCAGGTTCTCCAGCATGAGCACGGAGCCGCCGGCCAGGGCCGCGATCTTGGCCTTGGCGTCCGCGCCGATGCAGTCCGAGGCCAGGGGCACGCTGACGCCAAGCAGCCCGGCCAGGTGCGCGGCCACGGGAGCCAGCGAGAACTCCGGCTTCACCTCGCCCTTGGGCTGGCCCAGGTGGCAGCAGATGACAGCAGCCCCGCCCGCGTCCAGAATGTGGCGCAGGGTGGGCAGGCTCTCGCGTATTCTCGTGTCATCGGTGACGCGTGTGCCGTCCAGGGGCACGTTGTAGTCAACGCGAATGAGCGCCTTCTTGCCGGAAACGTCGATATCCTTGAGATAAAGCATGATCTCGTCCTAAAGGCCCTTGTCGGCCATGAGCTTGATGAGGTCCGCCACGCGGCAGGAATAGCCCCATTCGTTGTCGTACCAGGTGACGATCTTGGCCAGCCCGGAGCCGGAAACCACAGTGTACTCCGCATCGATGATGCTGGAGCGCGGGTCGCCGCGGAAGTCGGTGGAGACCAGCGGACGCTCCGAGAAGCCCAGAATGCCCTTGAGCGGGCCTTCGCTGGCGGTCTTCAGGGTGGCGCGCAGGGTGGCGGTGTCCGTCGGCTTGGACAGGGTGCAGGCGAAATCCACGATGGAGACCGTGGGCGTGGGCACGCGCAGGGAATAGCCGTCCACCTTGCCTTTGAGTTCGGGAATGACGAGGGCCACGGCCTTGGCAGCGCCTGTGCTCGTGGGCACGATGTTCAGCGCAGCGGCCCGCGCGCGCCGCAGGTCGCGGTGCGGCAGGTCGAGGATGCGCTGGTCGTTGGTGTAGCTGTGAATGGTGCACATGAGCCCGTTGACCACGCCGAAAGCATCGTTGACGACCTTGACCGCCGGCGCCAGGCAGTTGGTGGTGCAGCTGGCGTTGGACACGATGTGGTGCTTGGCCGGGTCGTACAGGTGCTCGTTGACGCCGATGACGATGGTGATGTCTTCTTCCTTGGCCGGGGCGGAGATGATGACCTTTTTGGCTCCGGCTTCGATGTGGGCGCGGGCCTTGGGGCCGGTGGTGAACAGGCCGGTGGACTCGATGACGATGTCCACGCCGAGTTCGCCCCAGGGCAGGTTGCGCGGATCGCGCTCGGCATAGCAGGCCACGGACCAGTCGCCGTAGTTGATGCCGCCGTTTTCGCTGACGGACACGGCATGGGGCGAACGGCCGTAGGTGGAGTCGAACTCCAGCAGGTGGGCGCTGGTGTTCACGTCGTACAGATCGTTCAGGGCCACCACAGTGGCCACGTCTTTGTGGTTGTCGTAAAGGGCCTTCAAAACCTGTCTGCCGATGCGGCCAAAGCCGTTGATTCCGACGCGCAGCATGCCGCCCTCCTTAGTCTTCGAAGATGCGGCGTTCATAGGAGGCCAGCATCTCGTAATCGGTTTTCAAGGCCTGGTGAAGCCGGGCGTTCTCAATGGCCATGGCGCTGATGTCGGCCACGGCGTGCAGGAAGTCCGTCTCCAGTTCATCATAGCTGCGCTCGTTGTCTGAATAGATGCGCAGAATGCCGATGGCGCGGCCCTCGACCTCAAGGGGGGTCACCAGCACGGTGACGATGCCCTCTTTCTTGGCCGCCTCGCCATACTGAAAGCGCGGGTCGCTTTGGACATTGGCGATGTGGATGGTCTTGCCGGCGAGCACCTCTCGGTCAACTTCGCTGTGCGCAAGATCAACGGAGCCCTTGCGGAAGTATTCCTTGGAGAGGCCGTAGGCCGCGCTGGGCAAAAGCCGCGTGCCGGACCGGTCGAGCAGGCGCAGGGTGCAGCCTTTGGCCTCCAGGGCCAAAGCGGTCTGCTCCACCACGGCGGAGAGCACGTTAGCGGGTTCAAGGCTGGAGTTCACCACCTTGGCCACATCGGCCAGGGTGCGAAAATACCGTTCACTGCGTTCCGGCGATTTCGTCATGACATCCTCCTAAGGTTACAGCCACTATCTATCTGCGCTATCATAAAATGTCAGCAGAAATATTGCCGAGCGCATGAATATTCCCAACAACGTGACTGCGGCGTCACACCTGTGCGCGGCAATGAAAAAGGGGGCCGAAGCCCCCTTTCAAAACCCTTTGCCGAGGCAGGCTAACCGAAGTCGGCCACCTTGCGGATGAGGCGCACGAGCTGGTTGGTGAACCCGGCCTCGTTGTCGTACCAGACGATGAGCTTCACCTGGGTGCCGTCCATGACGGTGGTGAGCCCGGAGTCGAGCACGCCGCCAAAGGTGCTGCCAACGAAGTCCGACGACACGAGGGGTTCGTCGCAGTAGCCGAAGCTCGCGTTGGCCGCGGCCTTCATGACCGCGTTGACTTCTTCCTTGGTGGTGGGGCGATTGAGCTCGCAGGTGAGGTCCACAATGGACACGTCCGGGGTGGGCACGCGGATGGCGAAGCCGTCGAGCTTGCCCTTGAGTTCGGGAATGACCAGCGAAAGCGCGCGGGCCGCACCTGTGGTGGTGGGCACCATGTTCAGGGCGGCGGCGCGGGCCCGGCGGATGTCCTTGTGGGAGCCGTCGTGCAGGCGCTGGTCCATGGTGTACGAGTGGATGGTGGTCATGAGCCCGTGCTTGATGCCAAAGGCCTTGTGCAGGGCCTGGGCGGCCGGAGCGAGGCAGTTGGTGGTGCAGCTGGCGCTGGAGACGATGCGGTGCTCGGGCTTCAGGTCGGCGTCGTTCACGCCGACGACCACTGTGGCGTCCATCTCTTTGCCAGGGGCGGAGAGAATGACCTTGCGCGCGCCGCAGGCCAGGTGCGTGGAGCAGCCGGCGCGGTCGTTCAGCTTGCCGGTGGACTCGACGACCAGGTCGCAGCCCATGTCCTTCCAGCTCCATTCGCCGGTGGCGAAGCGGGTCACGTTGACCTGCTTGCCGTCGAGGAGGAAGCCGTTCTCATTGCCCTCCACGCGCGGGAAAGGCCCGTGCACGGAGTCGTATTTGAGCAGGTGCGCCAGATCTTTGTTGGTGGCGCGCGCGTTGATGGCCACAAGCTCCAGATCGGGCTGGTCGGCCAGAAGCCGGGTCAGGTAGCGGCCAATGCGGCCAAAGCCGTTGATGCCAATTCTCGTCGCCATGCGTCTCGCTCCTTCGCGGGGTATTCTTTCGTCCTAGGCCTTGCCGGAGCAGCCCAGAACGTTTTTGATCTTGCGTTGAACCATTTCCTTCACGGCCGTGCGGGCGGGCGTGAGGTACTGGCGGGGGTCGAAGTCACCGGGGTTCTCGGCCAGGTGCTTGCGGATGGTCGCGGTCATGGCCAGGCGGATGTCGGTGTCGATGTTGATCTTGCACACGGCCATGCTGGCGGCCTTGCGCAGCAGGTCCTCGGGCACGCCGCAGGCGCCGGGCACATGCCCGCCGTACTGGTTGGCCATGGCCACAAACTCCTGCGGCACGCTGGAGGCGCCGTGCAGCACGATGGGCACTCCGGGCAGCAGTTGGCTGACCTTCTCCAGACGGGCGAAGTCGAGCTTGGGCTCGCCCTTGAACTTGTATGCGCCGTGGCTGGTGCCGATGGCGATGGCCAGGGAGTCGCACCCGGTTTTGGCGACGAAGTCTGCGGCCTGCTCCGGGTCGGTGTAGATGTGCTCGTCGGAGCTCACGTCCTCTTCGACGCCGGCCAGGCGGCCCAGTTCGGCCTCGACCCAGACGCCGCGCTCGTGGGCGTATTCGACCACGCGTTTGGTCTCGGCGATGTTGCCCTCATACGGAAGGGCGGAGCCGTCGTACATGACCGAGGTGAAGCCGCCGTCGATGACGGTCTTGCACAGGTCGAAATTCGGGCCATGGTCCAGGTGCAGTACCACGGGCAGATCGGTTTCTTGGAGGGCGGCCTCCATGAGTTTGATGATGTAGCCCTGGCCGGCGTATTTGCGCGCTCCGGCGGAAACCTGGAGGATGAGCGGCGCGTTCTCCGCCTTGCCCGCCTCCATGATGCCCTGGATGATCTCCATGTTGTTCACGTTGAACGCGCCGATGGCGTAGCCGCCGGTGTAGGCCTTGGCAAACATTTCCTTGGGCGAGACTAAGGGCATGGATTCCTCCTTGCGGTCGTGAAGAGGCTTCTAAATGGCTTCTACGTACAGCTTAAGTCATGTCACGCTATGAATTTCATGTCAACACGAGGGTCAGGAAAGCATGGACTCCAACAGGTTCAGCGTTTCATGATCCGTGAAGTCGAACTTGAGCGGCGTCAGGGTCACCCAGCCTTCGGTCAACAGCCGCCGGTCGCGGTCCGGGCTGATGCGCTCGGCCTTCAGCTCGCCGCACATCCAATAATACGGGCGGCCGCGCGGGTCCAGGCGCTCCACATACCAGTCCTCATAGGCCACGCGGGTGTGCGGGCACAGCTTGAAGCCCAGGACGTCGCCCATGGGCCGGGCGGGAAAATTCAGGTTCAGCACGCACTTTTCCGGCAGCTTGCTAAGCTGCAAGCGCGGCAGCAGCGCAGCGGCGTAGGCCGCCTGGCCGGAAAGGTCCGTGGGGTTGAAGTCGTCCATGGACACGGCCATGGCGGGAAAGCCCATGAACGCGCCCTCCGTGGCGGCGGAGACCGTGCCGGAGTACAAAAGGTCCACACCCACGTTGGCGCCGGAGTTGATGCCGGACACGACCATATCCGGCCGCTCCTTCACCAGTGTGGAAAGCCCGAGCTTCACGCAGTCCGCCGGGGTGCCGGTGACGCCAAGGCCGAAAAAGCCCTCGTCGCGGAATTCCTTCACGCGCAGGGGGGCGGAAAGGGTGATGGCGTGTCCCACGGCCGACTGCTCCGTCACCGGCGCCACCACATGGACCTCGTGCCCGGCGTCGACCAGTGCGCGGTGCATGGCGCGCAGGCCAACGGCCTGAATGCCGTCGTCGTTGGTGAGCAGGATGCGCATGGAAGCCTCTTTGCTTGTCCGGTCCGCAAGGTCCGGGCCTTTGTTCAGTTTGACATTGCGCGCCGCTTGAGGGCAAATATGGCGGCACAAGGGACGCCCTGCCCGCCGCACGCCGCGGTACAGGCGCAGTACCCCAACCTGAGGGAGATGGCAAGGCCGTGATTGCGAAAGCCGTGTACATACGGGACATTAGCCCCGGACAGACGATACAGGACATTTTTCTTTTGGCGGAGGCCCGCACAGGCCAGTCGCGCAACGGCCCGTACTGGAGCCTGGTGCTGCAGGATTCCACGGGACAAATGGAAGCCAAGGTCTGGAGCCCGCTGTCGCAGCAGCACCCAGGCCTTTCCGCCGGGCAGGTCGTGCAGGTGCGCGCCCTGGCCGCCAATTACCGCGAGAAATGCCAGCTCACCGTCGAGCAGTTGACCGAAGTGGACGCCGCAGAGGTGGACCTCGCCGAACTTTTGCCGCCAAGCCCTGTTGAGCCGGACGGCCTGATGGCCGAGATTGAGGAGCTGTGCCGCCGCGAGCTGACGCACAAGCCCTGGCGCGCGCTGATGAAGAAGATCCTGGGCGACCCGGAGATACGCGCCAAACTTTTGCCCGCCACCGGGGCCAAGGCCGTGCACCACGCCTACGCCGGCGGCTTGCTGGAGCACACCCTGGCCGTGGCCCGCACCTGCCTGGCCCTGTGCGACCTCTACCCGCACCTGGACCGCCAAATCCTCCTTGTGGCCGCCCTGCTCCACGACCTGGGCAAGGCCTGGGAGCTTTCCAGCGGGCTTTCGTGCGAGTACACCGACGAAGGCCGCCTGCTGGGGCACATCCAGCTGGGTCTGCTGCGCGTGGAGCCATTCTTGGCCAAGGCCAAGGACCTGGACGAGACGCTCATTCTGCACCTCAAGCACCTCATCATCGCCCACCACGGCGAGTACGAGTTCGGCTCGCCCCGCAGGCCCAAGACCCCGGAGGCCTTCATCCTGCACTTTGCGGACAACATCGACGCCAAGCTGAACACCCTGGCCGGCGCCTACTCGGAGCTGGAAGGCACGGAGCAAAGCTGGACGCCGTTCCAGCGCTACCTGGACCGCTATCTGTACCGCGCGCCGCACACCCCGGTTCCGGCCGAGATTCCCAAGGCGGACGCGAAAAAGATCGACGCGTCCGTGGACGAGCGCTTCCTGCTCCTGCCGCTGGGCTCGGACTAGCCGCTTCGCACAGCAATAAGGAAACAGCACCGCATGTTCATCACCTTTGAAGGCATTGAAGGCACGGGCAAGTCCACGCAGATAGCCCTGCTCAAGGCGCGGCTTGAGGCTCTGGGACGCCGCGTGCATCTCACCTGCGAACCCGGCGGCAGCCGCATCGGCGCGGAGCTGCGGCGCGTGCTGCTCTCCCTTGAAAACCGCGACCTCTGCCCCCGGGCCGAGCTGTTTCTCTATTTGGCCGACCGCGCGCAGCACGTGGCGCAGGTCATCCGCCCGGCCCTGGCCAACGGCGAAATCGTCCTATGCGACCGCTTTGCCGACTCCACCGTGGCCTACCAGGCCTATGGACGCGGCCTGGACGCGGAACTGCTCCACGGGTTGAACACCCTGGCCGTGGACGGCCTTTGGCCAGACCTCACCATCCTGCTGGACATCGACCCCGCGGTTGGCCTCACGCGCGCCGTGAACCGCAACAAGGCCGAGGGCAAAACCGTGGCCGAGGGCCGCTTCGAGGCCGAGAGCCTGGCCTTCCACACCAGCGTGCGCGAGGGCTACAAGGCCCTGGCCCTGCGCTTTCCCGAACGCATCAAGCTCGTGGACGCCTCCGGCGGCGTGGACGAGATAGCCGCCGCAGTGCGCGCCCAGGTGGAGAGCCGTCTGCATGCCTGACCCCAAGCCCGCAGCATCCAGCCTCGGCGGCCCTGTCCTGCGCGACGGGCTTCTCTTTGCGCTGGCCGTTGCGGGCTTGTTGTGGCTGGTGGCGCGCGGCGCCGCAACACTGGGCTACAACTGGCAATGGTACCGTGTCCCGGCCTTCGTCATCACCCCGGATAACGCCGCGGGGCCCCTGCTCCAAGGCCTCTTGGTCACGCTCAAGCTCACGGCGCTGTCCGGTCTTGGCGCTTTGTGCTGCGGGCTTGCCGCCGCCCTGCTGCGCCTGTCCGGCTCGGTGGCCGGGCGGGCCCTGGCCCGCTGCTACATGGAGGCCGCGCGCAACACGCCGCTGCTCATCCAACTGCTCTTCCTCTATTTCGTGCTGGCCCCGGTCATCGGCATGGACGCGCTCACCACGGCCGTGCTCGGCCTTTCGCTGTTCGAGGGCGCATACGTGTCCGAAGTCCTGCGCGCGGGCATCGTCTCCCAGGACCCCGGCCAGTGGGACGCGGCGCGCAGCCTGGGCATGAGCACGTTCTCCGCCTACCGCCTGGTGATTTTGCCCCAGGCCGTGCGCCGCGTGCTGCCGCCTCTGGCCAGCCAGAGCGTCTCGCTGGTCAAGGATTCGTCCTTGGCCAGCGCCATCGCCATTGGCGAGCTGACCCTGCGCGGCAGCTCCATCGTGGCCGAGACCTTTCTGAGCTTTGAAATATGGTTTACGGTCGCGGCGCTCTACTGGCTTGTCACCACGGCCCTTTCCGCCCTGGCCGCGAACCTGGAGCAGCGTCTCAGCTATCCTGCCTGACACAGCCCACAACCGAGCCCGGAACAAGGAGGATGTCCATGTTCGCCAAAAGGATTCTCGCGGTCGCAGCCTGCGCGGTTTTATCCCTGGCCGCCCTTGGCTGCTCCAAGAGCGAGCAGCCGTCCAAGACCCAGCCCGCGCAAAGCGGCGGCACCCTCGACCAGGTGGTGCAGCGCGGCGTGCTGCGCGTGGGCTTTTCCACCTTTGTGCCCTGGGCCATGCAAGACAAGAAGGGCGAGTTCATCGGCTACGAGATCGACGTGGCCAACCGCCTGGCCAAGGATCTGGGCGTAAAGGCCCAGTTCGAGCCCACCCAGTGGTCCGGCATCATTCCGGCCCTGCTCTCCGGCAAGTTCGACATCATTATCGGCGGCATGAGCATACAGCCGCAGCGGGCCCTCAAGGTCAACTTCACCATTCCGTACGAATACTCCGGCATGTCCATCGTGGCGGACAAGGCCAAGGCCGGCAAGTTCAAGGCCCTGGCCGACTTCGACAAGCCCGACATCGTGCTGGCCGTGCGCCAGGGCACCACCGCCGTGGACGCGGCCAAGAAGTACATGCCCAAGGCCCAGCTCAAGCTGTTCGACCAGGAGGCGCAGACCATTCAGGAAGTGCTGAACGGCCGCGCCCACGCCGTTGTCGCCTCGGACCCCTTCCCGGCCTTCCAGGCGCTGAAGTACCCGGACAAGCTCGTGCTGCCCCTGGCCGAGCCCTTCACCAAGGAGCCCATCGCCTTTGCCGTGCGCAAGGGCGACCCGGATTTCCTCAACTTCCTCGACGGCTGGATACGCATGGTGAACGACGAGGGCTGGCTGGCGGAGCGCCACAACTACTGGTTCCGCACCGACAAGTGGAAGGACCAGGTGGAGTAGCCAGGGGCTCGTGTTGGGGAACCGGAACATGCGCGAGGAGCGCCGCCTCCCGAACGCGGCGGCCTCTGCGCTGCGCACCAGCGGACGCATCCTCGACGCCGCGGTCATCGTCTGTGTGGCGGCGGGCCTTTACTGGCTCGCCAGCCGCGCGGGCGCGCGCCTCAACTATCACTGGAACTGGGCGGTCATTCCGCAGTTTCTGGCCTATGCCGACGTCGACGGACACTGGCGCACGGGGCGCCTGCTCGCCGGGTTCTTCGCCACCATCCGCCTGAGCCTCTGGGCCGGGCTTTTCGCGCTCATCCTGGGCACCTTGGCCGGGCTCATGCGGGTGAGCGCGCGGCTGTTCTGGCGGCTCGCCGGCGGCGCATACGTGCTTGCCGTGCGGAACACCCCGCCGCTGGTGCTCATCTTCTTGTTCAGCTACTTTTTAAGCGGCCAGCTCATCACCGCCCTTGGTCTGAACGAGGCGGTAAACAGCCTGCCAAGCGCGCTCCTCGCCCCGGCGCAGGCGTTCTTCGGCCCCGTGGGGCAGATGCCGGCCTTCATCACCGCCATCCTCACCCTTGCGCTCATCGAGGGCGCCTATGTGGCCGAGATCGTGCGCGCGGGCGTGCAGTCCATCGAGCCCACCCAGTGGGACGCGGCCGCCGCGCTGGGCTTTCCGCGCTGGCGCACGCTTGCGCACGTGGTGCTGCCGCAGGCCTTTCGGCGCATGGTGCCCGCGCTCACCGGGCAGTTCGTATCCACACTCAAGGATTCGGCCATCGTGTCCGTCATCTCCATACCGGAGCTGACCTTCCAGGCGCAGGAGCTTGTGTCCGCCACGTACCGGTCCTTCGAGGTCTGGACGCTGGTGTTCGTGCTCTACCTGGCGCTGGGGCTGCCCTGCTCCCTCGCCGCGCGCGCGCTGGAGGTGCGCCTGGCGCGCTCCGACCGCTTGCCGCCGCACTGAGTGCGCCCTGCGCTGAGCTGAAGCAAGAACTTTGACAGGGAATTGGTTTTCGCGCATGTTTGCAACAACAATACAGGCCGCTCCTCTTGCGGCCACAACCCAAAGGAGCGCCGCCATGGCCCCGGAAATCAAAGTCTACGCGCTGTCCACCTGCATCCACTGCAAAAAGGCCAAGGAATACCTGGACAAATGCGGCGTCGAGTACGACTGCGTGCATGTGGACACCCTGACCGGTCAGGAGCGCAAGGACATGGTCGAGGAAGTGAAGAAGCTCAATCCTTCCGTGTCGTTCCCCACCATCGTCATCAATGGCAAGGTTGTTGTCGGCTTCAACCAGGACAAGATCGACGAGGCGTTGAAAGCATGAACGTGCGGCAGCTCTACGACATGTTGAAAAAGATCCAGGAGCCCAAGGGCTATTTCTTCAATCCCGACACGACCATGACCATGCCGCTGCTGGAGGGCCTCTTAACCAACAAGGAGCGGCTGGGCTACATGGCCTGCCCGTGCCGCTTGGCCAATGGCGCGTTCGACGACGACAAGGATATCGTGTGCCCGTGCGAGTATCGCGAGGCGGACGTGAAGGAGTTCGGCACGTGCTTCTGCGGATTGTACGGCAGCAAGGCCTGGGTTGAGGGGAAGGTGGAGAAGGTTGTTGTGCCGGAGCGACGGCCGGTGGAGAAGATTTTGTGGTAGAGGTTAGGGAATGGTGTCACCAGCAATAACGCCGACCTTGAATCAAAGATTTAAAGATTTCTTCAGCACTCTTTCTTTTGCTGAGTCGATAGATTTATTGCAACTTCCGCCAGAAGCCAACGCAAAAAAACGCGCCGATTACTTTATTTCAAACAGATCAGTGATTGTAGAGCTTAAAGCGCTAGAATCTGATCCAGAGCATAAGGTTAAAGAAGAATTAGCCAAGCATGAAAAGCGCGATGACTACCCTGTTTTTTTAGGAAAGATGGAACTTTTCAAAATACTAAGACACTTGCCAGACGGAAATAGAATTAATGAAAAACTCTTTTACAGAGTTTCACGTTCAATAGAACAATCAATCCGTGAAGCTGACAAGCAAATCGCTTCAACAAAACAAATTTTTAATTGCAATAGCTCTTGTGGCATTGTTATTATACTGAATGAAAACATCGATATTTTAACCCCACAACTCATCACAACAAGGGTAAGTCAACAATTAACTAAACGCGATAGCAATGGTGAACTGCACTATAAAAACATAGATGCGGCATGGATAGTTTTTGAAAATTTCGTTTCTACTCATACAAAGAATACATTTGCGCAGCCAACAATTTTTGTTTTGAGCCCATCTTCCGAAAACAACTCAGTTCTCAATACAACCGCTGAATTACTTGAACAGGAGTGGGCTAGATATAATAAAATTCCGTTAATTCAAAGTGAAGCCAAAACGGTACAAGAACATGATTTCAAAAGCAAAAAATCTGCGATTAAAAGTCAACCCCTTTCTAACCACGAAGTCTGGAGAGAGCAGTATCGCAATGCTCCATATTTAAGATCATTATCTGACAATGATGTTCTTGCATATGGGAAAAGAACTGCAACAACAATGGAGCCACATTTTTTAAAAGATGGTCACAAGCTTCCAACTTTCATCGTCGCGAAGCTTATGAAGGATTGGACCTGTTTTTTGGAAGAGGCATCATTCCGAGGTCTAAATTTAAAAGCGATACTTCGCTAACGCGCGCATCTAATCAAAAAAGGCCCCGGTCCGCTTTCGCAGACCGGGGCCTTTAATCATAAGCGCTTTTGTTTAGTAGCGGGGGGGACGGGACTCGCGCTCCTGAGCCTCGTTAACCTTCAGGGCGCGACCGCCCAGCTCCTTACCGTTCAGGGCCTGCACGGCCTCGAGGGCGGCGGCGTTGTCCATCTCGACGAAGCCGAAACCGCGGAAGCGGCCGGTCTCACGGTCGTTGATGAACTTCACGGAGATCACTTCGCCATACTGGGCGAACAGATTGCGGAGATCGTCCTCGGAGGTGCTGAAAGCGATGTTCCCGACATAAATAGACTTAGGCATGCGATGAAACTCCTAAAAGAAACAGAAAATAATTGTCGCCCATTTCGCCTGAGCAAAAAGCATCCAGTCAACTTGTCCAGATGCTGTAAAGTACGCGCGGCCAAAATGGATGTAAAGCACTAATATGCATTTTTTGAAAATAAAATTTAACGCAAGCTCGCGGCGTTCCTTATGATAAGAAAAGAAGCAAAATTGCGCCGCGCATTAGTAAAATGGTGCAGCGGTTTTGTTGCGTTCGCACTCCAATGCCGCCGCGTTTCAGCATTGTTTCACGGCCATGTTTCCCAGCGCAAACATTAGTGCCGCAACACAATCCATCGCTTGCAAAACAGAAGCGCCGGCGCAGACGAACCGCACCGGCGCATGTTGTTTGAGCGGGAATAGGCCTGGACGCGCGGCAACCATCTCAGCGGCGCGCGCAAGCGTTTTTGCCCCGCAGCAAAGGGGCTATTCGCCGCCCTGCTCCGCCACCTCGCCAAAAACAACCACATCCGCGGCGCTGCGTTCCGGGGCAATGCCCACGGCGGCGAGCCATTCGGCGAAGGAATCGCGCGCGCGCTGGCCGTACAGTTCCTTGCGGATCTTCTTGCCCGCGCGACGGTTCAGCTCGGGCATGAGCCCGAAATGCGCGTTGGACGGCTGGAAGCTCTTGGGCGGCGTGGCGCGCAAATGGCCCAGCAGCGCGCCCAGGGCGCTGGTGACCGGAGGCGGCGGCAACACGCGTCCGGCAAGCTTCTCGGCCAGCATGCGCCCGGCCCAAAGCCCGCACGCGGCGCTCTCCAAATAGCCCTCAACGCCGGTGATCTGCCCGGCAAGGAACACGCCAGGCCGGGCCCGCAGCTCCAGCTCCGGCGTCAGCACCGTGGGCGCGTCAACATAGGTGTTGCGATGAATGCTGCCCAGACGCAGGAACTCGGCATGCTCCAGGCCGGGGATCATGCGGAAGACGCGCTGCTGTTCCGGATATTTGAGCTTGGTCTGGAAGCCCACGAGGTTGAAGGCCGTCTTTTCCTGATTCTCCGCGCGCAGCTGGACCACAGCAAAGGCCTCCTCGCCGGTGCGCGGATTGGGCAGGCCAACGGGCTTGAGCGGCCCGAAGCACAGGGTGAGCCGCCCGCGCTCGGCCATCTCCTCCACGGGCAGGCAGCCCTCGAAGTGGATCTCCTTCTCGAACTCGCGCGGGGCGACCTTCTCCGCAGCCATGAGCGCGGCCAGGAAGGCGTCGTACTGCGCCTCGGTCATGGGGCAGTTGAGGTAGTCGTCTTCCTCCGGCCTGTAGCGGCTGCCCCAGAAGGCTATGTCCATGTCCACGCTCTCGCGGCTGATGATGGGCGCGATGGCGTCGTAGAAATACAGGCGCTTGCCGCCCTCCACGGCAGTAGCCTCGGCCAGGCTGGCGGCGAGGGCGTCGCTGGCCAGCGGCCCGGCGGCCACCACGACGGCGTCAAAGCCCGCCAACTCCGGCGCGTCCAGGCTTGCCATCTCCTGGCGCACAATCTCGATGCCCGGCTGGGCCTCAAGGCGCTTGGTGATGAAGCGGGCGAATTCCGCCCGGTCCACGGCCAGGGCCTTGCCGGCGGGGATGCGCGTGGCGTCCGCGGCCTTCATGACCAGGCTGCCCAGCTCGCGCATCTCCAGTTTCAGGATGCCGATGGCCGTGGTGAGTTCATCGGAGCGCAGGGAGTTGGAGCAGACCAGCTCGGCCAGGTGCTCCGTGGTGTGCGCGGGCGAGCTCTTGCCCGGGCGCATTTCGAACAGGCGCACCTGCGCCCCGGCCTTGGCCAGAGTCAGGGCGCATTCGCACCCGGCCAGCCCGCCGCCGATGATCGCCACGCGCTTGCCCGCGGCGCCCTTGCCCGTCTTCGCCTCGTTGTTATCCGCCATGATTTCCGCTATCCTCATAAATGTTCAGCGCAACAGTTGGTCAATGCACACTACAACCCGGCGCGGCCAATGAACCAGCACGAATCAAGCGAGCCAATCCCCGGCGGCGATCCCATTCTTGACATCCGCGGCCTGACCACGGCCTTTGCCCGCCAGTCCGGCGCGGCGCGCGGCGCAGCCGTGGCCAGGGCGGTTGATACCGTGAGCTTGCGTGTTCGGCAAGGCGAAACCCTGGCCGTGGTCGGCGAATCGGGCTGCGGCAAGACCGTGCTGGCCCTGTCCGTGCTGGGGCTCATTCCCGATCCGCCGGGCCGCGTCATCGAAGGCGAGGCCCTGTATCGCGGCCGCGACCTGCTCTCCATGAGCGAAGCCGAACTGCAGGACGTGCGCGGCAACCACATCGCCATGATCTTTCAGGAGCCCATGACCTCGCTCAACCCCGTGTTCCGCGTGGGCGAGCAGATCGCCGAGGGCTACCGTCTGCACAAGAAGGCCTCCCGCGTGGAGGCGGCCGAGCGCGCCGTGGAAATGCTGGGGCTGGTGGGCATTCCCAACCCGGCGGCGCGGGCCCAAAGCTACCCGCACGAACTTTCCGGCGGCATGCGCCAGCGGGTGATGATCGCCATGGCGCTGGCCTGCGACCCGGACCTCATCTTCGCCGACGAGCCGACCACCGCCCTGGACGTGACCATCCAGGCCCAGATTCTGGACCTGATGCGCACGCTGCAACGCAAGAAAGGCTCCGGCATCCTGCTCATCACCCACGACCTGGGCGTTGTGGCCGAAACAGCCCAGCATGTGGCCGTCATGTATGCTGGACAGGTGGTGGAGCAGGCGGACGTGGCCGAACTTTTCGACACGCCCGCCCACCCGTACACGCAGGGACTGCTGGCCTCGGTGCCGCGTCTGGGCGTCAAGCGCGTGCTGGCGCCCATTCCCGGCATGGTGCCCGGCATCTTCGACCTGCCCGAGGGCTGCCGCTTCCGGCCGCGCTGCGCCCAAGCCTTTGCCCGCTGCGAAGCCGCCCCGCCGCTGTTCCGGCTTTCTCCCACGCGCAGCGCCCGCTGCTGGCTCTGCGAGAATGCTGCGGAGGCCGAGGCATGAGCGCGCTGCTGCAACTCTTCGACGTGGCGCGGCACTACCAGGTGACCGGCGGCCTGCTCAGCCTCGCCAAGGGGGTTGCCAAGGCCGTGGACGGCGTGAGCCTCGCCATCAAGCCGGGCGAAAGCCTGGGCCTTGTGGGCGAAAGCGGCTGCGGCAAGTCCACCCTGGCGCGCTGCATCCTGGGGCTGGAGCCTCTGGCTGGCGGGCGCATCGAGTTCCAGGGCAAGGACATTGCCGAGTGGCCGCAAAAAGACCTGCGCAGGCAGATGCAGATGGTCTTTCAGGACCCGTACTCGTCGCTCAACCCGCGCATGCGCGTGCGCGACATCGTGGCCGAGCCGCTGGAGATCCATTCCGTGGGCGACGACGCGCAGCGCAAGGCGAAAACGCTGGAGCTGCTGCGTCTGGTGGGCTTGTCCGAGGAAATGGCCGGGCGTTATCCGCACCAGCTTTCCGGCGGGCAGCGCCAGCGCGTGGCCGTGGCGCGCGCCCTGGCCCTCAATCCCGCGCTGGTGGTGTGCGACGAGCCCGTGAGCGCGCTGGACGTCTCGGTGCAGGCCCAGGTGCTGCTGCTGCTCCAAGACCTGCGCGAACGCCTCGGCCTCACCTATCTGTTCATCTCGCACGACCTGGCCGTGGTGGGGCAGGTGTGCGACCGCATCGCGGTCATGTATCTGGGCAAGATCGTGGAGAGCGCCCCGGCCGGACTGCTGGTGAACGCCCCGCAGCACCCGTACACGCGCGCCCTGCTCTCCGCCGTGCCCGTGCCCGACCCGACCCGCCAACACCAGCGCCAGCACCTCAAGGGCGAACTGCCCAGCCCGCTGAATCCGCCCACGGGCTGCCCCTTCCACCCGCGCTGCCCGCAGGTCATGGACCGCTGCGCCAAGGAATTTCCGCCGCGCTTCGACATGGCGGCACAGGAGAGCCGGGACGGAAGCCCCCGGCCCGATTCGAACCGCTTCACCCATTGCTGGCTCCACGCGCCAAAGGAGTAACCCCGATGCTCAACAGAGACGATGCTTACGCCCTGCTCACCAAACACATCACCGAGCCCATGCTCGTCGCCCACAGCCTGGAGTCGGAGGCCGTGCTCTCGGCCCTGGCCGCGCGCCTGGGCCAGGACCAGACCCTGTGGGGCCTGACCGGCCTGCTGCACGACCTGGATTACGCCACCACCAAGGACAACCCCGCCCGCCACGGGCTCGACTCCTCTGAAATGCTCGAAGGCAAATTGCCGGTCGAGGCCCTGGACGCCATCCGCGCGCACAACTTCGAGCACACGGGCTTCGCCCCCAGCTCGCCCCTGGACTATGCCCTGCGCTGCGGCGAAACCGTCACCGGGCTCATCCACACCAACGCCCTGGTGCGCCCCGCGCGCATGGAGGGCATGGACGCCAAGAGCCTGAAGAAGAAGATGAAGGACAAGGCCTTCGCCGCCAGCGTCAACCGCGAGACCATTGGCGAATGTCAGAAGCTGGGACTGGAGCCGGCCGAATTCTTCACCATCGCCATTGCCGCGGTGGCGGGCATTGCGGACAAGGTGGGCCTGAACTAGCCGGACCGAACCCGAGCAATATTGCAATCGCACGGCTCTTGGCGCACAATGCCCAAGAGTCCGTAAAACCCTCCACACAAGGGGATTCGCATGAAACACAGCACGCAAATTTTCGCGGCAGTGGCCGGGACCCTGCTCCTCGCCACGCCCGCCCTGGCGCAAGACAAGCTCTACGTCGCCTCTGAAGGCGCCAAGCTCAAGGCCGACAAAAGCGCCTCCTCCGACACCATCGCCGAGCTGCCCGTGGGCACGCCGCTTTCCGTGCAGGGCCAGGAGGAAAGCTGGTACAAGGTGAGCGCCAACGGCCAGACCGGCTGGATTTATCGCGGCAAGGTGGCCGCCGCCCCGCCCGAGGCCTCCAAGCAGGGAGGCGACAACCTCTTCGGCGGCGGCGGCTCCAGCGCCATCATGGTCAGCGAGGCCGACAGCGCCCGCAGCATGCGCGGCCTGACCGAAAGCGAGCAGGAGGCCGCCAAGAGCGCCGGCCGCCCGCCGCGCACCATGGCCGAATACAAGCAGGCCCTGGACGGCGTGCTGGCGGAGAAAGTGGGCAAGAAAGAACTTGAGGGTTTCCTCAAGGCCGGCCGCATCGGCGAATACGCAAAATAGGGGGCGGACATGGAAAGAAGAAAATTCATCCTGGGCCTTGCCGCCGCGGCCATGCCCCTGGCTCTGCCCGGTTCGGTCATGGCCGGCTTCCTCGACGCCATCATGGACCCCAACTCCAAGGAGAGCAAAATACTCTCCGGCGCCAAAAACGTGCTCTCCAGCTCCCAGCAGCTCGACTACAAGAGCGAGCGCACCATCGGCGAGCGCCTGGCTGTCGAGGGCTTCCGGCGCTATGGCATGCCCCTGCAGAACAAAGGCATGCAGCACTACGTCAACCTCGTCGGCATGGCGGCCGCCACCAACTCGCCCCGCCCGAACATCCCCTACCGCTTCGTGGTGGTGGACAGCGATGTGCAGAACGCCTTCGCCTGCCCCGGCGGCATCATCTTCGTCACCAGCGCCCTGGTCAAAATCATGCAGACCGAGGCCCAGTTGGCGGGCATCCTCTCCCACGAGATAGGCCACGTGGCCCTGCGCCATGCCCTCAAGAGCATACAGCGCTCGCAGTTCTTCTCCGGCGTGGGGCAAATCACCGCCGCCACCATGAAGGGCGACAAGGGCGCGCAGTTCGAGAGCATGATCGGCGACATGCAGAACGTGCTCTTCGACAAGGGCCTGGACCAGAACATGGAGTACGAGGCCGACGCCAGCGCCATGGAGACCGCCTACCGCACGGGCTACACCCCGGCAGGCCTCACCGAAACCCTGCAGACCCTGCGCGGCATCGAGGCCACCTCGACCAAGAAGGGCTCGTGGTTCTCCACCCATCCGCCGCTGCCCTCGCGCATCGCCAAGAACCAGGCGTCCATGAAAAAGTACCCGGACGCCGGCAGCTTGGCCGTGCTGGCCGACCGTTTCAAGGCCCAGGCCAAATAATCCGGCGCGCATGCCAGGCACCAAGGCGGAGGCTCCCAGCGGGGCCTCCGCCTTTTCTTTGCGTACGTGTTTGCGTCGTTTCCCTAAAGAACCGCAGCCCCCTTGCCGATAAGAGAGGCGTCAACGCCAGACACCAGAACGCCCGAACGCCAAACGGAGTCCCCAATGTCCAAGAAGCTGCTGCACGTCACCGGATTCGGCAGAGTACACCAACTCATCTGCGAGAACCGGGCGAACGAAGCCAGAGAACTCCTGAAGGCCCTTCAGCACGAGTACATCGGGCTGGTTGAGGAGAACGAGGCCCTGAAGAACCAGATCATCGAGGTGGCCGAGGTTCTCGACATGGCCGAATGCATGGAATTCGACGGCCAGAAGTATTGGCTGACGGACGAACTGCGCCACAAGGGCCCGTATTGCCAGCTCTGCTACGACCGCGACGGCCTCTTGATGCGCTTGCAGAAGCAGCAGCGCCACTGGAAGTGCCAGTGCTGCGGCAACGTGTTCGTGGACGCCAAAATCATGAAGGACACCTCCATGCGGCGCAGCTTCCCCACCGCCGTGCCGCGGCCGCCCATTCCGCTCTTTGTGAAGTAGCGGGCGAAGCCAAGACAAAACAAAAGGGCCGCAGCGACAACGCTGGCGGCCCTTTCTTTTGCCTCATGCTCGCGGAAAATCTTCTGCGCGGCGCCAATGCACGGCGCGGATTACCGGCGTCCCCAATCCGCCCGGGTCCTGACGCGGATCGTCAACGCGGACTGGACCTACTTCGTCTTGCCCTTGCCCACCACCACGTCGCGCCACCAGAATTCCTTGATGCGGCCATCGTCGTGGAACTTGGCCACGGCATAGGCCAAGCCGCGGGGGTCCATGCCGCCCAGCAGTATCTCCAGTTGCAGGCTCTCGTTCTTCTTGCGTTCGGCCTTCCATATCTCGCGGGCGATCTTGCGCATGGCCTCCTGGGCCGGCGGCTGAGTCAAATCCAAACGCACGCGCAGGGTCGCCGCTGTCTTGCGGCGGTCGGTCTTGCGCTCCACGACGGAATAGCCCACGGCTTCCTCGTCGTCCTTGAGCTTGGGCGTCTTGGAGCCCGGCGCTGCGGGCGAAGCGGCCTGGGCCGAATGTTGCGGGGCGGCGTTTGGCGCAGTGGCCTCTGCCGGTGGGCCGGAATAGGCGGCTTCCGGTACAAGATATTTGTCGCGGCCATAGCCCCAGGCGTTTTTCTCGTCGCGCACCTTCTCGTCCGGGTCAAATACGGCGAACCAGCCGTTCTCCAAAAAATCGACGCGCACCCTCTGCCCTGGCTTGAGCACGCGGCGGAACTGCGAATCCTTGTCGCGCGCGGCGCGGACGGTAAGTTGGCGGTCGGCCACGCGCAGTTCGCCAAAGCCCTTGGCCGAAGCCTTGGCGTCGGCTTTCGCGCTGGGCTGGGTGGCTGAATGGGCGCCGGACTTGGCGCTCGGCTTCGTGGCGGATTTGGCGGGCTTGCCGTTCACAAGAACCTCGGGCGCGGCCTCGGGACTGGGCTTGCGCACCTCAATGGAATTGGCCTGCGCCAGCTCCAGCGAGCCGCGGCTCTGCAGCTCCGCAAGCTTCGCATAGCCCAGGGCGCGCAGTTCCGAGCGCGTCTGCTCCTTGGGATCGAACACGGCCGCCCAGCCGTCGCTCTGAAAATCCACGCGCACCTTTTGCCCGGCCTTGAGCGCGCGCACCTGCAGCGCCGTGTCCGAGGGGTTCTCGCGCACGGGCACCGTGCCGGAGATGATATACAGCCGCCCCCATTGGGGTTCGGCCGCAAGAACCACGGAGGCCGCCGCCAAAAGCGCTAGCAGAGCGCCCAGCAGCGCCAAGCCCAGACGTTTTTTCGCGCACATGATCATTTGCCCCGGCTGTCCAGCTCGCGGGCCACGCGTTCGGTCAGGTCCACGGAGGCCTTGTCCACGTAGCCCACGGCGGAAGGATCTGTGAAGATGATGGCGTAGCCGCCCTTTTTGCCGATGTCCTCCAGCACCGCGTCGGCGCGGCGCATGACGTACTGCAGGAGCTTGGCCTCCTCGGCCTTGATGTCGCGCGCGTTCTCCTGCACCAGCATCTCGTGCTGTCCGGCCTTGCGCCGGTAGGCGTCCTCACGCTTGGCGCGCTCCGCGACGGTGAGTCCCGAGGCCTCGGCCTCGCGCCGCAAAATGGCGACCTGCGAGGCGCTCTCCCTGGCGACGCGGTCCTTCTCGGCCACGTAGCGCGCCAAGTCGGCCTTGGCCATTTGGCCCAGGCGCGTCTCGTTCACCACGCGCTGCGGGTTCACGAAGCCGATTTTCTGCTGGGCCTGGGCCGCGCAGGGCCAAACAGCCAGCGAAAGCAGCGCGCAAACCGCCAGGCCGCAACGCAAAAGTGAGGGATTGCTCATGAGTTTTTGATACCTTGGCCTACGCAATTTGTCGAGCCCCGGCTCACAGCATGTTCACCGGATCAAGATCCAA
The DNA here is from genome assembly GCF_054657715.1 of Humidesulfovibrio idahonensis. NCBI lineage: Bacteria > Pseudomonadati > Thermodesulfobacteriota > Desulfovibrionia > Desulfovibrionales > Desulfovibrionaceae > Humidesulfovibrio > Humidesulfovibrio idahonensis. Next base: position 880,206 of record NZ_BAAHYE010000002.1, on the reverse strand, counting down.
CTCGAGCCGGAAGGCCTCCGGCGTTGCGCCCTGGCGGGAAAGGGCCGCGAACAGGCTGCGGATGGGCTGCCAGTCCTGGCACTTGAGCAGGCAGTTGAAACGCTTGCGGGCCTTGAGCTGCGAAAGCGGCGCAGGCGCGGGACCAAGCACGTCCACGCCAAGGGGCCGGGCCGCCTCGCGCAGATTCTTGCCAAAGGCCGCAAGCATCTGACCTTGATGGTCCGTATCCGCCGGGCAAGACAGGCGCAGCAAAGCCAAACGCGTAAAGGGCGGATAGCGGAAGCGCTGGCGGCTGGCGATCTCCCGCTCGTAGAACCCGGCGTAGTCCGCCTTGAGCACGAAGTTCCAAAAAGGATGGGCCGGGTTGCGCGTCTGGATGAGCACGCAGCCGGGCTTTTCGCCCCGGCCCGCACGGCCGGAGACCTGCACCAGCAGCTGGAAGGTGCGCTCGGAGGCGCGGTAGTCGGGCAGATTGAGCCCCATGTCCGCGTTGGCCACCACAACCAGGGTGACGCCGGGGAAGTGGTGCCCCTTGGAGAGCATCTGCGTGCCCACGAGCACCTGGGCCTCGCCTGCGGCGAAACGGCGTAGAATCTCGTCCAGGCGCTCCTGCCGGCGTGCGCTGTCGCGGTCCATGCGCAGCACGGAGACGTCGTGCCCCAGCGTCTGCGCGAAATATTCCTCCAGGCGCTCGGTGCCGTCGCCCATGGGCACAAACTGCACTCCGCCGCACTTTGCGCAGGGGATGGGATACGGGTGGCTGAACCCGCAGTAGTGGCACACCAGCCGCTCGCGCAGCTTGTGGTAGGTCAGCCCCACTTGGCACTCCGGGCACTTTGGCACTTCCTCGCAGGCCATGCAGTACATCACCGGCGCATAGCCCCGGCGGTTCAGCATCACGATGACCTGCTCCCCGGCCTCAAGGGTGGCGCGGATGGCGGCCAGGGATTCCGGCGCAAAGGGCTCGTCCGCCTTGACCCCGGTGATGTCCACCAGGCTCACCGTGGGCATGGGCCGGCAGCCCACGCGCCGCGCCAGGCTCACCAGCGGCACCTGGCCGCACTGCGCGGCGTGGAAGGTCTTCACGTCCGGGGTGGCGCTGCCCAGCACCAGCAACCCGCCGGAGGAGCGGATGCGCGTGAAGGCCAGCTCCTTGGCGTGATACGGCAGGCGCTCCTCCTGCTTGTACGACTCGTCGTGCTCTTCATCGAGGACGATGAGCCCCAGGTTGCGCAGGGGCAAAAACAATGTGGAGCGCGTGCCCACCACGAGCACGGGGCCGCGCGCCCCGGCCACGCGGGAGAAGGTCTCCTCGCGCCGGGTGGGGCTTTGGTAGCCGTGGGAGAAATAGGCCTCGGCATCGGGGAAGGCTTTGCGCACCTGCCGCCACAGCTGGCTGGCCAGGGCGACCTCCGGCGCAAGCAGCAGCGCGGAACGGCCAAGGGCCAGGGCGCGCCTGGTCAGCTCCAGGTAGATGTGCGTCTTGCCGCTCCCGGTGACGCCGTGCACGAGGGAAAGCTTGGCCTCGGGCGACTCCAGCGCGGGCATCAGCGCATCAAGGGCGGCCCGCTGTTCGTCCGTGGCGGTGATGCGGTCGTCCGGCACGCACTCGGGCTCGGCGCTGAGCAGTGCCTCCGCGCCAGCGTCCACGTCGTCGGCCAGAATCTCCATCTCGTCCGGGTCGCCCAGGCGGATGAGCCCCACGCGGGTGAGGCGCTTCAAGGCCTGCTGACCCGCCTCGCCGAACACGGCCTTGATGGCGCCCATGCTCATGGGGCCGGACTCGAACAGGCGCTCCAGCAGGCGCAGCTGGTTCACGGCGTTGGGCCGCACGGCCCAGGGCGGGTCTGCGGTGATGCAGGCGTAAAGCTCCTCGGCCTGGCGGCGCTGGCTCAGGCGCACGCGCATGCGCCCCTGCGCCCAGACCTCGGCCAGGGCGGCCAGACGGTCCGGCGGCAGCGCGGCCAGAGCCTTGGGCACAAAGGTGCGGGCAAAGTCGGGGTGGTCCACGTCGAAGCGCACCTGCACCGAGCGCAAACCGCGCGGCAGGATGAGCTCCAGCACCCGGCCGGGATGCGCCATGTGGCGGCTGGCCAGGTCGCGCACCAAATCAAGGGTGGCGGGATCAAGAACAGGGGTCTGCTCCAGGGGCCAGAGCAGCTCTTTCAGCTCCACGCCCTCGGGCGCGGTTTGGCAGGGGCATTGGAGCACGCCTACGCGCAGCCCCCGGCCCAGGGGCGCCAGCACGCGCAAGCCCGGCTGCGGCTGCGGCAGCCAGTCCGGCCAAAGGTACGTCAGCGCGGCATAGGGCGGGCTCGCCAGCCACACTTGCCAGGGCGCGGCCATCGCGGAGGCCATGAAAAGGCCGGGCGGCCTATTTGCCCTTGCAGGGCACGAGTTCGTGGATGCGCCGCACCAAGTCGTCGTGCAGATCCTCGTCGTGCAGGGCGAAATAGATGTTGGCGGTCAGGTACTCCACCCAGTCGCCCGCGTCGAAACGCTGGCCGCGCATCTTGACGGCGAGCAGACGGTCCTTGCTCGCAAGGCCTTGCAGGGCGTCGGTGAGCTGCAGCTCGCCGCCCACGCCGGGCTCAAGCTTCTCCAAATATTCGAAGATCTCCGGCGTCAGCACATAGCGGCCCACAATGGCCATGCGCGAGGGGGCATGGCCCACAGCGGGCTTCTCCACCAGGTTGCGCACGCGGAACACGCCGGGGCGAAACTCCTCGCCGTCGATGATGCCGTAGCGGTCCACCTTGCCTTCCGGCACTTCGATGACGCCGACCACGGCCATGTTCTCGCTCTTGGCCACATCAAGCAGCTGCTGGATGCCGGGCTTCTGCCCGAACATCAGGTCGTCGCCCACCATGACGGCAAAGGGCTCGTTCTTGACCACCTCACGCGCGCAGAGCACGGCGTGGCCCAGGCCCAGCTGGATCTTCTGGCGCACGGCGATGATGTTCACCATGTTCGCGACGTCGCGGATCTCCTGTAGTTGCGCGGTCTTGCCCTTGCGTTCCAGCAGGTTCTCCAGGGTCAGATTGTGGTCGAAGTGGTCTTCGATGATGGTCTTGTTCTGGCTGGTGACCAGCACGACCGTGTCGATGCCGGAAGCCTGGGCTTCCTCCACCACATACTGCACCACGGGCTTTTTGAAGATGGGCAGCATCTCCTTGGGGATGTTCTTGGTGGCGGGAAGCGAACGGGTGCCCCAACCGGCGACGGGAATGACGACCTTGCGAACGTCCATGCATATCTCCTGAAGCGGTCTTAGGAGCGCAGGCTGCGCCCGAGAAGCTCCGCTATGTCTTGAGCGTACGTCTCCACCTTGGCCCTGTCCTCGCCCTCGACCATGACGCGGGCCTTGTGCTCCGTGCCGGAGTAGCGCAGCAGCACGCGGCCGCGGCCCTTCAGCTCGGCCTCGACCAGCGCCACGGCGCGGCCCACCTCGGGCAGGTCGTCGAAGGGCACCTTCTTCTCCACGCGCACGTTGACCATGACCTGAGGGAAAGGCTCGATGAGGTGCGCCAACAGAGAAAGGGGCAGGTTCTTTTGGCACATGATGCGCAGCAGCTGGAGCGCGGCCAAGGTGCCGTCGCCCGTGGTGGAGTAGTCCATGAAGATGAGGTGGCCGGACTGCTCGCCGCCGAGCACGGCGCCCTCGCGGCGCATGGCCTCCACGACGTAGCGGTCGCCCACGGGCGTGCGCAGAAGTTTGCCCCCCTGCGCCTTCATGAACATCTCCAGGGCCATGTTGCTCATGACCGTGGCCACCAGGTTGCCGCCGGCAAGCTTGCCCTGCTCCAGCATGTCCTGGGCGCACAGGGCCATTATCTGATCGCCGTCCAGCACCTTGCCCTGCTCGTCCACAACGATGAGCCGGTCGGCGTCGCCGTCGAGGGCCAGGCCGATGTCCGCGCCGACCTCGCGCACCTTTTGCGCCACCACGTCCGGGTACAGGGAGCCGCAGCCTTCGTTGATGTTCATGCCGTTGGGCGCGACGCCGATGGTGATGACCTCGGCCCCCAGCTCCTCGAACACCTGGGGCGCGCCGCCGTAAGCGGCGCCGTGGGCGCAGTCCAGCACGATCTTCATGCCGGAAAGCGTCATCTCGCGCGGGAAGGTATGCTGCAAATAAACAATGTAGCGGCCCCAGCTGTCCACGACGCGCTTGGCGCGGCCCACGCGCTCCGGCGCGGGGAAGTTCCAGTCCGGGTTCTCGGCCAGGGTCATGGCCGCGATCTCGTCCTCCAACTCGTCGGCGAGCTTGAAGCCCTCGTGGTCGAAGAACTTGATGCCGTTGTCGCTGAAGGGATTGTGCGAGGCGGAAATGACCACGCCAAGGTCGGCGCGCAGGTTGCGCGTCAGAAAGCTGATGGCCGGGGTGGGCATGGGGCCGACGAGGTACACGTCCATGCCGATGGCGCAAAAGCCGCTGGTGAGCGCGGTTTCGAACACGTAGCCCGAAAGCCGCGTGTCCTTGCCGATGATGACCTTGTGCCTGCGATTGCCGTTGCGGAACTTCTGGCCCACGGCCAGCCCCAGGCGCAGGGCTATCTCAGGGACCATGGGATATTCGTTGACGCGGCCGCGCAGGCCGTCTGTGCCGAAAAGCTTTTCACGCATGGATCGAGCATACTCCTTGGCGGGAAACCGCAGCTATTTGCGGATCGTCACTTCAATTGTCTCAGGCTGGCGCGATATCAGGCGGAAGCCTTCGGGCATCTCCAGCTCGTAACGCACCATATGGCGGCCGGCCTTAAGCCCGCCGGGCAGCTTGACCACGGCGGCCAAGCCTTCGATGTCTCGGCCGGCCTCGGCCTCGCGCAGAATCGGCACAGGCGCCTCCACCTGGATGCGCACATGCTTGATGCTGCTGTGGGCGGTCAGGCCGGAGCCCGCCTCCACGCGCACGGGCACGCGCACCCAGGAGGTCTTGACCTCCGGGCCGAAGCGCATGGTCACCTTCACCTGTCCGGGGTTGGCCTCCACGCCGTCGGCCAGCTTGATGGGCACGTCGTCGGACCAGACCGCGGGAGGATCGTCGAAATCTATCTGCACGCCCACGCGGGCCTGGGTCATCTGGCGCACCTGCCGCTCCGCCCCGCGCACCTCCACCAGCTCCGGCTGGGTCTTGATCTCCAGCAGGCGGTAGTCGGGCCGCAGCGCGCCGCGCCACTCGGCCACAACGGGCACGTTCTTCTTGGCCAGGCGGTCCACGGTGAGGATGAGCCGCGAGGGCTTTATCTCCACAACCTCATAGGCCATGGAGAGCGGAATGCGCTCGCGGTCGATGTCCACGAGGTTCTCGCCCACCTTGAGGCGGCTCACGTCCAGGGAATACGTCCACTTGCGGCGGTCGAGCGAACGCACCAGCCCCTTGGGCCCGCGCACGCGCACCTCGATCTTGCTCACCAACCCCTTGCGGATGGTGAGGTCCATGGGCGCGTTGGTCATTTCAACGTTCATGTCCACCCAGGCCTCGACCTTTTCCCGCCCGGTGAGCAGGTACCAGGTGAGGATGGCCAGGGCCAGGGCGATGGCGATGTCTTTCCAGTTCTTGAGCACGGCTAGCGCTCCAGGGCGTTCTTGATGACCCTGCGCAGGCGCAGTTCATTCAAGGATGTTGTGAGCCGCCCGCCCATGGCGATGGACACGGTGCCGCGCTCTTCGGAAACGACGATGGACAGGGAGTCGGATTCCTCGCTGATGCCAAGGGCCGCGCGGTGGCGGGTGCCGAAAAGGCTCTGGGCCTTGAGCTTGGAGGACAGGGGCAGAATGCACCCGGCCGCGGCAAGACGCCCCCGGCGCAGCACGACAGCGCCATCGTGCAACGGGGTGCCCACCTGAAAGATGGTGGAGAGCAGCGAGGCCGTGACCACGGCGTCGAGGGGCACGCCGCGCTCGATGACTTCGCCGAGGGGCTCATAGCGCTCGATGATGATGAGCGCGCCCACCTTGGCCTTGGCCATGGCCATGACCGCCTGGGCCAGTTCGTCGACGATGGCTTCGGAGAGCTGCGGCTTTTTCCAGAACCGGCCGGCGCCCATTTGGGCCAATGCCCGGCGCAGGTCGCCCTGGAACAGAATGATGATGATGAGCACGATGGAGCCAAGGAAATTCGTCAACAACCAGTTGAGCGAGTACAGGCCAAGCTCATTGGAGAGATAGTAGACAAGGAGCACCAGCACCAGGCCGTAGATGACCGCCACCGCGCGCGTGCCGCGCACTAGGTGGATGATGTAGGCATAGATGCCCGTCACCAGGAGGATGTCGAGGACCTCGCGCCAGGCCACATTGAAGCCGATGAGATATTCCATCGTCGAACCTTATGCCGTTATGGCCTGGGCGACCAGGGCCGCCTGCCTCGCAAGGGCCACCTCATGCACGCGGTGCACCAGCACGCCGCGCGCCGTCAAAAGGGCAGTGGCCACAGCCGTGGCGTGTTGCCGCTCCTGCGGGCCAAGGCCCAGCAGCATGCCCCATACGGTCTTGTTCGACAAGCCCATATACACGGGCCGTCCCAGTTTGCCGAAGCGCTCCACCCCGCGCAAAATGGACAGATTGTGCTCCAGCAGTTTGCCAAAACCAATGCCGGGGTCAAGCACGATGTTGGCCTCGGGGACGCCCGCCGCGGTCAAGACGGCCATGCGCTCCTCGAAAAAGGCCAGAATCTCGTCCACGACACTGCCGTAGCGCGGGTCGCGCTGCATGGTGCCCGGCCTGCCCAGGCTGTGCATCAGCACATAGCCGGGCTTGTGCTGCGCAACGACATCAAGCAGCTCCGGCTCGAAAAGACAGGCGGAAATATCGTTGACGATGGTCGCGCCGGCATCCAGGGCGGCGGCCGCGACCTTGGCCTTGTAGGTGTCCACGGCGAGCACCGGGAAGGGGCCGCTCAGGCCCTCCAGCGTGCGTGCAGGCAGGGCGGAAAGTTCGCGCAACACCGGCACCACGCGGGCCAGCTCCTCGGCCTCGCCCACTTCCGGCGCGCCAGGGCGGGTGCTTTCGCCGCCGATGTCCAGGATGTGCGCGCCCTCGTCCACAAGGCGCAGCGCCTGGGCAACGGCGGAGGCAGTGTCGCTGTGCCGGCCGCCGTCATAAAACGAGTCCGGCGTGACATTGACGATGCCAGCCAAAAGAAAGGGGGCAGGGCCAAGCACCCTGCCCCCCGATATGGTCCAGGTTTCCGCGCCGATCACTCTTCTTCCCGATAGGGCTTCTTGGGCGGCGTGGGAGGCACTTCCTCCAGCTTGAACTCGGGCTCGGCCGCCTTTGGGGCGTTCGGATCGACCGGCGCATCTCCGGCGACCGGGGGCGTGTCGCCGAACTTGCGGCTCATGTCCTCGTAGGCCTTGGCCGCGCGGCGCACGCTGCCTTCCTCGGTGGGCGGCGGCAAAACCTCGCCCTGCATCAGCAGATCGATCTCGTCGCCGCTCAGGCTTTCGCGCTCGAGCAGAGCCTCGGCGATCTTGTGCAGATGCGCCATGTTCTCGGTCAAGAGCTGCTTGGCGCGCTGGTAGCCTTCGTCCACAAAGCGGCGGATCTCCGCGTCGATGAGCCGGGCCGTGTCGTCAGAGTAGTCCTTGTGCTGCATGAAGTCGCGGCCGAGGAAGACCTGCTGGCCGTCGTCGCCGTAGCTCATGGGGCCGAACTTGTCGCTCATGCCCCACTGGCACACCATGTTGCGGGCCATCTTGGTGGCGCGCTGGATGTCGTTGCTGGCGCCGGTGGTGAGCTGGTTGAGCACCAGCTCCTCGGCCACGCGGCCGCCGAAGAACATGGCCATGGTGTTCTCAAGGTACGTGCGCGAGTAGTTGTGGCGGTCGTCCACGGGCAGCTGCTGGGTAAGCCCCAGGGCCATGCCGCGCGGGATGATGGTCACCTTGTGCACCGGGTCGGTGCCGGGAATGAGCTTGGCCACCAGGGCGTGCCCGGCCTCGTGGTAGGCCGTGGTCTTCTTCTCCTCGTCGGAGAGGATGATGCTGCGGCGTTCCTTGCCCATGAGGACCTTGTCCTTGGCTTCCTCGAAATCGCTCATGTTCACGCGGTCCTTGCCCACCTTGGCGGCATGGAGCGCGGCCTCGTTGACGAGATTCTCCAGGTCCGCGCCGGAGAAGCCCGGTGTGCCGCGGGCGAGGATGTCCAGATCGACTTCCTCGGCCAGGGGGCTCTTGCGCGTATGCACGGCCAGAATGCGCTTGCGGCCGCGCACGTCCGGCGTGGGCACCACCACCTGGCGGTCAAAGCGGCCGGGGCGCAGCAGCGCCGGGTCGAGAACGTCCGGGCGGTTGGTGGCGGCGATGAGAATGACGCCGTCGTTGGACTCGAAGCCGTCCATTTCGACGAGCAGCTGGTTGAGCGTCTGTTCGCGCTCGTCGTGGCCGCCGCCCATGCCGGTGCCGCGTTGTCTGCCCACGGCGTCGATTTCGTCGATGAAGATGAGGCAGGGCGCGTTCTTTTTGCCCTGCACGAAGAGATCGCGCACGCGGGCCGCGCCCACGCCGACGAACATCTCCACGAAGTCCGAACCGGAGATGGAGAAGAAGGGCACGCCGGCCTCGCCCGCGACGGCGCGCGCAAGGAGCGTCTTACCCGTGCCCGGAGGGCCCACGAGCAGCACGCCCTTGGGAATGCGTCCGCCCAGGCGGGTGAACTTCTTGGGCTCGCGCAGGAAGTCGACGATTTCGGAGAGCTCTTCCTTGGCCTCGTCCACGCCGGCCACATCCTCGAAGGTCACCTTCTGGGTGTCCTCGCTGATGAGCCGCGCCTTGGACCGGCCAAAGCTCATGGCGCCCTTGCCGCCGGCTCCGCCGCCCTGCATCTGGCGCATGAAGAAGATCCACACGCCGATGAGCAGCAACATGGGGAACCACGACACCAGAAGCGTCATGTACCAGGGGGAGTCCTCTGGCGGTTCGGCCGTCACCTGAATCTTGCCGCTCACCAGGGAGGGGACGAGGTTCGGGTCTTCGGGCGCGTAGGTGACGAACTTCTTGTCGCCGGTCATGACGCCGGTGATCTTCTGGCCCTGGATTTTGACGGAGACGACCTCGCCGTCCTTAATCCGGGTCACAAAATCGCTGTACGACAGCTTTTGCTGCGGCGCGGGCGACTGGCTGAAGAGGTTGAAGAGGACGACCATGACCAGGGATATGGTCGCCCATATGAGCAAATTCTTAGTGAAGCTATTCAAGAGGAGAACCTCCGGTGGCGGGCTTGCGCTGTGGATCGGAACCTGGCCGCAAACCGGTGCAGGATGCCTGCTCCCGAGAGAATGGCTCAGTCAATGAACTGCAAGATAAGCCATACGCGTGAAAAAGCAAGGGGCGAAGGTCACAGCTTTCCCGCCATTTTACTCATGACTATCGGATATTCTTTTCTGCGCCCCGCGCACTTTGTTTGCGCAGATCCGCATTTTTCTCCCTCCGGCGTCAGCCAGCCGACAGCTTCGCCCCTCAAATGACGTCATCCTCGTCTCATGGTCAACCACCGGCACAGCATGCCGGAACACAAAAACAACCGCGGGAGGACGCCATGCTCAAGGAACGCACGGAATTGAACATCGACGACTTGACCATCTGGGAAGACGCGAAGCAGATGATCGCCAAGGCCAAGGCCGAGGGCATCGCCACCGCCTGGGACAGGCTGCAGTCCCAAACGCCGCACTGCACCTTCTGCGAGTTGGGCACCACCTGCCGCAACTGCACCATGGGGCCCTGCCGCATCAGCAGCAAGCCGGGCGCCAAAATGCGCCTGGGCGTCTGCGGGGCGGACGAGCACGTCATCGTGGCCCGCAACTTCGGCCGCTTTGTGGCGGGCGGCGCGGCCGGGCACTCCGACCACGGCCGCGACCTCATCGAGGTGCTTGAGGCCATTGTGGAGCAGCACACCCACGACTACGTCATCCGCGACGAGGCCAAGCTGCTGCGCATTGCGGCCGAGCTTGGCGTGGCGACGGAAGGCCGCGAACTCCTGGACGTTGCCCGCGAGCTCATGGACATCTGCTATGCGGACTTCGGCAGCCGCAAGCAGGCCATCGCCTTTCTTTCCCGCGTGCCGCAAAAGCGCCGCGACATCTGGGACAAGCTCGGCATGACCCCGCGCGGCGTGGACCGCGAGATCGCCGAGATGATGCACCGCACGCACATGGGCTGCGACAACGACGCGCCCAACACCATGCTCCACGCCGCGCGCACCGCGCTGGCCGACGGCTGGGGCGGCTCCATGATCGGCACCGAGCTGTCCGACATCATCTTCGGCACGCCCATGCCCCGGCGCTCCACCACCAACCTCGCCACCATCAAGAAGGATCAGGTGAACGTGCTGGTGCACGGACACAACCCGGTGGTGTCGGAGATGATCCTGGCCGCCGCGCGCGACCCCAAGCTGCTGGCCCGCGCAGCGGAACTGGGCGCAAGCGGCATCAATGTCGTGGGCCTGTGCTGCACCGGCAACGAACTGCTCATGCGCCAGGGCATCCCCATGGCGGGCAACCACCTCATGACCGAGCTGGCCATCATCACCGGCGCGGTGGAGGCCATCGTGGTGGACTACCAGTGCATCATGCCCAGCCTTGTGCAGATATCGCACTGCTACCACACCAAGTTCTTCGACACGGCGGACAAGGCGCGCTTCTCCGGGGCCATCCACTACTCCATCCATCCGCACAACGCCCTGGAGCAGGCCACCAAGATCGTGGCCGAGGCCGTGGAGGGCTTTGCCCGCCGCGATCCCGCCCGCGTGCAGATTCCCGGCGAACCCGTGGACATCATGACCGGCTTCAGCAACGAGGCGGTCATAAGCGCCCTGGGCGGCACGCTCACGCCCCTAGTGGACGCCATCAAGGCCGGACAGATCCGTGGCGCGGTCGGCATCGTTGGCTGCAACAACCCGAAGTTCCAGCAGGACTCCATGAACGTGGGCCTGGCCAAGGAGCTCATCAAGCGCGACATCCTCGTGCTGGCCACGGGCTGCATCACCACCGCGGCGGGCAAGGCGGGCCTGCTGGTGCCGGAGGCCATCGAAATGGCCGGGCCGGGACTGCAAGCCGTGTGCGGCGCGCTCGGCATTCCGCCCGTGCTGCACTACGGCAGCTGCGTGGACAACTCGCGCATTCTGCAGCTCTGCGCCGCCCTGGCGGGCGAACTCGGTGTGGACATCAGCGACCTGCCCGTGGGCGCAAGCTCCCCGGAGTGGTACTCGGAAAAGGCCGCGGCCATCGGGCTCTATGCCGTGGCCAGCGGCATCTACACGCACCTGGGCCATCCGCCCCACATCCTGGGCTCCTCGGTCGTTACGGACCTTGCCGTCAACGGACTGGAGGACCTAGTGGGCGCAACCTTCGTCATCGAGCCCGACCCGGTGAAGGCCGCGGAGCTCTTTGACGCGCGCATCAGCATGAAGCGCCTGGCCCTGGGCCTCTCCGCATAGCCGGTCCCAGGCATGGCTCGGGCCGGCCGGAGCGGACGCCTCCGGCCGGCCCGCAACGTTCTTAACCGGACAACGAGGGCGGCAGCATGAAGATAGCATTCGCGGGCAAGGGCGGCGCGGGCAAGACCACCATCGCCGCATGGCTGGGGGATTATTTGGCGCGCCGGGGCGAACACGTCTGGCTGGTCGATGCGGACACGGCGCTCTCCCTGGGGCAGGCCTCCGGCCTTGATCCGGCCTGCAACCCCGTGCCCCTGGCCGAGCGCGAGGACATCATCCGCAAGCACATCGGCGAGGGCTACATGTCGCTCAATCCGGACGTTTCCGGCCTGCCGGAGGCCCTCAGCGTGCCCCTGCCCCTGGGTGGGCCCCCGCTCGCGGGCGTGGCCCCGGGCGACAAGCGGCTCCTGGTCATGGGCACGGTGGCCGGAGCTTCCAGCGGCTGCGCGTGCGCGGCCAACGCCCTGCTCAAGGCCGTGCTGGCCCATTTGATTCTGGACCGCAGCGAGTGGGTGCTGGTGGACATGGAGGCCGGGGTGGAGCACCTGGGCCGGGGCACCGTGGCCGATGTGGACGCCCTGGTGGTGGTGAGCGAGCCGAGCCTGCGGGCGCTTGGCACCGCGGCCGAGGTCTCCCGCCTGGCCAGGGGCCTGGGCCTGACACGCCAGGCGCTGGTGCTGAACCGCAGCGAACCCGGCGACACGCCTCCCGCCGGACTCGACCTGCCGACCGAGGTGCTCCGCGTGCCCGCGCTGGCCGGGTTGCGCGCGCGCCAGCTTGCAAGCGGCAGCGTGCTCGGCTTGCCGGAAGACGCGCTTGTGGGCGGGCTGTGCCAAAACCTTTTGCAAATGTTGCGGGAGCAGGTGCAAAGCGCTTGATTCGCGGACACATCCAAAGATATTGTGCCGTAAGGCCTGGGAGGTCCCCCCTATGATGCACACAGGCGTCGATATCCTGGCGGTTTTGAAACAGCCCGGTCTCGAAGAACTGGCCCAGTGCTTCCAGTCGCGGGCTTTTCCGAAAAAGGCGCAGATCTTTCCCCCCAACCACCACGAGGACCTGATCTTCATTGTGGCCAAGGGCCGGGCGCGCCTGTTCCTGGCCTACGAGGACAAGGAGTTCGCCCTGGCCATTTTGGAGCGCGGCGACGTGTACAGCACCCACACGCGGGCGCACGTCTCCGCCCTGGAGGACACCACGCTGCTCTGCGCGCCCACGCCCCTGGTGCGGCGGCACATGCTGCGCCTGCCGGAGTTCACCGGCACCATGGTGCGCGTGCTGGGCGAGGTGCTGCGGCACTCCATCAGCATCATCGACGACCTGGCCTTCCGCGATGTGCAGACGCGGCTTGTGCGCTTCCTGCGCTTCGTCGCCTCGCAAAGCGGCATAAGCCAGCCCGGCGGCGGCACCCTGGTGAAGGTGGGCCTGACCACGGAGCAGCTGGCCAGCCTGCTTGGCACCACGCGGCAAACCCTCTCCACCATGCTCAACGCGCTGGAGCGCAGCCGGCTCTTGGAACTGCGGGGAAAGGGCGACTTCTTCATCCCCGACCTTGAAGCCTTGAAATGAGGGGACTGGCGGCAAATAGCCCCGCCACGTCTTGCGGTGCGCCGCCAAAGCGGTTAGAGGATTGGTCCGCTGGCCATGTGTGGAAGCGTATCGTCACCGGTGTGGCGCATGGACTTCAAATCCATTGTGTGGTCGAAAGGTCACAGGTAGGTTCGACTCCTATACGCTTCCGCCATTTGCACAGCATTGGTCCGTTCACGCGCGCCGCGGTTTTGCCTGCCACGGGGCGGCCGGACCCGGAACGAAAAAAATCGCGGCCGTTTGCAAAAAATACTTGCCAACAGCCGGGAGCTTGCCTTAAAGAGTCCTTCCCTACGGGCGATTAACTCAGCGGTTAGAGTGCCACCTTCACACGGTGGAAGTCCCGAGTTCAAATCCCGGATCGCCCACCATAGAGAAATCGGCCCCGCATCGTCGGGGCCTTTTTCGTTTCAGCACCCAGCAGATTCAAATCAGGAGCGTCCATGCGCATCGTGCTCTACCAGCCGGAAATTCCGCCAAACACCGGCAACATAGCCCGGCTCTGCGCGGCCACGGGCACGCCCCTGCACCTCATCGAGCCCCTGGGCTTCAAGATCGACGACAAGCACCTGAAGCGCGCTGGCCTGGACTACTGGCCCAATGTGAACCTGACCGTGCACCCGCATTGGGCCGCCTTCGAGGCCGCCTTTCCGCGCACGCGCATGGTGCTCACCAGCGCGCGCGGCGGCGTGCCGCACCACACGTTCCGCTTCGCGCCGGACGACGCCATAGTGCTGGGACCGGAGACACGCGGCCTGCCGGAGTCGCTCTTCGAACTCTGCCCGGAGCGCGTGCGCATTCCCGTGCTGCCCGCGGTGCGCAGCCTGAACCTCTCCACCTCCGCGGGCATTCTGCTCTACGAGGCCCTGCGCCAGACCGGCGGTCTCGATCTGCTGCCGTAAAGCCGATCGCCCTGCTTCACCCCAATCTGCTTCAAGAGCCTGCCGCCCCGGCCGGCACAGCCCTCCCTTGCGCAACGTCCGGCCAGCGGGTAGTAAGCAGCGAACCTTTGCATATAAGGAGCGTTCCATGCGCCTTCTCGTCACCGGCGGCTGCGGATTCATCGGGGCCAATTTTCTCTACGCCATGCGCCAGCGCCACCCGGACTGGCGGCTGTTCAATCTGGACAAGCTGACCTACGCGGGCAACCTGGGCAGCCTGCGCGCCCTGGAGTCCGAGGCCGGCCCGGCCTACACCTTCATCCACGGCGACATCTGCGACCGCGAGCTCGTCTCCGGCCTGCTGGCCGAGCACAAGATCGACGCCGTGGTGAACTTCGCGGCCGAGAGCCACGTGGACCGCTCCATCGACGACCCCTCGCCCTTCGTAACCACCAACGTGCTGGGCGCGCAGAACATCCTCGACTGCGCCCGCCGCGCCAAGACCGGCCGCGTGGTCCACGTTTCCACGGACGAAGTGTACGGCACCCTCGGTCCCGCGGGACAGTTCCACGAGACCACCCCGCTGGCCCCGAACAGCCCCTACTCGGCCTCCAAGGCCGGGGCCGACCTCATGGCCCGGGCCTATCACGAAACCTACGGCCAGGACGTGGTGGTGACCCGCTGCTCCAACAACTACGGGCCGTTCCAGTTTCCGGAGAAGCTCATCCCCCTCATGTACACCAAGGCCATCAAGGGCGAGCACCTGCCCGTGTACGGCGACGGCCAGAACGTGCGCGACTGGATCTTCGTGGACGACCACTGCCGGGGCATCGAGCTGGCGCTGTTAAAGGGCCGCGCGGGCGCGGTGTACAACTTCGGCGGCGCGGCGGAGATGCCGAACATCGAAGTCGTGCGCACCATCCTGCGCCTCACCGCGCAGAACGACACGCTCATCCGCTTCGTCACCGACAGGCCCGGCCACGACCGGCGCTACGCCATGAACTTCGACCTTGCGGCCAGCGAGCTGGGCTTTGCGCCCAGCGTCACCTTCGCCGAGGGCATGGAGCGCACCATCGCCTGGTATCAGGCCAACTCCGTGTGGCTGGATGAAGTGCAGAGCGGCGCGTACCTCAAGTTCATGGACCGCTGGTACAAGGAGCGCGCATGACCGGACAGCCAAGCGCCCTGCCGAAAAAGGCCCTGGTGCTGGGCGGCAAGAACGGCCTGCTGGGCCGCGCCGTCACCGCCGCCCTCAACGCCGCCGGGGTCGAAGCCGTTGCCGTTTCCGGCGCGGAGGTGGATTACTTCGACGCCGACGCCCTGGACGACTTTCTCTACGAGCATGAGCAGGAGAACCCCGACGACCTGTGCATCGTCAACGCCTCGGCCTATACCCAGGTCGACCTGGCCGAGGACCAGCCGGAAGAGGCGTACCGCCTGAACGCGGCCCTGCCCGCGCTGCTTGGCGTGCTGGCCGAGGAGCGCGGCCTGCGCATGGTGCACTACTCCACCGATTTTGTTTTCGACGGCGCAAAGGGCGCGCCCTATCTGCCCACGGACGCGACGAATCCCCTTGGCATCTACGGCGCCTCCAAGCTCGCGGGCGAGGAAAGCCTGCTGTCGCTGGAGATTCCCGGCCTGCTCATCCTGCGTACGGCCTGGCTCTTCGGCCCCGGCAAGATGAACTTCGTGGAGCGCATTCTCCAGCTCGCGGCGGAGCGCCCGGAACTGGGCGTGGTGAACGACCAGTTCGGCTCACCCACGTGCACCACGGATCTGGCCGCGCTCACCGTGGCGCTGCTCAAAAACGGCGCCACGGGCCTGCTGCACGCCGCCAACTCCGGCCCGGCCTCCTGGTTCGAACTGGCCAGCGAAGCGGTGAAGCTGGCGGGACTGCCCTGCGTGGTGAAACCCATTCCCACCAGCGGCTACCCCACGCGCGCCAAGCGCCCGCCCTATTCCGTGCTGGATCTGGCCGAGACGGCCCGCCTGGCCGGATATACCCCGCGCCACTGGCGCGAAGCCCTGGCCGAGTATGTGTCCGGGCTGACGCCGACGGCGTGACCGGCTTGCCAAAGCCCAACGATTGTGGTTTGCAGCCAGCTATGAAGACATTCTTTTTTCTCCCCCCGGTGCGCCAGGCCGCAGGCGGCGTCACGGTCATCCGGCGCATGGCCTCCTTTCTTGCCGCCTCCGGCCGCGAGGTCTTTCTGGTCCCCCGCGAGTCCGCGACCGACGGCCCCGGCTGGAGCCCTTCGGAATCATTCGTGGAAGCGCCCGTGATGCCCTGGGACAAGCTGGCCCTGGCGCCCGGCGACCTGTGGGTCGTGCCCGAGGGCTGGGTCAATGCGCTCGCTCCGGGCCTGAACGCCGGCGCGCGCTGCCTCGTCTACGTGCAGAACTGGGCCTATCTGCTCTCCGCCCTGCCCGAGGGCGTCTCCTGGCGCAAGCTGCCCGTGGAGTTCCTGGCCGTGTCCGATCCTGTGGCGCGGTACACCACGGCCACCACCGGCCGCCCCGCCCCCGTGCTGCGGCCCGGCATCGACCTGGAGCTGTTCCGCGCGCCGGAGAAAAAGCCCGATATCCTGAGCGGCGGCAAAATCCGCATCGCCTGGATGCCGCGCAAGAACAAGGCCCTGGCCCACCAAATCAAGGACACCTTTCTGCACCTCGACCCGGCCCTGGCTGCGCGCTGCGAGTGGGTCGAAATCGCCGGGCTCACCGCCCAGGGCGTTGCCGAGGCGTTGGCCTCCGTGCACATATTTCTGGCCACGGGCTTCCCCGAAGGCTGCCCGCTGCCACCGCTGGAGGCCATGGCTTGCGGCTGCCTCACTGTCGGCTTCATGGGCTTTGGCGGCGCGGACTACATGCGCCAGGCCCTGCCGCCGGAAGGCGACGCCGCGTCCTTCACCCCCTGGTGGGGGCTTCGGCCCGTGGCCTGGGGCGGCAACGGCCTGTGGAGCGCGGACGCCGACATCCTGGGCTGCGCCCTGCACCTTAAAACCGCCGCGGCCTGGATGTTGGAAGGCGCGGCCTATCCGTCGCAACTGCTGGTGGGCACCATCGCCCAGGCGCGGGCCACGGCCAGGGCCTACAGCCTGGACGCCCAGCGCACCGCCGTGCTGGAGCACTGGACGCGCCTTGAGGCCCAGACCGGCGATATCTGAACACAATCCCCACAGGGCATCATGTCAAAAAAACACAAGCACAACCGGGCCGAGCCGGAAACTCTCGGCTTGTCCCCCGCAGGCGTGGACTCCCACGCGCACATCGATCTGGTCGACTTCGACCCGGACCGCGAAGAGATCTTGGACCGGGCGCTGGCCTGCGGCGTGGCCCGCACGGGCAACGTGTTCCTGGGACCGGAGGCGTACCACAAGAACCGCGGGCTCTTTGCACACCGGCCGGAGGTCTTCTTCCTGCTGGGCATCCACCCCGGCGAGGCCGACACCTGCACCACCGAGGCCATCGAGGCCATGCGCCAGGCCTTCCGGTCCGACCCGCGCCTCAAGGCCGTGGGCGAGATCGGCCTGGACTACTACTGGGACGACCACCCGCGCGATTTGCAGGCGCAGGTGTTCCGCACCCAGCTGGACCTCGCCCTGGAGCTTGGCCTGCCGCCGGTCATCCACTGCCGCGACGCCTTTGACGACTGCCTGCGCCAATTGCTGGAGGCCGGGTTCTCCGGCAAGAAGCTCTTGTGGCACTGCTTCGGCGGCGACGCGGACCAGGCCGGAGCGCTGCTCGGCCACGGCTGGACCCTGAGCATTCCCGGTCCCGTCTCCTATGCGGCCAACGCGGCCCTGCGCGAGGCCATCCCGGCCATTCCGCTGGAGCGCATGCTCATAGAGACGGACAGCCCCTACCTTTCGGCCGAGCCCTGGCGCGGCAAGCGCAACCATCCGGCCCTGGTGGGCTTCACCGCCGCCTGCGTGGCGGAGCTGAAAGGCCTGCCTGTGGAGCAGGTCTGGACCGTCACCGGCCAGAACGCGCGCACCTTCTTCAATCTGGAGGAAATCTGATGACCACCGCCCCCACTGCCGAGCAGCCCAACCAGCCGCCCCATCCGGGCAAGGCCGAATTGGCGGACCGCTTCGCGCGGCTCAAGCGCTTCTTCAACAGCCGCGACAGGCTGTGCATCCACCTGGGCATCCAGATAACGGAAATAGGCCACGGCTGGGCCACCTCGGCCATGACCATAGCCGAGCAGCACCTGAACGGCGCGGACGTGGTGCAGGGCGGGGCCATCTTCACCCTGGCGGACCTGGCCTTCGGCGCCGCCGCCAACTCCCACGGCTCCCTGGCCCTTGGGGTCAACGCCACCATCGCCTACACCAAGGCGGCCAAGAGCGGCGTGCTCACCGCCCATGCGCGCGAGACAGCCAAGTCCGGTCCTCTGGCAACCTATATTGTGGAGATCAAAGATGATTCCGGCGAGACCATCGCCACCTTCCAGGGCACGGCCTACCGCAAGCGCGAGCGTCTGGACCTCTCCGCCTGGGGCTAGCGCCCGCTAGTTCTGCTGAGTGGCGCGGGCTTGGGCGTTGGCCTCGGCCACGCGCTCGGCCAGCAGGGCGACGATGTAGCGGTTCACCGCCGCCGCCAGCTGCGGGGCCTTGGCTTGAATGAGCTGGAAGCGCTCCAGCGAAAGCTTGTAGACCACGCACTTCTCCGTGGCGATGACCGAGGCCGAGCGGGGCGCGCTGGTGTACAGGCCCATCTCGCCGAACACGGTTCCCGGTCCCATCTTGCGCAGACGCAGCAGTTTGCCGCCAGGCAGGGCAAGCTCCACCTGCACCTTTCCCGATTGCAGAAAGTACATGGAGTCCGAGGCTTCGCCCTGCCGGATGACATGCTTCTTCTTGGGCGCTTCCACGCGCTCCAGGCACTTGAGCAGCGCGGGCACAAGCCGCGGCTCGGGGAAGGTGGCCGCAAGCAGCTCCTCCAGCGTGTCCTGGCGCGCTTCCTTCACCGCTCCGGCTCCGGCCTCGGCCAGTAAAGCGTCCTCGCACCATTCCAGGGCATAGTCCAGGTTGAGGGCGATGCGGCACACGCCCGCGTCGTCGCCCATTCGGTAGCCCAGGCCCTCCAGATGCTCCTCCATCTCCAGTGGAACGCTGGTCAGAAACAGCAGCAGCCCGTTCTCCCGCGCCAGCGATTCCAGGCGGCGGAACCCGATGGCGGCGGAAGCCCCCATGCCGCGCACCGCGCCGAAATCAAGCAGCACGAACTTCAGCGCCCCGCCTGCGCCAAGACGCGCCTCAACGGTGCGGACAAGATCATACAGCGTGCCGAGGAACAAAAAGCCGTGCAGACGCAGCACGAGAATCGCCCCGCCCTGCTCGCGCAGGATGCGCCGTTCCGAGGGCGAGCGCTCCACGTTGCTGTGGAACACATCGCCGGACTGGAGAAAACGCACGCCCCCGCCTGCCACGGCGCGGGAAAGGCTCAAGACCAGGCCCAGGCCCAGACTGGCGAAAACACCCAGCACCGGCCCGCACACGGCCACAAACAGGCAGGAGGCCCAGGCGCTGCGCAGGTCGTCCTTGCGGGAGAGCGGGTTGCGCGCGTCGCGCAGCATCCAGCTCACGGGCATGATGAGCCCGGTGGCCAGCAGCAGGCCCATGGGCACGAACCTCGGAACGAAAGGCAAGAGCGGCTGTCCGGCCAGCAGAAGCCCCAGGCACGCCAGCCCCACCACAAAGCCCGCCACAGGACCGCGCGCGCCCAGGGCGCGCATGCCCAGGCTGCTTGAAAGCGAGAGGGACGACGGCAGCGCGCCGAGCAGGCCGGAAAGCATGGAGGACGCGCCCACCAGACGCATCTGCTCTCCGCCATCGGCCGAGCGGCCCAGCACCGACTCCAGAATGGGCGTGCGCATGAGCGACGGCAGAATGGCCACCACGGCCACCACGGCAAAGAACTCCGCCCGGGCGGCCAGCGCCGGCCATTGGATGCGCGTCAGCAGCGCCGGGTCGAGCAGGGCAAGGTAGCAGCCGGTGTCGAGCATCTGCGGCAAACGGGCCTGGGCAGCGGTCAGGGCGGTCTGCGCGTCCGCATACGGCGCGGGCAGCGCCACAAGG
Source organism: Humidesulfovibrio idahonensis (assembly GCF_054657715.1). Taxonomy (NCBI): domain Bacteria; kingdom Pseudomonadati; phylum Thermodesulfobacteriota; class Desulfovibrionia; order Desulfovibrionales; family Desulfovibrionaceae; genus Humidesulfovibrio; species Humidesulfovibrio idahonensis. The sequence goes on along the minus strand of NZ_BAAHYE010000002.1, from coordinate 860,219 downwards.
TTCAGCGCCAGGGCATTCCACCCGGCAATGGCGAGCAGCGTGAGCAGCAGCGGCCACAACAGCCCGCGCACGTTCATGTGCACAAGAAAATACAAGACCGCAAAACCCACGGCCGGAGCCCAGTCCACCCAGGCGGCGGCCAGGGCCGGGCCAAGGTCGGAGAACGGCTGGGCGAAAACGGCCGCAAGCGCGGGAGAGGTGGCCAGCAGGGCTCCGAACCAGGCCTTGATGAGCAGCAGTCCCAATCCGGCGAGCATGCCGCCCAGCACCTCGGAAGGCATGAAGCGCACCCGCTCCGCGAGCCCCAGGCGAGAAAGAAGCACGCCCAGCACGCCCGAGAGCAGACCGGCAAGGGGCAGCGCGGCGAGCAGCGTGGCCGAAAGCTCCGGTCCGGGCACGTGCCCGGCCAGGTCCCCGGCCAAGGCGCCCAGCAAGAGACAAACGCAGAGCACGGCAGAGGGCTCCGGCGCGCCAACGGCGACGGCCAGGCGACCGTTCAAGGCCAGCAGCACGGAGCCGAACACGGCGGGAACAAGCAGCAGCACCAGCGCGTGCGGGACAGCGCCAGCAGCGGACGGGGCGGCAAAAACCAGCATGGCCAACGCCAGACAGACAAAGGCGACATGCGCGCCGGTCACCAGTCCGGCAAGAACGTTCAGGGGCAGATTGCCCGAAAAGAAGTGGCGAAAATGCTCGCCCAAGGATTTCGGCCTGGGCGCGGCATCAAGGGCCAAGGATTCGCTGGCGGCCGGAGCTCCCGCGCGGCTGGGCGCGCCAGACTTCAGGCCGGGCTGCGGACCGGACTCAACCAAGTCGTCGAGCCGCACGTCGCTTACGTCGGGCTGGCGCTGCGGCGGGCGCACCACTTGGCCCAGCTGGCCGCACTTGGGGCATTTGGCCTGCCGGCCGAGAAGCTCCACAGGAAGGGATTGGCTGTGTCCACAGGACGCGCAGAGAAACGCGGCCCCGTCCGGGGTCTGGGCCTGTGTTTTGTGCTGCTCGTCGGACACTGCGCCCTCCGGGGTTAAGGGGCGGGAGAAGCCGCCTCGCCTTCTATGGCAGATTCATGCGCAATTCTCAAGGCTGCGCATCACGGCCGCGCAAGTCGTCCAGGTCAAGCGTCCAGGTCAAGCGTCCGGGTCAGGCGAATGTTCCGCGCATGATGCGCGCAAGCTCCGTCAAACGATGCTCGTAGGTGTGCTCGGCCAAGATGCGCCGACGCGCGGCCCGGCTCACGCGCTCCCGCTCCTGGTCATCGACCAGCAGCCGCGCCACGAGCGGAGCGATCTCTTCCGGCCCGTCATACACCACAACCTCGCGCCCAGGCTCGAAAAGCCGCTCCAGCTGCCCGCGCCTGTCCGTGAGCACAAAGCCGCCGCAGGCGGGCACGTCGAACACCCGCTGATTCACGGCGCCCTTCATCTGGCGGCTGGTGCAGTTCAGGCTGACGCGGCTCATGGGATAAAAGCGCGGCAGGTCGCGGTAATAGTCCAAGCGGGACGAAAAACGCACCCCGGGAGCAGTGCCGAAGGCGCGCCGCCAGCCGTCCTCGTCTCCAGCCACCAGCGGCTCAAAGGGCGACAAGGCGCTGACGCAGGCCCAGCGATACTGCCGCGTGGCCTCCCAGGTCAGCAGGGACTCGCAGGCCAGCCGCGTTGCGACATCCGGCAGAGCGCGCAGGGTCGCCGCCAATTTCGGGTGCGCGGCGTCGAGATACGCCGCAACGCTGCGCTCGTCCGAAGCGCCGAAGCCCGCTGCGATGGCGCCATAGTTGCGCGAGAGTTGCGGCACGCCGACGCAGGCGACCAGGCTCTCCGCCACCGCGCCGGTCATGGAGTCGCCCACGAACGACACATCGGCCCGCCACGAGACCGGCCCGGCAGGCAGTCCGGGGCGGAAACGCCGGGCGTCAGTGGCCAGCGGCAGGTAGTGCACGTGCTCGAATCCGAGGGCGCGCAGGCTCGAAACATTGTCCGCGTCCCAGGTGAACAGGGCTGTACCGGGCCGGGTCAGGCCAGGGTAGCGCGAAAGGATGAGGTGCGGATTGTCCACGAACCAGGAGGCAAGGGGCAGGTTGAGCCGCTCCAGCAATTCCGCCAGCCGCCCTTCGCAGTCCAGGCCGAAGTGATTCACCGTGAGCGCGAAGTCCGGCCGGAAGTCCAACACCCGGCGCAGCAGCTCCTCCACAAAGGCCGCGCTGCCGCGATCCTCCATGGGCACAGATAGCGCGGACCAGGGGATCTCCAGCCGGGTCAGGGCGTCCTTGATCTCTGTGCACAAAAAGTACGGCCTGTCGAGAAACAGCACGCGGGGCTTGGAGGTGGTGAACTTGCGGTATGCGGCCTGGTCCCAAAAATTGGCGCTGGCGCTTGTAGCCAGGGCATCCGCAAGGGTTGCGTAAAGTTCCGGGTCCACGCGGCGCACAGCCGGGGCAAACAGCGGGGCAAAGGGCAGGCCGCCCTGCTCCGCCTGCCAGCGCGTCAGCCGGTCCAAGGCGGTGTGCGCATCGGCATCGTTCAGCCATAGAACGTTCGGCGCATGGGCGAAGCGCTCCCGCAGGCCCGTCACGTCCCAAACTGCGGACTCGCGGTCCACCACGGCCACGGCCCGCCCCTGCCCGGCAAGAAGCTCCAGGCAGCGGCCAAGATTCGGCCCCAGAAGCACGGGCAAGGCGCGATCGGCGACGCCCGCGGCCAGCGCTTCCTCGCGCGCGCGCCCGCCACGGCCCCAAAGGCTCCAGGTCTTGCCGCCCACGCGCAGGCGCAAGTCGTCCACAAAGCCTTGGGCCAGAACGGCTTCCGCTTCGGTGACGCGCAACGGCCTCGGCATGCGCGATTCTTGATTCTTGGCTTGCTCCACTAACGACTCCTGTGCGCGCAGATGCTTGCAAGGATCGTGACACGAATTTCATTTGCCGGGTGAACAATATTTCCGGCGCTAGTCTAAAGAAGTGGCGCGCCACGGCCGATAACACTCGCGATAGGGGCGTATTATCGGCACACGGACCGTGCCTGCCCGCGAACATCCCAGGGAAGGGGAAATATATGAACGCCAACACCCATGTCAGGGTGCTCATTCATTGCCGTGGAGCTGGCGCGGATCTTTTCAGGACCTTGGTGTCCCTCTCCTGCCAAAGCATCGGCCCGCAGCACCTGCATGTCGTCCTCGCCAGCACGGCCCCGGCCGAGCATGAAACCGCGGAAGCCCGCCTGCTGCACAGCGCGCTTGGCTTCAGCGGCCTGGAGGTGCTCGACGCAACAGGCATGGTCCCGGCCAAGGCCCTGAACATCGCCGCACTTGAAGGGCAGGAGGATTGGCTCCTGCTGACGCCGGTGGGCACGCGCCTGAGCCCGCGCTTCATTTCCAGATGCCAAGAAGCCGCAAAGGACGAAAAGGTCCAGGCGGTCTATCCCTCGCACACGGCGGGCAACCCGTCCAATGCGCCGCTCACGCGGGTGCGGCCCTTCAGCCCGGAGCAGCTCACACGCTGCAACCCGGTCGGCCCGGCCGCGCTGCTGCGCCGCAAGGCCTGGGAGCTCATGGGCGGCCTGCGGCCCCGCGTGCAGCTCGCCCTGTGGGACTTCTGGCTCAGGATGGCCATGGAGGGCGGCGGCATAGTGCGCGTGCCCGAACTGCTGGCCCACTGCCGCCCGCTGCACCGGCTGACGCCCTGGCAGGACGGACACGCCAAGGCCCTGCTCGTTGTGGCCACGCCCGGAGCCTTTGAGCCGGACGTGTGCCGCTGGGCCCTGGCGTTTTTGCGCGGCGACGCCTGGGCCAAGCCCTACGAGGCGGGGCAGATTCCTGGCCCGCGCGACGTGCGCGCCATGTTCGCGGGCATGCCGCCGACGCTTGCCCCCAGGCACACGACATGGAGCACCTGCACGGCCTGACCGCACACGCGCTTAGCCCTACGGCCTAGGCGCGCAAACGGCGCTTGATGCCCTTGCCCACGCTCCAGCACGAGGCCAGGGGAGACCCGAGCGACCAATAGCTGACACTGGCCATGTCAAAAAGAATAGGCTTCACCTCGGCCAGATCGATCTTGCCGTCCTCGCGCAGCACGTCCTCGTCCACATGCGTGGCCACAACCTCGCCGATGAACACATCGTGGGTCTTGAAATCCAGCACGCGGTCCAGGCGGCACTCCATGCACACCGGGCACTTCTTGATGAGCGGCGCATGCTTGAGTTCGCCCGTGAACAGCTCGAACACCTGCGACTTGTCCGTATTCTTGCCGCTTACCAGGCCCACGTAATCCGTCTCCGCAACCATGTCCTCGCCGGGAATGCACACGCTGAACTCGCCGTGCTCGACAATGCCGGCGTTGCTGTAGTGCAGCTTGTTGATGCCGAAGGACAGATACTGCGGCGTGCCGTGGTTCATGATGCCCACGTGCGCGATGGCCGAAAAGTTCGGCTTGCCGTCCACAACCACGCCCACAATGGTGGTCAGCGACGGATACAGCGCGTTCACGGGACCGATGTTCTTTTTCATGCCGGGCTCCTTAGCTTGTGTGTACAACCAATGGTTACGACCAAAAGAAAACAGGGGGCATCTTAAATATTCTCGGCCTGTTCCAGCTTGACGCACGCCGCGTCGATTTCCGACGCCAAGCGGTCCGCCTCCGGCCCCAGCACGGCCAGATAGGCGTTGTGCAGGCGCTTCCAGGCCTGCTCGACCCCCTTGAGCAAGGCCAGCCCGGCAGGCGTTGCGGCCAGGCGCGCGGCGCGGCCTTCCGATGTGCGGGTCAAAAGCCCCTTGGCCACCAGCTGGTCCACAAAACGCGTCACAGTGGAGGGCGCCAAGGCCAGCCGCCCGGCAAGCGCCCCAGGACCTATGCCCGGCTCCTCCGCCGCGAGCATGAGCACGAAGGCGTGCGAAGGCGAAAGCCCAGTGGACCGGAAGGCGGCATCGGCCACGCGGCTGATGCTCCGGCTCAGCGCGCCCGCCGTGAAGTACAGGCAGTTGTGCACAAGTTCGCTTGATTTGGCCACGCGTCCTCCTTTCCGTTTAGCGCAATCAGAATCACTTGCGTGTACAACTAAACTATCATTTTCCAGGCGTCAAGCCTGCGGGCGCAAAAAAGGCCGCTCCCGGCAATGCGGAAGCGGCCCGATCAAACATATTGCAGCAAATGGATGGATTGGGGTTAGCGTCCCCCGCCCTGCTTCTTCTCTATCTTGCCCCAGGTGTCCTTGAGGGTGGCGGCGCGGTTGAACACCAGCGCGCCGGGTTTGCAGTCCTTTTCGTCGGCGCAGAAGTAGCCCAGGCGCTCGAACTGGCAGCGCCAGCCCGGGGCGGTTTCGGCCAGGGCGGGCTCCAGCTTGGCGTGCAGCACCTCAAGAGACTTGGGGTTGATGCAGGCGGTGAAGTCCTCCTCCGCGCCGGGGTTCGGCACGGTGAAGAGCAGATCGTACAGGCGCACCTCGGCCTCCACGGCGTGCTTGGCGCTCACCCAGTGCAGGGTGCCCTTGACCTTGCGGCCGTCCGGGCTGCTGCCGCCGCGGCTTTCGGGATCATACGTGCAGCGCAGCTCCGTGATGTTGCCGTCCGCGTCCTTCACCACCTCGCGGCAGGTGATGTAATAGGCGTAGCGCAGGCGCACCTCGTTGCCGGGATACAGGCGGTGGAAGCCCTTGGGCGGCTCTTCGCGGAAGTCGTCCTGCTCGATGTACAGAACCTTGGAGAAAGGCACCGTGCGCGAGCCCATGTCCTTTTCCGGGTGCCAGGGGAAGGTGAACTCGTCCACCTGATCCTCCGGGTAGTTCTCGATGACCACCTTGAGGGGGCGCAGAACAGCCATGGCCCGGGGCGCGCGGTTGTTCAGGTCCTCGCGCAGGCAATGCTCCAGCAGGCCGTATTCGACCATGTTGTCGTTGCGGGCCACGCCGATGCGCTCGCAGAAGTCGCGCAGGGACTCGGGCGTGAAGCCGCGGCGGCGCACGCCGGAAAGGGTCGGCATGCGCGGGTCGTCCCAGCCCGTGGTGATGCCCTCCTTCACCAGATGGATGAGCTTGCGCTTGGAAAGCACCGTGTGCGTCAGATTCAGGCGGGCGAACTCGATCTGCTGCGGATGGAACACGCCAAGCTCGTCCAGAACCCAGTCGTAAAGCGCGCGGTTGTTCTCGAACTCCAAGGTGCAGATGGAGTGCGTCACGCCCTCGATGGAGTCGGACAGGCAGTGGGCGAAGTCGTACATGGGGTAGATGCACCAGGCGTCGCCGGTGCGGTGGTGCGGCACGTGCTTGATGCGGTAGATGGTCGGGTCGCGCAGCACCACATTGGCCGCGGCCATGTCGATCTTGGCGCGCAGCACATGGGCTCCGTCCGGGAACTCGCCCGCGCGCATGCGGCGGAACAAATCCAGGTTCTCCTCGACCGTGCGGTCGCGGTAGGGGCTGTTCTTGCCGGGCTCCTTCAGGGTGCCGCGGTGGGCGCGGATCTCCTCGGCCGTGAGGCTGTCCACGTAGGCCTTGCCCTTTTTGATGAGGGCCTCGGCGTAGTCGTACAGCTTCTGGAAATAGTCGGAGGCGTAGTACATCCGGTCTTCCCAGTCGAAGCCCAGCCATTTCACGTCGCGCTGGATGCTCTCGACGTACTCCACTTCCTCCTTGGCCGGATTGGTGTCGTCGAAGCGCAGGTTGGTGACGCCGCCGAACTCCTGGGAAAGCCCGAAGTTGAGGCAGATGCTCTTGGCGTGTCCCAGATGCAGGTAGCCGTTGGGCTCTGGCGGAAAGCGGGTCATGACGCGCCCGGCGTTCTTGCCGCTGGCGATGTCCTCGGCCACGCGGGCGCGGATGAAGTTGACGGGGGCGGACGGGCTGGCGTCGCCAGGAGTGTTGTCGGGCGTGGTCATGCGCGGCATCCTTCAAGTTAAGGCACAAGAGGCCAAGTTGAGGCTCGGTCGGCCAAGTTCGGCGCGAGCGGCCATGTTGGTGAAATTTCGCAGGCTTGGCTTGATGCGGATGGCGCCAGGGCAAACGTCCGCAAGCCATGCAGCATAGAGAAAAGCGCGCGCGCGGTCAAACGCCGGGCGGCCTTGGCGTCGTGCCGTATTGAAGCCCATACGCATTGCAGCCGCAGGACAGGCACCTGGCCAGACAAGCAGGCTTGGCAAGCTGGCTTGGCAAGCGGGATAAACAAGGTGGGCAGCTCGGCGCGAAAGCCGGAGCGGCTGGCGTGTCGCCTCAACCGGGACGGTTCAAAGAGGCCGCCTCAGAGAAACCGCCCCAAAGAGGCCGCCTCACCCGGGCGTCAACAGCCGGGCTTTGGCCAGCGCGGGGGCGCAATCGGCCAGGATGCGCGCCAGGCAGCCGTTGGAGACGGCGTTGGGCGCAGCCGTGGTCGAGAGGTCGTGCCGCGAGGCGAGGCAGGTGGTTGCGGGGCGCAGCGTCCATATCTGCGTGGGATAATAATAGCTGACGCCCTGCGAGAAGCGTTTTTTCGGGTTGTTCACCCAGTTGGGATGGCCCAGCTTCTCCTCGCGGAAGATGGGCAGCCGGCCGGGGCTGCTGCCCGAATTGATGGGCAGCCAGCACACGCGCTCCGGGGTCGCCTCCAGGCACACGCAATAGTGCGAGCGCGTGGAGGGGCTGCCGGTGGAGCAGCTCGCCACATCAAAGAGGTTCGCGTCCAGCATGACCACGCGCGCGGGATAGATCTCGGCGGCGTGCCTCAACATGCGGCCTCCGCGCTCGCGGGGGCCGTCCGTGTGTTCGGAGCGGATACCATCATGGGGGGCGATATCCTTGTCCTTATGGGTGAGGACTTGCGCCCGGCGGCGGGCCAGGCGGCATGCCCATGGGTTCCCCGGGAGGAGGCCCGGGAGGGAATCCCGGCGGCGGCGGCGGCATGCGGTCGCCAGGCCTGGGTCCCTGGCGGCGCAGCTGCTCCATGCGGGTGCGGAACTCCGCAAACTTCACGCGCTGCTGCGCGTCCAGCTCGGAGCTGATCTTGTCGTCGGCCTCCTGCATCACCTTGTCCATTTGGCTGTGGGAGGCTTCGCGAACTTTTTCGCCCTTGGCCACGGCCTCGCGCAGAATGGGCAGAATGTTCTTCTTCTGCTGCTCGGTCAGCCCCACTTCGCGGTCGATGTTCTCCATGAAGAACTCTTCCAGGCGCTGGCGTGTATGGCTCAAAAGCTCCGGCAGGTGCCGGGCCATGTAAAGGCGCATGCCGAACGCCCCGGCCGCGGCGCCGGTGATGAAGATTACGGCCACAAGGAGCCAGGCCTTCCATGATTTCATGCTGCCGTCCTTGTCTAGGGCATCAGCCCGGCCAAGGTTATCCCGGCTGTGCTGTGCATGGAAAGGGACAACACGGCCTGATTGAAGACCTTGTCCATGAACTGGGCATAGCCGCAGACCGCAGTGGCGGCAAGGGCGCCCACCGGGGCAAAGCGCCGCGCCACAAGGCTGAACACGTCCAGAAAGCTCGCGCCGCGCTCGGCCTTTTGCCGCACCTCCCGCATCACGCTGGCCGTAAAGTTGGCCGGAACCGGCGCGCTTTGCCGTGCGCGAAAGTTCCGAAGGAGCGCCTGCTCGAGATTGTCGAGTCTGCGATCATCCATGATTGCGCCTCCTCTTTTCATTCGTCGAGCATACGGCCCAACACGTCGCGCAGCTTGCGCCGCGCCCGGTGCGAACGCACCTTCACCTTGGAAATGCTCCAGCCCATGAACTCCGCCACGTCGCTCAAGGCCTGTCCGTCCATATGCGTCATGGTGAGCACGAGCTTATCATCCGGCGCAAGCTGCGACATGGCCCAGTCCAGAATGACTCCGGCCTCGCTGCGCTCCGCGTGGACCTCAAGCCCGGCGTCGGAAGAATCGGGGATGCTTTCTATCCACTCCCGCGCACCAGTGCCGAGGGCGCTGAACACCGTCTCGCGGCTCTTGGCGCGACCGCGCCAGAAATCGGCGCACCGCCGGAGGGCGATGCGGGTGAGCCAGTGCACGAAAGGGCTTTCGCCCTTAAAGGTGCCCAGCCGCTCAAACGCGCGCACAAAGGTCTCGTGGGCGACCTCTGCGGCTCTGTCTTGCGGCACGTGCCGGGAGGTGATGCTCATTATCTGCGCGGAGTGTGCATCCACCAACTGCGCAAAGGCATTCACGTCACCATCCAGAACACGGCGCACAATTTCGGCGTCGTTCATTCCTGCTTCTCTGCGGCGCCACCCTGACGCCATTCGTGCAACGCCCGAACCTCCCCGATTCTAGCCACTGCAAGGTGCCTCTGTCAAAAGAGGGGGTCGGTGTGACCAGCACCGGCCCCCGGGAGGGTCCACAGCCGAGCTGGGCGCCTAGGCGCTCAGAGACACCGACTGTGTCGTCGCACCGCTGTCAAAGAGCCCAGCGATGAGATTGTCCACGCTCTGATAAGCGCTGCTGGCCTTCTGCCGCAGCAGATACTCGGTCAGGACGCTTGAAGTCAGGCTGCTTGCCGTGTCCGACGAGGTGCTTGTGCTGGTGCCTGTGGTCGAGCTGAACATGCTCTGCATGAGCGCGTCCATGCTCAACGACTCACTCGTCGAAGCACTTGTCGAACTTGTCGAGCCCGTCGAACTCGTCGAGCTGGTCGAGCTGGACGAACCGGTCGAGCTGGACGATCCCGCCCCGTCCGGCGGGGGCGGAGGCGGCATGACGCCGCCGTTCTGGGCCATCATGTTCTCTCGTTCCGCCTTGAGTCCGGCGGTCAACTCGCTGTCGCTCAAAACCCCGTCGCCGTCGGTGTCGAGCTCGGCGATCTGCGCGGAGGTGGCGCCCAGTTCCGAAGCGGAAAGGGTGCCGTCGCCGTTCGTGTCCTTCAGGTTCATGATGGTTTCGGCCATCGCCGCGTCCATCTTCTGCAACAAGCTGTTGGCATTGCTGAGCAGTGCCGCGGCGTTGCTCGCGGTGGACGTGCTGCTCGAGCTCGCAGCGCTGACCGAGGTGCTCTCGGATTCGCCGTCGCTGAACAGGCTGGAGATCATGTCGTCAACGCTCGGCGCGCCGGATGTTCCGGACGACGAGTCGGACGAAGACGACGAAGAGGTGCTGCTGAGGCTCGTCTGCAACATGCCCAGCTGGCTGCTCTGCGACATCTCGGTCTGCATCTGGGACTGCATCTTCTCCCGCTTGGCCACAAGGGCCGCCGTGAGTTCGCTTGAACTCAGGCTGCCGTCGCCATCGGTGTCGAAGTCCGTGATGTCGGACGCGCTGACGCCCAATTCCGAGGCGGAAACCAACCCGTTCGAGTCGGTGTCCTTTTGCGAGATGATGCTGGAGGCCAGCTTGCTGTCCATCTCGTCCATGTTAAAGATCGAACTTGAACTGCTCGTGGAAGAGCTGATCTGCATATGAAACTCCTTGACCGCCCTCCGCACGCCAATGACAGAGGGCAAAAACACCAGAACGCATTGCCAAAAACGGTGCGCGTTGTGGTACGGCTCCAGGCCGCAAGAAGAATCAGTTCATGGCATCCCCCTCGTCTCCCCTCCCCAAGGGATACGAAGGAAATCTTCATTGCCTATATGACGCCGGGAACTTTGGGGGAGTTACACTCCTTTCGCATATTTTTTCCGGATATTTTTGGCCTGGCCGCGCCACTTGCCGGAGGGCTGTTTCCGGTGCTACACGGCTATTGTCCGGGGGCACGCGCTTGCGCCTGGGCAATACACAACGACGAGGATGCAGCATGACACCTGGCAAGACAGCACGCACGGATTTCGACGTCATTATCGTCGGCGGTGGCCCCGCCGGACTTTTCGCCGCCGCCTGGCTTGGCGAAAACACGGAGCTTTCCGTGCTGGTGCTGGAAAAGGGCAAGCAGGCCCAGCGGCGCGACTGCCCCGTGGGCCGGCTGGGCTGCATCCACTGCAAGCCCTGCAATATTCTTTCGGGCATTGGCGGGGCCGGCCTTTTTTCCGACGGCAAGCTGAACTTCATCCACAAGCTCGGCAAGACCGACCTGACGCAGTTCATGGCCGAGAGCGAAGCCATGGCCCTCATCGACGAAACCGAGGCCATGTTCAACCGCTTCGGCATGGACGGCCCGGTGTACCCAACCAACATGGACCAGGCCAAAAAGGTGCGCGCCCAGGCCCGCAAGACCGGCATCGACCTGCTCATCATCCGCCAAAAGCACCTGGGCAGCGACAATCTGCCCCGGCTCATCGGCGACATGACCGAGTATGTGAAGTCGCGCGGGGTCACCTTCCACACGTCCGAGGAAGTCAAAGGCGTCATTGCCGAAAACGGCGCCATTAAAGGCGTGGTGAGCACCAAGGGCGAATACACCGCCCGCGCCGTCATCCTGGCTCCGGGCCGCGTGGGCGCGGAGTGGGTGGGCGGCGTGGCGCGTGAGATGGGCCTCGGCCTCTCGCAACGCGGCATCGAGGTGGGCGTGCGCGTGGAGGTCCCGCGCGAGGTCATGCAGGAGCTCTGCGAGGTCATCTACGACCCCACCTTCTTCATCCGCACCAGCAAGTACGACGACCAGACCCGCACCTTCTGCACCAACGACGGCGGCTTTGTGGCGTTGGAGAACTACCAGGACTTCGTATGCGTCAACGGCCACGCGTACATGGACAAGAAAAGCGGCAACACCAACTTCGCCTTCCTCTCCAAGGTGGTGCTGAACGATCCCGTCACCGACAACCAGGCCTACGGCGAGCATATCGGCCGCCTGGCCTCGCTCATCGGCGACGGCAAGCCCATTTTGCAGCGCTTTGGCGACTTGAAGCGCGGACGCCGCAGCACCTGGTCGCGCATCAAGAACAGCTCCATCGAGCCCACGCTGAAAAACGTGGTCTGCGGCGACATCGCCATGGCCCTGCCCGAGCGCATCCTCACGAATATAGTCGAGGGGCTGGAGAAGCTGGGCCAGGTCGTGCCCGGCGTGGCCAACGACGAGACCCTGCTCTACGCGCCGGAGATCAAGTTCTTCGCCACCCAGGTGGAAACCACCTCCAACCTGGAGACCTCCATCACCGGGCTCTTTGTCGCGGGAGACGGCCCCGGCGTGGCTGGCAACATCGTCTCCGCCGCGGCCACAGGGCTCATTCCGAGCAAGGAGATCGCCCGGCGGCTGCTGAAGTAGACTGGGGGCACAACAATGTCTTTACTTTCTGAGCTGAAGCGACAGATCTACGCACTTCCGAACGAGCTGATCGGGTATGACTTAGGTTACAAAGAAGCGACAGCAACGAATCCAGTGCTTCGTTATTTTTGGAAATTCCTGTGGCACTTCTCTTCCTGGGGACTCACCATTGGCTTGGCTGTAATTACCGATTTACTTTTGTCATTTCTCACTGACCCACTCAAACAATGGATACTGACGTCTATCAAGTTCATACACTTCTAGCAAAATGCTCACAAACCAGACCACCCAGCTACGCTCAAGAATGAAATTTGAGTGGTCCATAAGCCAAGACGATCCCCTCGCACCGAAGGCATTTGCTAGCTGAGCGCTGTGAGTTTTCTTCCTCCAAGGGGCAACGTGCTCACTATCCTTTGGAATCCAGAGGAAAGGAAAAATGCCCAGGCTCTGCCTCTGGTGCAATTTGCCTGAAATCGCTGAGCCTAAAAAGAATCTAGAAAACGATTGACTTCGCGTCATTTCCTTGACAGTGATCGAAGCACGCCTTACGGGCGTCTTCTTTTGCGCCCGTCACCTGGGGACACGATCTGCGGAGGAGCAATGACGCTCAACATCGACGGCATCATCGGATCAAGCCCCGCCTTGCGCGAGGTCTACAAGATCCTGGAGAAGGTGGCCCCCACCGACAGCACAGTGCTTGTCACCGGCGAGTCCGGCACAGGCAAGGAGCTTCTGGTCCGCGCGCTGCACAAGAACAGCAAGCGCCACTCCCAGCCCTTCGTGCCCATCAACTGCGGCGCCATCCCCAGGGAGCTGCTGGAATCCGAGCTTTTCGGCCACGAGAAGGGCGCATTCACCCACGCCATCCGCTCCCGGCCAGGCCGGTTCGAGCTGGCGGACGGGGGCACCATCTTTCTTGACGAGATCGGGGAGATGGACCTAAGCCTGCAGGTGAAGATTTTGCGCGCCCTGCAGGAGAAGGAAATCGAGCGCGTGGGCGGCACCTCCACCAAAAAGGTGGACGTGCGCGTGGTTGCAGCCACCAACCGCGATCTGGAGATCGAGGTTGCCGCCGGGCGCTTTCGCGAAGACCTTTTCTACCGCCTGAACGTCATTCCCCTGCACCTGCCCCCCCTGCGCGAACGCGGCGAAGATGTCATGGCTCTGGCCGAGCATTTTCTGCGCGGCTTTTGCCAGACGCGGGAGCGCAAGCTCCTGACCCTGGGCGCCCAGGCCAAGGCCATGCTTGCGGGCTACTCGTGGCCGGGCAATGTGCGCGAGCTTGAAAATTTCATGGAGCGTCTGTCCATCCTCTGCGAGGGGCCCCAGGTCACCCCGGAGGACTTGCCGGAAAAAATCCAGCGCGCGGCAGGGCTGGAGCCCAAGGCCGCCCCGGCGGAGGAAAGCGCCGCCCCGCAAGGCTTCCGCTGGCCCGAGCTCAAGGACATGCGCGACAAGGCGCAGGGACTCAAGGAGTTCCTGGATGAGATTGAGGAGCGCCTTTTGCAAGAGGCATTGGCCGAGGCCGCCGGAGTCAAAAACCAGGCGGCGGAGCTCTTGGGAATCAAGCGCACGACGCTCATCGAAAAACTGAAGAAGCGCAACCTGTTGGATGCATAGGGTTGCAGGGGATCGGCTGGCCCGTGTCCTTAAGACGTTTTACCGCCACATTTGGCCTTCTCGCCGTTCTTTCCGCGGCAGACGGCGCGCTGCCTGAGCACGCCCGCGCGTTGCAGGCAGGGTTCCGCGCCGGAGGCGACGCGGATACGCTCACCGTTTCCGCGGACGGCGGCGCATTGCCGAAATACTCCGTGCGCCGCACCGGCGCGCAGGAACTCACGGTCACCTTCGACGCCGCTCCGGGCGAAAAGGCGTTGGCGGCGCCAGGCATTGGCGGCTCCAGGCTCATCTCCGGCGTGCGCCCGGTGCCGGGCGGCTTCAAGATCCAGCTCAAGACCAGCGCCTTCGGCTACGTGAACGCCCCGAACAAAACCAAGTCGCAGCTCAACATCCAAATTTTCGCCGATGCCATCGGCTCCTCCTGGGCCGACGCCCAAAAGGACGCCAAGAAGGACACGAAGAAGGACGCCAAGGCCGAGAAGAAGGCTGAGGCGGCCAAGAAGGCCGACCAGGGCAAGACGGAAAAGGCCACAGCCGAAAAGCTCAGCCCCCAGCAGAAAAAGGCCGAGGCCCAGGCCAAGCGCGAGCAGGAAGCCCAGGCCAAGCGCGACAAGCAGCAGGAAGCCCAGCGCGAAAAAGAAGCCAAGACCAAGGCCGCGGAAGAAGCCAAACACGCCGCGGCCGAAGCCAAGCGCACGCCGGCCCCGCAGCCTGCCCCGCCCGTTCAGACGGCTCCCGCAGCGCCGCAGACGGCGTCACGCCCGGCCCCGCCAGCAGACGGAGCCCAGGGCCAGCCATTTTATTCCGTACCGTATTCCATGCGCGCGCAGGTGAACAAAACCGTGCTCGGCGCGCCCAGCAGCGCCACGGCGCCCGCAATCGCCGGGCAGCCCGCCGCGCCGGCCCCAGAGAAGAGTGCGCCCGCCCGCCAGGTCGGCGGCAAGCTGCCTCCGGGCGTTGTCGAACGGCCGCTTTTGCAGGAGGCCACCACAGCGGCGCAACCGCCCAGCACCGCGGAGAGCGCCCCGGCGATCGCCCGCGCGGCCAACCGCCCCCCCGTCGACGTGACTCCGGCCAAGGGACAGCCCTTGGTCATGTTCCGCGCAGAGCGCCACGGCCCAGAGGACGCGCGCCCGGCTGAAGTCATTTCCGGTGCCGCAGCCGCGCCCAAGGTTGCGCCTTCCGCAAGCACGCCGGCGCAAGCCGCGCCAGCGTCCATGGCAGGGAGCAAGCCGTGGGAGCTGCGCCAGCCCGTGCAAAAAGCCTTTGCCCCCACAGGCGCCAGCGCCAACGCCACGCTGCCCCAGGTGGCCGCGCCACAGGCCGAGGCGGCGCATCCGGCCAATGCCTCGGAGCACGCTCCTGCTGCGGAAGCCCACGGAGCCAACGCCTCCGAACATGCTCCCGCGCCAGCGGCCGACGCCCACAGCGCCAATGCCTCGGGCCACGCGCCCGCGCAGGACGCCCATGCTCCGGCGGCGAAGGACGCCCCCAAGGACGCCCACGCGGCTCCGGCCAAGGAAGGCGGCGGTCATGGCGGCAAGGACAAGGAGCCCCAGGGCCCCCTGACCTTGGATCAGATCAAGGACGAAATTTTGAAGGCCCAGACGAGCATGATGGGCGGCAAGTGGGACGAGGCCGCCAAGACCCTGGAGGCCCTGATGCGCGAGCCGGCCCTCAAGGGCGATGCGCGCGAGGACGCCCTCTACTCCCTGGCCGACACGTACATGCAGGCCTACAAGGACAATCTGGCCGCCAACTACGACAAGATCGCCGGCGCGCAGCAGGCGGCCATGAACGCCAACCAGAAGTCCAACCGCGTGCCGCGCGCCCTCATCAATCTGGGCCTGCTGAACCTGCGGGTGGGCAACCTGCCCGAGGCCAAGGCCTATTTCAACATCGTCAAAAAGAAGTACGCCCACGACCAGAACGCGGCCGTCATTCCGTTCTCCCTCGGCGAGTACTACCGCAACAAGGGCGACCTCAAAAACGCCGCAGCCCAGTACCAAAGCCTGATCCAGAACTACCCCGACAGCCGCATGGCCAAGGATACCGCGTACATTCTGGCCCAGGTGCTGCGCAAGCTGGGCGAAAACGACAAGGCCTACCAGATCGCGGACTACCTCGACAAGCGCTGGCCCCTCTTCTACATGGAGAACCCCGACTTCCTCAAGCTCGAGGCTGAGATAGAGGAGAAGGTGGGCAAGCTGCAGCAGGCCAAGGACCACTACTGGACCTTCTACAACCTGAACCCCAACACCGAGTACGCGGACATCGCCCTGGTGCGCATCGGCGACATCTATTTGCGCCAGAACAAGCGCGCCGCGGCCAAGGAAATCTACCAGAAGGTCGTGCAGGACTTCCCGGACCGCGAGGGCGGTCTGGTCGCGCGCATGCGCCTGGCCGAGGAAGGCATCTACGACGACCCGACCATGAGCGAGATGGACCCGGTGTTCGCCAAGCCGGAGGCCCTCAAGCCCAACGAGACATACGAACTCATCATCAAGAAGTATCCGCAGAGCCCCCTGGCCCCCCTGGCGCAGATCAAGCTCGGCATGTGGCAGTTCCATACCAAGGCCTACCTGGACGCCATGAACACCGCGGCCTCGTTTTTGGAAAAGTACCCCAAGAGCAATCTGGTGGGCAAAGCCAAGGAGCTCGGCTTCCAGGCGTTCCTGCAGGCCCTGCCCGGGCTGGTGCAGGACGGCAACTACGCGCGCGTGCTCCAGATGTATGACACCTCGCCCTTTGTGAAGGACAACCAGAACAAGATCGGCGACGAGGCCCAGATGGCCATCGCCGTGAGCGCCTGGAAGCGCGGCCAGCCCGACCGCGCGCTGAAGCTCGCCGGACGTTTTTTGGGCAAAAAGCAGGTGCCCAAGTACTCGGAAATGGCGCTGGACCTCGCCATGAACATCTTCATGGAGCAGAAGCAGTGGAAGCGCATTTCCGACCTGGCCACACGCGCCAACGCGGCCTGGAAGCTTTCGCCCCGGCAGAAGACCCAGTTTGAGAACGCCAAGGCCATGGCCCTGGAGAACCAGGGCGAGACCGAAAAGACCCTGCCCCTGTGGACGCGCATCGCGGGCGACACCTCGTCCGAGCCCGCCACCCGGGCCCACGCCACGTACATGCTGGCCAAGGACGCCTCGCGCCGGCAGGACATGGTCCGGCTCTTCGCCCTCTCGCAAGAGGCCCTGGCGCAGCTTTTGGCCACCAACGGCGACAAGGAGAAGATCAAGGACTGCCTGCTCATGGCCATAACCGCCACGGAGCGCTCCGGCCGGTTCAGCGAAACCCTCAAGTGGGGCAACGAGTTCGACCGCATCATCCCGGTGAACGACCCGGACTGGGCGCCGGTGCGCCTGCGCCTGGCGGACATCTACCGCCGGGGCAACCAGACTGCGGAGTGGAAGAACCTGCTCGGCGACGTGGTGAAGAAGAAGCCCGGCACCGTGTACGCGCGCATGGCGCAGCAGTCGCTGGAAAGCAGCGCGCTGGACCAGCGTCTCCAAGACTATCTCATCAAACCGCCGCCGCGCTAGCCGCCGCCAAGGAGTCCGCCATGCCCATGCCGTTCATGGAAAGCCACGACCGCCAGCCCGCAGTGGCCGGACAGTTCTACACCAACGACGCCGAGGCCCTGCGCACCGAGGTGCAAGGCTACCTCGCCCAGGCGCAGCCCAAGAATCTGGCCCACACCATCCTCGCCATGGCCCCCCACGCCGGGTATTATTATTCCGGCATCATCACCGGCGTCACCCTGGGGCAGGCCAACCTGGGCGAGACCATCCTCATGCTCGGCCCCAACCACACCGGCATGGGCAAATTCTTCGCCGTCTGGCCCGACGGGCGCTGGCTGTACCCCGGCGGCGCGCTGGCCGTGGACGACGAACTGGCCGCCCTGCTCTGCGAGCAGGAGCCGCTGCTCACCCCGGACACCCTGGCCCACCAGCGCGAGCACTCCCTTGAGGTCATGGTGCCTTTTCTGGCCACCATCAACCCGGCCACGCGCATCGTGCCCATCTGCGTCTCCCAGCCCAGCCTGGACACGCTGCTTGGCGTCGGCAAGGCCATCGGCCGCGCTTTGCGGGGCTTCACGCGCTCGGTCAGCATCCTGGTCAGTTCGGACATGAGCCACTTCGTGCACCACGAACTGGCCAAGGAGCAGGACAGCCAGGCCCTGGAGCCCGCCCTGCACCTGAATCCCGTGGCGTTTTACGAGACCGTGCGCGGCAACAGCATCAGCATGTGCGGCGTGCTGCCCATGACCATGGGCATTGCCGCCGCGCTGGAGCTTGGCGCCGCGGAAACCGAAATCACGGGGTACGCCACCTCCGGCCAGGTCAACGGCGAAATGCGCCGCGTGGTCGGCTACGCGGGCATGCTCGTCAGCTAAGGCACACAAGCCGCAAGCCGCAAAAAAGGCCCGGAGCAGCAATGCTTCGGGCCTTTTTGATGGCAATGAAACAGGAGGCGGCGCTACCAGCCCCGCGGCCCGGTCGTGCGCACCATACGGCCGGAGAACTGCGTGCGCTGGCCCGCGGGCCTGGCGCCTGCGTCCACGCGTTCGCAGGTGAGGGGAATGTCATCTTCCAGGGTGGCGCGCAGGTTGCCCACGCACTCCAGCACCTTGACCGACATCCGGGCGCGCAGAACGTTGGCCAGAAAACCCTGCGGATCGTGCAGCTCCCGGCGGGGCAGGGCCGGCTGCACGCTCAGGCGCAGATGCAGGTTGCCGCCGTCCATGGCCAGGCCTGTCAGACTCATGCGGTCCACCAGCTGCGAGTCGCCCTCAAGGGTGCCGTAGAGGGTGTCGCCGCCGGGCTTGAGCGCCAGCATGGGCAGCGCAAGATTGTTGTCCGTCTCCAGCCGCCACACTCCGGCCAGGCGCTCCAAAATGGCGGTGCGTTCGTCGACCCTGTCGACCCTGGGACGCGGCTTGGCCGGGCTGACCTTGGGCAGCTGCGGCATGGGGTCGACGCTCGCCACCTGGACCGTCGGCGCGGCAGCCGGCTTCTGCCCGCTCTGCTCCGCGGCCTTTTGGGCCTGGGCAGCCTGCTGGCGGGCCGCCGCCAGTTCGGCGCGCTCCTGCTCCAGCTTGCGGCGCTCGGTCTCCAGTATGGCCAGCTGCTCCTTGAGACGCTGCTCCTGCGGGGCTTGCGCGGCCTTGAGCTTCTGGGCCTCATCTTCGTCCAGCTGCTGCCTGCGGCGCACCAGCTCGGCCTTGTCGCGCTCGACCTGGCGCTTCTCCGCCTCCAGCCCGGCGATGTACTCCTTGAGCTTCTGGTCCTGCAAACGCTGCTGCTGCGCGGCCTGGGCCGAGGACATCTGGTTGGCCGCCTGTGCCGCCACCCCTTGGGGCTGGCCTCCGGCAAGGTAGAAATATCCGGCGATGGACGAAGATTCCCACGGCACCTGCTTCTTGCTTGTCTCGTTCATGACGCCGATGCGCACGCGCTTGAACACTTCCTCGATGGGCACGCCGGGCGTGGCGATGTTTTGCAGCAGGTACTTGGTGTACAGGCCGTTTCTTCCGCCGCCGTCCGAGGCCACGGAGTTGGGCGCCGTGGCGTAGGCCACCAGCGAACCGGTGGGCGCGTCCATGCGCGCCAGACCCTGATCGGCGGAGCGGAAGCTGCGGGCAAAGGGATTGTTGCGGCAGGCGTCGAGGATGACCAGGTTGAGCTCGTTGCCCGCGTCCTCCATCTTGCCCAGCACGCGGCCGGCGTCCACGCATTCGAACTTGGCGTCCGACTCGGACGTGAGCCGCGCGCCGATGGGCACGAGGTAGTTGACGCCCTGCACCTGGATGCCGTGCCCGGCGTAATAGAATATTCCTACCCCGCCGCGCTTGAGCTTGAGCCCGAAGTCGCGGATGGCCTCCTCGATATCGCGCAGCTTGGCGTCGGTCTTGAGCTGCACGTCGAAACCAAGGTTTTGCAGCGCGCGGGCCACGTCGCGGGCGTCGTTGGCGGGATTTTTCAGGGGCTTGTCCGAATAGGCGGAATTGCCGATGACCAGGGCGTAGCGCCCGCCGGAATCGGCCAGGGCCGGAGCCGTGAGCAAAAATAGCGCACAGAGCGCAAATCCGAGTCCTGGCAAAAGGCGCATAGGCATCCCCCGTCGTGCAAGCTATTCCAGTTCCGCTATCAATATCCAAGCCGGGAGCATCTGGCAATTGCTTAAAACGCGGGCACTTGCCAGACGCCTGGACAGCTGTGCTCCACGCGGGTACAAACATCAGGCAAATTGCCAGGCCCGGCGCGGCCAATGGAACACCTGAGCGTTTGCAAAGAGGGAGCCAGACGCGTGATAGTGAAAACTGTGAAGAACTGGTTCGCCCACCACCACGCCCCGCGCTTTTCCGGGCTGGAAATCCTCAAATACATCGGTCCCGGGCTCCTCGTCACCGTCGGGTTCATCGACCCCGGCAACTGGGCCGCCAATGTGGCGGCTGGCGCGGGCTTCGGCTACAAGCTGCTGTGGATGGTCACGCTGTCCACGCTCATGCTCATTGTGCTGCAGCACAACGCCGCGCACCTTGGCATCGCCACGGGCTTGTGCCTTTCCGAGGCGGCCGTGGCGCACATGCGGCCCCTTGCGGCGCGCGCGCTGCTGGGCTCGGCCATGTTCGCGGCCGTGGCCACGGCCCTGGCCGAACTGCTCGGCGCGGCCATCGCCCTCAACATGCTCTTCCACCTGCCCATCTGGGCGGGCGCGCTCCTCACCACGTCCTTCGTGGCCTGGATGCTCTACTCCAACTCATACCGAAGACTTGAGAAATTCATCATCGGCTTCGTGTCGCTCATCGGCATCTCCTTCATCTACGAGCTGACCCTGGTGCAGATTCCCTGGGGACACGCGGCCGCCTGCTGGTTCACGCCGAGCATGCCGCCCGGCTCCATCCCCATCATCATGAGCGTTCTGGGCGCGGTGGTCATGCCGCACAACTTGTTCCTGCACTCGGAGATCATCCAGAGCCGCCAGTGGAACCTGAAGGACAAGAAGGTCATCCGCCACCAGTTGCGCTTCGAGTTCGCGGACACCCTGTTCTCCATGCTCGTGGGCTGGGGCATCAACAGCGCCATGATCCTTGTGGCCGCGGCGACGTTCTTCGCCCAGGGCGTGGCGGTGGACCAGATCGAGCAGGCCCAGGCCATGCTGCAGCCCATTCTCGGCAGCTCCGCCGCGCTCGTCTTCGCTTTGGCGCTGCTCATGGCGGGCCTGTCCTCCAGCGTCACGGCGGCCATGGCCGGGGGCAGCATCTTCGCCGGCATGTTCTCCGAACCCTTCGACATCAAGGACGCGCACAGCAGGCTCGGCGTGGCGTTGACGCTCGTTCCCGCCGCCCTGTGCATCCTGTTCATCAGCACGCCCTTCCAGGGCTTGGTGGTCTCCCAGATCTTCTTGAGCATCCAACTGCCCTTCACCATCTATCTGCAATTCCGGCTCACGGCCTCGCGCGCGGTCATGGGCGAGTTCGTCAACACCAGCTGGCACAACTTCGTGCTGGCGTGCATCAGCGTGGTCGTGGTAGGCTTGAACGTGCTGCTGCTGTGGGACACGTTCTTCGGCAGCGGCGCGGCCTAAGGCCGGGCACTTCACACAGACGGGGACACAATGGCGGACAGCTTTCCATATGAGGTGACGGAATATACGGCGGACGGAGCCAAGCAGGTGGCCATCGAGGCCATCCGCGAAGTGCCGCTGACGATTTATCTCAACGGCCGCGAGGTGGTGACGCTTTTGTGCACCGGCAAGTACCCCCGGCACCTGGCCGTGGGCTTTCTCAAAAGCGACGCCCTGCTGACCGAGCCCTCGCAGCTTGAGCACGTGGACATCAAGGACGAGGACGGCCGCATCACCGCCAACGTCACGGTGAACCACGACCCCTTCGCCGACGGGCGCACCATCCAGCGCTCCATCACCAGCGGCTGCGGCAAGGGCACCAACTTCGACCGCAACGTGGCCACCATCTCCAAGCGCCGCGTGGAGTCCGACCTCAAGGTCACCCCGGCGCAGATACTGGCCCTGGCCGGAGAGCTGAAGCGCCGCAGCACGCTATATGGCCGCACGCGCGGCTGCCACAACTCCTCGCTGTGCACGCCGGACGAGATGCTGCTCTTCCGCGAGGACATAGGGCGGCACAACGCCATCGACATGATCGTTGGGGAATGCTTTCTTGAGGGCATGCAGACCGAGGACAAGATGATCGTCTCAACAGGCCGCGTGGCCTCTGAGATTCTGCTCAAGACCGTGCGCATAGGGGTTTCGCTGCTGGCGAGCACCGCCGTGGCCACCAGCTTTTCCGTGGAGCTGGCGCGCAAGATCGGCATGACGCTCATCGGCAACATCAAGGCCGACAGCTTCTGGGTCTACAACGACCCCGGCCGCATCGTCGGCAAGTAGGCGTCAGCGCGGCAGCGCCTTCAGCCATTCCAACACAAGCGGCGCAGCGGCCGTGGGCGTTCCCAGGTGGTCCGCGTCGACTGTGGCGTACCGGCTTTGGGGATGCGCGGGGGCGCGGTCAAAGGCATAGCCCGGGCCGGGCCGGGAGAGCGGATCCAGCGCGCCGGCTATCCACAAAATAGGCAGCGGCGGCTGTATCATGCCCGCGCTCACCGGCATTGCCGCAGGGCCCTGCGGATCATAATAGCTCAGGTACACCTCGGCCGAAACCACCATGTCGTGCGGCTTGCCCATGTTCAGGTCCGTGAAGCGGGCCTGGCTTGCGCCTTTTCCGGCGGCCACAAGCGCTCTTGCCTGGGCCACGCTCTCTCTGGAAATCTCCAACGCGCGGCCGATATCCGGCGTATGCGCGGCGGCGAGGCAAACAACGCCTGCCAGGCCGGGATATCGGGCGGCATAGGCCAGCGCGGCATTGCCGCCCAGGCTGTGCCCGCCCACCAGCACCTGCGAGGCGCCCTTGGCGCGCAGGCCGCGCACGGCCAGGTCCACCTCCGCCAGACCGGCCAGGAACCCGGCGTCATAGTTGCGGCGCTTGGACCAGGGCATTTCCGGCGTGGACACGAGATACCCGGCGGAGCGCAACGCCGAGGCCAAGACATCGATATGTTTGTCGGGCGCGCCGAACTTGCCGTGCAGCAGCACTATCCCCACCTCGGCCTTGGCCGGCGCGGCGGAAATGCCCGCAACGAAAAGCAGCGCCAACCCCACACAAAGAATGCGCAGCGGTGCTCTCATCAAAACCTCCGGGGGGGGCTATTTCGCAGGCGTGTCCAACTGGCTGAAGAGGTCGCGCAGCCACTCGGCCACAAGGCGGGCGGCGTTGCGGGGCACGCTCGCATGATCGCCGGGCACTGTTTCGTAGCTGCTTTTCGGGTGGCTGGGGGCTTTGGAAAAAGCATAGGAACGGCCAAGGAACTGCAACGGATCCTGCTGGCCCACCACCCACAAGAGCGGCAACGGCTCCTTGAGCGCGGCGCACGAGCGGGCCATCACGGCCTGCCCCTCCGGATCGTTGTAGCTCAGGTACACCTCCGCCGTGGTGGAGAGGTCGTAGTCCTTGTTGGTGTTGAAGTCCGTGAAGGTTGAGCGCTGGTTCCCGCTGCCGACGGTAAGCATGGTGCGCGCCTTGCGCACATCGGGCAAAAAGACCTCGCGGTGGCGGTCCGGGTCGTGGGAGGGGGCCAGGGCGGCGATGGCGAAAATGCCCGGCCTGCTGGCGGCATAGCCCAGGGCTGCGTTGGCTCCCAGGCCGTGTCCCACCAGGGCCACCCGGGTGCAGCCGTCGAGCCGCAGTTCCTCGGCGGCCAAGCCAATCTCCACCAGCGCCTGCTGATAGGTGGCGTCAAAGCCGCGTTTTTTCGACCACGGCAGCTCCGGCACGATGACCTGGAAGCCGACGTTGCGCAACACGCGGGCCAGATCCGCAAGGTGCTTCTCCGGCACGCTGTTTTTGTCGTGCAAAAGCACCACGCCGAGACGCTCCTCGGCCTTGGCCGGAGCAACGGCGCAAAACAGAAGCAGCGCAAGGGCTGCGGCGAGAATGGGGCAAAGCGGAAACCGTCGCGGCATGTCCACCCCGGCAGGCTGGTGCAACGAGGCGAAATGCCGCCTCATCCTGATGGAGATATAGCCCGGAGGATGAACTTTAGCAACCGTTTGAATCGGCTATCCGCCGCAGCGCGCCTCGAACTGGCGCAGACGCTCGGCATAGGGCGGGTGGCCGAAGAACGCTGAGCCGGACACCAGGACATCGGCTCCGGCGGCCGTCAGCTCCGCACAGTTTTCAAGGGTCACGCCGCCGTCCACCTGAATGAGCGTCTCGGCCCCGGCCGCGCGGATCATGGCCTTGAGCTCGCGCACCTTGTCCATGCAGAAGCCGATGAACTTCTGCCCGCCGAAGCCGGGGTTCACGCTCATGATGAGCACCATGGACAGCTGGGGCAGCAGGTAGCGCACGGACTCGAGGGACGTGGCGGGATTGAGGGCCACGGCGGGCTTGCACCCGGCCTGGGCGATGGCCGCGCAGGTGCGCTCCAGGTGGTTGGTGGCCTCGGCGTGGATGCAGATGAGGTCCGCGCCGGCCTTGGCGAAGTCGTCGATGTAGCGGCCCGGCT
Organism: Humidesulfovibrio idahonensis; assembly: GCF_054657715.1. Classification (NCBI taxonomy): domain Bacteria; kingdom Pseudomonadati; phylum Thermodesulfobacteriota; class Desulfovibrionia; order Desulfovibrionales; family Desulfovibrionaceae; genus Humidesulfovibrio; species Humidesulfovibrio idahonensis. Next base: position 835,933 of record NZ_BAAHYE010000002.1, on the reverse strand, counting down.
CGTCGATCATCAGGTGGCAGTCGAAGAAGAGCGTGCTGGTCTTGCGCATGGCCTTGATGACCGGCGGACCGAAGGTGATGTTCGGCACGAAGCTGCCGTCCATGACATCCAGGTGCGCCCACTTGATTCCGGCGGATTCAAGCGCGGCGAGTTCGTCGGCAAGACGGGCGAAATCCGCGGAAAGCAGCGAGGGCGAAAGAATCATGACGGGCTCCTTTGCTCTGCAGTGGGCACGGCCTACTCGGCCTGGTCGCCCATCTGGAAGTCGACCTTGATTTTGAACAACTTGCTGGCGGGCAGGTTCATGATGGGCACGCCGGTCTTGGCGGTGATGCCGTTCAGGGTCGCCTCGATGTCCTCGGTCGTGGGCGCGATGAGCGCGAACCAGACGTTGAACTTGTGCGCGCGCAGGTAGTTGTGCGTCACGCCGGGGTGCTTGTTCACCTCGGTCACAAAGGCGTCCAGCTTGTCCTGGGGCACCTCGGCGCCGCACAGGGTGGACTTCCAGCCCAGCTCGCGGGAGCCGAAGTTCGCGCCCATGCGGCGGATGACGCCCTCGCCCTTGAGCCTGCGCACGCGCGCCAGCACCTCGGCCTCGGTGAGCCCCACCTGCTCGCCCACAACGGCGTACGGGCGCGGGTCGATGGGAAAGCTCGACTGGATGATGTCGAGGATCTGCTTGTCGTAATCGTCCATATTGGGCACTTCCCTCTGCTTGGGCGCGGCGGTATTGCTCCGCAAGCCCTTGGTGTTTCTGCCGCGCCGGGCCGGTCAGGCCAGGCGGACGGCGTCGCCGGGGCGCACGGGACCGCCGGTCAGAACCTTGGCGAAGACGCCTTCCTTGGGCATGACGCAGGTGCCCACGGCCTGCATGATGGCGCAGCTGTGGCCGTGGCATTCCTTGCCGATCTGCGTCACCTCGAGCACGGCCGTCTCCCCGACGCGGATGCGCATGCCCGGCGCCAGTGCCAGCTCGTCCAGCCCCTGCACGTTCAGGTTCTCCGCAAAGTCGCCGGGAATGATGCTGGCGAGCTTCTGGCGCATGCGCTCCAGGCTCTCCAGGGCCAGCAGGCTCACCTGCCGACCGCTGCCGGCGTGGGCGTCGCCCTCGACGCCGGAATCATGCACCAGCATGATGGCCTCCACGGCCTGCTTCTTTTCGCCCTTGCGCTTGCTGACGCACACGGAATGCACAACCGCCATGGTCCGCCTCCTGGTGATTTCCGGAATCAGTCCTTGGCGCGCAGCTTCACCGGCGTGTGGGAGCACAGGGGCTCCTCGCGCAGGTAGTGGCCGCGCATGGTAGCCGCGCGCGCGCGGCAGCCGCCGCAGACCTTCTCGTATTCGCACACGCCGCACTTGCCGTCGTAGGCCTTGGGATTGCGCAGGTTGAGGAACTCCGGACTGCTGCGCCAAATCTCCGGGAAGGGCGTCTTGCGCACGTCGCCGCAGAAAAGGTCCAGGTAGCCGCAGGGCTGCACGATGCCCGAGTGGGAGATGAAGCAGAAGCCCACGCCGCCCAGGCAGCCCCGGCTCACGGCGTCGAGGCCGAAGGTCTCGAAGTTGACCGGGACGCCTTCCTCCTTGGCCCGCTGCCGCAAAATGCGGTGGTAGTGCGGGGCGCAGGTGGCCTTGAGCTGCATGCTGGTGGTCTTGCGGAAGTCGTAGAACCAGTTGAGCACTTCCTCGTACTCTTTGTCGCTGATGACCTGGGCGCCGAGCTCCGCCGCGCGGCCCGTGGGCACGAGCAGGAAGATGTGCCAGGCCGAAGCGCCGAGGCTCTCCGCCAGGTGGAAGATCTCCTTGAACTGGTGCAGGTTGTCCTTGGTCACCGTGGTGTTGATCTGGAACTCCATGCCCACGTTCTTCAGGTGCTCTATGCCCTGCATGGAGGCCGCGAACGCGCCTTTGACCCCGCGGAATTCGTCGTGGGCCGCGGCGTTGGGTGCATCGATGGAGATGGAGCAGCGTTCGATGCCGCAGTCCTTGATGCGCTGGGCGTTTTCAGCCGTCAGCAGCGTGCCGTTGGGAGCCATGACGCAGCGCAGGCCCTTGGCTTTCGCGTAGGGGATGAGCTCGAAGATGTCGTGGCGCATGAAGGGCTCGCCGCCGGTGAAGATGATGATGGGGCTGCCCGTGGCCGGGAAGGTGTCGATGAGGGCCTTGGCTTCCTCGGTGGAAAGCTCGCCCTCGTAGGGTTCGGGGTGCGCCTCGGCCCGGCAGTGCTTGCACGCCAGGTTGCAGGAGCGCGTCACCTCCCAGGCGATGAGCCGCAGGGGGGGCATGCCGTCCTTGCCTTCAATGTGCTGCTCGCCGGGATGCTTCCCCACGCTGCCGGGATGGCCACCGGAATGGCCACCGGGGTGCCCGCCGGGATGTCCGGCCGGATGCTGTGCTTTCGGATGTTCGCTCATGCGCTTGCGCCTATTTGTTGAGCCAGCCGAGAACGTCCTCGGCGAAGTAGGTGATGACGATGTCCGAACCGGCGCGCTTGAAGCTGGTCATCATTTCCATGACCATGCGCTGCTCGTCCACCCAGCCGTTTTGGGCCGCGGCCTTGACCATGCTGTACTCGCCGGAGACGTTGTACGCGGCGATGGGCGTGTCGAAGTTGTCGCGCAGTTGGCGGATGACGTCGAGGTAGGGCATGCCCGGCTTGACCATGAGGATGTCCGCGCCCTCGGCCAGGTCGGCCTCGGCTTCGCGCAGGGCCTCGCGGCTGTTGGCCGGGTCCATCTGATGGGTTTTGCGGTCGCCGAACTTGGGCGTGCTGTCCGCCGCCTCGCGGAAGGGGCCGTAAAAGGCCGAGGCGTACTTCACGGCGTAGCTCATGATGGGCGTGTTCATGAAGCCGTTGTCGTCCAGCATCTCGCGGATGGCCAGAATGCGGCCGTCCATCATGTCGCTGGGGGCCACCATGTCCGCGCCGGCGCGCACGTGCGACAACGCGGCTTGGGCCAGCAGGTCGATGGTGGGGTCGTTCTGGATCTCTCCGCCCTTGTGCACAATGCCGCAATGGCCGTGAGAGGTGTACTCGCACAGGCACACGTCGGTGATGATGACGAGCTCGGGGAAGCGGTCCTTCAGGCGGCGCACAGCCTCCTGAACGATGCCTTCGTCGGCGTAGGCCTGGGTGGCCAGTTCGTCCTTCACTTTCGGAATGCCGAAAAGCATCAGGCTGTTCAGCCCGTTCTTGACCGCGGCGGCCACGGTCTTCTCCAGCTCCTGCAAGGAGAGCTGGAACTGCCCGGGCATGGAGCCGATGGGCTTCTTGAAGGAGGCGTCGTCCGTCTCCACCACGAAATAGGGCATGACCAGGTCCGCGGGGCGGATCTCGTTCTCGCGCACGAGGGCGCGGATGCCGGGGTTCATGCGCAGCCGGCGGCCGCGATAGAAGTCGGAATCGAGCATGGTGTCAGCTCCTTGTTTGGAAACGGCGAAGGCCGTGAGGGGGTTCGCCGAAAATGGCGGGCAGGGCGGGCAAAGCCGTCCGGCCGCGGCCGCAAAGAACGCGGGCCCCCTTTCGGAGGCCCGCATGTCGCGTCGCTAGTCTTTTCTGATCTCGTCGTCCGTCAGGTAGCAGGCGGGGTCCTGGGCCCAGATGTCGCCGTAGTAGGCCTCGGCGCGGGCGCGGAAGTTGCCGCCGCAGATGTTCAGGAACTTGCAGGTGGCGCAACGGCCCTTCACAAAGGGCTTCTTGTCCTTCAACTTGTGCAGCAGCTCGATGTTCGGGTCGTCCCAGATCTGGGAGAACGGGCGCTCAAGCACGTTGCCGAACACATGCTGCCGCCAGAACTGGTCCGCGTGGACCTTGCCGTCCCAGGAGATGCAGCCGATGCCGCGGCCGGTGCTGTTGCCCTCGTTCATCTGCAAAAGCTCCATGACCTCGGCCGCGCGCTTGGGGTCTTCCTTCAGCATGCGGTAGTACACGTGCGGACCGTCGGCATGGTTGTCCACGGTGAGCACTTCCTTGGGCTTGCCTTCGTCGAAGAGCTTGCGGGTCTCGTCCATGATGAGATCCACCACGGCGCGGGTCTCGGCGTGGTCCAGGTCCTCTTTGATGAGTTCGGAGCCGCGGCCGGAGTACACCAGATGGTAAAAGCAGATGCGGGGCACGTCCAAATCGCGGATGATCTGGAACAGGGTGGGCACCTCGCCCTGGTTGCGCTTGTTGATGGTGAAGCGCAGGCCCACTTTGAGGCCCTCGGCCTGGCAGTTGGCCACGCCTTCCAGCGCCTTCTTGAAGGAGCCGGGCACCTTGCGGAACTTGTCGTGGATTTCCTCGCCACCGTCGAGGGAGATGCCGACGTAGGACAGGCCGACGCTTTTAAGCTCGCGGGCCTTTTCCTTGGTGATGAGCGTGCCGTTGGTGGAGATGACCGCGCGCATGCCCTTGCTGGTGGCGTGGCTGGCCAGCTCGACCAGGTCCTGGCGCACCAGGGGCTCGCCGCCGGAGAACAGCATCACCGGCGCGCCGTAGGCGGCCAGGTCGTCGATCATGGTCTTGGCCTGATCCGTGGAGATATCATCGACGCCGTTGGGATCGACGGCCTTGGCGTAGCAATGCACGCACTTGAGGTTGCAGCGCTTGGTCATGTTCCAGACCACAACGGGCTTCTTGTCCGCCGAGAACTGGAGCAGGTGCGAGGGCAGCTGCCCGGAGTGGCGGTTGTAGCGCAGGGCGTCGGAGGGCTCGACGGCCCCACAGTAAAGTTTGGAAATGCCGATCATGAAAACCTCGTTTCTTCAGAGCGTTGATATCGCGCGTATGCGCGGGAATTGCCACGAGGCCCCTCCCCTATCACATTCGCGGCCCGGAGCAAACCCGAAAAAAAGGGGCAGCCTGAGCCGCCCCCTTTATTAGGAATTATTCTTACAAATGTACAGCTAATTTGCCGGGCCATCCAGACGCACTTCCACGCGGCGGTTGCGCTGCTTGTTGGCCGGGCTGGTGTTCGGCACCAGGGGCCGCGTCTTGCCGAAGCCTTCGGTGCGCATGAGCTTGGGGTCGATGCCGCCGCGCTCCGCCAGATAGGCCTTCACGCTGGCCGCCCGGCGCTCGGAGAGCTTCTGGTTGTACTCCAGCGTGTAGTCCGAGTCCGCATGACCGGAAATGACGACACGCCGTCCCTTCAGCTCCTTGCCCTTCAGGGCCTTGGCCAGCTCGTTCAGCAGCGGGTAGGAGTTCTCGCGGATGCGCGAGGAGTCGACGTCGAACTCCACCTTGAGCTTCACGCCGTCGGTGGAGGTTATTCCGGAACGGCTCTTTCCGGCCATGCCGTTGCCGCCCCCGCCGCCGTTGCCGGAGCCGCTGGCCATGATGTTCCTGGTCATGCCCGACTCGTTGTCCGCAAAGCCGAGCTCCTCATCGGAGGGCGGCACCCAGGACTTGAGCGGCACGGCCATGTCGTGGGCGATGGAGGCGATGGCTTCCGCCAAGGGGGAGTCGGACAGGCGCGTTTCAATGGTGAACACGACCCAGTCCTGGGTGCGCTTGGCGTTCACGCGGGCGCTCTGGTCCATGGAAACCAGCAGGTTGCCGGTCTTGGTCTCATAGATGCGGATCTGCAGGGTCAGCGCGGTGCTGTCCACCGTGCCGCCGGTGATGAAGTACGGCACAATGCCCACGACCACGAGGTCGGCGCCGGAGGCGCGGGCCACGCGCACGGCCTGCTCGGGTCCGCGGTACACCAGCTCCGGATCATAGGCCAGGGTCTGAAAAACCTCCTCGCCGGTCCAGGTTTGGTGGAATATGCGCCCCACCTCCCGGCCCACCAGCATGTGGTTCTCCATCTTCTGCGCAATCCAGAAGGGATACATGAGCACCTTGGGCGAGTCGTACAACCTGGCCTTGGGCCGCACGTTCACGGCCAGCTTCGATTTCTCGACCTTCGCGTCGACGTAGACCTTGCTCTGCTGCGTTATGGAGGGCTCGACGTTGGCGCAGGCGGACAAAAGCAGCGCGGCCAGAACCGTCAATGCCAGGACGCGGAGGATATGTTTCATGGGCTACACTCGCTTTTTGGGGGGCCTTTTCCGCGCGCGTGACAAAACATCGACGCCGGCGCGGGTTCTGACCGTGTAAAGCAAGATACGTACCGGAAGGCGCGGCCGGGCAAGGCCGTCGACCGGGAACTACTGCAAAAGGCGGGTGGGCGCGGGCGTTTGGCCCATGACGCGCAGCAGTTGCTCGCGCGATTGGACCAGCCCCTTGCGCAGCATTTGGCGCTTGCCCGGATCAAGCCGCCGGAACTCCGGGGTTTCCGCCAGGGCGGCAAGGCGCAGCATTTCCTCGTGCACGGCGTCGATGCGCGCCTGCAGCTTGCGCTCCGGCGGGCACACGCGGCGCGCCGCCTCGGCCAGGGCGCGCACCTCGCCGGCAAGGCGCAGCAACCCGCCGGGATTCTGCTCCTTGGCCGCCTGGCGCGCGGAGCACAGGGCGCGCCACTTGCGGCCGAACCAGCCGAGAATGGGTCTGTCCGCCGCCATGGTCCTACCCTGCCTGCAGCATGCCCTGCAGCAGTCCGATCACAGCGGCGAGCATCATGAGGATGGGCACCAGCACCGCAAACAGCGCGGCCGAGGTGCGGGTCTTGTGCGCCACCTTGAGGCCGATGACCGTGAGCCCGATGCTCCACACGCCGCCCACAAGCGGCCCAATGGCGGGAATAACGCCCAAAAGCAGCGGCGCGGCGGAATAGCAGAGCACGCGGAAGGTGGCCTCCGCGCCGGAGTCGCCGGAGCGGATGAGCCGCAGCAGCACATGGATGATGCCGGTCACGATCATGACCCGCAGCACCAGCAGCAGCGGATAGATGAGAAAAAGCATGAGCGGCGCGGCCTGGGCCAGGCCAAGCCCCATGTCCATGACTTCCGGCTTGCCCAGGTACTCGGCGGTGGCGCCAATGCCCGCCATGCTCCACAGGTACTGGCAGACCACCATGAGCTCGGCCAGCAGGATGTGGAACGCCAGCGGCTTGGCCATGCCCGCGTGGGTGGGCATGGCGCGGAAGAACGCCACGGGGGTCATGGTCACCTGGCGGATTGTGCCCCAGATGCCGGGAAAGAAGCCGTAGCGCGGCAGATCCTCAAAGGGCACGGAGGAGCCGGTGGACGCGGGGCCTTTGTGCTCGGGATTATCCTGCGCGGCATTGGCCTGGACGTCATTGACCTGGGAATTCAGGGCCGAGGAGTCGGGAGCTGGCGCGCCCTGCTGCGCCGCCGGTACGCGCTGGTTCTGGCCGGCCGAGGCGGCATCGCCGGGCTTCTGCCCCTGCAAACGCTTCCAGGCCAAATCGGCCGCAAGGCGCTGCGCGGCCATGGGGTCCGGCTGCGAGGCCGAAAGATCCTGCCCGGAGGGGAAGCTCCCCGTGGTGTTCACGGGCGGGGGGACGGCGGCGGTGGCGCTGCCGGGCATCGTGCCCGGTGCTTTCGCCACGGCCAGGGGCTCAAGATCATCCACCACGCGGAAGCGGAACTTGTGGGCGCACTTGGGGCAGGTGGCCATCTGGGCGCGCGGGGGCACCTTGGCCTCGTCGATCTCGCGGCCATATCCGCACAGTGGGCAAAGAATCCGCATCCGTAGTCCTTGTGGAATTTTAAGGTTGGGCAACTCTTGGGAGTCTAGACTGTTCGTCCAAGGGAATCAAGCCGCCCTGCCCGCAAGCGTGGCAAGCCGCTGCACGCGACTGTACCACAAAGATAAAAATCAACCCAGCTCCGAGGGCAGCAAAAGTCCGTGCCGGGCACGCGTGGCGCGCGGCGACACGATGTCGCGCGGAACGCTGGGATATTCCACGCTCAAGGCGTGGCGCACAAGTCCGGTGCCGGCCTCGTCGAAGCCTTGCAGCTTGCGCCGAAGCTCGGCCTCGCTCTTGCGGATGCGGCTCAAATGCACAATCTCCAGGTCGAGGGCCAGCCCCTGCCTGCCGCACAGCCCGGTCAAACGCTCGTGCACGGGGTTGAAGAAACACAGCTCCTGGGTGCGGCGGAACAGCCGCAGCTGCAGATCGGGCCAGAGGCCGAAGCCCGTGAGCACACGGTCCGGCTCCGGGTACAGGGTGACGCGCGGAAACAGCCAGCCGCCCACGCCGGGCACGGCGCACAGGCGCGGCAGCGCGTCCCAGTCCAGGGACGAGAAGCCCTCGTCCGCATCCAGATAGAGCACGAAATCGCCCCGGCAGGCGGCCAGCATGAGGTTGCGCTGGGCCGAGAAATCGCGCTCCAGGCGGTGGGCCGACTGCCACACGGGAAAGTCCTGCGGCACGGGGATGTCCGGTATGGCGTCCGCGTCCCACACGATGGCGAGTTCAAAAAGCCAGTTCGGCAATTGGGCGAAGAACTGCGGCAGCCCGGGCTCGTCCGGCGAGAGGATGGCCGCGGCCGAAAGCTTGGGCAGCGGTGCGGAACTGGGCAGCGCCACCACGTCGGACCGGGTGAGCAGCAGTTCCAGAAGCCGCAGCCGGGCCTTTTCCGCGGGCGGCAGCTCTGGATTGGGCAGGACCATGAGCTGCGAAAGCTCCAGTCCGGCGCGGTCGAGCAGGAACAGCAGGGCCCAGGGCGAGGCGTCGAGCGCCAGGCGCGCCGGGCCGCAATCGCCGTTGGGCTGGCACCACAGCAGGCGCCCCTTGGTCAGCAGCAGGCGGGCCAGGCCCAGATCCTGCTCGCACACGAAAAGCGCGCCAGGCGGCAAGAGCTTGGCCAAGGCCGCGGCCACGGCCCCGGAACCGAGCCCCAGCAGCACGAGATGCGCCTTGCCCGACCGCGTGAAGGCGGCGGCGCAGCGCTCGGCCATGCGGGTGACCGCTGCGGGGGAAGGGTCGGCGGGAACCACGACGGGCGGCGCGTCCTTGAAGTCAAAAGCCAGAACCTCGGAGGCATATTCAAACAGCAGGTCCGGACCGCTCATGCGCCACCCCCATGTATCTTTCGCGCCAGGATTTCTGTGTACATTTTGCCAAGCTCCGCCGCCACGCCCTGGGCCCGGAACAGCCGCGCCGCCTTCTCGCGCCCGGCCCGGCCCATGCGCCTGGCCTCGTCAGGGTGCTCAAAGAGCCAGCGCACCGCCCCGGCGTATTCTCCGGTCGTCTGGGCCACCAGCCCGGTGACGCCCTTGTCCACAAGCTCCAGCTGCGCGTTGTCGCGCTCGCCCGGGCACGGCTGCGTCACCACGGGCAGACCGCAGGCCATGGCCTCGGCGATGACGAGCCCGAAGCTCTCCCCCGCGTCGTTGGCGTGGGCCAAGACGGAAAGCGAGCCGTAGAACGCCGCCAGCTCCGCGTCCGTCTCCAGCGGCGGCAAAAACTCCACGCACCCGCTCAGGCCATGCTCGCGCACAAAGGCCTCGGCCTCTGGAATGCCCCCCACGATGCGGCAGCGGAAGTCCGGCACGTCGCGTTGCAGCAGCGGCAGAATATTGAGCGCCAGCGGCGACCATTTGCCGGGGTCCGGCCGGGAGATGCGCCCCAGCACGGGGCCTCTGCCTTGCGGTTCGTCCGGGCAGGCGGCGGCGAAAAAATCCGTTTCCACGGGGTTGTACAAAACCCCGTAGGCGGGCCAGGCCGCGGCGATGCCCGTGTGCCGCGCAAAGCGCTCTGCACAGAAATGGGAGACGAACAGATGCGTGTCGATGACGCGGCCCGAGGGCGAAGGGTCGTACCGGCCAAAAACGTTGGTCTCGAACACGGCCACGGCGTTTTTCGCGGCGTAGTCGCGCACGGGCCGCAGGAAGTCCGGCTCCGGCCAGCCGGCCCGGTGCAGATGGATGACCTGTGGCCGGAACGTTGCCAGGGCCTTGGCAAGGGGAACGCCCACGAAGGTGGCGCTGCCGCCCGCGCGGATCTGCGCGGCGCGGGGGCCGTCGACCGGGCTGTGCACGGCGGTTTCAAAGCGCGCGGGGTCGAGATGGCGCAAAAACAGCTGGGCGACCTTCTCCGTGCCGCCCAGGCCAAGGGCCTTCAGCACATGGAGCACGCGAATGCGCGGCGCGGCGGCCTGGCTCATTGCAGACCTCCCGGCTCCGGCGCGGGCAAGACCAGGGGCGTGCCCAGCATGGTTTTGATGTCGGCGAGGAGCTTGGCGCGCAGGACGTCGGCCGCGCCCTGGTCGGCCATGGCCATGTCCAGCTGGCGGGTGTGCACCAGCAGGTAGCCCAGAATGCGCAGGCGCGCCAAAATGAAGTCGTGACGGCGGCTCTCCACCTTGGCGAAGAGATTGTCGCCGCGCAGCTTGGTCTGGAAGTCATACTGCTCCAGCACCTCGGCGATGAGCGCGGCCCGAAGGTTGCGCCGGTTCTCGTCCGCGGCGCCGCCGCTGAACTTGAAGCCCGCGTAGCTGTCGAAGCCGCCCTCGGCCAGCATGGCCTCGATGGTGGTGAAGTGGAAGCCAAAGCGCGAGTTGAGGCAGGCGTAGCGTTTGGAGATCATGAACACGTTGCGCTCGCCGAAGCCGCCGGCCGCGCCCTCGGCCAGTTCCGGGTTCATGGTGGCCTGCAGAAAGATGTTCATCATGCTGGCGTTGCTTGCGGGCGGCGGCCCGGCCCAGGGCACGGCGGTTATGCCGTCCCAGATGGCGAGCATGGGCGGGCTCACTATGTCCGAAAGATTCACGAAGCGTTCCGGCACCTCGCGCGCAAAGCCGTTGTCCAGGTTGACCACCCACCACTGCATGGGCACCTTGCACACCAGCTGCTTGCTGGCCTGGCTGGCCAGCCCGCTCTTGGAGCCGAAGTCGAACATGCCGCGCACGCTCATCTCGTGGGCGTAGCGGGTGATGTCGTGATACGTGGCGCAGGCTTCGGGCTTGAACTCCGGGGCCTCCGGGTCGGTCAGGTTCAGCGGCAGGATGAGCCGCGTGACCTCGCGCAGGGTCTCGTACACCGGGCTGCCCGCCATGACCGGCGCAGGCGCGGGCGACTGGTCGAGAAGCTCCTCCACCCGCCCCTGGTAGATGCGCCGCCCCAGGGCATCCACCGTGACGGTGCCGCCCTCGGCAAAGCGCGTGCTCGCGTCCTGCACGTCGAACAGCGCGGGCACCCCGAACTCCCGCGCGACATTGGCCAAATGCCCGGTGATGCCGCCCTGCTCCGTCACCAGGGCCGAGGCGCGGGACAACAGCGCGGCCCAGCGCGGCAGGGCCATGGGCGTCACCAGCACGCCGCCCTCGGGAAAACGCAGGGCGTCGAGCTCGTTCCTCGCCACGAACACGGGACCAGCGCCGACACCGCCGGAAGCCGTGGCCCCGCCGGCGAAAAGCACATCCGCCCCTTCGACCGCCCGGCCGGAGGGGACGGCGTCGGACGGCTGCGCCACCTGCTGCAACGGGCGGCATTGCAAAAGCTGCACGTCTCCGGCCTGGTCCACGGCCCATTCGATGTCCTGGGGGCCGCCGTAGGACTGCTCCAGCACAACGGCCAGCCGCGCCAGCTCCAGGGCCTGGGCGTCGGTGAGGGCGGCCTCGCCAGCCTGGGCGGCCTCGACGGTTTCGCGGCGCAGCCCTTCGCCCAGATCGGGCACGGTGCGCTCCGGTTTGCGCTTGATGGCCCGCTCGCGCAGGAGGAACGCGCCCTGGTCCGCGGCGGAGGAATCGTCCGGAGCGCCCGGCGCGGCGGCGGGCTTGCGCTCCACCACATAAAGATCCGTGGGCGTGGTGCCGTCCACCACGGCGGTGGGCAGCCCCCACACGGCGTTGATGAACACCGAGGCGTCGCGGGCGTCCAGTGGGTTGCGCGAGTACATGACCCCGCCCGCGCGGGCGTCCACCAGTCGCATGCAGCCCACGCACATGGCCACGTCCTCGTCGCGGATGCCCCGGTTCAGGCGGTAGGTCATGGCGTGCAGGGTGTGCTTGCTGGCGACGATTTCCTTGTAGGCGTCGAGGAGATGTTCCGGCGGCACGTTCAGGAGGCTCTTGAACTGCCCGGCAAAGGTGGTTCCGGCGGCATCCTCGCCCAGGGCGCTGCTGCGCAGCGAGACGCGCACGGGCGCGAGCGCGTTTCCGGCCTCGGCGCACAGGCGGCCGTATGCGGCGGTGATGGCGTCGGCCAGTTCCTCGGGAACGGGCGCGGCCATGATGCGTTGCTGGATGTCGGCCGAGACGCGGTAGCGCACGGCGATGGCCTCGGAGGCGTCGACCCCGGCGTTGTCCTCGGGCAGGGATTGCAGCCGGGCGTTGATCTCCGCCTGCAGGTCGCCCGCGGCCATGAAGGCCTCGTACCCGGACGCGGTGATGACGAAGCCGTCCGGCACGGGTAGGCCCAGACTGGTGCGCATGTCGGCCAGATTGGCCATTTTGCTGCCGGTCAGGTCCGCGGCGTGGCGGTCGATTTCTGAAAAATGCAGCACCAGGGGCGAGGCGTGCCGGGGCGCGCGGCGGGACAAAATTTCGTCGATGCCGGCCTGGATGGCGGCAAGGCGGGAATACAGCGTCTCATAGCGGCCGGGCTCAAGCTCGGTCAGGGCGCGCACCAGCTTGAACACGTTGACGCCCACGGCCGTGGCGCTGGCGCGCACAAAGCTCATGCCGAAGATCGTCGTGCCCTTGAGCGCTTCTTCAAGATCGCTCATTATTTCAAGTGCTTTGTTGTTGGCTTCCAGCAGGCGGGTAAAGGCCTGGGAACGGGCGACGAACAGCGCCCGCAATTCCTCATGACTGGGGGCTTGCGCTGCATTGCCGCCGGAAAGGGCCTGCATGATCCTGCCGAAGAACCCGGGTCGGTTGCCCATGTCTTTCCAATCGCAGAAAAATCCAGCCGAGACAAGCCGCGCGGGGCCGCTATCGCGTCCTGGGTGCTATTTTCTCGCCGCCAGCACGGCCCGCGCGCCAATCCCCTTGAAACCCCTTGCATAACGGACCTTCAGAGGGTATTGGGCAAGGCTGGGCGCAGGCTCCACAGCGTCTGTTTTGACGCCTGCGCTCTTTGCCCCCTAAACACCTGCACAAGGGTTCGCGACATGATCGAAAGCTCGGGCTATACGAAGCTGCGCATCAAGATGATCCTGACCACCCTTGGTTTCTCGCTCATCCCGCTCCTCATCCTCGGCTTCACCATCTACCGCCAGTTCGAAGCCGCGCACACGGCCAAAATCGTTCAGCACCTGAACCACATCACCGAGAACAAGCGCCGCACCATCGACCTGTTCCTGAACGAGCGCCTTTCCCAGCTCATGGCCATCGCCTACACCCACAAGCTGGAATACTTTCTGGAAAGCGGCACCCTGGAGCGCGTGTTCACGCTCATGCAGGCGCGCAGCAAATACTACATCGACCTGGGCATCATCGACCAGGACGGCAACCACGTCATGTACACCGGCCCCTATCAGGCCATCCGCACCGCCAACTACAAGGACCAGGAGTGGTTCGACCAGGTGCAGGCCAAGGGCTTCTACATCAGCGACGTGTTCATGGGACGCCGCAACTACCCCCACTTCATCATCGCCGTAAGCCGCCGCGACGGCGACCGGAACTGGATTCTGCGCGCCACCATCGACTCGGACATCTTCGACTCGCTGGTGCAGAGCGACCAGCTCGGCGCCAACGGCGACGCCTTTTTGCTCAACAGCGAAAGCATTCTGCAATCCAAGCCGCGCTTCGGGGCCAAGCTGCTGGGCAAAATGGACCTGGGCTCTTACGCGCGCTTCCCCGGCGTGCGGACCGAGTCCATCACCGTGGACGGCAAGCCCTATCTCTTCGGCCTCACCTGGCTTGAGAACAAGAACTGGATGCTCGCCATCCGCGACGACCCGGCCGAGGAACTGACCCCGCTTGCCCACACGCGCTCCACGGTCTGGATCATCCTTGCGGGCGGCTTTCTGCTCATCGCCGGGGGCACCATCCTCACCAGCAACACCATCCTGTCCCAGCTGCTGGAGTCGGAGCGGGAGAAAGCCTCGCTCAACGCCTCGCTCACGCAGTCGAGCAAAATGGCCTCCCTGGGCAAAATGGCCGCGGGCGTGGCGCATGAGATCAACAACCCGCTGGCCATCATCAAGGAGCAAGCGGGCTGGATGCGCGACCTGCTGGGCGAGGAGGACATAAAGGCCAGCCCGAACTTCAAGGAGTTCGCGGACTCCATCACCAAGATCGAGTTCCACGTGACCCGGGCCAAGGACGTGACGCACCGGCTGCTCGGCTTCGCCCGGCGCATGGACCCCGTGCACGACGACGTGAACATCAACGAGGTCATCCTCCAGACCATCACCTTTTTGCAGAACGAGGCGCGCTACCGCGCCATCGAGATAGACACCAACCTGCAGAAGGACCTGCCCTTCGTTGCCAGCGACCCGGCCCAATTGCAGCAGGTGTGCCTGAACATCATCGACAACGCCATCGACGCCATCGGCAAGGACGGCAACATCCACGTGGCAACCATGGCCGTGCACGACCCGGACGAGGTCATCATCACCATCAAGGACTCCGGCCCCGGCATTCCGAAAGAGAAGCTGGACAAGATCTTCGATCCGTTCTTCACCACCAAGAAGGTGGGCGAGGGCACGGGCCTGGGCCTCACCATCAGCTTCAGCATCATCCAAAAGCTTGGCGGCAGGCTCAAGGTGGAGAGCGAGGAAGGCCACGGCGCCACGTTCATCATCAGCCTGCCCATGCATTAAGAATCTGCCCCACACGGCATCAAGGAGCGCACATGGACATACACATCCTGCTGGTGGACGACGAAGCGGACTTCGTCGAAACCCTGACCAAGCGCTTCCGCATCCGCAAAATCCCCGTGGCATCCGCCGGGAGCGGAGCCGAAGCCTTGAAGCTCTTGGAGGAGCAGGAATTCGACGTAGTCATCCTCGACGTGCGCATGCCCGGCATGGGCGGCATGGAGCTGCTGCGCCAAATCCGCGCCAAATATCCCCTCACCGAGGTCATCATGCTCACGGGCCACGCCTCGCTCGAAACCGGCATGCAGGGCATGAGCATGGGCGCTTACGACTACGTGCTCAAGCCCGCAGATTTCGATGAACTGCTGGACAAGGTGCGCCGGGCCGCCGAGCGCAAGGCGCTCAATGTCCGAGCCCAGTCCGGCAACTAGCGCGCACAGCGCCCCCCAGAGCGGCGCTGCTGGGCTCTTTTCCAGGGCCACGGGCGCGCGCGTCTGGCGGGAGCACCGGCTGGTGCTCTGGCTGCACTTCCTTCTGCCCCCGCTCCTGGCCGCCCTTGTGGTGGCGGCAACCTTCGCCAGCCCGCCCCTGGCGGCCTTCCTCGCGGCCATGGTGCTTTTCCTGGCCGCCTGCTCGGCGCGCGGGCTCATGTCGAGCCTCTCCCGCGCGGAGGAAGCCAAGAACTCCCTCAACGCCCAGCTCATCCAGTCGCAAAAGCTGGCCGCGGTGGGCGAGCTCTCCGCTGGCATCGCCCATGAGATCAACAACCCCATCGCCATCATCGCCCAGGAAACGGAATGGGCCACGCACCTGCTGAGCGAGGCCGAGAAGCAGGCCACGCCCGACTTCGCCGAGGTGCGCGACTCCCTGCGCGAAATCCGCTCCCAGGTGGACCGCTGCAAGAACATCACGCACAAGCTGCTCGACTTCGCCCGCAAGCGCGAGCCCGTGCTGCAAGAGGTGGACGTGGCGCGCCTGGTGGACGACATGGCCCGGCTGGTGGACAAGGAAGCCTCGTACAAGAACGTGAGCCTGACCCGCGACCTGCCCGAGGACCTGCCCACCCTGCGCACGGATGCACCTCTTTTGCGCCAGGTGGTGCTGAACCTGATGACCAACGCCCTGCACGCCGTGGACAAGGGCGGCGCCATCAGCATCACGGCCCAGGCCACAGAAACGCGCATGGACATCATCATCTCGGACAACGGCTGCGGCATTGCCCAAGAGAACCTGGACAAGATCTTCAACCCCTTCTTCACCACCAAGCCGCCGGGCCAGGGCACCGGCCTGGGCCTTTCCCTGTGCCACAACCTGGTGCAGGGCATGGGCGGCACCATTTTGGTGAACAGCACCGTGGGCAAGGGCACCACCTTCACCGTGCGCCTGCCGCGCAACCCCTGACGTGCGCATATGATCCGCCTAACCACCCATGACGGCCAAAGCCTGGAGCTGGCCCCGGACGCCCGGCTCACCCTGGCCCAGCACATCTTTCTCGCCGGGCTGTGGGACGGCGTGCCCCTGTGCGCTGGCCTGGGCAAGTGCGGCCTGTGCCGCGTGCGCTTCGCCACCGCCGCACCGGAGCCCGCCGCCGAGGAGCTGAAGCGCCTGGGCCAGGCCGCCATCGACCAGGGCTGGCGGCTCTCCTGCCTGCATCCGGCCACGGCCTGCGACATCGAACTGCCCGAGCCCAAGCGCTCGGCGCAGCCGCGCAGCAGCGGGGCCACGGCGCAACCCGGCCAGCACGCGGACGGACTTTGCCTCGCCGTGGACCTGGGCACCACCAGCATCCATTGGGCGGTCAGCGCGGCCTCGGCGCAGGACGCGCCGCCGGGCGCACAGCCGGACACAACCGTTCTGTCCAGCGGCCAGGGTTTGAACCCGCAAATGGGCCTCGGCAGCGAGGTCATGTCGCGCCTGAGCTTCGCGGCCCGGCCCGGCGGTGAGGAGATCCTCTCCAGCCTGTGCCAGGAGCGCCTGCGCGCGCTGGTGCGCGAGGCCGAGACCCGGCACGGGGCAAAGGTCACGCGCCTTTGCGTGGCGGGCAACAGCGCCATGACCTATCTGCTTTTGGGCCTGCCCCTGGACGGCCTTTCGCGCGCGCCCTACCGCCTGGACGACGCGGGCGGCGACGACCGCGACATCGCGCCCGACCTGCCCCAAACGCGCATCCCGCCCCTGCTCTCGCCCTTTGTCGGCGCGGACCTGAGCGCCGGACTGGCCGCCCTGACCTTTGCGCCCCGCGAAGCCGGCCCCCCGCGCTATCCTTTTCTGCTGGCCGACCTGGGCACAAACGGCGAGTTCGTGCTGGCGCTTTCGCCCACGGAGCACCTGCTGGCCAGCGTGCCCATGGGACCGGCGCTGGAAGGCGTTGGCCTGCGGCATGGCCGCACCGCCGCGCCCGGCGCCGTGCGCGCCTTCGCCCTCACCCCGGCCGGGCTCAAGCCGGAATATATCGAACGCCCGCCGCTGACCGGCGTTGACGGCAAGACCGAAGACCCCGGCATCACCGGCGTGGGCTACCTGTCCCTGGTGGCCGCGCTGCGCCGCGCGGGCGTGCTGGACGACTCGGGCCGCTTCGTGGTACCCGCCACGCCCCTGGGCAAGCGCATCGCCTCCGGCCTGGGGCTGGTCCAGGGCGAGCCAGTGCTGGACCTGGGGTCCGGCCTCGCGCTTCCCGCCACGGACGTGGAGGAGCTGGTCAAGGTCAAGGCGGCCTTCAATCTTGCCCTGTCGCGGCTGCTGGCCGAATCCGGCCTGGCCGCGGGCGCGCTCACGGCCGTGTATCTGGCCGGGGCCATGGGCGAGCATGTGGACGCCCGCGACCTCGCCACCCTGGGATTTTTGCCCGAAGTGCTCACCGCGCGCCTGGTGCGCGCCGGAAACACGTCCCTGGAGGGCGCGGGCTTACTGTTGCATTCCGCCGAGGCCTGGGCCTGGGTGCGCGCGCTGCCCGCCAGCTGCCGCGCCCTCGACCTCGCCTCGGATCCGCGCTTCGGCGCTCTTTTTGTCGAAAGGATGGTGTTGCGCCATGTCGCCTGAACAAATTTTTCCGCGCCCCAGCCGGGAGTTTTTGACCCTGCTCGCCGGTCTTCCCAAGCACCTGGACGCGGCCATGCCCATGCGCCGCCAGCACCGCCGCGAGCTGCCGGGCGACATCCGCCACCTCTCGCACCTGCTCACCGACGAGCGAGGCGACCTGCGGCGCGACTATCTGGCCGACCCGGCAGCGCTCTCGGCCTACATGCGCTACTTTCTGCCCTGGAACATCTACCGCCTGGGCACGCTCTTCGCCGGGCTGTCCATCGATCCGGGCGGCGACAATCCGGACGGCGCGGCCACCATCGTGGACCTGGGCACCGGGCCGCTCACCGCGCCGCTGACCCTTTGGATGAGCCGCCCGCACCTGCGCAAGCGCCCGCTGACCTTCATCTGCGTGGACCGCGCGCCCAAGCCCATGCGCCTGGGGCTCGACGCCCTGCACAGCCTCGCCGCCGCCCAGGGCGGCCTCGCCCCCTGGAAGGTCACGCTGGTCAAGGGACCGCTGGACGCGCGCCTGCGCGAAAAGGCCGACCTGCTCATCATGGCCAATGCCCTGAACGAGGTGCTGCACCGGGGCGAGGGCGAACTGCTGGAAGACGCCGACGCCCTGGCCTGGCACTTGTCCAACATGCTCACGCCCACGGGCTCGCTTTGCGTCGTGGAACCGGGCATCCGCCCCTCGGCGCACCTCATGTCCGCCCTGCGCCGGGGCTTTTTGCACCACGGGCTGAACCCCATCGCGCCCTGCCCGCACACCGGCCCCTGCCCCATGAGCGGCCGGGGCTTCACCGCCTGGTGCCATTTCAATTTCGACGCCGAGGCCGCGCCCAACTGGCTCAAGGCCTTGTCCGACGAGGCCAAGCTGGCCAAGGACAACGTGAGTCTGAGCTTCCTCAGCTTCTCGGCCAAGGGCCGCAAGCTGGAGCCCGCGCCCGGCAAGACCTTTGTCCGCGCCGTGTCCGGCCCCTTTGAGCTGCCCGCGCCAGAGGGCCAGAACGCTGCGCGGCGCTTCGGGCAATATGCCTGCTCCGAGCACGGCCTGACCTTGCTGAGCGTGGCGCAGAAGCACCTTGTGCCGCTGCCCGGCGCGCTCCTGGAGGCCACATGGCCCGCGGAGCCCGTGCAGGACGCCAAGTCCGGCGCGTTGATCCTGCCCATGGGCACGGAGCACACGGCCATGCGCCGCAGCGAAGCCGATCCGGCGGACCCGGCGCCGAAGCACACGTCTGCGACAGCCGCCCGCAAGGACGCTTCGACACGTCGGGACGCGCCCGCCCGCCATGATGCGCGCGATGGGCGGAACGCAAGGGACTTCAGCGGCAAGAAGGACGGACGCTCTGCCGCGCCGCGCTCCCGGCGTCAGGACGAAAGCGGTGCCGACGCGCCCGGACGCGGACCGGAGCGCACGCCGCGCCCCGCGTCTGACCATGGGTCTGGTCCCGCGGCCGCCAAAACATCCCCGCGCCCGCCCAGGGACAGCGCGCCCCGAGACGCAGCACCTCGAAACGCGGCGAAGGACGGCCCGAAGCGCACGCCAAGGCAGGATCGGAACCCGGAGCAGGAGCGCGAACGTTCCCAGAGCCAGGGCCAGCCGTATGACCGCCCCTCCGAGCGGAAGCAATCCGCTGGCGCGCCCGACAAATCCCTGCCGAAAACCCTGACGGTGGACGCGCTCATCGCTGCCGAGGAGTCCGGAACCATTGCAGCGCCCAAGGCCGAGCGCCGCAAGCGCCTGCCTTCGGAACGCCCGGCGGACGAGAAGCGTTCCCCGCGCAAGCCCGGAGCAAAAAAGCCCGGCGCGAAAAAACCGGATGCCAAAACTGGCGGCAAGGCCCACGCATCCCGCGCGGAACGCAAGGCCGGCGGCAAGCCAGGTGCCCAAAACAGCGGCAAGCCAGGCTCAAAACCGGGCAACGCCAAGAAGCCCCGGAGCAAAAAGGAGTCGTAACGTGCGCATCGTGGACCTGGGGCTCATGCCCCATCACGAGGCCGAGACCCTGCAACTGGAGACCCTGGCCGAGGTGCAGCAGGGGGCCGAGGAAACGCTCTTCTTCGTGGAGCACCCCAAGGTCATCACCCTTGGTAGGCAGGGCGGGGCCGAGAACCTGCACGTGGGCCGCGCCTATCTGGAGGCCCAAGGCATCGAGCTGGCGCAGACCCGGCGCGGCGGCAACATCACCTGCCACTTTCCCGGCCAACTGGTGGCCTATCCTGTTTTCCGCGTGGAGAAGCGCCCCGGCGGCATTCGCCAGTTCTTCTTCGACATGGAGGAAGCCGTGATCCGCACCACGGCGGCTTTCGGCGTCAACACCGCACGCCGCCAGGGCTTTCCAGGCGTCTGGACCGGCAGCGACGCCAGCGCGCGCAAGATCTGCTCCATGGGCATCGGCGTCAAACGCTTCGTCACCTACCACGGCCTGGCCCTGAACGTGGCCGAGGACGTGAGCCTTTTCGAGCTCATCACCCTGTGCGGCATAGGCGGCGCGCACGCAACGTCCATGAGCCGCGAGGCCGGGCGCACCATCAATATGGAGGAAGTGAAGGATGTCCTTGCCGGAGAGTTCCGCGCCCGTTTTGCGCATTCCCCCCTGGCTTCGGGTCAAGCTGCCCAGGGATAAAGGCTTCGCCTGCACCAGTTCGCTGCTGCGCGACCTGGACCTGAACACCGTGTGCCAGGGCGCGCGCTGCCCAAACACCTGGGAGTGCTTTTCGCGCAGCGTGGCCACCTTCCTCATCCTCGGCAAGGAATGCACGCGCAACTGCGCCTTCTGCAACATCAATCCCGGCCGCCAGCTGCCGCCCGATGCCGACGAGCCCCGGCGCGTGGCCGAGGGCGCGGCGCGGCTCGGCCTCAAGCACGTGGTCATCACGTCCGTCACGCGCGACGATCTGCCGGACGGCGGCGCGGCGCACTTCGCCGAGACCATCCGCCAGGTGAAGCAGCGCATGCCCGGATGCACCATCGAGGTGCTCATTCCCGATTTCCAGGGCGATGCCGAGGCCCTTGCCGCAGTGCTCGCCGCCCGGCCCGATGTGCTGAACCACAACGTGGAGACCGTGCCCCGGCTGTATACGGACATCCGCCCCCAGGCGGACTACGCCCAGAGCCTGGAGCTGCTGCGCCGCGTGGCCGAGGGCGGCACGGGCATACCCGCCAAGAGCGGCCTCATGGTCGGCCTGGGTGAAACGGACGAGGAGCTCAGGGACGCCATCCGCGACCTCAAGCGGGCGGGCTGCTCCATGATCACAGTCGGGCAGTACATGCGGCCCTCGCGCCTGCATCCGCCCGTGGTGCGCTACATGCCGCCGGACGAATTCGACGCCCTGGCCGCGTTCGGCCGGTCCATCGGCGTGGCCAAGATGTTCTGCGCGCCCCTTGTGCGCAGCAGCTATCACGCGGCGGAAATGGCGGCTCAACCGGCCCCTTGATTTTTGCAGGTTACGAGAGCCCAAACGCAAAAATCCCTCTGGATTCTCTGGACAAGCTTATGGCGAACGACTAACTTGTGAATTGTAGAACAAGATCTTTGAAGCATGCCCGTATCAGCCCCCGTTCCTTTCACCTTAGGAGGACACCGTGAGCAGATTATGGAAGGGTCTCATTCCAGTCCTGGCCGCGCTGGCAGTCTGGGCAATCCCGACGCCGCAGGGCCTGGAGCCCTACGCGTGGCAATATTTCTCGATTTTCGTCGGCGTGGTCGTAGCGCTCATTCTGGAGCCCATACCCGCCGCTGCCGTCGGCCTTGTCGGCGTTGTTCTCTGCGCCTCGCTCATGCTCGTTCCCGGCGATCCGCCCAAGCCGGCCCCGCCCAAGGCCGATGCGGCCAAGGCCGCCGATGCGCCCAAGCCTCCTGACGGCGTAAAGGCCCCGGACGGCGCGAAGCCGCCTGTCCCTGATGCAGCCAAGCCCGATGCCGCCAAGCCGGGCGCGCCTGCCGCAGCCGCAGCTCCCGCCGTGGCCCCGCCCGCCGCTGGCGCAGCCCCCGCTGCCAAGTCCGACGCAATCAAGCCAGACGCCCCCAAGGCGGATGCTCCGAAGGCCGACGCCGCAAAGAAGCCCGAGGCCAAGAAGCCGCCCAAGCCCGCCGACGAGATCAAGTGGGCCCTGGCCGGATTCTCCAACGGCACGGTGTGGCTCATCTTCATCGCCTTCATGTTCGCCCTGGGCTATGAGAAGACCGGGCTGGGCAAGCGCATCTCCCTGGTGCTCATCAAGAAGCTGGGCAAGCGCACCCTTGGCCTGGGCTACGCCGTGGCCCTGGCCGATCTGGCCCTGGCGCCGTTCATGCCTTCCAACACCGCGCGCAGCGGCGGCACCATCTTCCCCATCATCAAGAACATTCCCGGCCTGTACGGCTCCACCCCAGACACCGAGCCGCGCAAGATCGGCGGCTACCTCATGTGGGTGGCGCTGGCCACAACCTGCGTCACCAGCTCCATGTTCTTCACCGGCCTGGCCCCCAACCTGCTGGCCATGAGCCTGGTGGAAAAGACCATCGGCCTCAAGTTCACCTGGATGGAGTGGTTCACGGCCTTCGCGCCCGTGGGCATCATCCTGTTCCTGGCCGTGCCCTGGCTTACCTACGTGCTCTACCCGCCCACCATGAAGACCAGCGAGGACGCGCCCAAGTGGGCCGCCAGCGAGCTGACCAAGCTGGGCCCCATGACGGGCAAGGAATGGGCAATGGCCGGACTGGCCTGTTTGGCGCTGCTGGGCTGGATCTTCGCGGGCGACTACCTGGACGCGACCCTGGTTGCGCTCATCGCGCTCACGCTCATGATCCTCTTTGACGTCATCAACTGGAACGACCTCTTGGGCAACAAGCAGGCCTGGAACGTGCTGTTCTGGTTCGCCACCCTGGTGACCCTGGCCGACGGCCTGGGCAAGGTCGGCTTCCTGAAGTGGTTCGCCACCACGGCGGCCGGGGCAATGGTCGGCTACTCGCCGAACACGGTCATCATCATGCTCTTGGTGCTGTTCTTCGTGGTGCACTATCTCTTCGCCAGCCTGACGGCGCACGTCACCGCGCTGATGCCGGTGTTTTTGACCACGGCGGCGGCGATTCCGGGCGTGAACCTGAGGACGCTGGCGCTGCTGCTCTGCCTCAGCCTGGGCCTCATGGGCATCATCACCCCGTACGCGACCGGGCCAAGCCCGATCTACTACGGCTCCGGCTTCGTGAGCCGCAAGGACTTCTGGCTGCAAGGCTTCATCTTCGGCGCCATCTTCCTGGGCGTGCTGCTCCTGGTGGGCGTGCCGTACATGATGGCCATGTAAGCGGACTAGCTTAGCTTAAGGCAAAACAAAGCCCCCCGAGCCGAAAGGCGAGGGGGGCTTTTCACAGAAACCAATAGATCATCGTGCTAATAACTTTGAGCTGACAAGACGCTTTCGCGCATTATCTTGATCAATCGTAAGGCTAAGGAATGGTATTATTTTTTCTGCAAGTTCATACTGTTGTACTTCCAAGGCCTTAGCGATAATACGCTTATATGCATCGTCTTGCTCTATCGACAGACTTAACTTAGATACAAGAGGAGTGGCAAGATCAGGCCTACTATTATTTAAACAATTAGTAATAATTTCTTTGTAAGCATTATTACGGTCAATACTCAGAGTCATCAAGTCTGCCGCCCGAGTGGCAATAACAATATTACGCTCTAGCCTATCACCAGGAGAAGGCACAACTCCTTCGACAACGACTCTATCTGTCAACGGAGGATTTTCATAATCTGAAACAAATTTTGCTGGTTGTTTGGAGAATCTCCGCTCTAGTACATCATAAATTTCATCAAACGCCTTTGTACATTTCGCCAAAGACACAATAAAAATTGTTCCCCCAGCAATCCATGCGAATAATTTCTTTTTCATAAGCCTCAGAATCAGATTTGAATTCCTAAAATAATAACATTGTTTCGCATCAATCCCGTCACACGATTCCAAAGTCCGGATAGATGCTTTCCACCTATCTACCCACGTTGTCCTCTACTTCCCCCGCTCAACCTGCCCCTTGACCAGTCCCTTCAACCGCACAACATCGTTGAAGGATATCTTGTTCTTGTCGAAGAGGGCCATGAGCTCGAAGAAATTATTCGCCGTGCAGGTGAGCTGCTCGGGCGGGATGCTGACCGTGCCGCCGAAGTTCTCCAACCCGCCGAAGCTGATGGAGATGTCCCGCCCTTTCAGCCCCCTGGCCGTGAACGTGTACAGCTTCCCGATGGGCCGAAGCTGGCATATCCATTTTCCCAGCGCCATGAATTCCTGTCTGCGGCTAGCCATTGAATCTCCTTAAGAATGCACGGCAACACGTTGCAACGGCCCACGGCGCACGGGGGCTTGCGGCGCGCGCCCGCACGGCGGCCCCCCCACGGCCAAGCGCCCTATTCATCCCAGTCCTTCACCTGCAGCTCAATCTTCGGCACCCCGTCGAAACGGTCGATGCGCGGGGTGAAGGCGAAGCGCTTCAGCGTGCCCATGACGTCGCGCGTCAGCTCGCTGGCCTTGCGCCAGGCCTTGGCGGGCAGCACCGCGCCGGGCCGCACGCCCACCTGGTCGGCGGGCAGCTGCTCCACCAGCTTGAGCTTCACGTGGTCCTTGCCGAACACGCGGTAATCTTTGACCATGACCGGCGGCGAGACGAAGGTGGGCTCCGGGTTGCCCATGCCGAAAGGCTGCAACATCTCCAGTTCCTTCAGCAAAGTGAAGGAGATGTCGCCAAACGAGAGCTCGCGGTCGAGCTTGAGCGAAGGCTTGAGCGGCACCGGGCCAAGGGACGCCTCCACGGCGAGGTGGAAGCCCTCGCGCAGGGCCTCAAGGTTCTCCAGCGGCATGGAAAGCCCGGCCGCCTGCTTGTGTCCGCCAAAGCCCAGGAACAAATGCTCCATGCCGGAAAGGCCCTCGTGCAGGTCGAACTCGGACACGCTGCGGCCGGAGCCCTTCCAGTGCCCGCCGCCCGCATCCTCCTCGCGGCAGAGCATCAGCACCGGGCGGTAATACCGCTCCACCACGCGCGAGGCCACAATGCCGATGACGCCGGGGTGCCAGTGGTCCGCGGCGAGCACGAGCCCCAGCCGCTCCTTCTGCTCCTCGGCCTGGGCAAGGGCTTCCTCAAGGATGGCCTGCTCTTCGCTGCGGCGCTTGGCGTTCAGGCCGTCGAGCTTGGAGGCCAGCGGATTGGCCGTGTCCATGTCCGGCGCCAGCAGCATGGTCAGCGCAATCTGCGGGTCGGCCATGCGCCCGGCCGCGTTGATGCGCGGCGCCAGGCCGAAGCCGATCTGCCCCGCGCCCAGCTCGGCCAGGCGGTCGTAGCCGCTGTAGACCTTGAGCGAGGCGATGCCGGGCCGCTTGGCTTCCTTGATGAGCAAAAGTCCGTTCTTGACCAGGATGCGGTTCTGGCCGGTCAGGCCCACCACGTCGGCCACGGTGCCCAGGGCCACGAGGTCCAGGAATTGGCGCATGTCCACGGGCTCGCCGGGCAAAAGCCGGTTCAGCGCCGCAAGCAGCATGAAGGCCACGCCCACGCCCGCCAGCTCGCACATGCCCACGCACGCGCCGCCGCAACCGCCGGAATAGCCGCCCAGCACGCCCTCGGAGCCCTGGCACAGGCGGGGATTGCAGATGGCCGCGGCAGGCGGCAGCTCGCCCGGCGGCATGTGGTGGTCGCTCACCACCACGGTCATGCCGAGTTCATTGGCCCGCGCCACCTCGGCCACGGCGCTGATGCCGCAGTCGACCGTGAGCAGCAGGCGCACGCCGTCCTCGGCCAGGCGTTCGATGCCCGCCGCGTTCAGGCCGTAGCCGTCGTCCACGCGGTTGGGCAGGTAGTGGCGCACCTGTCCGGTACCGTCCAGCGCGCCCTTTTCCGGTCCGAGCCGCTTGAGGAAAAAGTCCTTCACCAGCGCGGTGGCCGTGATGCCGTCCACGTCGTAGTCGCCCCAGACGCAGAGGCGCGCGCCCGCCTCAAGCCCGCGGGCCAGCACCTGGGCGGATTCGCTCAGGCCGGGGATGGACTCCGGCTTGGCCAGGTGCCGCAGACCGGGCGAAAGAAAACGGTCCATGTCCTGGGGGGACGTGAACCCGCGCCGCCACAGCACCTCGGCGATGACTTGGGTGATGCCGAGTTCCTCGGCGATGGCCCCGATGTTGGCGGGCACGGGCGAGCCCGAAAGCAGCTTCCAGTTGCAGGGCATGGCGCGCCTAGCCCTGCGCCTGGGCAGGCTGGGCGGCGGCCTGGGCGATGCGGCGCAGGAACTCGCGGGCGCTGGCCACGGGTCCGCCCTTGTCCTCGGGCGCGCGGGTCACCGGCCTGCCGACCACGAGAAAATCCGCGCCGGCGGCCACAGCCGCTTCGGGGGTCATGATGCGGCGCTGGTCGTCGGCCGGGGCGGTGGGATCGGGCAGGCGGATGCCGGGGGTGAGGCAGAGGAAGTTCTCGCCGCAGGCGGCCTTGATGCGTGCCGCCTCCTGGCCGGAACAGACCACGCCGTCCAGCCCGGCCGAATGCGACGCCCGGGCCAGCTCCAGCGCAACCTCAGCAGCCGCCCGGCCCTGCAAAATGGGGTTGTTCGTGTCCTGCATGCTGGTAAGCACGGTGACCGCGAGCAGCAGCGGCTTCACGCTCAGGCCGTGCTCCTTGACCGCCTCGTCGCGCGCGGCAACGGCGATGCGCGCCATGTCCTGCCCGCCGGCGGCGTGGATGTTCAGCATGTCCGCGCCGCTTTTGACGGCGGAGCGCACGGCCCCGCGCACGGTGTTCGGAATGTCCAGGAACTTGAGGTCGAGAAAGACGCGGAAGCCCATGTGCTTGAGGGCGCGGACGATCTCCGGCCCCTCGGCCACAAAGAGCTCCAGGCCCACCTTCATCCAGGGCTTGGCCTGCCCCGGCGGCGTGGCGTTTTGCAGATGCCGGGCCATTTCCAGGGCCTCGGCCCCGGTCTGAAAATCAAGGGCGATGACGAGTTCCGGCTGGCGCATCAAGCCTGCTCCCACTGGGAAAGAAGACCGGACACAAGCCCCGGACGGCAGATGGCCCGGGCGCGGCCCGCCACATACACGGCGCGCAGCTCGTCGGCCGCCTCCTCGATGTCGTCGTTCACGATATGGTAGTCGAAGTGCTTGGCCTGCTCCAACTCGCCCAGGGCGTTCTTCATGCGCTTGGCGATGACGTCCTCCGAATCCGTGCCGCGGCCGCGCAGGCGGCGCTCCAGCACCTCGCGGCTGGGCGGCAGAATGAACACGTACAGCGCCTGCGGGAACACGGCCTTGAGCTGCAAGGCTCCCTGCACGTCGATGTCGAAAAGCATGTCGTGCCCGCGCGCGAGCTTCTCCTCCACAGGGGCCTTGGGCGTGCCGTAGAAGTTGCCGTGCACCTCGGCCCATTCGGCGAAGTATCCGGCGTCGCGCTTGGCGATGAAGGTCTCGCGCGTGAGGAAGTGATAGTGCACGCCGTCTTCCTCCGTGCCGCGCGGAGCCCGCGTGGTGCAGGAGATGGAATAGGCGAAGCCGGGAAACTCCGCCCGCAGGCGGGAGACAAGGGTGCTTTTGCCCGCGCCGGAGGGAGCGGAGAGCACGAGGCAGAGGCCTTTTCGTGTGGTGCCCTGGAGGTTGTCCAAGGGGGAGTCTGTGGGGCGCATTATTCCTCCTCGCGCTTGGGCGCGCTTTCCTCGGCCAGGAAACGCTGGCCGATGGTCTCCGCCTGGATGGCCGAGAGGATGACGTGGTTGGAGTCCGTGACGACGATGGCGCGGGTCTTGCGGCCCTGGGTGGCGTCGATGAGCCGCCCTTCCTGGCGCGCGTCCTCGCGCAGTCTGCGCATGGGCGCGCTGGCCGGGTCCACGATGGCGATGATGCGCCCGGCCACGACGAAGTTGCCGAAGCCCAGGTTCACCAGCCGCTGGCGCGGCGTCTGTTTGGGTGCGCTTTTGTCCATGTCGCTACTCGATGTTCTGCACCTGTTCGCGGCATTTTTCCAGCTCAACCTTGAAATCCACGGTAAGCCGGCTCACTTCCACATCCTGGGCCTTGTTGCCGCAGGTGTTGATCTCGCGGAAGGCCTCCTGGATGAGGAAGTCCAGACGCTTGCCCGCCTCGCCGTTGGCGGCCACGGCCTCGTCCAGGCGATCCAGGTGCGCGGCCAGACGGGTGATTTCTTCGCTCACGTCCAGACGGTCGGCCAGCACTGCCACTTCCTGGGCCAGGCGCTCCTCGGTGAAGGTCATGCCCGCCTGGGCCACAAGGCCGTTCAGGCGCTCGGCCGTGGCGGCCTGCTTGTCCTTCAGCACCACGGGCACGCGCTCGGCCACGGCGGCGGCCAGCACGCGCAGGCGCGCAAAGCGCTCCTTCAGGTCGCGGGCAAGCTCTCCGCCCTCCACCCGGCGCGAGGCGTTCCAGTCCGCAACGGCCTTCAAAAAGCCCTGCTCCAGACTGGCGGCGAGCTTCGGATCCGGCTCGGCGGAGTCGTCGCGCCAGAGGTGCGAGGCGGACATGAGCC
Organism: Humidesulfovibrio idahonensis; assembly: GCF_054657715.1. Classification (NCBI taxonomy): domain Bacteria; kingdom Pseudomonadati; phylum Thermodesulfobacteriota; class Desulfovibrionia; order Desulfovibrionales; family Desulfovibrionaceae; genus Humidesulfovibrio; species Humidesulfovibrio idahonensis. The sequence goes on along the minus strand of NZ_BAAHYE010000002.1, from coordinate 807,801 downwards.
GGTTCATGTCCGGCGTGAAGGCCACGCCCTGGACCTTGGCCAGTTCGCGCAGTTGGTCGAGCATGGCTCCGGCCTGGGCGGTGTTCAGGCTCACGCCCAGAAGCGCGGCGCTGCGGGTCTCTACCGAGAGGTTGATGTCCACCCGCCCGCGCGAGGCGCTTTTGCGCAGCAGCTTGTCGAACTTGGCCTCCAGGCTGCGCAGCACAGAGGGCATGCGCCACTTCACGTCCAGAAAGCGGTTGTTGACGCTCCTGATCTCCCACACATGGCTGAAGTCCTCGGCGTTCGTCTCCACTCGTCCAAAACCGGTCATGCTCACGGGCATGGGGATTCTCCTTGGTTCAGCCGGGATTCCCCGGCCTCGATTGCTGTTTTATACATGGCCCGCAGCGCGGTCAGGCGCCGTTTCATATCTTCAGTGGCGTAGTCCGGAAACGTCCAGGGCAAGTCCACCCAGCCCTGGCGCTTGTTGTAGATGAGCGTCAGATCGGCCCAGATGCCGCCGCCCAGGTACACCCGGTGCGTGAAATTCTTGCCCGAGGCCAGCACGAGGCGTTCCAGCGTGAGAAGCCCTGGGTCCAGGTTCACCCGCCGCGCGCCGTTTTCTCCGGCGAGGCCGCGCTCCAGCCCGTTGGTGGCGAGCTTCAAATCCTTCAGCCCGTCCAGGCGAACGAGACGCTCAAAGCCAAGAATTCGCCGGAACAGGGGCGCGCCCAGTTCCTCTTCATAATATGCCGTGTGATCAAAGGCCAGCGGTTCCGACTCGTAATCCACAGGGCCGAAGCGATCCGCAAGGGCGGCGCGCAAGGGCTCCCAGCCTTCTTCCCACCAGCGTTGCGCGGCCAGCACGGAAAGAACGAGCTTGCCGGGCAGCGGTTCGCGCGGAGTGCTCACACTTTTTCTCCACAGATTTCATCGGCGGCAAGGGCGGCGCCGGTGATTCTGCCCCCGGCCACGGCCTCCGGCCGCATGCCTACAAGAGTGCCAGGACGCAGGTCTTCGCCACGCACCGCGCAGGCCGCGTAATACTCGCACACGCCCTGGCCCGTGGCCGCGTTCTCCACAAGCACGGTCAGGCGGGGCAGGGCCGCAAGCTCCTTCTGGAAGGCGCGCTTCCTGCCTTCCGCCAGGCCGCGCAGCCGGGCCGCGCGCGCCGTGCGCTCGGCCTTGGGCAAATGATCCGGCCAGGCCGCGGCGACGGTTCCGGGCCGTGGCGAAAAGGGAAACACGTGGGCGTAGGTCAGCGGCAGTTCGCGGCAAAAGGCGTAGGTGGTCTCGAACTGCTCCGCCGATTCGCCGGGAAAGCCCGTGAGCAAGTCCGCGCCAAGGCCCAGGCGCGGCCAGTGGCGGCGCAATCCGGCCAGAAACTCCAGCACCTGCCCGGGGCGGTAGTGCCCGCGCCCCATGCGCTTGAGCACTCCGGCGTCGCCGCTTTGCAGCGAAAGATGCAGATGCGGGGCGACCAGACGCGAACCGCCCAGCACGTCGAGGGCCTTGGCGTCCAGTTGGCCCGGCTCAAGGGAGCTCAGACGCAGGCGCGCACGGCCGGCCCACTGCGGCGCAAGCTCGGCCTCGATGCGCGCAAGCAGATCCCAAAAGTCCAGAGGCTCCTGCAAGTCGCGGCCATACTGCCGCAGGTTCACGCCGGAGAGCACCAGCTCGCGGTACCCGGCTTCGAGCAGGCGGCGCATCTCGGCCAGGGCGGCGGCGGGTTCGCGGCTGACGCTGGCCCCGCGCGAAAGCGGCACGATGCAATAGGTGCAGTGGTGCGAGCAGCCGTCCTGCACCTTGACCACGGCCCGCGCCCGGTTGAAGGCCGCTATGGAGAACGGCGGAAAGACGCGCGCGGCCGTCTCCCCTTCCGGCCCGGCGTCCGCGACGCCCACCTCTGTATTGAAAGCCTCGAAGAGGCCGAAGGGCCCGGCGAGCAGCGCGGCCTTGCGGTCCTGCGGCACCACGGCGTCCACCTCGGGCATGGCGGCGATGTCCTTGGCCAGCACCTGCGCCGCGCAGCCCGTGACGATGATGCGCGCGCCCGGGTTCTGCTGGCGCATGCGGCGCACGGCGGCGCGCAGGTCGCTCACGGCGCGGTTGGTCACCGCGCAGGAATTCACGAGAAGCACATCCGCGGTTTCGGCGTCCCCGGCTTCGGCGTGGCCCAGGGCGCTCCAGGCCTCGGCTATGGCCTCGGACTCGTATTGGTTGATCTTGCAGCCCAAGGTGGCCACATGAAAGGTTTTGGCATCGGCGTTTTTCGGCATGGTCTGCGCTATATTTCCCTGGATTGTTGGAGGCGTCTGGATGAAAATGCGTGCGGCTGCAAAAAAGGAGGCACCATGCGTTCCGTCACCTGCTCCCCCCTGCCGGTCCTCGCGCTTCTGCTGCTCTCAAGCCTGGCCGCAGGCTGCTCCCCGGCCATGCGCGGCAGCCTGGCCCTTGCAAGCGGAGACTATCCGCAGGCCCTGGCCCGCTACAACGAGGCCCTGCAAAAGGAGCCCGGCTCCCTGCATCTGCGCCAGCGCATCGGGCTCACGTACTTGGCCATGAAGGACTACGCCAAGGCCGAGGCCAGCTTTCAGGACATTCTGGCCCGCGCCCCTGGCGAGCCGAACGCCCTCTTCTACCTGGGCCTGGCGCGCATTGGCAAGGGAGAGGGCCAGGCGGCGCTCAAGGACCTGGCGGGGCTGCACTGGCCGTTCAAGTTCTACCAGCAGCAGTTCGTGCAGGAGGAAGCGGCGCGGCTGCTGAACCACCCGGAAATGCCGCCGGACGAGGCCATCCGCAGCATGCGGGCCGCTCTTGAGCGGGGCCGGCAGGAGCAGGACCGCTACGAGCGCGAAATGCTCAACATGCTCAACTGACCACAGCCCCCGCAAGCACTGCGCCGTCCGCGCCGTACAGCGCGGCCACCTGCCCCGGCGCTGGTCGCACCTGCTCCTCGGCGAAGCGCACCCGCAGCGCGCCGCCGCAAAGTTCCGCCCGCGCGGGCTTGGCTTGCTCGCGGTAGCGCGTCTGCACCAAGACCTCGGCGGGCCACTGGGCCGGGTCCGCCAGCACGTTGACCTCCCGCGCCGCAAATTCCCGCGCCAGCAATGCCGCGCGCGGAGCCACGATGAGCGTGTTGCGCGCGATGTCCTTGTCCAGCACGTACAGCGGCTCGCGCCAGGCCAGGCCCAGGCCGCGCCGCTGGCCGATGGTGGCGCGCCACAAGCCCTGGTGCGCGCCCACGACAGTGCCGTCCGGCAGCATGGCCGGGCCCGGCCCGGGCAGGGCCGCCGTGCGCGAGGAAAGAAACGCCCGGTAGTCGTCGCCCGGAACAAAGCAGATCTCCTGGCTTTCCTCCGGCAGGGGCGGCGCAACGCCGCGCTGGTCCAAATCCGCGCGCACGGCGGCCTTGCGGGCTTCGGCCAGGGGAAAGCGCGCGCGCTGCAACCTTTCGCGCGGGACAAGCGACAGAAAATAGCTCTGGTCCTTGCCTGGATCGGCCCCGCGTGAAAGCGCCCAGCCGTAAACAGGGTGCGCGCCTGCCGCGGCGTAGTGCCCGGTGGCGAGCATTTCCGCGCCGAGGGAAAGCGCCTTGTCCAGCAGCAGACCGAACTTCATGGCGGCGTTGCAGCGGGCGCAGGGGTTGGGCGTGCGGCCCGCAAGATATTCCGAGGCGAAGGGCGCGGCCACGCGGGCCTCGAATGCGGCGCGCAGGTCCAGCAGGTGCAGGGGCACGCCAAGGCGGGCGCAGGCCTCGGTCAGACCATGGGCGGCCTGCCGGGCGGTGGCGTTGTCCGGATCGGGCAAAAACTGGCCATGCAGGGCGATGACCTCGTGCCCGGCCTCGCGCAGCAGCAGCAGGGAGGCCAGGCTGTCGCCGCCGCCGCTGACGGCAACGGCCAGCTTCACGGCCTGGGTCCCCAGTCTTCGGTCTCGCCCGCGCGCAGGTGCTTGAGAAAGGCGTAAAACGCTCCATGCACCGCGTTGATGAACCCGGCGCGGCCGTCGAGGACGCCGAGCTTCAGCAGATAGAGCTTGAAAAAGCGCGCCACGCCGTGGATGACGCCGGCCAGCACCCCGCCCGCGCGGCCCTTGGCCTTCAGCGCATCCGCACCCTGCTGCGCGTAGGAGTTCACCTTGTCCAGGTGCTCGCGGAAGTTGCGGTAGGGATAGTGGATGATGTCGCCCTTGAGCTTGTGCGTGGGGCCGAGGGGATGAAAGCTGTAATGCGCCCCGCTCACGTGCACCTCGATGGCGTCCGGCCGGAACACGCGGAACAGATAGTCCGGGTACCAGCCGCTGTGGCGCAGGAAGCGGTCGAAATAAAACGACGAGCGCGGTGTGAGGAAGCCCGCGGCGTCGCCGGGCGCTTCAAGCGCGTGGACGACATTGTCGCGCAGTTCGTCGGTCAGGTACTCGTCCTGGTCCAGGCTCACCACCCAGTCCACCTTGGGCTCCATGGCGCGGATGTGCTCCAGCGCGAAGCGGAACTGCGGGCCCGGGCCTTCCCACCGGCGGGAAAGCACGGTGGCCCCGGCGGCCTGGGCGATGTCCTGCGTGGCGTCCGTGCTCAGGGAGTCGACCACGATGAGCTCGTCGCAAAAGCTTAGGGATGCGAGGCAGCGGCCCAGCAGGCGTTCGCCGTTGTAGGTCAGTATGAGTCCGACGGTGTGGGGAGCCATGCGCCCTCGTATGCTTGCGGTGTTGGAACGAAAAACCGGAGCGCGCCTTGCCGACGCGGTTTCCCGCTGGGGCATTCCGGTGCGACTGGCCGGTGCGGCTTGCCGCTCGGACTTGTACGACGCGCCCCGGCAGGGGTCAAGAAGCCCCGCCCGCCGCGTTGCCGCGCCGTTTGTGCTTTTTCGCGTCACAGGCTATGAAGCGGGCATGAACCACGATACCGACAACGACACCAGCGCCGACCAGAACACCGCTCCGGAGCCCCTTTGTCGCCGCGCCGCGCCGCAGGACGCGGACATGCGCCTGGACCAGTTCTGGGTGCGCGAATACACAGGCCAGGGCGTCTCGCGTGAGCGCATCAAGGAATGGATCACGGCCGGGCTGGCCCTGGTGGACGGCAAGGTCTGCGCCAAGCCGGGCCAGCGCCTGGAGGGCCGCGAACAGCTGACCCTGAGCGCGCCGGACCTGACGGGCGACGACTCGCCCAAGGCCGAGGACGCGGACCTCGACATCATCTACCGCGACGAGAGCCTGGCGGTCATCAACAAACCGGCCGGGCTCACCACGCACCCGGCGCCCAGCCAGCCGGACCAGACCCTGGTGAACCGCCTGCTGCACCATCTGCCGGAACTGGCCCCGGAGATCTCCGGCATGCAGGGCGAGCGGCCCGGCATTGTGCACCGGCTCGACAAGGACACCAGCGGGCTCATCCTGGTGGCCCTGAACGAGGCCGTGCGCCTGGAGCTTTCCCAGGCCTTCGCCGACCGCCGCGTGCGCAAGACCTACCTGGCCCTCGTCCACGGCAGGCCCAAGGGCGACGAGTCCGGCCGCTTCGGCGAGGACGCGGGCTACATCGACCTGCCCATGGGCAGGCACCCCTCCATACGCACCAAGATGGCCGTGCTGAACAAGGGCGGCCGCGAGGCGCGCACCAGCTGGCGCAGGCTGTGGACCGACCGCCTGAGCCGCGTGAGCCTGCTGGCGGTGGATCTGCACACGGGCCGCACGCACCAGATCCGCGTGCACCTGGCGCACATCGGCCATCCGCTGGTGGGCGACCCTGTGTACGGACCGGTGCAGAACGCGCGCTGGCTGGCGCAAAGCGGCCCCCTGGCGCAGCTTGCGCCCAGGCAAATGCTCCACGCCTTCCGCCTTTCGCTGGAACACCCGGACACGGGCGATGAGCTGCTCTTCCGCCAGAACCCGCCGGAAGACTTCATGACCCTGCTGCGCACCCTGGCGGGCGACTGCCAGCGCGTGGCCCTCACCGGCATGCCCGGCTGCGGCAAGTCATCGCTGCGGCGGGCGCTGGCCGAAAGCCCGGAGGCTCCACCGACCTTCAGCGCCGACGCCTGCGTGGCCGCGCTGTATGCTCCGGGAGGCAGCGGCGCGCAGGTGCTGGCCCGCAGCCTGGGCAAAGAGATTTTAGAGCCGGACGGCTCCGTGGACCGCAAGCGCCTGCTGGAGCTGCTGCTCACCAAGCCTGCCCTGCGCCGCGAGGTGGAGGACATCGTGCACCCCATGGTGCGCTACGAGCTGCGCGAATTCTGGGCCGCGCACAGCCACGCGCCCTATGCCGTGGCGGAGATTCCGCTCTTTTTCGAGTCCGGCTACGGCGGCGGCAAGGCCGCGGGCAAGTCGCGCCGCTTGGCTGACACTGTTGTGGGCGTGCACTGCCCGGAGGAGCTGCGGCGCGGCACGCTGCGCGAAAGCCGGGGCATGGCGCCCGAGGTGCTGGCGGCCTTCGAGTCGTGGCAGTGGCCGGAGGACCGCAAGCTGGCGGCCTGCGACATCGTCGTGGAAAACGGCGGGAGCCTCAGCGATCTTGCCCGCAAGGCGGGCGTTCTGCAAAACCAGCTGGCCGCGCTGCGCCAGGCGCGGGCGCAAACCTTCGAAGCGGACCTGGCCGACCTGCTCACCGACGCCGCCGAAAACGGCGCCCTCAAGGACGGCCCCGGCCAGGGACCGGACGCCGGCCTGCTCTGGGAGGACGACGACGAATGATCCCGCTCAAGGACGACATCCCGCGCGTGCACACGCCCGTGGCCGTGATCCTGGTGATCCTGGCCAACGTGGGCCTGCAGTACGTCATCAGCGGGCAGCCGCCCTATGTGCGGGAGGCCCTCATGCGGCTTCTGGGCGTGGTGCCCGCGCGCTACGCCTTTCCGGACTGGGCGGCCTTCGCGGGTTTTCCCGCCATGGGCGCGCTGCCGTTCTTCTCCTACATGTTCCTGCACTCCGGCTGGTGGCACGTCATCATGAACATGTGGATGCTCTGGATCTTCGCCGACAACATCGAAGACGTCATGGGCCCGCTGCGCTTCCTGGCGTTCTACCTGCTCTGCGGCCTGGCCGCGCTGCTCCTGCACATGGCCTTCAACCTCACGGAGAGCTCGCCCATCATCGGGGCCTCCGGGGCCGTGGCCGGGGTCATGGGCGCGTATGTCACCCTGTACCCGCGCGGCCGCGTGCTCACCTTCATCCCCATCATCATCATCCCCTACATCGTGCGCCTGCCCGCGTGGCTGTTCCTGGGATTCTGGTTCGCCACCCAGGTGCTGGCCGGGCTGTTCGAACAGCTGGGCGCGCCGGTCCAGGGCATCGCCTGGTGGGCGCACGTGGGCGGCTTTCTTGCCGGCATGTTCCTCGTACGCCTGTTCATGCGCCCGGAGCGGTGCTATTACTGCGAGTACAAAGGCCGGGACTTCCGCTTCAGCTAAGTCTTTCCAGCGTATCCCCCGCGCCCGGCGACCTGTGGAAAACTCCCTTGACAGGGCGCAAACACACACTATTTTGCAATAAGAAGCGACAAGCGGCCCCCCGCCGCCAAGGAGTTAGGACTCAATGAGCGTGGAATTCAAGGACTACTACAAGATTCTGGGCGTGGGCCGCAGCGCCTCCCAGGACGACATATCCAAGGCCTTCAAGAAGCTGGCCCGCAAGCACCACCCGGACCTGAACCCCGGCGACGCGGGAGCGGAGGCGAAGTTCAAGGAGGCGGGCGAGGCTTACGAGGTGCTGAAGGACCCCGAGAAGCGCAAGCTGTACGACCAGCTTGGCCCCAATTGGCAGCAGGGCCAGAATTTCCAGCCGCCTCCGGGCTTTGAGAACATGCGCTTCAGCGGCCAGGGCGGTTTTGGCGGTCCCGGCGGCGGCTTTGGCGGCGCGGGCGGGTTCAGCGATTTCTTCGAGACGCTGTTCGGCGGCGCGGGCGGACCCCGCGGCGGCTTCGGCGGCGGCGGCTTCGGCGGCGGGTTCCAGCAGCGGCCGCGCCGCGGCCAGGACGCCGAGGTGGCCTACGAGATCGGCCTGGAGGAAGCATACAGGGGCGGGCCGCAGTCCGTTAACCTGCAGGAGCAGGTGGCGGGCCCGGGCGGTTTTCCCACCATGCAGAGCCGCACCCTCAAGGTGAACATCCCGGCCGGCATCAAGGACGGGCAGAAGATCCGCCTGGCGGGCCAGGGCAGTTCCGGCGGCTCCGGCGGGGAGCCGGGCGACCTGTACCTCAAGATCAAGGTGCGCCCCCACCCGCAGTTCAAGGTGAAGGAAGACAACGTGGTGTATGATCTGGCCCTGACCCCCTGGGAGGCCGCCCTGGGCGCCACCGTGCGCGTGCCCACCCTGGACGGCGCCGTGGAGATGAAAATTCCGCCGGGAGTGGGCTCCGGGGCCAAGCTGCGCATACGCGGCAAGGGCCTGGGCACGGCGGGCAAGCGCGGCGACCAGCTCGTGCGCATCATGGTGCAAACGCCCAAGACGCTCACCGATGAAGAGCGCAGGCTCTTTGAGGAATTGGCCCGGACCTCAACCTTCCAGCCCCGCGCCTAGGCGCGCCAGGACGCAAGAAGAGCCCAAGGGCACGCCTGAAACGCGAGGAGTACGTCATGTCGCAGTTGAGCAAGAACACGCAGCAGACCCTGCCCATACGCTCCGAGCTCATCGCCTGGGCGCAGCTGGTGGAGCTGACCTGCGTGGAGCCCGCCACCGTGGCGGAGCTGCTGGAGATGGGCTGGATCGATCCCGTGCGCACCGGCGCGGAGGACTATCTCTTCCGCTCAAGCGACGTGTACCGCATCCAGAAGCTTTTGCGCCTGTGCCGCGACCTGGAGATATCCTTCGGCGCGGGCAGCATCATCGTGGACCTGCTGGAGCGCGTGGAGCGCCTGGAGCAGGAGATTTCGGAGCTGAGACGACTGCTGTAAACCACGGCCGAACACCGTGATATTTGGGAGGACAACACCATGGATCCCAACAAGTTGACTCAAAAATCCCAAGCCGCCCTTTCCGAGGCCCAGAACCTGGCCATTTCGCGCGGGCACCAGCAGGTGGACACCCTGCACCTGCTCTACGCCCTGGCGACCCAGGAAGGCGGGCTTGTGCCGCAGATCATCGGCAAGTGCGGCCTGGACGCCAAGGCCTATGCCCAGGCCGTGGAGGCGGAGCTTTCCCGCTTGCCCAGCGTTTCCGGCCCCGGCGCGCAGCCCGGCCAGGTCTACGTGACCCAGGCCGTGAACGCGGTGCTGGTGCGCGCCGAGGAAGCGGCCAAGCGCATGCAGGACGAGTTCGTCAGCGTGGAGCATGTCTTTCTGGCCATGCTCGACGAGCCGCCCTCTTCCGGTCCCGGCAAGGTGAACCGCCAGTTCGGTTTGACGCGCGACAAGTTCCTCACCGCCCTCACCGAGGTGCGCGGCAACCAGCGCGTGACCAGCGACAACCCGGAAGACACCTACGACTCGCTGAAGAAATACGGCCGCGACCTGGTGGACGAGGCCAAGAGCGGCAAGCTCGACCCGGTCATCGGCCGCGACCAGGAAATCCGCCGCGTGGTGCGCATCCTTTCGCGCCGCACCAAGAACAACCCCGTGCTCATCGGCGAGGCCGGCGTCGGCAAGACCGCGATAGCCGAGGGCCTGGCCCAGCGCATAGTGAAGCAGGACGTGCCCGAGGGGCTGAAGGACAAGACCATCTTCGCCCTCGACATGGGCGCGCTCATCGCCGGGGCCAAGTACCGCGGCGAGTTCGAGGAGCGGCTCAAGGCCGTGCTCAAGGACGTGCAGAAGTCCGAGGGCCGCATCATCCTGTTCATCGACGAGATGCACACCATCGTGGGCGCGGGCAAGGCCGAGGGCGCAATGGACGCCGGCAACATGCTCAAGCCCCTGCTGGCGAGAGGCGAGCTGCACTGCATCGGCGCCACCACCACAGATGAATACCGCAAGTACATCGAAAAGGACCCGGCCCTTGAGCGGCGCTTCCAGCCCGTCATGGTCGACGAGCCGAGCGTGGAGGACACCATCTCCATTCTGCGCGGCCTGAAGGAACGCTTCGAGGTGCACCACGGCGTGCGCATCAGCGACTCGGCCATCGTGGAGGCGGCGACCCTCTCCAGCCGCTACATCAGCGACCGCCAGCTGCCGGACAAGGCCATCGACCTCATCGACGAGGCCGCGGCCATGATCCGCACGGACATAGACAGCCTGCCCACGGACCTGGACGAGACCAACCGCCGGGTGCTGCAGCTTGAAATCGAACGCGAGGCCCTCAAGCGCGAGACCGACGTCGCCAGCCGCGACCGCCTGGAGAAGCTGGAAGAGGAGCTGACCGAGCTGAAGGCCAAGCAGGGCGAGATGATGGGCCAATGGGAGCGCGAAAAGAGCGCCATCGAAGTGGTGCGCCACATCAAGGCCAGCATCGAGCAGACCAAGCTGGACATCGAGGAGGCCGAGCGCAAGCTCGACTACAACCGCGCCGCCGAGCTGCGCTACGGCACGCTGAACGCCCTGGAGAAGCAACTGGCCGAAAGCGCGCCCACGGCGGATGCGGATGGCGACGCCCCGCGCCTGCTCAAGGAGGAGGTCGGCCCGGACGACATCGCGAGCATCATCTCGCGCTGGACCGGCATCCCGGTGACGCGCCTGCTGGAAGGCGAACGCGAAAAGCTGCTGCGTCTGCCGGAAGAACTGCACGAGCGCGTGGTGGGCCAGGAGGAAGCCGTGCAGGCCGTGGCCGATGCCGTGCTGCGCGCCCGCGCGGGCCTGAAGGATCCGCGCCGGCCCATCGGCAGCTTCCTGTTCCTGGGCCCCACCGGCGTGGGCAAGACCGAGCTGTGCAAGACCCTGGCCCAGGCGCTGTTCGACACCGAGGAGAACATGATCCGCCTCGACATGAGCGAATACATGGAGAAGCACTCCGTGGCGCGGCTCATCGGCTCGCCCCCGGGCTACGTGGGCTATGACGAAGGCGGCCAGCTCACCGAGGCAGTGCGCCGCAAGCCCTACGCCGTGGTGCTGTTCGACGAGGTGGAGAAGGCCCACCCGGACGTGTTCAACACCCTGCTGCAGATTCTGGACGACGGACGCCTGACCGACAGCCATGGCCGGACGGTGGACTTCAAGAACACCATCCTCATCATGACGAGCAACATCGGCGCCCAGTACATGCTCGCGGGCATCACGCCAGAGGGCGAGTTCGGCCCCGGCGTGGAGGACCAGGTCATGGAGGCCCTGCGCGGGCACTTCCGGCCGGAGTTTTTGAACCGCGTGGACGAGACCGTGCTGTTCAAGCCCCTCCAGCAGCGCCAGCTCATGGCCATCATCGAGCTCTTGGCCGGCAGCCTGCGCGAGCGCCTGGCCGACCGCAAGATGGGCCTCAGCATCACCGACGCGGCCAAGACCTTCATGGCCGAGGCGGCCTACGACCCGATCTACGGCGCGCGGCCCCTGCGGCGCTACCTGCAGACGCACCTGGAGACGCCGCTGGCGAGGGAGATCATCTCCGGCCGGCTCATGGACGGCTCCGAGGTGGTGGTGGACGCGCAGGACGGACGCATCGTGTTCGGGACCAAGGACGAGGACGGCAACGCCATCTTCGACGCCGAGGTGACGCCGGAGCCCACAGTGGCCGCCCAGCGCAAGATTCAATAACGCCGCATCCGCCGGGCGGGCATGACTGGCAGCAGTTGTGCCCGCCCGCGCGCCCTCTCCGCCGCATCATTCCGCCCCCCTTGGCGAAGCGGAAAAAATATTTCAATTTTGCGTACCGGTCGCAAGGCTGTTTCACTAGCGCAACCCCCACGAATATTATACGATCCATTCAAGATCACGCAGAACCAGCGAACGGAGTCCCCCCGGCGCACTTCGCCCTCCCTCGCCCCTGCGGCGCACCAGCCTTTGGGCACAGCCCAGTGAGGACACGCCAATGCTCCCGGAACGCGAGCACATCATCCGCGCATTATTTGACCAGTACATCGAGATGTACGCCGGGCGTGACGACAATCTGACCACGCGCTTCAGCGAGAACTTCAGCGGCTTCGCCGGCGGCAGCGATGTTTTGGTCAAGGACCGGGCCGAGTGGATCAAGGTCACCCGGCATGATTTTTCGCAGGTGCCAGGCCGCATCCGCATCGAAATGCTCGACCTCTGCCTGCAGGACATAAGCGACGACGTGGTCATCACCACGGCCTTTTTCCACATCCATCTGCCCTTCAGCGACGCCATCCTCTCACAGGAGACGGCGCGCCTTGTGCTGGTGTTCCGCCGCGAGGCGGCCGATTGGAAGATCGTGAGCAGCACCATCTCCATTCCCTACCGCCTGGTGCAGGACGGCGAGGTGTATCCGCTGCGCAGCCTCTATGCGCGCAACCGCGAGCTGGAAAGCATGGTGGAGGAGCGCACCCGCGAGTTGGAGGCCACCAACGCCAAGCTGGAGGCCATGAGCAACACGGATGCGCTGACCGATGTGGCCAACCGCCGCAGCTTCGACCACACGCTGGCGCTGGAATGGAACCGCGCCATGCGCTCCGGCAGCTCTCTTGCGCTCATCATGCTCGACGTGGACCACTTCAAGCACTTCAACGACCACTACGGCCACCTGGCGGGCGACGGCTGCCTGAAGGCCCTGGCCCAGACGCTCATCAAGGCGGAGCGCCGGGCGGGCAAGCTCGTGGCGCGCTACGGGGGCGAGGAATTCGTCGTGCTGATGCCGGAAACCACGGAGGCCGAGGCCCTGGCCACGGCGCGGCACATCCAGAAGGAAGTCTGGGCCATCGCCCTGCCCCATGCGGAAACCGAGCCCGGCATCGTCACCGTGAGCCTGGGCGTGGCCAGCCTGGTGCCGACCATGGAGCTGACGCCGGATGCGCTGCTGTGCCAGGCCGACGCGGCCATGTACCGCGCCAAGCAGCTGGGCCGCAACCAGGTGCAGGGGGCGGAGGGAGTCGCACAGTAGGCGCACGCAATGGACATGCGCCGCGTGGTTCGGTAGCGCAAAGAACACCGGGAGCACGCGGCCGCGCGTCAGCGGCCGGTCATCCGCATACCTGACAGGAGGTGCGATGCGGCCCAAGGAACTCGTTCTGGCCTGGGTGGAGGCTTTCAACAAAGCGGATGTGCAAACGCTTGCCGCTCTCTACCACGAGGACGCGGTGAACCATCAGGTGACGCAGCCCCCGGTGGAGGGCCGCGAAGCCATCCGCGCCATGTTCGCGCGGGAATTCGCCCAGGCCGAGATGGTCTGCATGGTGGAAAACATCTACGAGGACGGCGAGGTCGCCATTTTGGAGTGGCGCGACCCACTGGGCCTGCGCGGCTGCGGTTTCTTCCACGTCAAAGATGGCCGGATCGCCTTCCAGCGCGGCTACTGGGACAAGCTTTCCTTTCTTAAAATGCACGGGCTGCCGGTGGAGTGACCGGCGCCTGCCCAGAACACGCGGAGATCCATTTGTCCCACCTCTCCCCCGACACGCTCGCCTCCTACGCCGAGGTCCTCATTTGGGGCCTGCGCGCCAGCCGCGCGGTGCCCTTTCAGAACGGCGACCTGGTGCTGCTGCGCTATGACGTGGCCGCCACGCCCCTGGCCGAGGAAGTCTATTCGCTCCTGCTCGACGCGCACCTGCACCCCCTGCCCCTGGCCATGCCCACAAGCGCCATGCAGGCCCAGCACTACGGCAACTCCAGCTTCGGCCAGCTCACCTTTGCCCAGCCCGGGCTCGACGACCTCCACCGCGCCACGGCGGGCGTCATCACCATCCTCGCGCCCGATTCCCTCGACCTGCTGGCCGAGGTGGACCCGCGCAGCATAGCCCAGGGCGAAAAGGCCGAGATGAAGGCCCACGCCCTGCTCGACCGCCGCCGCCGCACGGGCCTGCTGGGCTCCACCGTGTGCCTGTACCCCACGCAGGCCCTGGCCGAGGCCAGCGGCATGGAGCTTTCCGAGTACGCCGAGCGCCTGGCCCGCGCCTGCCTGCTGTTCATGCCCCAGCCGGTGACCCAGTGGAAGCGCGTGCAAAAGGAGCTGGCCCAGACCGCCGACTGGCTGAACAGCCTCAAAATCCAGCGTCTGCACGTGGAGAGCGAGCACATCGACCTGACGCTGCAACCCGGCGAAAGCAGGCGCTTTGTGAGCGTGGGCGGGCGCAACATTCCAAGCTTCGAACTCTACCTCGCCCCGGACTGGCGCACGGTCTCGGGCGTGTATTATGCCGACCAGCCGTCCATCCGCTGGGGCAGAATGGTCTCGCAGGTGCGCCTGGAGTTCAACGACGGCGTGGCCGTGGAGGCCAAGGCCGGGCACGGGGGCTCGTTCCTCACCGGCCGCATGACCACGGACGCCGGGGCGCGCAGCGTGGGCGAGTTCTCCCTCACGGACAAGCGCGTGTCCCGCGTGGAGCGCTTCATGGCGCACACGCTGTTCGACGAGAATTACGGCGGCGAGTTCGGCAACTGCCACATAGCCCTTGGCGGGTCCTCGGCCGCCAGCTTCACCGGCCCGCCGGACGAATTGACCGCGGAACGTCAGGAGGAGCTGGGCTTCAACAACTCCAGCATGCACTGGGACTTGGTGAACACCGAGCCGAAACGCGTCACGGCCACCCTTGCGGGCGGCGGCAAGCGCGCCATTTACGAGGACGGCCAGTTTCTGCTCTGACGGCGCGCCTGTGCATTTTTTTGCCCTTCGGGTCCGCAAACCCGCGCCCCCGCGTGTTGACAAGCCATGAACCGTGCTTACAAATGTGACTGACCACGACGCCGGGTACGCTTCCTTCAAGCAGCCCGGCGTCGGCTTGTGTCAGACCTCATGCCGGGCTTATGCGCCCGGCGACCCAGAAGGACGGGATTGTACATGTCTGAGAACGAGAAGAACGAGGCCAAGAACGCCGACCAGATGGCTGACCAGACGGCCAATCAGGCGGACAAGGCCGAAGTGAACCTGAGCGAGGAAGAGCTTGCCGCCCTGTGCAAGGCCCACGTGTGCACCAAGTGCGCCGTCATGGCCGAGGCGGAGGACATCAAGCTGCGCGCTCTGGCGGACAACGAGAACTTCAAGCGCCGCATCCAGCGGGAGACCGAAGAGGTCCGCCGCTACGCCACGGAGTCCGTGCTGGCCGACCTTCTGCCCGTGCTGGACAACCTGGCCCTGGCCATAGACCACGCGCGCGGCACCGAGGCCTGCAAAAACGTCGTCATGGGCGTGGACATGACCCGCAAGATCTTCCTCGACACGCTGAAGAAGCATGGGCTTGAGTGCGTGGGTTCCTGCGGCGAAACCTTCGACCCCAACATGCACGAGGCCATCGGCACCGTGTGCGAGCCCGGCCAGGCCGAAGGCTGCGTGGCCAAGGTGGCCCAGGCCGGCTACGTGCTCAAGGGCAGAGTCATCCGCCCGGCCAAGGTGCTGGTGAACAAGACGGAAGCCTAGCGCGCGGCCTTTACAACGGGAAAAGCGGACTTACTACAGTCCTTACATGTAAAACATTATTCCTCACCCGGAGGTTCAGATCATGGGCAAGATTATCGGCATCGACCTGGGGACCACCAACTCCTGCGTCTACGTCATGGAAGGCAAAGACCCCAAGTGCATCACCAGCCCTGAGGGCGGACGCACCACCCCGTCCATCGTGGCCTTCACGGACAAGGAGCGCCTGATCGGCGAAATCGCCAAACGTCAGAGCGTGACCAACCCCGAGAAGACCATCTACGCCATCAAGCGCCTCATGGGCCGCCAGTACGACGCCCCCGAGGTCAAGAAATGGCGCGAGCATTGCCCCTACAAGATCGTGGCGGGCAAGAACAACGACGCCTGGGTCGAGATCGCGGGCAAGAAGTACAGCCCGCCCGAAGTCTCCGCCTTCATTCTGCAGAAGCTGAAGAAGGACGCCGAGACCTACCTGGGCGAACCCGTCACCGAAGCCGTCATCACGGTTCCGGCTTACTTCAACGACTCCCAGCGCCAGGCCACCAAGGACGCGGGCAAGATCGCCGGCCTTGAGGTCAAGCGCATCATCAACGAGCCCACGGCGGCTTCCCTGGCCTATGGCATGGACCGCAAGAAGAACGAAAAGATCGCCGTGTACGACCTCGGCGGCGGCACCTTCGATATCTCCATCCTCGAGGTGGGCGATAACGTCGTGGAAGTGCGCGCCACCAACGGCGACACCTTCCTCGGCGGCGAGGACTTCGACCAGCGCATCATCCAGCACCTGGTGGAAGAGTTCAAGCGCGAGAACGGCATCGACCTCGCCAAGGACCGCATGGCCCTGCAGCGTTTGAAGGAAGCCGCGGAAAAGGCCAAGCAGGAGCTCTCCTCCACCATGGAGACCGAGATCAACCTGCCCTTCATCACCGCCGACCAGAACGGCCCCAAGCACCTCCAGATCAAGCTTTCCCGCGCCAAGCTGGAGCAGCTGGTCATGGACCTGGTGGAAAGCTCCATCGGCCCCTGCAAAAAGGCCCTGGCCGACGCCGGACTCACCGCCAAGGAGATCGACGAGGTTGTGCTGGTTGGCGGCATGACCCGCATGCCCCTGGTGCAGCAGAAGGTGGGCGAGTTCTTCGGCAAGGAGCCCAACCGCTCCGTGAACCCGGACGAAGTCGTCGCCATGGGCGCGGCCATCCAGGGCGGCATCCTCGCGGGTGACGTGAAGGACGTGCTGCTCCTCGACGTGAGCCCCCTGTCCCTCGGCATCGAGACCATGGGCAGCGTGTTCACCAAGCTCATCGAGCGCAACACCACCATCCCGACTCGCAAAAGCCAGGTGTTCACCACCGCGGCCGACAGCCAGCCCTCGGTGTCCATCCACGTGCTGCAGGGCGAGCGCCCCATGGCCAGCGACAACATGACCCTGGGCCGCTTCGAGCTCACCGGCATTCTGCCCGCGCCGCGCGGCGTGCCGCAGATCGAAGTCACCTTCGACATCGACGCCAACGGCATCGTCAACGTCTCCGCCAAGGACACCGGCACCGGCAAGGAGCAGTCCATCCGCATCACCGCCAGTAGCGGCCTGTCCGAGAGCGACATCGAGCGCATGGTGAAGGACGCCGAGGCCCACGCCGAGGACGACAAGAAGAAGCAGGCCCTCATCGAGGCCCGCAACCAGGCCGACAGCCTGGTCTACAGCACCGAGAAGAGCCTGAAGGACATCGGCGACAAGGTCGATCCCGTGCTCAAGGCCGATGTGGAGTCCAAGATCGAGGCCGTGAAAAAGGCCCTGGAGACCGAGGACGCGGACACCATCAAGACCGCTGCCGAGGCCCTGGCCCAGAGCTCCCACAAGCTGGCCGAGCAGCTCTACGCCCAGAAGGGCGGCGATGCCGGAGCCGGTGAAGCGGGCGCTGGCGGCTGCGCCGGCGGCAACTGCGGCGGCGGCCAGGCCAAGCCCGCCGACGAGAACGTGGTGGACGCCGACTACACCGAAGTGAAATAACGCCCCGAGCCCTGCGCGGCTTGCCTTGCGGGGCAAGACAGCTTAGCATATCCCGGCCTGCGGACCATCGCGGGCCGGGATTTTTTATGGACCCAGGCTGAGGGAGGCCAAAGGCATGAATCCGAAAATCAAGATGCGCCCCTTGGGCGTCCGCTTTTGCGCCGCGCGTTTCGTGACGCTCGCCCTCGCCCTGACGGCCCTGCTTTTGGCGGCGGGCTGTGCGGACCTGACCTTGCCGGCGGCCTCGGAGCCGAAGCAGGAGGTCAAGCCGGAGCAGAGCACGGCGGACCTCGCAGCCGACGCCGAGGGTTTCTGGAAGGCCGGCAACCAGCCGCTTTCGGAGCTGCTTTATGCGCGCCTGCTGGAACGCGCCGACCTGAGCGAGACGGAACGCGCCCAGACCCTGGACCGCCTCGCCTCCAGCGCATACGGCGCCAAGCATTACCGCCAGGCCAAAATCGCCTTGGACCGCCGCGCCGCCGCGGACAAAAGCGTGCTGGGCACCTGGCAGTGGCACGAGCTGTACCTCAAGACGCTCATGGCCCTGAGCCGCACCGATCTCTTGGAAGCGCACCAGGGCTGGATGATGACCCACACCGAGCTGCCCTACGAGCTGCGCTGCCGCGCCATGGTGGCCTTCTCGGCCTACGCGGCCCAAAGCGGCGACGCCGCCCGCGGCCTCAACCTGCTGGCCGAGCTGCACCGCCAGGCCCCGGACGCCGCTTCACGCGCGCGCATGGAGAGCATCTACGCCGAGAGCCTGAGCGACCTGCCGGAGGACCAGCTCGCCACCCTGGCGCGCCTTACCGGAACCATCGGCCCCAAGGCCGCAACGGTCTTCCCCCACGCCCTTGTCCAGCGCGAGGCCGCCCGGCGCAGCCAGCGCCTGGGGTCCAGCCTCGCGCCCCTCGCCGCGCCGCAGGCTT
The DNA here is from genome assembly GCF_054657715.1 of Humidesulfovibrio idahonensis. Lineage (NCBI taxonomy): Bacteria > Pseudomonadati > Thermodesulfobacteriota > Desulfovibrionia > Desulfovibrionales > Desulfovibrionaceae > Humidesulfovibrio > Humidesulfovibrio idahonensis. The sequence continues at coordinate 789,510 of NZ_BAAHYE010000002.1, read as the reverse complement.
CCAACGCACAAATTGGCAGCCCGCAGATTTCCGGCGCGCCCGCCGCACTGGCCGCGCCCCCGCTGCTCTCCACCCAGCAGGCAGCCAGCCCTGTCGCCGCCGGCCCTGTCGCCGCCGGGGTGCTGCTGGCGCAAAACGCCACGCGCAAGCAAACGGCCTCCGACCAGCCCGCCGCGTTGTTGCCGCGCCAGACAGACGGCGTGACCAACCTCGCCCTGGTGCTGCCCCTGACCGGACGCTTCGCCAGCACGGGCCAAAAGGTGCTGCGCGGCGCCGGAGCCGCTCAAAAGCGTCTTGCCGCCCAGGGGCGCAAGGTCGAAATCAAGGTCATCAACGCCGAGTCCCCGGACTGGCGCGAACAGCTCGCCGCCCTGCCCGCCAACGTCTCCATCGTGGGCGGCCCGCTCTTAAACGCCGACGGCATGCGCTCGCTGCAGGCCAGCGGAGCCTTGGCCAAGCGCGCCGTGTTCGCCTTCCAGCCCGACCTGGGCAACATCCAGGAAGGCAAGCAGGCCTGGCGCTTCTACCCCAGCCTGCAGGACCAGGCCCGTGCCCTGCTCGACCTCACGGCCGACGGCCTGGGCATCCGCTCCGTTGCCGTGCTGGCCCCAAGAAACCGCTACGGCCAGCGCATGGCCGAGGTGTTCCAGAGCGAAGCCAAGGCGCGCGGACTGCGCGTGGCCGCGAACGAGACCTACCCGCCGGACGACCACCCGCGCTGGATGCAGAGCGTCAGCCACCTGCTGCGCGTGCCGGACGGCTTCCGCCACAACAAGAACACGCCGCTGCCCATGCCGGAATTCGGGGCCGTGTTCATGCCCGAGGACTGGACCCAGGCCGAGATGCTCGCCTCCAACTTCTACTTCTTTGAGGGTCAGCACCTGCTCTTCCTGGGGTCCGACCTCTGGAGCGTCGGGCTGGACAACGCCAAGGACATCGACGACACGTACTTCCAGCACGCCGCCTGCCCCGGCGCCTGGTGGCCGGAGACCAACGGCGGCCGCGCCCTGCAGGCCGTGCTCGACGAGCAGTCCCTGGGCCAGGCCGACATCTGGGTGGCCATCGGCTATGATTTCGTGCGCCTGGCCTCGCGCCTGAACCTTGGCGCGGACTGGAATCCGGCCGAGGTCAACGCGCGCCTTGCGGCCTTGAAGGACCTGGACTACAGCATGGCTCCCATCGTTTGGAGCGCCGACGGCCACGCCCGCCAGAAGCTGTATGTCTTCACCCCCCGCAAGGAGGGCAAGGCCCTGGTGGACACCGCCACCATGCGCGAGAGCATCCAGAAGGCCAAGGACCGCCGCGAAAAGCGCATCGGCACCGCGCGCGAAATTCAAAAGAACAAGAAGAGCGGCGCGACCGGAAGCCTTACCCGCGACGCGCAGAATTAAGGAGCAGCAATGAAGATCAGTTCCGAGGAAGTGGCCAAGGTGGCCCGCCTGGCAAGGCTGGACCTGAGCCAGGACAAGCTGGACCAGTACGCCGCCCAGCTGGGCGATATTCTGGGCTACATGGACAAGCTGGCCGAGCTCGACACCGCCAGCGTGGAGCCCATGTACACCCCGGTCGATCAGGTGAGCGTCATGCGCGAGGACGTGGTCAAGAAGGACTACGCCCGCGAGGACATTCTGAAAAACGCCCCAGAGACCGACGGCGCCTTCTTCATCGTGCCGCGCATCGTTTAACCTCCCCGCCACGGAAACGAGCCATGCCAGAACTTTCGACCCTTTCCCTTTCCGAGATCCGCGCCAAGCTTGCGGACAAGACCGTCAGCGCCGCCGAGGTCACCGAGTCGGCCCTTGCCCGCATCGACGCCACCGAGCCCAAGGTCAAGGCCCTGCTCTCCCTGCAGGCCGAGGAAGCGCGCGCCCTGGCCAAAACCCTGGACGCCGCCGGCCCCGACCCCGCCAAGCCCCTGTGGGGCGTGCCGCTGGTCATCAAGGACGTGCTCGCCGTCAAGGGTGCTCCCACCACCTGCGGCTCCAAGATTTTGGAGAACTTCCGCCCCGTGTACGACGCAACCGCCGTGGCCCGGCTCAAGGACGCCGGAGCGGTGCTTTTGGGCAAGGCCAACATGGACGAGTTCGCCATGGGCTCCACCACCGAGAATTCGGCGTACTTCGCCACCAGGAACCCCTGGGATCTTGAGCGCGTGCCCGGCGGCTCCAGCGGCGGCTCCGGCGCTACCGTGGCGGCATGCCAAGCTTACGGCGCGCTCGGCACCGACACCGGCGGCTCCGTCCGCCTGCCTGCCAGCTTCTGCGGCATCGTGGGGCTCAAGCCCACCTATGGCCGCGTGTCGCGCTTCGGCATGGTGGCCTACGGCTCCTCCCTCGACCAGATCGGGCCCATGGCCCGCACTGTGGAGGACGCCGCGCGCATCCTGGCGGTCATCGCCGGGCACGACGACAAGGACTCCACGTCCGTGGCCACGCCCGTGCCCGACTATGTCGGCGCCCTTGCGCAGCGCACGGATCTGCGCGGCCTGACCATCGGCCTGCCCGCCGAGTACTGGGGCGAGGGCCTTTCGCCCGAGGTCGCCGAGACCTGCGCCGCGGCGATCAAGCTGGCCGAGTCCCTGGGCGCGAAGACCGTGCCCGTGAACCTGAAGCTTTCGCAGTACGCCATCGCCACATATTACATCATCGCCACGGCCGAGGCGAGCTCCAACCTCGCCCGCTTCGACGGCGTGCGGTACGGCTACAGGGACAAGGACGCCGAAAGCCTCATCGACATGTACGTGAAGAGCCGCTCCAACGGCTTTGGCGACGAGGTGCAGCGGCGCATCATCCTGGGCACCTACGTGCTCTCCTCCGGCTATTACGACGCCTACTACCGCAAGGCCGCGCAGGTGCGCCGCCTCATCCGGCAGGACTTCGAGGCCGCCCTGGCCCAGTGCGACGTGCTCTGCGGGCCGGTGTGCCCCACCACGGCCTTCAAGGTGGGCGCCATGACCAGCGACCCCTTGCAGATGTACCTCATGGACATCTTCACCATCAGCACCAACCTGGCGGGCCTGCCGGGCATGAGCATGCCCGTGGGCCTTGGCCGCGAGACGAACATGCCCGTGGGGTTGCAGATAACCGGCCGCGCCTTTGACGAGGCCAAGATGCTCCAACTGGCCAACGTGCTGGAAAAGCACGTGCCCGCCACGGGCCAGCCGAAGCTGTAGGAGCCGCCCATGCCCGTCACCCTGGTGAGCATCCTCAAGGGCCGCAGCGCCGCCGAAAAGCGCTCGCTCATGACGGCCGTGCAGACGGCCATCACGACGACCCTCGGCCTGCCCCCGCACGACCGCAACCTGCGCCTTGGCGTGCATGGCCCGGACGAGTGGCTGCTGCCGGAGGGCACATCCGACAAATACGTGCTGGTGGAGATTGCGCTCTTTGCCGGGCGCACGGCCGAGACCAAAGGCCAGCTGTACGCGGCCATCGTGGCGGCCCTGGCGACCCTTGGCGTGAGCAAGAACGACGTGTTCATCCGCATCGTCGACCAGCCGCGCGAGAACTTCGGCATCCGGGGCGGCCAGCGCGCCGACCTGGTGCAGCTGGGCTACGAGGTCAAGGTCTAGCGCAGCGCGCCCTTGCCCACGCAAGAAACGGCCCGGCCTGGAGCGATACTCCGGGCCGGGCCGTTGTCATTTCAAGCGGCGGCGGGGCTCAGTGCCCCAGGCACTCCTGGCAGACCCCGCCGAAACGGATCTCCGCCGAGTCCACGCGCATGGGCAGCCGGGCCAGCAGTTCGGACAGGCCCACGTCCAACGCATGGGAATCCAGGCACTCCGTGTGCCCGCAGCGCGAGCAGGTGAAGTGCGCGTGCCCGGTGGGCCCGGTGCGCAGGCAGTAGCGGAAGGCCCGCTCCCCGGCGTTGTGCCGGGTGGCCACGTGGTGCGCAACCAGGAGGTCGAGGATGCGGTACAGGGTCACGCGGTTCATCTGCGCGCCCAGCGGCTCCAAGAGCTCCTGCGGTGTCACCGGCCGCGCGGCCCCGGCAAGGGCCTGCACCACCAGCACCCGCTTGGCCGTGGCGGCCAGCCCGCCCTGCGTCAGCATCTGCGTTGCGTTCATCGACAAGCGTTCTCCCTGGCGGCTACTGTAACGCCTGCCGGAAGCTCTTGGCAACATTGAGGAGGTTGGCTTCCCAGTTCTCGGCCAGGGGGTCGGCCACGATCAATCGCGCGCCGATGGCCTGGGCGATGGTCGAGGCCGTGCGCTGGCTCATCTGCGGCTGCACGAACACGGCCTTGATGTTCTTGGCCTTGGACTGGCTCACTATGGCGGCAAGGCGCTTGGGCGAAGGCTCCTTGCCCTCGAACTCGATGGCCGACTGGGTCAGGCCGTAGTCGCGCGCAAGGTAGCCCCAGGCGGGGTGGAACACCAGGAAGGTGCGCTTGTCCGCCGGGATGCCGGAGAACAGGCCCTTGAGCTGGGCGTCCAGCGCGTCGATCTCCTTCAGGTAGGCTGCGAGGTTGGCGGCGTAGACCTTGGCGTGGGCCGGGTCGGCCTTGGCGAAGGCGTCGGCGATGTGCACGACCATTTGCCGCACCTGCGAGGGGGCCACCCAAACATGCGGGTCCATCTCGTCCTCTTCATGGTGTCCCTTGGCGCTGGCCGCGGCCTTATGATGCTCCTCGTGGTGCTCGGGCATGGGCAGCTTCTTCAGCCCCGCATCGGTGTGCACAAAGACCATGCGCGCGTTGGCGCCCTTGAGCCGCGGCTCCCAGGCTTCCTCGAACTCCAGCCCCGTGGACAGATACACCGAGGCGGAGGCGATGGCGCGCATTTGCGAGGGCTTGGGCTCGTAGGTGTGGGCGTCGGCTCCGGCGGGCACCAGCACGATGGTCTGAATGAGATCGCCGCCGATCTTTTTGGCAAAGTGCTGCACTGGGGCAACCCCGACAGCCACCTGCATTTTTCCGGCAAAGGCCAAACCAGGCATGGCGCAAGCCAGCAAAAGCGCACAAAAAATCCAAGACATTTTTCTCATTGCGGACGCTCCAGGTTTCAGCTACACCCCAGGCGGTGCAACTCTGTTGCATCGTGATTTGCAACATAGTTGCACGGCTGTCAAGCCCGCACCGCCAAATCAACTTGGCAAATCAGTCCGGCGATCGAACAGGCAATCGAACCGGCTGCCCGAAAGGAACACATGGACCAGAGCGCCTTCGCCATCTTTTCAGCCATCGTCACCTCCATAGTGCTGGAGGCCGCGCCCTTTCTGCTCCTGGGCTCGCTGCTCTCCGCCGTCCTGGCCGTCTACGTGGGCGATGGCGCGCTGGCGCGCCTGGCCCGGCGCGGCCTTGGCGCGCAGATCGGCCTCGGTCTCGTGGCCGGGCTCGTCCTGCCCACCTGCGAATGCGGCGTGGTGCCCGTGACGCGCAGGCTGCTGCGAAAAGGCGTACCGCCCGGCGCGGCCATCTCCTTCATGCTCGCGGCTCCGGTGGTGAATCCCGTGTGCCTGGCCGCCACCTGGGTGGCCTTTCAGGGCGACTGGCGCATGGTGGCCTGGCGGGCGGCGCTGGTCATGGTCCCTGCCGCCGCCGTGGCCTGGATTCTGGGCTCGGCCAAGGGCGGCGAGCTGCTGCGCCCCACCCTCGACATGGCAGGTGCTGATACGGCCCACGCTGCGGGCTGCGGCTGCGGCCACGATCACGGCAGCCACACGCGGCCCGCGCCGCTCCAGGGGCTGCTCGACGTGCTGCGCCTGACAGGCCGCGAGTTTCTGGACATGGCGCTGTTCCTCATCATCGGCGCGCTGGCCGCCGGGCTGTTCAAAACCTACATGCCGCAGGAGTGGCTGGGCCTGGTGTCGACCAAGCTCTGGCTGGCCGTGCCCGCCATGATGCTCCTCGCCGTGCTCATCAGCATCTGCTCCGAGGCCGACGCCTTTGTGGCCGCAAGCCTTTCCATGTTTCCGCGCCCGGCGCTGCTGGCCTTTCTGGCCCTGGGGCCCATGCTGGACCTCAAGCTCCTGCCCGCCTTCCTGACGGTGTTCAAGCGCCGCCCCGCCCTGGTGGTCATACTGGTTCCGGCGCTGGCGGTCTTTGCGCTCACCATGAGCCTTGGGCTTACGGGGGTGCTCAAATGAGCGTCCTCAACACGCTGCCGCACAAGGATCGCAGCGGCTTTGCCGCAGGGCTGGCGGACCGCCTCGACGGCCTGTGCCTGCTCGGCCTGGGCGGATTCATGGCCGCGCTGGCCCGCTCGAACCTGTACTGGTACTTCCTGAACCCGAAGTTCAGCCACCTCACCTTGGCTGCGGGAGCGCTTTTGTGCGTGGCCGGGCTGGCGCTGGTGTTTGCCCCGCGCGCGGGACGCGCCAGTCTTGGACGGCTGCTGCGGCAGGCGACGCTGCTGGGATTTCTCGCCCTGGCTGCCGCGTCTTGGCGGCAAGCCGCGCAGGAGCCCGCGCCCGGAGCCTTTGACCCCGCGCCGGAAGCCGACGCCGTGCAGACGCCCGAGCCCGAAGCGCCCGTGGACCTGCATCCGGTGAAAAACGGCACGGCCTACGTGCGCCTGAACCTGGCCGAGCTGTACATCATGCTCGACAAGAAGCGCAAAGACTACCCGCCGCACTTCGCCTTGCGCGCCCAGGTGTTGCGCACGCCGGAGCTGAACGCGCGCGGCCTGGTGCTGCTGCGGCGCACGGCCGTGGTCTGCTGCCTGGCCGACAGCCTGGAGCTGCGCTTCTTCGCCGGCGGTGTGGACGGCGCGCTCTCCGGCGTCCAGTCCGGCGATTGGGTGGAGATCTTCGGCCATCTGGAGCCTTTGACGGCTCCCCTTGGCGAACCCATGGCAGCGTCACAAGGTGGGCCGCAGGCCGGGACAGGACCTGTGACGAAGCATCAGGCGAAGCCCGACCCCAAGGCGGACAAGGCCGCGCTGAAGGAGCTGCTGCAGCTTGCGCCCAAGGGCGAACCGCCGTCACTTGCCTTCAACAATCCCGGTTTCCGCATCCAGGCGGAAAGCGTGGAGCGCATCAAGGAGCCGGCCTTCCCGTATCTTTTCGAATTCCGCGAAAAGGAGCCCTTTGCCTGGTAGCGGGGCAGCGGGCGCGGTGAGCCCTCGCCGCATCCTCAACCGTTCCTTGCTCTCCTCCGGCCGATGAAACACAGACACGACGGATGGGCGCAAACGCTGAACATAAACGCCGGGCGGGTGCTTCGGGCAAATGCCTGGTGTGAGCATTTGCTGCGATCGATGGATGCAAACGCCTGGAGTGAACGCCTAGAGTGAATGATCGTTGCAAAGGACGAATGACAAGGCGGCCCCCCCTCTCTCCTCATCCTTTGCGGGCCGATGCCTCCCCTCCGCGCAAAAAAAGGGGACCGGTCGCCCGGCCCCCCTGTGATCGCGTCAATGCAAGCGGACTACATGTTCGCCAGAACGGCGTCGCCCATGGCCTTGCAGCCGATGAGCTTGCAGCCTTCCTCGCGGATGTCGCCGGTGCGGAAGCCCTGGGCGAGAGTCTTCTGCACCGCGCCCTCGATGAGGGACGCCTGCTCGGCCATGTCGCCAGTCTTCTCTGTCGAGCTGTAGCGCAGCAGCATGGCCACGGAGAGGATGGTGGCCAGCGGGTTGGCCTTGTCCTGCCCGGCGATGTCCGGCGCGGAGCCGTGGATGGGCTCGAAGATGCCGGGGTTCTTTTCGCCCACGCTGGCCGAGGGCAGCATGCCGATGGACCCGGTGATGACGCTGGCCTCGTCCGACAGGATGTCGCCGAAAAGGTTCTCGGTGACGATGACGTCGAACTGGGACGGGTCGCGCACCAGCTGCATGGCCGCGTTGTCCACGTACAGGTGCGAAAGCTCCACCTCGGGGTAGTCCTTGGCCACTTCGAGCACGATCTCGCGCCACAGGCGGGAGACATCGAGCACATTGGCCTTGTCCACGCTGCACAGCTTCTTGCGGCGCTTCATGGCCGCCTCGAACCCGACCTTGGCGATGCGGCGGATCTCATGCTCGCTGTAGATCATGTTGTTGAAGCCCACGCGCTCGCCGTCGCGCACTTCGATGCCCTTGGGCGTGCCGAAGTACGCGCCGCCGGTCAGCTCGCGCACCACCAAGAGGTCGATGCCCTTGGCCACGATGTCCGGGCGCAGGTAGCAGGCCTGCTTGAGTTCCTGGAACAGGCTGGCCGGGCGCAGGTTGGCGAAGAGCCCCAAAGCCTTGCGGATGCCGAGCAGCCCGCGCTCCGGGCGTATGGCCGGGTCGATGGTGTCCCACTTGGGGCCGCCCACGGCGCCCAGCAGCACGGCGTCGGCCGCCTGGCACAGCTTCACCGTGGCTTCCGGCAAGGGGCCGCCCGTGGCGTCGATGGCGCAGCCGCCGATGAGCGCTTCCTCGATCTCGAACGCGGTGCCGAACTTCTCGGTCACCTTATCCAGCACGCGCAGGGCCTGGGCGACAATTTCGCGGCCGATGCCGTCGCCGGGCATGACACAGATTTTCATTGCTTGCCGCTCCTTACTGCTGCGCCGCGAGGCGTTTTTTGACGTAGGGCACCAGTCCGCCCGCGTCCAGCAGCTCCTGCATGAACGGGGGCACCTTGGCGCAGATGATGGTCTCGCCCGTGGTCAGGTTCTTGATCTGCCCGGCCTCGGTGTCCACCTCAAGCTTGTCGCCGTTGTGCAGCTTCTCGATGTCGTCGCCGACCTCGAGCAGCACCAGGCCCATGTTGAAGCCGTTGCGGTAGAAGATGCGGGCGAAGCTTTTGGCCACCACCACGGGAATGCCCGCGCCAAGAATGGCGATGGGCGCGTGCTCGCGGCTGGAGCCGCAGCCGAAGTTCTCCTCGGCCACCATGATGTCGTTGGGCTGGACGCGCTTGACCCAGCCGGGCTCAAGGCCTTCCATGCAGTTCGATCCCAGCAGCTTGGCGTCGGTGGTCACCAGGAACCGGGCCGGGATGATGGCGTCGGTGTCGATGTGCGCCCCGACCTTGTGCGCATTGCCGTTGACCAGCATAATTCTCTCCTTCGGGTAACGCCGGAAGCACCGGCGGAAGTTCGTGTGCTATCGGGCTGTTACAGCTTCGCGGGGTTCATGATGACCCCGGCCACGGCGCTGGCGGCGGCGACCGCCGGGCTGGCCAGATAGACCTCGCTCTCCAGGCTGCCCATGCGGCCGCGGAAGTTGCGGTTGGTGGTGGAGATGCAGCGCTCGCCACCGGCCAAAATGCCCATGTGTCCGCCCAGGCAGGGGCCGCAGGTGGGAGGCCCCACAATGGCGCCCGCGTCCATGAAGGTGGCGAAGAGGCCTTCGTCCATGGCCTGCCGCCAGATTTTCGGCGTGGCGGGCAGCACGATGCAGCGCACGTTCTTGTTCACCTTGCGGCCCTTCAGAATGGCCGCGGCCTCGCGCAGGTCCTCGATGCGTCCGTTGGTGCAGGAGCCGATGACCGCCTGGTCCACGCGCAGGTCGCCCAGCTCGTCCACGGAGCGGACGTTTTCCGGCAGGTGCGGGCAGGCCACCTGCGGGCTCATGCCGGCCACGGAAAGGGTCAGGTCCTGCTCGTACACGGCGCCCGCGTCGGCCTTGAGGAGCTTGTCGCCCTTGCGGCCCGCGGCCTTGCAGTAGGTCAGGGTCTTTTCGTCCACGGGGAACAGCCCGGCCTTGCCGCCGGCCTCAATGGCCATGTTGGCCATGGTCATGCGGCCCTCGATGGACAGGGCGTCGATGACCGGTCCGCAGAACTCCAGCGCCCGGTACAGCGCGCCGGAAACGCCGATCTTGCCGATGAGGTGCAGGATCAAATCCTTGGCGCCGACAAAGGGCTCCAGCTTGCCTTCAAAAGCCACGCGGATGGTGGGCGGCACCTTGAACCAGGTTTCGCCCAGGGCCATGCCCCCGGCGATGTCCGTGGAGCCCATGCCCGTGGCGAAGGCGCCCAGGCCGCCGTAGGTGCAGGTGTGGCTGTCCGCGCCGATGACCACGTCGCCGGGGCCCACGAGGCCGAGTTCGGGCAGAAGCGCGTGCTCCACGCCCACGTTGCCGCCCTCGTAGTAGTGCGTCACGCCCATCTCGCGCGCAAACTCGCGCACCACCTTCACCTGCTCGGCGGAGTCGATGTCCTTGTTCGGCGTGAAGTGGTCGCACACGAGCGCGACCTTGTCCTTGTCGAACACCTTGGTGGCGCCCATGGCCTTGAAGCTCTTGATGGCCAAAGGAGCGGTGATGTCGTTGGCCAGCACCAGCGACAGGCGGCAGTTGACGATCTGCCCGGCGCCGGAGATTTCCTCATCCGTGTGCGCCTGCAGGATTTTTTCGGCTAAAGTGTGGGACATTCGCTTTTCTCCTCGATCATTTTCTCCAAACGGTTGAGCGCGTTGATAAAAGCCATCGCGCTGGCCACGAGAATGTCCTCGTTGGTGCCACGGCCCACGGAGGTTTTCGGCCCATGCGCAATGCGCACGGTCACCGTCGCCTGGGCGTCGGTGCCGCCGGTGACGGCATTTATCTGGAAGCGGTCAAGGGCGGGAGCAAAGCCCACCATCTCGCCAATGCACTTGAACAGGGCGTCCACGGGACCTTCGCCGAAGGAGGAATTGCGCTTCTCCTCCACGACCTTCTCGCCGTCCAGCACCTCAAGCACCATGGCCGCGTGGGGCGGCACGCCATGGGTGCCGGAGAACACGCTCATGTCCTTCAGGCGGTACTTGTCGCGGCGGCGGTAAACTTTCTCCAGCACAAGGGCCTCGACATCCTCGTCGAACACGCGCTCCTTCTTGTCCGCAAGCTCCTTCACGGCGGCAAAGACCGTGGCCAGCTGCTTCTCGTCGAGCTGGTATCCCAGCTCCACAAGCTTGGCCTTGATGGCGTGGCTGCCGGAATGCTTGCCGATGACCATCTCCGTGCCCTTGCGGCCCACGGATTCGGGCGTCATGATCTCGTAGGTGAGCGGATTCTTGAGCATGCCGTCCTGGTGGATGCCGGACTCGTGCGCAAAGGAGTTGGTGCCCACAATGGCCTTGTACGGCGGAATGGGCTGGCCGATGATCTGCGCCAGGCGGCGGCAGGACGGATAGAGCTGCTGGGTTTTGACGCCGCAGTCCACTTTGTACAGCTCGTGGCGGGTGTGCAGGGCCATGACGAGTTCCTCAAGGGAGGCGTTGCCCGCGCGTTCGCCGATGCCGCACAAGGTCACCTCGGCCTGCCTCGCCCCGGCGCGGATGGCCGACAGGCTGTTGGCCACGGCCAGGCCCAGGTCGTTGTGGCAGTGCACGCTGAACACGGCGTCCTTGGCGTTGGGCACGTTCTTCAAAAGGTAGGCGATGAGCTCGCCGAACTCGAAGGGCTGGGCGTAGCCCACGGTGTCGGGGATGTTCACGGTCGTGGCGCCGGCGCGGATGACGGTCTCGCACACCGTGGCCAAAAACTCCCAGTCCGAGCGGGAGGCGTCCTCGGCCGAGAACTCCACATTGGGCGTCAGGCTCGCGGCATGCTTCACGGCCGCCTCGGCCATGGCCAGCACTTCTTCGCGGGTCTTGCGCAGCTTGTGCGCCATGTGGATTTCGCTGGTGGCGAGGAAGGTGTGGATGCGCGGATGCGTCGCGTCCTTGATGGCCTCCCAGCCGCGGTCGATGTCCTTGGTGAGGGCGCGGCACAGCGCGGCGACCTGGATCTTCTTGACCGCGCCGGCGATGGCTTTGACGGCTTCGAAGTCGCCCTGGCTGGCGGCGGGGAACCCGGCCTCGATGATGTCCACTCCGAGAGCTTCCAACTGGCTGGCGAGGCTGAGTTTTTCCTCAAGGCTCATGGTGGCCCCGGGGGACTGTTCCCCATCGCGGAGCGTGGTGTCGAAAATATACACGCGATCGGACATAATTCCTCCTGAGAAGATGTATGAGCGTATACGGTTCGCAGAATGCTTGCAAGAATGTCAAAATGACAGAATACGGGCGATTGCCCGCAACGGGCACGTCCCAGAGGGAAGCTCCTACAGCCGAATGTGGGAAAACAGGGGGTCTCGGCTTACGAGGGTTCCTTCTGGGACTCTCGTAGGAGCTTGGAGCTGCGGGGAGATAGGATGAACAGGGTGTAGATGGGGCCGCTGATGAGGTAGCCCATGAAGAAGAGGAAGCCCAGCATCTTGGGGCGCGAGGCCACCATGACGAAGAGCAGAATGACCGTGACCATGGAGCTGAAGGGGTGGGCCTTGATGAACCCGTACTCTTTGAACGAGGCGTAGCGCATGGTGCTCACCATGAGGAAGGAGAGCACGTACACGAGCACCAGGCTCGCCACGGGCAGCACGTCCGCAAGCCAGGCCTCGGGCAGGTTCGGCGCGAAGAGCACGAGGGAGGCCAAGGTGCTGGCCTGGGCCGGAATGGGCAGGCCGATGAAGAACTTTTTGCTGGTGACGGCGGCCTGCACGTTGAACCGGGCCAGGCGCAAGGCGCCGCAGGCCACGAGCAGGAAGGAGGCCATGAGTCCCAAGGTGCCGAACTCGGAGAGCTGCCACTGGTACATCATGAGCCCCGGCGTGGCGCCGAAGGCCACGAGGTCGGCCAGGGAGTCGAACTGCACGCCGAATTCGCTGGTGGTGTTGGTGAGCCGGGCCACCTTGCCATCCAGGCCGTCGAAGAGGCACGAGCCCAAAATGCACAGCGCCGTGTACTCAAACCGGCCCTCAATGGACCAGATCATCCCCAGAAAACCCAAGAACAGGCTCGCCGTGGTGAAGAGATTCGGCAGGATGTACACGCCTTTGTGGCGGGGCAGAGCCTTTTCCTTCGACATTTGGACTCCCGGATTCTCCGGTAATTATTTGCGGACAGCGAGGGCTGTCTCGCCCGCGCGGACGGTTTCGCCCACGTACACCTTCACAGCATAGTCATCCGGAAGGTAGAGGTCAACTCTGGAGCCGAACTTGATAAGCCCGAAGCGTTCGCCCCGGCGCAGAATGTCGCCCGGCTCCGCCCAGCAGACAATGCGCCGCGCGATCAAACCGGCGATCTGCACGATGGTGAAGCGGTCGGCCCCGCGGCCCATGACCACGATGTTGCGCTCGTTGTCCGTGCTGGCCTTGTCCAGGCTGGCGTTGAAGAACTTGCCGGGAATGTAGCGGATGAGCTCCACGCTGCCCTCGACCGGGGCGCGGTTCACGTGCACGTCCACAACGCTCATGAACACGCAGACCACTTGGCGGACCTGCCCGGAGACGGGGTCCGGGGCGAAGTCCACCTTGACCACGCGGCCGTCCGCCGGGGAAACCACGGCGTCCAGATCCTCCGGGGCCACGCGTTCGGGGTCGCGGAAGAAATGCACCACAAAGCCGGTGGCCACAAAGAGGATGAGGGCCAGAAGCCACCAGCCCATGGCGGCGAACACCAGGGTGGCGAAAGCGATGAGGCCGATGGACGGCAGTCCTTCGAGGCTGAGTCCAATGGTCGGTTTGCGCATGGGCGGATGCTCCTGAAAATTCGGAATCCCGGTTAAGCCGGACCACAAGCCACTACCCGCCATTGCGCGGCAGGTCAACCTGCACATGCTTTGCCTTTCTTGCCGCGCGGCGATATCATTCCTCATGTCCGGGCGTTGCACCCCGGCTTCGCAACCCATACCGAGGAGGTCCGCATGAACGTTTCCGATGCCATCCTCACCCGCCGCAGCATCCGCAAGTTCACCGACGAGCCCGTGACCGAGGCGCAAGCGACCGCCCTGCTCACGGCGGCCATGGCCGCGCCCAGCGCCGGCAACCAGCAGCCCTGGCAGTTCGTGGTGGTGCGGGACAAGGCGATGCTGGAGGCCGTGGCCCGGCTCAATCCTTACGCCGCTATGGCCCCCAGGGCGCCGCTGGGCGTTCTGGTCTGCGGCGACACCCGCGCGGAGAAATACGCGGGCTATTGGGTCATCGACTGCGCGGCCGCGGTGCAGAACCTGCTGCTTGCCGCCCACGGCATGGGGCTTGGCGCGGTATGGACCGGCGTCTACCCCACCCAGGACCGCGTGGAGGGCTTCGCCAAACTGTTCGGCGCGCCAGCCGGCGTCATCCCCCACTCCTTCATCCCCGTGGGCCACCCGGCCGAGGAAAAACAGCGCGAGGACCGCTACCGGCCCGAGCGCGTGCACAGGGACCGGTTCTAGGCGCAAAAAAAGGAGCCGACGCAAATGGCTGCGCCGGCTCCTGAGCTTCAAAATGAACCGCGCCGGGGCTAGCGGCCGATGCCGTACAGCTTGAGACCGAAGCGGGCCAGCAGCTCCGGCTGGTAGAGGTTGCGGCCGTCGAAGATCACCTTGGCCGCAAGCTTGCGCGCCATGCCCGAGAAGTCCGGGTTGCGGAACTGGTTCCAGTCCGTCACCACGGCCAGGGCGTCCGCGCCTTCCAGGGCCTCGTACTGGCCGGGCGCGATCTCGGCCAGGGGCATGTCGGCCAGTTCGGCACGGGCGCGCTCCGCGGCCACGGGATCAAAGGCGCGCACGCGCATGCCAAGCCCGGTCAGCTCGCGGATGATGGCCAGGGCCGGGGCCTCGCGGATATCGTCGGTATTGGCCTTGAAGGCCAGGCCCCACAGGGCCAGGGTCTTGCCCTTCACGCCGCCCAGCGGCTCGAAATGCTTCACGATCTTGTCGGCCAGCACCAGCTTTTGGCGGTTGTTCACCTGGTCCACGGCGTCGATGAGCCCGGCCTCGTACCCGGCGTCGCGCGCGGTGGCCAAAAAGGCCTTCACGTCCTTGGGAAAGCACGAGCCGCCGTAGCCCACGCCGGGGTAGATGAAATCGTAGCCGATGCGGTGGTCGCTGCCGATGCCGATGCGCACCTCGGAGACATCGGCGCCCACGCGCTCGCATATGTTGGCCACCTCGTTGATGAAGCTGATCTTGGTGGCGAGCATGCAGTTGGCCGCGTACTTGGTCATTTCCGCGCTGCGCACGCCCATGATGATGAGCTTTTCGCGGCTGCGCGCAAAGGGTGCGTAGAGCGCCTTGAGCATTTCCGCGCTCTTGGCGTTCTCAGTGCCCACGATGACGCGGTCGGGCTTCATGAAGTCCTTCACCGCGTCGCCCTCTTTCAAAAATTCCGGGTTGCTCACCACGTCCACGTCCAGGCTCAGGCCGCGCGCGGCCAGCTCCCGGTCGATGATGCCGCGCACGCGGTCGGCGGTGCCCACGGGCACGGTGGACTTGTCCACCACGATGAGCGGGCGGGTGGCGGTGCGGCCGATCTCCTCGGCCACGGCGTCCACGAAGCCCAGGTCGCACACGCCGTCCTCGCCGGAGGGCGTGCCCACGCAGATAAAGGCGAACTCCGCGCCGTCGCCGTCGAAGGAAAGGCCTTCCTCAAGGCTGGCGGTGAAGCTCAGGCGGCCCTCGGCCGTGTTGCGGCGCACCAGTTCCTCAAGGCCCGGCTCAAAAATATGGATGCGTCCGGCGCGCAGGGTGTTCACGACCTTTTCGCTCTTGTCCACGCAGCGCACGTGGTTGCCCATCTCAGAAAGGCAGGCGGCCGTGACCAGGCCGACGTATCCGGTGCCGACGATGCAGACGTTCATGAACAGGCTCCTGCTGGGGGGTGTTTAACTGTGCTCTTCGACGGCATGGGGGTACCTTCCCGGCGTGACGATGTCAACGCGCAGGGCCGTTTAGACGGCTTGGCGCAGTTGCCTTTGATGCACGGAAAGCGTACAAATCCTGAAGAATCATTCAGCCTGGAGGTAGACATGCCCCTTCTCTGCGTCAACGTGGACCATGTGGCCACCCTGCGTCAGGCCCGTTTGGGCCAGGAGCCCGATCCTGTCCTCGGCGCCCACGAGGCCGAGCTGGGCGGCGCGGCAGGCATCATCGTGCACCTGCGCGAGGACCGCCGGCACATTCAGGACCGCGACGTGGAGATTCTGCGCCGCACCGTGAACACCAAGCTGAACCTGGAAATGGCCGCCACCGGCGAGATGCAGCAGATCGCGCTGACCATCGGCCCGGACAGCGTGTGCCTTGTGCCCGAAAAGCGCCAGGAGCTCACCACCGAGGGCGGGCTCAACTGCGTTGGCCGCGAGGGCGAGCTGCAGGTCTTTCTGGCCCCGCTGCTCGAGCGCGACATCCAGGCCAGCCTGTTCATAGACGCCGATCCGGCGCAGATCTTGGCCGCCAGCCAAACCGGCGCGCAGTACATCGAGATCCACACCGGGCACTACGCCAACGCCAAAACCCCGGCCGCCCGCCAGGACGAGCTGGACAAGATCCTGGCCGGCATACGCTACGCCCAGGACCTGGGCCTCAAGGTGAACCTGGGCCACGGCCTGGGCTACGTGAACGTGCTGCCCTTCGCCAAGGTCTCCGGCATCAACGAATACTCCATCGGCCACAGCATCATGGCGCGCGCCGTCTATGTCGGCCTGCGCCAGGCCACCAGGGAAATGTCCGATATCGTCCGCGGCTTCGCGGACTAAAGGGAACGCGGTGATTCTGGGCCTGGGACTCGACGTGGCGGAGCTTGGCCGCATCCGCGAGAGCTTGGCGCGCTTCGGCGCGCGCTTCGTCAGCCGCGTGCTCACCCGGGCCGAGGCCGAGGCCATGCCCGAAACGAACGCCGAGGCGTACGTTGCCGCGCGCTTCGCCGCCAAGGAGGCCTGCGCCAAGGCCCTGGGCACCGGCTTCGCGCACGGCGTCACCATGCACAACATCGAGGTGCGCTCCCTGGCCTCCGGCGCGCCGGCCCTGCTGCTTACCGGCCGCGCGCGCGAACTGGCCGACGCCATGGGCGCCACCAGCCTGCATCTTTCGCTGACCCACGGCCGCGACGTGGCCGCCGCTGTGGTCATTTTGGAGGGCTCCCCCCTGTAAGGCCCATTAACGGTCCTGTTTGCGGTTACGCCGCAACGCCTCCAAGGAGGACGCATGTTCGAGCCTTTGCCCACCCCCGCAGAAATGGCCGCTTGGGATCAAGCCGCCATCAAAGACTTCGGCCTCGGCGCCGAACTGCTCATGGAAAACGCCGGAGCCGCGGCTCTGGCCGCGCTTCTTGAGGAGTTCGGCCCCTTGGAAGGCGCACAGGTGCTGCTGGTGGCCGGCGGCGGCAACAACGGCGGCGACGCCTTTGTCGTGGCGCGCAGGCTGCTGGACGAAGGCGCCATCCCCCTTGTTCTGCACACCAAGCCCAAGAGCGCCTACCGCGCCGGTGCCAAGTATCACCTGGACCTGGCCGCCCGGGCTGGCGTCGCCTTTAGGCACATGCCCCTGGACCGCGCCGAAAGAACGCTGGCCGCCCTGGACCGCCCGGACGTGCTGGTTGACGGTCTGCTCGGCACCGGCTTCAGCGGCGAGCTTTCGCCCGTGGCCGCGGCCTGCGTCACGGCCATGAACAAACTTGCGGAAGAAGCCTTCGTCCTGGCGCTCGACATCCCCTCCGGCCTGTGCGGCACCACCGGCCTGCCCAAGCCCGTGGCCGTGCGCGCAGACCTCACCGTGGCCTTCCACGCGCCCAAGCTGGGCAGCGCCATGCCCCAGGCCGCGCCCTACGTGGGCGCGCTGGAAATCCGCAGCATCGGCCTGCCACGCGCCGCCACCGTGGCCGCGCCCTCGGGCCAGTTCCTCATGACCGACGGCCTGTACGAGCTTTTGAAGGCCCCGGCGGCGGATCTGCACAAGGGCAAGGCCGGGCACGTGCTCGTCATCGGCGGGTGCGAGGGCCTGACCGGCGCCGCGCAGCTGTGCGGCCTGGGCGCGCTGCGCGCCGGAGCCGGGCTCGTGACCATCGCCTGCCCGCGCGGGGTTTTGGCCGAGGTCAAGGCCGGCATGCCGGACCTCATGGCCCTGCCGCTGGGCAAGGGCGCGCACTGGTCGCCGGACTGCCTGGAGGAGCTGCTGCCCCATCTGAGCCGCTTCGACGCGGTGGTCATCGGCCCCGGGCTGGGCCGCGGCCAGGGCGCGGCGGACTTTCTGGCCGCCTTTGCCAAGGCCTTTGTCCAGCACTTCAGCGTCGACCTGAGCAAGGCCTGGGCGCCGCCCTGCGTCATCGACGCCGACGCCCTGTTCCACCTGGCCCAAAACCCCAAGCTCATGGCCGAACTGCCCAAGAACGCCGTGCTTACGCCGCACCCCGGCGAAATGGCGCGCATTCTGGGCATGGGCATGGGCGGGCTGCAGGCCGACAGACCCGCCGCGGCCCGCCGCTTCACGCAGACGCACCCGCAGGTGCTGGCGCTCAAGGGCGCGGGCACCCTGGTGGGGCAATGCGGCGTGCTGCACCTGTGCCCCATCGCCGCGCCCAACCTGGCAGTGGGCGGCAGCGGCGACGTGCTGGCCGGCGTCATGGCCGCCTGCCTTTCGCGCGGCATCTGCCCCTTGCAGGCCGCCTGCCTGGCGGTTTACTGGCATGGCCAATGCGGCGAGCTGCTCGCGCGCGACTTTCCCGGCCGGGGCAACCTCCCCACGGAGATCGCCCATACCCTCCCACTCGTCATAAAGGAGCACACCCCATGCTGAAGGCCATCGACATCATGACCCCGGACCCCGTGACCCTCTCGCCGGACAGCGACGTCCTCACCGCGGTCAAGCTCCTGCTCGAGCGCAAGATCAACGGCGCGCCCGTGGTCGACACAACCGGCAAGCTGCTGGGCGTGCTGACCCAGAGCGATCTGGTGGCCCAGCAGAAGCAGGTCACCATGCCCTCCATCTTCGCCATGCTCGACGGCTTCATCGCCCTCTCCAGCCGCGAGGACTTCGAAAAGGAGATCCAGAAGATCGCGGCCACCAAGGTCTCCCAGGCCATGACCCCGCACCCGAAGTTCGTCACCCCGCAGACGCCCATCGACGAGATCGCCACCGTCATGGTGAACGAGAAGCTCTACACCCTGCCCGTGGTCGACTCCGGCAAGCTCGTGGGCGTCGTCGGCAAGGAGGACATTCTGCGCACCCTTCTGGAGCATCAGCACAAGTAGGACCCCGTGCAGCTGCATCTTGCGGATCACGACATGACGCTGGCCCTGGGCGCGGCGTTGGCAAAGGCCCTGGCCGGAAGCAGAACCGCTTCCGGGGGGCTTGTGCCCTTGCTGCTTTCCGGCCCGCTGGGCTCCGGCAAAACCACGCTGGTGCGCGGCCTTGTGGCCGCCCTGCCGGGCGCGGCAGAAGCCGAGGTCTCGAGCCCCAGCTTCAACATCGTGAACATCTACCCCACCAGGCCCCAGGTGGCGCACTTCGACCTCTACCGCGTGGCGGGCTGCGCGCCGGAGGAGTTTCTGGACGCGCTGGACGCGCAGAATGTTCTGGTGGTGGCCGAATGGATAGAAAACCTGCCCCGCGCGGACTGGCCGGAGGAGGCCCTGACCCTCACCTGGTCCTCTGTTCCCTCTGGACGGGCGCTCGAAATCAGGGCATGGGGAAAGGCGGCCGACGGCCTGCTTGAAGCTCTGGCCCCTCAGCTCAACACATGGGAGAAGGATTCATAGCGATGAAGAATATCGTGGTGCAGAAATTCGGCGGCACCTCCGTGCGCAACCTGGAGTGCATGCAGCAGGTGCTGAATAATGTTCGCCGCCCCTTGGCGAACGGCGACAAAGTCATCGTGGTGCTCTCGGCCATGGCCGGAGAAACCAACAGGCTCATCGCCCTGTCCAGGCAGTGGTCGCAAACGCCCGACCTTGCCGAGATGGACAGCCTCGTCTCCACCGGCGAACAAATTTCCGTGGCGCTCTTCGCCATGATGGCCAAGGACCAGGGCATAAAATGCCGCTCGGTGCTGGGCCATCAAATCCCCATCATCAGCGACAACTGCTACGGCAAGGCGCGCATCAAAAGCATCGACTCCGAAAAGCTTGTGAACATGCTTGAGGACTACGACGTGCTGGTGGTGGCGGGCTTCCAGGGCGTGGACGAGAATGGGCGCATAACCACCCTGGGACGCGGCGGCTCGGACACCTCGGCCGTGGCCGTGGCGGCCGCCCTCAAGGCCGAGATGTGCGAGATCTACACCGACGTGCCCGGCGTGTTCACCACCGACCCGAACATCTGCGCCGAGGCCAAGAAGCTCGACCACATCGCCTACGACGAGATGCTCGAGATGGCCAGCATGGGCGCCAAGGTGCTCCAGATCCGCTCCGTTGAATTCGCCAAAAAATACAACGTGACCGTGCATGTTCGCTCCACCTTCAGCGACGAGCCCGGAACCATGGTCACTCAGGAGGACAAACTCGTGGAATCAGTTCAGGTTGCCGGCATCGCCTACGACAAGGACCAGGCCCAGGTTACGCTGGTGGGCGTCATCGACGAACCCGGCGTCTGCGCCTCCATTTTCATTCCCATCGCGGAGAAGCAGATCCTCGTGGACATGATCGTGCAGAATCCCAGCCGCGAGGGCCGCACCGACATCACCTTCACGGTCACCCGCGCCGACCTGGACGCCACCCTGAAGCTGATGGAGGGCCTGAAGGCCGAAATCGGCTACAAGGCGCTGTTGTCCGACAAGAACGTGGCCAAGGTGTCCGTCATCGGCGTCGGCATGCGCAACCACTCCGGCGTCGCCTCCAAGGCCTTCCGCGCCATGCGCGACGAGAACATCAACATTCTCATGATCAGCACCTCGGAGATCAAGCTCTCCTGCCTCATCGAGGACAAATACACGGAACTTGCGGTGCGCACCCTGCACCAGACCTTCATCGGCTAACATACAGCACAAGGAAGACCATGCGCCAGGCCAGCATCTACGATACGACCCTCAGAGACGGCACCCAAGCGGAAGAACTGCACCTCACCACCGAGGACAAGATTCGCATCGCGGGAAAGCTAGACGAGCTGGGGATCCACTACATTGAGGGCGGCTGGCCCGGCTCCAACTCCACGGACAAGCAGTTCTTCAAGGAGATCAAGAACTACGCCCTGAAGAACGCGGTGGTCTCGGCCTTTGGCAGCACGCACAACAGCAAGACCGCGCCGGAGAGCGACCCCAACCTGAAGTCCATCATCGACGCCCAGGTCGAGGTCGCCACCATCTTCGGCAAAACGTGGGACTTCCACGTGACCAGCGCCCTGCGCGTGCCCCTGGCGCGCAACCTGGAGCTCATCGGCGGCAGCCTGGCCTTTTTGCGCAAAAACGTGCGCGAGCTGTTCTTCGACGCCGAGCACTTCTTCGACGGCTTCAAGGCCAACCCGGAGTACGCCATCGCCTGCCTGAAGGCCGCGCGCGAGGCCGGGACCGACGTGCTGGTGCTGTGCGACACCAACGGCGGCACCCTGCCCACGGAACTTGGCGAGATCATCCTGAAGGTGCAGGCGGCGCTGCCCGGCGCGGCCCTGGGCATCCACACGCACAACGACTGCGAACTGGCCGTGGCCAACAGCATCGAGGCCGTGCGCCGCGGCGCCGTGCAGGTGCAGGGCACCATGAACGGCTACGGCGAGCGCTGCGGCAACGCCAACCTCTGCTCCATCATCCCCAGCCTGGAGCTCAAGCTCGGCGTGCGCTGCATCGGCCCGGAGAACCTGAAAAAGCTCTCCGGGGTCTCGCTCTACGTGGCGGAGACCGCAAACCAGCGGCCCTTCCCGCGCCAGCCCTACGTTGGCGGCTCGGCCTTCGCCCACAAGGGCGGCGTGCACGTCAGCGCGGTGCTGAAAAATCCGCATACTTACGAGCACATCGAACCCGCGCTGGTGGGCAACACCAACCGCGTGCTGCTCTCCGACCTGGCCGGCCGCAGCAACATCCTGTTCAAGGCCAAGCAGTACGGCTACGACCTGGACAAGGACGACCCGGCCGTGCTCGACCTGCTGGCCGAACTCAAGCGCCGCGAGACCATGGGCTACGAATATTCCGTGGCCGAGGCCAGCTACGAGATCCTCTTCTTCCGCATGATGGGCTGGAGCAAGCGCTACTTCCAGATGCTGAACTACCGCGTGCTCGACGCCGTGAACGACGACAAGGAGCCCTTCAGCGAGGCCACGGTGATGCTCCAGGTGCGCGGCGAGGTGGCCCACACGGCCGCCACCGGCCACGGCCCCGTGAACGCCCTCGACGTCGCCCTGCGCCGGGCTCTTGAGCCCTCGTACCCCACCCTGGCGCAGATGCGCCTGCTGGACTTCAAGGTGCGCGTCATGTCGCTGGCCAGCAAGGACGGCAACGGCACGGCCTCCTACGTGCGCGTGCTCATCGAATCCGGCGACCGGCACAACCGCTGGACCACGGTCGGCGTCTCGCACAACATCATCGAGGCCAGCTGGCAGGCCCTGGTGGACTCCATCAATTACAAGCTCTTCAAGGACGATCCGCAGAAGTGGCCCAAGCCCGGCGGCAAGCACGACAGCCCGCTGGTCCACGAGACGAAAAAGGCCTGATGTCCCGGATCGCCGAGCGACCGATAGCCGAGCGACAAATGGCCGAGCGCCGCATTGTCGTGCTCTGCGACAATGAATCCGCGCACCCGGCCTGCGGCTGCGAGTGGGGCCTCTCCCTGGCCATAGACCTGGGCGGGGCGGACGGCTTGTGGCTGTGGGACACCGGCCAGACCGGCCTCTACCTGCAAAACGCCGGGCGGCTCGGCGTCGACGTGGGCGCGGCGCGGGGCCTGGCCTTGAGCCACGGCCACTACGACCACACCGGCGGCGTCAGCGCCTTGTTCGAGCACACCGGCTTCGCGGGAGCCGTGCATGCCCACCCGGCATGCGCCAGCGCACGCTGGGCCGACGAGCCCGACGGCAAGCCGCGGCGGCGCATCGGCCCGCCCAAGCCCCTGCCGAAATTTGCGCCAGCAGGTCCGGCAACCGTTTTGACTCCGGGACTGACCATGCTGGCGGACATTCCCCGCGCGCCAGGCCGGTTCCAGTCCGTGCGCGGCTTCTCGCTGGACCGCGAGGGCCGTGAGCCCGACCCTGTGCCCGACGACGCCTTCCTGGTGCTCGAAACCGCCAAGGGACCAGTGGTCATTCTGGGCTGCTGCCACAGCGGGCTCTACAATTCCCTCGCCTGCGCCAGCGCCCGCCTGGGGCTGGCCTCCTTCCACGCCGTGCTGGGCGGACTGCATTTGTACACGGCCGACGCCAGCGCCGTGGAAGAGACAGCCGCCGCCATCGACGCGTTCGGCATACGCCAGCTGGTCGCCGGGCATTGCACTGGCCCAGACCGCGTCCACGCGCTGCATGCGCTTCTCCCCTCCTGCGACGTGCGGCCCATGGCCGCCGGACAGACCTGGATTTATTGACCCTCCGCACTGTATTTATTTCTTCCAGGCCTTCCCTTCCTCAACATACTGAGCTAATAAGGTATCTACCTTACACCATTCTTGCGTACACATGTCGCTGCGGAGGCTGGCCATGGATGATGCGTCGCTATTGGACCTGCGCAAGTTCCTCGCACCCGAGACCGTATTCGGTGCCGGTGCTGCGGAGCTTGCCGGCCGGTATGCACAAAATCTTGGTGCACGCAAGGCGTTGCTCGTCACCGACCCCGGCGTGCGGGAGCAGCCGTGGTTCGCCGGCATTCTGCAGAGCATCGCCGAAGCCGGCCTCGGCGTGGAGCTGTTCACCCAGGTGCACGCCAACCCGCGCGACAACGAAGTCATGCGCGGAGCCGAGATTTACCGCGCCACCGGCTGCGACGCCATTGTGGCCGTGGGCGGCGGCAGCCCCATGGACTGCGCCAAGGGCATCGGCATCGTGTGCACCAACGACCGCAACGTGCTGGAGTTCGAGGGCGTGGACAACGTGGAGCACCCCGGTCCGCCGCTCATCTGCGTGCCCACCACAGCGGGCAGCTCGGCCGACGTGAGCCAGTTCGCCATCATCAACGACACCACGCGCAAGGTCAAAATCGCCATCGTCAGCAAGGCCATGGTGCCGGACATCGCCCTCATCGACCCGCTTTTGACCCTGAGCATGCCCCGGGAGCTGACGGCCAACACCGGCGTGGACGCGCTGACCCACGCGGTGGAGGCGTATGTCTCCAACGCCCACGGCCCCACGACGGACCTCTTCGCCCTGGAGGCCATGCGGCGCATAGCCAAGCACCTGCCCCGCGCCATAACCCACCCGGACGACGAGACCGCCCGCGCGGGCATGATGCTCGGCAGCATGTACGCGGGCCTGGCCTTCTCCAACGCCATTCTGGGCGCGGTGCACGCCATGGCCCACAGCCTGGGCGGGCTCATGGACCTGCCCCACGGACAGTGCAACGCCATGCTCCTCGACCATGTCATCGACTACAATTTCGACGCCGCGCCGGAGCGCTACGCCGACATCGCCGTGGCCCTGGGCGCGACCCTTACGCCCCACGCAAGCCCGGCGGAGAAGCGCGACGCGGTGCTGGGCCAGGTGCGCGCCCTCAAAACCGCAGTGGGCATCACCGCGGGCCTGGCCTCGCTTGGCGTGCGCGATGAGGACCTGGACGGCCTGACCACGTTCGCCATGCACGACCCCTGCATGGTCACCAACCCCAAGACCCCCACGGCAGGGGAAATACGCGCCGTGTTCGAGCATGCCCTCTAACGGAGAACCTCCGCAGAACTCCCTGCGCGACAGGCTCATCGGCCTGGGCGAACGCTCCATGGCCAAAAGCTATTACCCGGAGCTGCGCCGCAAGCTGGACGAGCTGGAGCGCTTCCGCGCCGTGGTGGACCACGCCAACGACGCCATTTTCGTGTTCCTCGCCGACGACTGGTCCGTGGCCGACGTGAACGAGACCGCCCTGCTCATGCTGGGCCTGAGCCGGGCCGAGGTGCTCGGCGTGCATATCGCGCGGCTGTTCCCGCCCGAGATAGCCGCGCGCTACGCCGGCGTCGTCAAGGAGGCCGGACCGGACCCGACCGACCTGCAGTTCCGCAACGGGCACATCGTCACCACCCTGACCGGGGCCGAGGGCCGCAGCGTGCCCACGGAAATCACGGTCACGCTGCATTCCTTCGCCGGCAAGGGCTACGCCGTGGTCATCGCGCGCGATGTCAGCGTGCGCCTGCTGATCGAGGCCGAGTTGGACAAGAGCCGGCGGCTCTTCGCCTCGTTCATGGAGAACTCTCCGGCCATGGCCTTTGTCAAGGACCTGGACGGCAAGTACATTTTCTGCAATCCGGCCTTCGGCGATTTCCTCGGCCTCACGCCCGGCCAGATCATGGGCCGCAGCGACACGGACTTCTGGCCCGAGGACATCGTCCGCCTGCTGCGCGAAACCGACGGCTACATCAAGCGCGAGGGCAAGCCCATAATGCAGCAGCAGCAGATGCGGCTGCTCACCGGCGGCCCGGCGCGGCATCTGCAAATGTCCAAGTTTCCCCTGGTGCAGCATGGCGGCATAACCGGCGTTGGCGGCATCGGCATCGACATAACCCGCCAGGTGGAGACCGAGCTGGCCCTGAAGGAGAGCGAGGACCGCCACCGCATCGTGGCCGAATACACCCACGGCATGGAGTGCTGGATAAGCCCCACGGGCGAGATGATCTACGTGAGTCCTTCCTGCGAGCGCATCACCGGCTACCCGCGTGAGCACTTCCTGACCGATCCGCGCGGGCTGGAGAAGCTGGTGCACGAGGACGACCTGACCGGCTGGCTGAGCTTCCACGACCAGGACCAGGACGACGAATCCCTCGACTACCGCATCCGCATGAAGAACGGCCAGGAGCGCTGGGTCAACGAGGTCAAGCGCGAGGTCATGGGCGGCAACGGCGGGTCCATGGGCAGCCGCATAAGCCTGCGCGACATAACCGAGCGCAAGGAGATGGAGCTGCAGCTGCGGCATCTGGCCCTGCACGATCCTTTGACCGGGCTGGCCAACCGCTCGCTCTGCCTCGACCGCATCCAGCAGGCCATGGAGCGTTCGCGCCGGCTCAAGCGCTATTTCTTCTCCGTCATCTTCCTCGACCTGGACCGCTTCAAGGTGCTGAACGACAGCCTCGGCCACGCCTTCGGCGACAAGGTGCTCATCGCCGTGGCCGAGACGCTGCGCGCCAGCGTGCGCGCCTTCGACACCGTGTCGCGTTTCGGCGGCGACGAGTTCGTGCTGCTGCTGGAGGAGCTGGCCTCCCCGCGCGAGACCATCCAGGCCGTGCAGCGCGTGCGCCAGGCCCTAAGCCAGCCCCTTTCCATCGCCGGGCACGAAATACAGCTCACCGCCAGCCTGGGCATAACCCTGGGCACCCTGGACTCCGAGAGCCCGGCGGACCTGTTGCGCAACGCCAACGTGGCCATGCATCAGGCCAAGAAGGCCGGCCGCAACCGCTTCAAGGCCTTCACGCGGGCCATGCTCGACCGCGCCAGCCGCCTGCTGGTGCTGGAGACCGACCTGCGCCGGGCCATCGGACGCGGCGAATTCTATCTGGTGTATCAGCCCATAGTGCGGCTGGACGGCGGCGCGGGCCTGCACGGGTTCGAGGCGCTGGTGCGCTGGAGCCACCCGCGCAAGGGCCTCATCTCCCCGGCGGAGTTCATCCCCGTGGCCGAGGACTCCGGGCTCATCGTGGACATCGGGCTCATGGTCCTGCGCGAGGCCTGCCGCACCCTCATGACCTGGCGCGAGCACAGCGAGCTTGCGCGCAACCTGGTCATGAGCGTCAACCTTTCGCCCCGGCAGTTCTCCGAGCCGCAGCTGGTGGAGGACGTGAAGGCCGTGCTGACCGAAACAGGCCTGCCGCCGGGGTCCCTCAAGCTGGAGATCACGGAGACGGCCATCATGGACCATGCGGCCAGCGCCGTGGACAAGCTGCGCAAGCTCAAGGCCCTGGGCATGGCCCTGTCCATCGACGACTTCGGCACCGGCTATTCTTCCATGAGCAGCCTGCAGCAGTTCCCGCTCGACACGCTCAAGATCGACCTGTCTTTTGTGCGCAGGCTGGAGGACGGCCCGGAGGGCCACGAGATCGTCAAGGCCATCATCAGCCTGGCCCACTCCCTTCAGCTCCAGGTCATCGCCGAGGGCGTGGAGCTGTCCTCCCAGCGCGACATCTTGAGCGGACTCAAGTGCGAATACGCCCAGGGCTACCTGTACGCCAAGCCCCTGGGCGAGCATCAGGCCTGGGAGTACCTGTGCGCCTGCGCAGAAAACATCGCCGGCTGCCGCCTCAACGGCGCCCTCAAGGGCGCGCCCCCCGCAGACTGAAGCCGCCCCCGGGCGCGCGCCACACCAGCTCCATCATGCCGCGCTCCGGCGTGGCCTGTAGGGGAATGGCATGGAGCGCCAGCTCCGCCACCACATCCTTGTTCGGGAAATGATACTGGTTCTGGAAGCCGCAGCTCACCAGCGCCTGCATGGGCGCCACCGCCTCGTACAACATGCCGGACAAACTGGACTTGGACCCGTGGTGCGGCAGCACAAGCACCTGCGCGCGCAGGTTCCGACCATGCGCGATCATGTCCTCGATGCCGTCCTGCTGCACATCTCCGGGCAGTATGGCCAAGGGAACGCCGCGCCAGACAAGACGCAGCACCAGGGAGTTGTCGTTGGTGCCGCGGCCCTGGTAGTCCTCGGCCGGGTGCAGGGCCTCAAGAACAACGCCGGACCCGAGGTCGAGGGTCTGCCCCGCCGCCAAAACCTCCGGCGCAAGTCGCCCGCCGGAGACGCCGTCCTTGAGGGCCGCGGCCAATTCATCGGCCAGGGCGCCTTCCGGCCACTGCCCGTTGGTCAAAAACCGGCCCACGCGGAACTGCCGCACAATCCACGCCAGCCCCTGGGCATGGTCCGAGTCCGGGTGGCTGAACAGCGCCGCCTCCAGCCGGGGCGGCCGGCCCCAACAAAGCGCCGGGCCGACGACGCTGCGGCCCATGTCGAAGGTGCGGCTCATGCTGCCGCCCGCGTCCACCAGCACGCGCCTGCCGCCGGGCGCGCTCACCAGCAGGGCCTGGGCCTGGCCCACGTCGAAGACCGTCAGGCGCACCTCGTCCCGGGCCTCGTCGCGCAGCATTTCCGCTTGCGGCCAAGCCATGAGCAAGAGCCCGCCAAGCAGCAGCACCAGGGCCTGGGTGCGCGGCCTGGGCCAGCAGAAGGGTGCGGCGGCCAGCACCGCGGCGGCGCCCAGCAGCTCCGGCCACAGGGGCCGCAACAGCGCCCAGGTGGGGAACAAGCCCGCCGCCACAAGCCGGTGCAGCCCAACGAGCATCCAGTCCTGCACCCAGCTGGCCCAGCCGAGCAGCGCGCCCGCCACGCCGGAGAGGCCCGGCACCGGGGCAAGCCCCAGGCCCACCATGCCCAGCACCTGCACCACCAGCCCCTGCACCGGCAGCCAGGGCAGGTTGAGCAGAAAGTTGGGAGGATAGGTGCCGAAGTACCAGACCGTCACCGGCAAAAGCGCCAGGTTGGCGCACAGGGTCAGGGCCAGGGCGTCCCACGCCCAGTGCAGGGGCCGCAGCAGCCAGCCGCGCGGCCGCGGGACAAATGCCGCGAACCAGGGGTACAGCAGGGCCATGCCCGCCACGGCCACGGCGGACATCTCCAGGCTCACGTCGAACACGCTCAAGGGGTCCAGACCGATGATGAGCAGCAGGGCCAGGAACAGGCCGTCCACCAGGGCGCGGCCCCGGTCGAAGAGCAGCAGCAGGCCCCAAAAGCCGAACATCCAGGCCGAGCGCACCAGCGACGGACTGGCCTGCCCCACCCACACATAGGCCGCCACCAGCGGAAAGGAAAAGAGTATGGCCAGCTTTTGCCGGGGGATGCGCAAAAAAAGCCGGGGCCACGCAAGCCCCACCAGCCAGGCCAGGCCCAGGCCCAGCACCGCCACGTAGACCACGTTCAAGCCCGACAGCGCCAACGTGTGCGAAAGCCCGGCCGCGCGCAGCTCGTCGGTCACGTTCTGGTCGATGCGCGAGCGGTCGCCCAGCAGCAGGCCGAGCACGATGGCCGCGCCCTGGGTCTGCGGCAAATGGGAAAGCAACGTGCCGCGCAGGTTCTCGCGCAGGTCCCACCAGAAGGCCGCGGGACGCGCCCCCCAGGTGGCCTCGATGTCCGCCCCGCGCGAGTAGGTGCGCACGAACACCCCGCGCAGGCGCTGCTGCCATTCGAAATCCGCGCCGCCAAGGTTGGCGAAGCCATGCACGGGCCTGAGCCGCAGCTCCACCTCCACGCGCTGCCCCGGCGCGGGCCGGTAGCCCGGCTCGTCCCAGTCCCAGGCGATGCGCCCGGGCACGGCCACGGTCTGCGGCTGCGCTTGAGTGGAGTTGGCGGGTGTGCTGTCGGCGAAGGTCGTGTCGTCGGCTTGGGGAACGTTGTCGGCCCCTTTGTCCGGCTTGGGCGTAAAGGTGGCGCGCGCGTCTTCGAGCACGATCTCAAGCCGGCCGTAAGTCTTGTCCGTCACCTCGGCCACGCGGGCCTGCACCAGGGCGCGGGTTTGGCTCTGGGCCACCAGGGGCGGCAAGGCGGGAACCGTTGGCAGGGCAAGGCGCGCATGGGCCAGTCCCCCGGCAAAGCACGCGGCGACGAGGCACAAGGACGCCAGCGAGCGCCACAGCCCCGGACGGCGGAAGGCCGCCAGACCGATCCCCAGGAGCGCGGCCACGCAAAAGGCGGGCTCCGGGTGCCGCATGCCCCAGATGCCCGCCACATAGGCCAGAAAGTATACCTGCCAGGCCAGCAACCCCGGCGGGGTCACGCCTGGACCGGGGTTTTGACGCTGGCTGTCCTGCACTATCCCGTCTCGCTGTTCCGATGAGCCGGAGCGCTCCGCTAGGCCTGTTCCTTTTCCCGGCGGATGCGCGCGCCCACGGCGGAGAGCTTCTCCTCCATGCGCTCATAGCCGCGGTCCAGGTGGTAGATGCGCTGGATCTCCGTGGTGCCCTTGGCCACCAGCCCGGCCAGAACCAGGGAGGCGCTGGCGCGCAGGTCCGAGGCCATGACCGGAGCGCCCTCCAGATGGTCCACGCCGCGCACCATGGCCGTGCGGTCCTTCAAGGTGATGCGCGCGCCCATGCGGCCAAGCTCGCTCACGTGCATGAAGCGGTTCTCGAAAATCTTTTCCTGAATGGAGCCGGAGCCCTCGGCCACGCACATGAGGGCCATGAGCTGGGCCTGCATGTCCGTGGGAAAGCCGGGGTGCGGCTGGGTGGTCACGTCCACGCCCACCAGCGGCCCGTTCCGGCGCACCAGCACGGCGCCGTCGGACTGGGGCTCAATGAACACGTTCATTTCGCGCAGCTTGTTGATGAGCGCGTCCAGGTCCGCCGTGGGGCAGCCATGCAGCCGCAGCTCGCCGTCGGTGATGGCCCCGGCGATGAGATAGGTGCCCGCCTCGATGCGGTCCGGCATGACGGCGTATTCGCAGCCGGTAAGCTCGCGCACACCCTCGATTTCGATGACGCTGGTGCCCGCGCCCTGAATGCGAGCGCCCATGGCGTTGAGGAAGTTCGCCAAATCGACGACCTCCGGCTCGCGGGCGCAGTTCTCAAGGATGGTGCAGCCTTTGGCCACGCTGGCGGCCATGAGCAGGTTCTCCGTGCCGCCGACGGTGGGAAAGTCGAACATGATGCGCGCGCCGATGAGCCCGCCGCAAATGCCCTGAATGTAGCCGGAGTCGAGGATGAACCGCGCGCCCATGCGCTCCAGCGCCTTCAAGTGCAGGTCCACGGGCCGCGCGCCGATGGCGCAGCCGCCGGGCAGGGCCACCTTGGCCTCGCCGAGCAGGCCCAAAAGCGGCCCAAGGCACAGCACCGAGGCGCGCATGGTCTTCACCAGATCATAGGGGGCCTCGTGCTTCAGCTGGCGCACCTGGGCCGTCACCACGTTGTCCTCGAAGGTCGTCTCGCAGCCAAGGATGTTCAAGAGCTTGAGGGTGGTGTTGATGTCGCGCAGGCGGGGCACGTTGGTGAGGCGCACCGGGCCCTTGGCCAACAGGCAGGCGGTGAGGATGGGCAGGGCCGCGTTCTTGGAGCCGCTGACCTGAATGTCGCCCTTGAGCTGCACGCCGCCTTCAATAATAAGCTTGTCCATGATCCGTCCTTGGTGTTTCCCGGCCAGCTTCTTGCGGGCAGAGGCATTTTACTGGATTTTGTCCTTGACCGCTTCAGGGCCTTCGGATAAAGAACTCTTCCTCTTGTGGTGAATGTAGCTCAGTTGGCAGAGCACCAGGTTGTGGCCCTGGGGGCCGAGGGTTCAAGCCCCTTCATTCACCCCACTCGAGATTCCAGGCCCCGTGTCACACGGGGCCTTTTCTTTTGCCCGGCCGCCGTATCCGGCATGCTGCGCGGCCAACCGCGAATCTCTTCCGGGCGGCACTTTGCGCAAGTCTCGCCGCAAAAGCAATCAGGAATACGCACCCCGTTTCCTTAGCGCTTGCGCCAACGGCGGTTGTCGCCCACGCGCACGGTGAGCTTTTCCTTGTCGAAATATTCCAAAAGCGGAATGGCGTACTTGCGCGAGAGCTTGGACACCTCGCGGAAGTCCTGCGGAGTCATCTCCTCGTGGTCGGCGAAGAACGCCCGCGTGCGCTCGATGACCGCATCAAGCGGCGCGCGCGCGAAGTACATCTCCTCCTTCACCTTCACCAGCCGCCCTTCGTCGAGCAGCACCTTGAACACCGCGGCCGCCTCCTTGAAGGTCAGGCCGAGGGGCTCCAGCACGTCCTTGAGGTTCGGCGGGGTCTCGCCGCCCGCCTCATAGGCCGAAAGCAGCTTGCCGCGCAGGGCCGAGGCGTCTCCCGCCAGGGAGACCTTGTGCCCGGGCAGGCGCAGCAGCTCGGCCTCGGCCGCGATGGCGCCCTTGCGCACCAGCCCCTCAAGCACAAAGTGGAACAGTTTGGGCGAAAGCCTGCGCCCCCAGGTGGAGGCCAGCCCGCCCCGCGCCACGCCGGGCTTCATGGGCTCGCGCGCGTGGAAGTCCGCCAGGTGCGCCAAAAGCCCCTCGGACAGGGCCTGGACCACTTGGCCGGAAACATAGCTGCGGGCCTCGCGGTCCACCAGGAAGGCCTCCTGCCGGCCGCCCATGAGCTGCAAGGCCTTGTCCAGAGCCTTGGACTCCAGGCTCGTTGCCACGCACAGTTCGGCAAAGCTCAGCCCCGCGTTGCCCGCAAGGGCCAGCTGCCCCAGCACGATCTCCTCCGGCGTCGCCGCTCCAAGACCGCGCAGGGTGTCCACGGCCGTGCTGAAGCGCTTCACCCGGTGCGGCAAAGGGTTCAAGAGCCGCCCGCCGGCAATGGTGCGCAACGGAGAAAAGGAACGCGCCACAACGCGGTCGCCGTACACGCCGGCCAGGGGCTCGGTGAAGCGGATGCGGCAGACGGCCGTCTGCCCCGGCTCCAGGGCCTCGCCCTCCAGCATGTACACGCGGGCCATGACCTCGCGCGCGCCGTGGTGGAAGTGCACCTCCTTGCGGTGCTTGATGGACCGCGGCGAACTCTTCAGGCAGGTCAGCTCCACGTCCCAGGAGAGGCTGGGGAACAGCGAGCCGGGCCGGGCCAGCACATCGCCGCGCGAAAGCTGCTCCACCTCCAGACCGGCCAGATTGACCGCCGTGCGGCTGCCAGCGGCCACCTCCTCCACCTGCGCCCCGTGGCTTTGCAGGGTGCGCACCTTGGACGAGAGCCCGCCGGGGTACACGGTGATGTCGTCGCCCACCTTGACCTTGCCGGACACCAGGGTGCCCGTGACCACCGTGCCGTAGCCCTTCATGGTGAACACGCGGTCCACCGGCAGGCGGAACAGGTCCGTGCGGCGGTGCGGTTCGTAGGCATCGGCCAATTGCGCCAGCTCGGCCTTCAGGGCATCGAGCCCCTGGCCGGTGTGCGCGGACACGGGCACGATGGGCGCGCCTTCGAGAAAGCTGCCCGTAAGGTAGGCCGCGACCTCCTCCTTGACCATGTCCAGCCAGTCCGGCTCCACCATGTCGACCTTGGTGAGGGCCACCACGCCGGTGGTGATGCCGAGGAGCGAGCAGATTTCCAGGTGCTCGCGCGTCTGCGGCATGATGCCTTCGTCCGCGGCGATGACCAGCATGACGAAGTCTATGCCGGCCGCGCCCGCCACCATGTTCTTCACAAAACGCTCGTGCCCGGGCACGTCGACCACGCCCAGGCGGCGCGCGCCGCCCTTGCCCCCCTTGGCCTGGGGCAGGTCCATGAAGGCGAAGCCGAGCTCGATGGTGATGCCGCGTTTCTTCTCCTCGGCCAGGCGGTCGCAGTCGATGCCGGTCAAGGCCTTCACCAGCGTGGTCTTGCCGTGGTCGATGTGCCCGGCGGTGCCCATGATGACCGGCATGCTATGCTCCTAGCTCTTGAGGAAGGCGCGCAGGGCCTGGACCGTGGCGTACAGGTCGCTCTTGCCCAGCACCTCGAAGGGACTGTGCATGGAGAGCACGGCCGGGCCCATGTCGATGACGTCCATGCCGTACACGGCCAGGAACTTGGCCACGGTGCCGCCGCCGCCCACGTCCACTTTGCCGAGCTCGGCCATTTGCCAGGGCACGTTCGCCTCGTCCAGAATATTGCGCAGATAGGCCACGAACTCGGGGTGGGCGTCGTTGGCCCCCACCTTGCCCCGGTGGCCGGTGAACTTGT
Organism: Humidesulfovibrio idahonensis; assembly: GCF_054657715.1. Taxonomy (NCBI): domain Bacteria; kingdom Pseudomonadati; phylum Thermodesulfobacteriota; class Desulfovibrionia; order Desulfovibrionales; family Desulfovibrionaceae; genus Humidesulfovibrio; species Humidesulfovibrio idahonensis. Next base: position 756,125 of record NZ_BAAHYE010000002.1, on the reverse strand, counting down.
TGAAGCAGGGGCCCTGGCCCATGTAGGCGGCGTTCAGCTTCTCGTAGACTTCCTGGTAGTCCGGGTCCACGGCGGCGTTCACGTCCGCGCTGATGGCCATGCCCTTGGCGAACACGTGCGAGAGCTTGGTCCCCGGCGACCACACGTCGAGGATGTCCTGCAGGGCGTATTCGAAGAACAGCGACTGCGCGCCGGTGGCGCCCTCGGAGCCGATCTCCTCCTTGTCCCAGAAGAGCACCAGCTGCGTGTGCTCCGGGGTCTTCTCGGCCAGCAGGGCCTGCAAGGCGCTGAACACGCAGGAGCGGTCGTCGTGACCGTAGGCGCCGATCATGGAGGCGTCGAGCCCCACGCTGCGCGCCGGTCCCGCGGGCACGAGCTGCAGTTCCGCGCTGAACAGATCGCCCTCGGTGATGCCGTAGCGGGCGTGCAGAAGCTCCAGCACGCGGCGCTTCACCCGGTCCTTGTCCTTGGCGGATTTCTCATCGCCGCGGTTGACGGGCTCGTGGCCCACCAGGGCGTTCAGCTTTTCGGCGTCAAAGGCGTCGGCCACTTTCTGGTCCGCCTGCTTCTGCGCCAGGTGCGGCAGCAAATCCGTGATGGTCAGAACGGGGTCCTTGGGGTCCTCGCCCACGCAGACCTTGACCAGCGTGCCGTCCTTTTTGACCACCACGCCGTGCAGGGCCAGCTCGCGCGCCATCCACTGGTACTTGCGGATGCCGCCGTAATAGTGGGTCTTCATGAGCCCGAGGTCCGTATCCTCGTACAGCGGGTGCTGCTTGAGGTCGATGCGCGGGGTGTCGCAGTGCGCGCCCACGAGGCGGAAGCCCTCGGAAAGGGGCTTCTTGCCGCGCCGGGCCAGCAGCACGGTCTTGCCGCGCTGGGCATGCACATAGGCCTTGCTCTTGGCGCTCAGGCTCTCGCTGAAGCCCGCGGCCTTGGCGGCGGCGAGCACGTAGTCCACGGTCTCGCGCTCGGTCTTGCAGCGGGTCAGAAAGTCGATGTAGGTCTCGGCGCAGGCCTCCACGGCCTTTTGGTCCGCGGCGGAGGAATACACGTCCCAGCAATTGCGGGACGAATGCTCGAATTCGGATGTCTTCTTGCTCACGATGATGCTCCAGTCTGTTCAGGACAGGCGGAAAACGCCGTCCGGGTTGTGTCAGCTATCGCCCAGCGCCTGGCGCAGGGCGGAAAGGACAAGGGGGTGTTCGCTCGCGTCCAGGGTGCGCGGGTCCAGGCACAGGGCATCGTCCTCCACGCGGCCCACCAGGGGCGGGTCCGTGGACAGGAGCGCCGTGCGCAGAGCCTCCACGCTCATCTGCGCGGGCTTAAGGCACACGAGGGCCGTGGGCAGATCGGCCTCGGGAAAGGCCCCGCCGCCCACGCGCGACGAACCGGCGCGCACGCCAATATCAAGCCGCGGGGAAAGATGCTTGCGCAAAAGCCCGGCAAGCCGCGCGGCCTGGGACCGCAGCAGCACCAGCGGGCGCGTCATCATGGCCAGGGTGGGCACGCGGCCGCGCGCCAGCTCCGGGTCCAGGTACAGGCGCAGGGTGGCCTCCAGGGCGGCCAGGGTCAGCTTGTCGATGCGCAGGGCGCGGTTCAGCTGGTTCTTCTTGATGCGCTCGATGATCTCGCGGCGGCCCACGATGATGCCCGCCTGGGGCCCGCCCAGGACCTTGTCGCCGGAGAAGGACACCACATCCGCCCCTTGGGCCACGGCCTCCTGCGCCGTGGGCTCGCCGGGCAGGCCGTCGCCGTCGAAGCGCATGAGGCTGCCGCTGCCCAGGTCCTCGATGACCGGCAGGCCGTAGGCTCCGGCCAGGGTCTTGAGCTCCGCCAGCGGCACCTCTTTCACAAAGCCCGTCATGCGGTAGTTGCTGGTGTGCACCTTCATGATCGCCGCGGTTTCCGAGCCGATGGCCGACTCATAGTCGCGCAGGTGCGTGCGGTTTGTCGCGCCCACCTCGCGCAGCAGCGCCCCGCTCTTGGCCATGACCTCCGGGATGCGGAAGCTGCCGCCTATCTCCACCAACTGCCCGCGCGAGACGATGACCTCGCGGCCCTTGCACAGGGTGTCGAGCACGATGAGCACGGCGGCGGCGTTGTTGTTCACCACCAGGGCGGCCTCAGCCCCGGTGAGGCGGCAGAGCAGCTCCTCCACGTGGGCGTAGCGGCTGCCGCGTTCGCCCGTGGCCAGGTCGAACTCCAGATTCGAATAGTGCGCGGCGGCGCCGGCAACGGCGGCCACGGCCTCCGGCGCGAGCAGCGAGCGGCCCATGTTGGTGTGCACCACCACGCCCGTGGCGTTGAGCACGCGGCGGAAGCGCGGGCGCAGCCCCTGGCGCACATAGGCCAGCAGGCGCGGCGTCAGGGCCGCAAGTTCAAGCTGGGCGGGCTCGGCAAAGGCTCCGGCCCGGATCTCCTCGCGCAGCAGATCGAGAAACGCGTTCACCAGATCCTTGACGAGCGGACGCGGCGCGGCGCGCAGCTGCTCGCCCGCCACGCTTTGATCGGCGTACAGCGCGGCCAGAACATGGTCCACGGCGGGGATGTGGCGGAACAGGATGTTCGCGGATGCACTCATGCGCTGGGCCTCCCGGGGCTGCCTGCGTTTGTGTCGCGCTCCAGCAGCCAAGGGTGCTTTGTATAAAACTCGCCCAGCAAATACAAGGAACCGCAGACCAGCACAGGACCACTTTCGCCCCGCAGCGCGGCAAGGGCCGCATGCACGTCCGGCGCGCTTTGCGTTCCCGGCCCGAGCATTTCCGCCAGCTCCGACGCAGTGCAGGCGCGCTCGCAGGTGGGTATGCCCACGGCATGCACCGGGCAATCGCCAGCGGCGGCCATGCCGCGCACCAGGGGCAGCATCTGGTCCAGGGGCTTGTCGCGCAGGCAGCCGAACACGACGGCGGACGGACGGATGGCGTCGGCCTCCAGGGCGGCGGCCAGGGCGGCCAGCCCGTGGGCGTTGTGTCCGCCGTCCAGAATGAGCCGGGGCGGCAGGTCCGGCGCAGCGTCCACCTTCTGCATGCGGCCGGGGATGAAGGCCCGCGCGAAGGCCTCGCGGCAGGCGTTCTCAAAAATCGGCAGGCGCAGGCGCTCCGCAAAGACATGAAAGGCGGCCAGGGCCGTGCGGGCGTTCAGCTCCTGGTGCGTGCCCGGCAGGGCCAGCCGCAGGCCGGTCATGGCCCGCACGAAGCGCTTTTTGCCCCGGCTGGACAAGGGGCCTGGCTGCACGCGGCCATTGGCTCGGGAATAAAACAGCACGTCCGCGGCGGCGACGAACTCCGAGCCGACATCCGCGGCAGTGTCGCGCAACACCCGCCAGGCCTTGGGCTCCTGCGGGGCGGCAACGGCCAGGCCGCCCTTGCGCATGGCCCCGGCCTTGTCCGCCGCGATCTTTTCCAGCGTGTCGCCCAGAATGTTCATGTGGTCCATGCCGATGGGCGTGAAGACCGTGAGCGCGGGCGACAGCACGTTGGTGGCATCAAAGCGGCCGCCCAGGCCCGCCTCCATGATGGCCACGTCCACGCCCGCGTCCTCAAAGGCCGCAAGCGACAGCGCGGTGAGCACCTCGAAGTACGTCAGGCCCAGGCCCTCGGACTGCGCGAACACCTGCGCGCCGAGCCGCGCCCAGGTCTCCTCGGGCAACATGGCGCCGTTCACCAGTATGCGCTCGCGCGGGGTGATGAAGTGCGGGCTGACAGAAAGCCCCACGCGCAGGCCGTGGGCTTGCAGCAGTTCGGCCAGAATGGTGGCCGTGGAGCCTTTGCCGTTGGTGCCCACCACATGCAGCACGGGAAAGCGCGGCTGGCCGTGCCGCTCGACAAAAGCGGCCATGCGGTCCAGGGTCAGGTCCATGTGGAACAGGCCCAAAGCGTCGAGCCGGGCCAAGAAATCGGAATACGAAAGCGGTTGCGTCACGACGGCCTTTTCCGCGCGGCCCTTGACCGCACGGCATTGCTTGATTACTGAAGGTTTCCCCGTGTGCGCCAGTAGCTCAGGTGGATAGAGCAACGGCCTTCTAAGCCGTCGGCCGAGGGTTCGAATCCTTCCTGGCGCACCACTTACAACACCAACGGTTTGCGTCCCGCCACGCCGTCCGTTCTGAGACGGCGTGGATAAGGGATGGATAAGATCCTTGCCATCAGCGCAGACCTGACCTATCCGCTCAACATGGGCACAGCCAGAAAATTCATACGGACAAAGCACTCGGGCGTCTACTATCGCGAAAGCGCCACGAAGAAGCACGGAGGCAAGCCAGACCGTTGCTTTGTGGTTTGGTATACCGATGCCGACAAGAAGGGCCATTGGCATACGGTCGGCTGGGCCAGCGAAGGCATCAACGAGAAGTATGCCATCGCCAAGCGGCAGGAGCTTCTGGGCCAGGTGGCCAGGGGCAAGTCGCCCGCTCTCCAGCGCAGCTACACCGTTGGCGATGCTGTTGCCCTCTACACGGAATGGGCCAAGGGCGAAGGGAAGAGCATCGAGCGCGAAACCGTGCGTTACGATGGCAACATGCACGCCGACCTTGACTCCGTCCCCATCTCCGCTGTGACCCCGCACATGCTGACGCAGCTGAAGAACAAGCTGCTTGAGCGCCTGTCTCCCGGCAGCGTGATGCACTGCTTCTCGTTCATCCGCCGGGCGATCTACCACGCCATCAGCGAGGGCAAGTACACAGGGACAAACCCCGCGGCCACCAGACGCACCAGCAAATTCAAGATGCCCCGCGTGCAAAACTCCGGCGTGCGCTATTTGACGCCCGAAGAAGCGCGGCTGCTGTTGGATGAACTCAAGAAAAGCGTGTCTCCCCAGCTGCACGATATGAGCATGCTCTCCCTGAAGACCGGCATGCGTGTGGCGGAGATTTTCACCGTGCGCGGGCAGGATGTGGACAAGGCCAATGGTCTGATCCACTTCGTGGCCAAGGGAGGAAAGCGCGAGTTCGTCCATGCGCCGGCAGACGTGATCGACATGCTGCTGGCCTATCGACGCCGGCCAGGCGCGCTCATCTTTCAGTCCAGAACAGGCGGAGCGATCAGCTATGGCGTGTCCAAGGCCTTCGTGCGCGCCGTTGACCGGCTGCGGCTCAACGAAGGCATCACGGACAAACGCCATCGGGTGTGGTTCCACACCTGGCGCCACACATTCGCCAGCTGGATGGCGCAAAGCGGACAAGTCACGCTGCTGGAGCTCAAGGAGCTTATGCGGCATGAAACTCTGGCTATGACGGATCGGTACGCTCATTTGATTCCTGGGCATCAGCGCAAGCTGCTGCCGATTATCGAGAAGACCTTGCAAGGCGATCAGACTCCCGAGTCCTGACACGCTGCCCAGAAAAAAATGCTTCCAAATCCTCGACCCGATAGAGCACGTTCCGCCCCGGCTTTGTATAGACCGGCCCCATGGAACGGCCGCGCCAATCTTGCAGAGTGCTTACTTTGACGTTGTACCGCTCCGCCACTTCGCGCGTGGTCAGCGTCTTTTTTTGCACGCCATCATGCTGCGTCTGCACAGGCTGCAAGCGTCCGTCCTTGATGGCCGCGTCAATCGTTTTGGTCACGATGCTGTTGATGAAGGCCGCGAGGGCATCAACAGAACCTGGATCGAGATTAATCATACTTCCCCCCGCATCCGGTAAAGGCAGCACACGTATTGCTCGCCCTTCCAAATCTCCTCACTCGAAAGCACCCCCGCCTGTACCTGGAGATCCAAGGCCTTGCGGACGCTCTGGACGCTCACGCCGGCCATCCGTGCCACGTACTCCGCCCTGCACCCTTTGGGTGAGGCCTGACGCACGGCGGCAACGATATCGCTGATCGTGACGTCCTTGGTCATTGCCCTACTCCATCACCTTGGCGTTGGCCGCGATGAGCATGCAGCGCTCGCATTTATGGCCGAGCCAAGTGCCGCAAGAGCAGGGCCGAAGCAACACGTAGGCGTTATTGTCCGCCAGAGCGCTGCGCAGGTCGCGGGCGTATTGCAGGACCGTCTCCAGGTCCTCGCGGTCCTGGCCGGTCAGGGACGCCTTGAGCCGGTTTGCGGCGGCGGTGACGTTGGCGGTGGTGGTCCTAGACATGAGAGCCTCCGATGCCGGGCAGAAACGGCCAGCTATGGGTGATGTCGGACACGTTGACGACAACCTCGCGGGCGCTGGGCTTGCCGTTTTTGCCGATTACGCGGCCGATGAGCACCTTGCTTCCGGCCACGTCGACGTGGATCTCGCCGCTGCGGTGCCGGCGCGAAAAAATGCGGTCACCGGTGTTGATGGTGGTCATGCTCCAGATCCCTCCGCCGCCATGAGCCCGGCCACCACCGGCTGCACCCAGATCGGCGTGTTGCCCATGGCAAAGGTCTCGCCGCTCCAGGTGAGCAACAGGACCTGCCCCATGACACCGGCGATGGCCCGGGCGGCCGGGGGCGGCACGGCGTTGCCGATGCGCTCACGCCAGTGCATGTCCGACAGGCCGTCCAACTCAAGCTGCTCATCCACGTCCACCAACCCCTGCAATGCGGCCAGCTCCAGCGTGGTGAAGGGCCGGTGCCACGTGCCGTCCAATGCCTGGATCACGGCCACGAGGTTCTGCCGCGGCTCGGGCATGCGAGGATCTGCGACAGACCAGCGGCCATTGTCCGCGCCGGCCGATGCCGAGACGGCCCCGGCGGTGGCATCCCAAGGTAGGACGCCGAAGTGGCCCCCGCCGTTGTAATTCTCGCGGTCCTTGCCGCCCCACATGCGCGGATCGGCCACGACATAGGCCCCCTGGCCAGTGGTGCTGCCAGAGATCACCGTGCCGGCCGGTTCGTCGAAGTCCGTCACCCCGTACTTGCCGAAGCTGTTGCTGGGCATCCTGGGATCGGCCACGGACATCTTGCCGTTGGCGGCGTGGCTGGCCCCGGTGACGCATCCTGCGGCCTGACCCCAAGGCACAACGCGGTACAGGTTGTAGTGCCTGTTGGCACTCTCCGGCATCCTGGGGTCAGCCACCGCATAACTCCCGCCCCCGGGCGCGCTCTGTCCGCTCACAGCCCCCATGCTCTTGTTCCAGGCGCGCACGCCGTACTGGCCGTATTCGTGGCCCTGGAAGCGAGGATCGGCAACCGAGAACTGCCCATTTGTTGGGCCTGTTCTGCCCCGTACGGCCCCGGCGTTGTCAGCCCAGGGGATGAGTCCGAGGAAACCATTCTGGCAGTGGCCACGCTCGATGCGCGGGTCGGCCACGCTGAAGCGGCCGCACGTGGGACCGGCGTTCCCGGTGACGACTCCAGCCGGGTCGGTCCAGGGCAGCACACCCAAGGCACCGTCCTGCCAAGCGGCGGCGGGCACGATACCGTAGTCGGCGAGCTGGCCGTCCTCGACCCGCAGGCGGTTGAGCGAGCGCCAGTCGGACCCCGCCTCGACAAAGGCCAGGCGCAGCCACGTGCGCCACTGCAAGGCGGGCATACGGTGCATGGGGCCTGCGGCCAGGTCGCCCGGCATGGGCATGGGGCCCAGCACGTCGCCCACGGCGCGCAGAGTGCGCTTGCGGGGCTCGTAGAGGTAGGGTGGCACCTTGGCGGTGTGTCGGGCCACCAGCAGGAAGCGCTTGCGGCTCTGGGCCAGCCCGCCCAGCTCGCCGCAGTCGTGGGTGGTTTCGGCCACGGCGTAGCCGTAGGAGCGCAGGAGCCCGGTGATCTGGTCAAGCAGATGGCGCCCGCGCGTGGCGATGCGCGGCACGTTCTCAAACACGATCAGCTCCGGCGGGCCGTCGTCGTGGTCGGCCCAGGCCTCAAGCATGAGCCACACGCCGCGCAGCGTGAGCCGGTTGAGCGCCTGGTACTTGCCGGTCTTGCTCCGCGTCTCGGACAGCAGGCCCGAGAAGCCCTTGCAGGGCGCGGAGAGGAAGACGATGTGCGGGCGCTCTCCGCCCGCCGCGCGCCGGATCGCATCCGGCCCGGCCTCGCGCCAGTCCGCCGGGGGCTCGTGGCCGTGGAAGGCCAGGTACTGCTCGCGGTCGAACATATCCAGGCACGTGCCCGGCACCCCGGCCATGCGGCCGAAGTCGGCGATTGCTGCCCGGTCCACGTCGACGCCGCCAAGGCACCGGAAGCGGGCCACGAGGTTGCCCACGCGTGCCTCCCCTTGGTTGAATCCGCGCGCGCCGCCGCCCAGACCGCAGAACAGGTGGAAGTGTTTGATCTCTGCGATGGCGGTCATGCGGAGGCCTCCGTGGCGGCAAGGGCGGCTTGCAAATCGTCCGGTGCGAGGTGCGACACGTAGGGGCGGCAACGCTTCAGCATATCTCCCAGCGCCTCCACCTTCACGCGCTTGGCGTCTCTCTCCCCCTCGACCTTGCGCAGCTTCTTGCGCGTCTCGCACAGGTGCAGGCCCAGGCGCTGGAGCTTGCGGCCCAGGCGGGCGGATTTGGCCTCGGCGGATTCGGCGCGGGTCCGATTCGCCCCGATGGAACGCAGGTGTGAGTCTGCTATATTCCATGTCGTGGACATCCGCGCCGCGCTTGTCCCGGCAACAATCTCTTGGTGCTTCTTTATGGCCTCAAGTGCCTTGTTCGCGGCGTCACGCTCGGCTATCGCCTCTTCCCCTTTGGCAATCCAGCGTCGTTCGTTCTGTTTCGATGCGGCTATTTCCGCCTCAAGCTGCGCCACGCGGCAATGCGGGCAGTCGCTACGCAGGGCGTTGTGCTGTGTGCCTTCGGGCCGATATTCGTAACCGTGCGGGCAGTTCATCTACTTCCCCTCCCACGCCCGCGGTGGCGTCCAAAAATCAGTCATGGCATCATGGTTTCCATGCACACAACAACGGCAGTCTACCGTATGATTACTGCAACATGAGCACCTTCCGCGCGCCCACTCCATGATGCGCTGGAGTTCGGCCTCGGCGTTTTTCCGGGCCGCCCTGATTTGCTCTGCCTCATGCCCAAGGTCGCCGTCGCACATGACATTCAGCCCACGCGCCGCGTCCCCGGCCAATTGCCACCCAGCCTTGCGCTCTTCCTCCGCGTCATCCAGCAGGTCGCGTAGCGTTTCGTTGGTGCGTTCAGCCTCATCCCGCTCCGCCTCAAGCTCCGCCACGCGCCGGGCCTGGGCGGAGTAAACTTCCTCAAGCGCATCCGCAATGCGGAGAATCCCGCACACGCAGATATTCGCGTCGTGGTCACATGGCCCGGCCTCGGCAGCATATTGGTGCAGCAGTTCCACGGCCTGTCCGGCTGTTTCCGGAAGCGGCGCGGTGTCTGCGCAAAGCAGGCGCAGCAGCATGGCGCGGTCGGCTTCGGTAAGCGGATGGCCGTTGATGAGGATGGCCGTCCGGTCCGGGCCGCTGGCGAGGTCGTAACCGATGATTGTTGACGCATCGAATTTCGGCAGCGGCGCGGGGGCGGGCTCGAAGTTTGGTAGGCTACCGGGCATTGGGCACCTCCTCCCAGGTCCGGCCATCGAGCACGCGGCCAGCCTTGGCCTTGCCGACGCGCCGCGTCGGGTACATGGGATAGCTCTTGCCGTCTTCGCGCCCGTCCGTTGGGATATGTCCATCAGGACAAATCAGCTTGTCACCCTTGGACATGTGCGTGTGGGCCTTGGCGCAGTAGTGCGAGTAGTTCTCAAAACTCCACCAGACGGGGCCATGGCCGTTGACGTGTGTCGGACCCCACTCCCCCCACTGCTTGAAGAAGAACGGCACGCCCGCGGCCTCGCAGTCGTCACGCAGCTTGCACGGCCAGTCCGGGTGCATGGGCCGCGCGCCGGGGCCGGTCTCGCCGCCGCAGATTACCCAATCGAGAGAAGGCCAGCCTTGCGGATCACTCGGCGGACCGTCGGCCTGGATCTTTTCGCGGGCCGATTGCGGCTGCAGAGGATAGAGCCAATCCCCGCCCAAATACCTGTAGGCTTTCGCAAGGCTCACCGGCCCGAGCATGGGCTCCACGCTCACGAAACGCTTGGCCGCGGGCGTCGAAAGCAGGATCGGCACGGCGCGGTCGGCGCTGGCCTGATCCCAGATGGTTGTGCCGAGCCAGACGTTGGGGAGGGGGAAGCAAGGCTTCCGCTTCCCCGTGAGCGGGTGCGGCCACACAGGCCCGTACCGCCCCGAGAGGTCCTGGATATACGCGGCCATGCGCTCCGGGCGCTTGGTCAACAGCATGAAGGTGTGCTGCTGGCAGGCGGCCATTGTGCCGAAGATGAAGTCAAGCCACTCGAACGCGAAGTTCTCGTGGAACAGGTCGCCCATGTTGCCCACGAAGATGCGCTGCGGCTTGCGCCAGTGCAGGGGCTCATTGATGCGCGCCGTCACAAAGCACGGCATGTCGAACGGACGTCTGTAGCAGTCCGGCATTTTCTTTCCCGCCAGCAAGGCCTGGTGCCGCTGGGTGTGCAGACGCTCGGCATAGCAGTTGTCGCACGCCGGGGAGCATTTGGTGCAGCCGATGACGGGGTTCCAGCTCTTGGTCCACCAGATCATGACGCCACCGCCTCAAGCACCTTGCCCTGGATCTCGCCCATGGCGTCCAGGTTGCGCTCGCTCAGGTGCGGGTCACGGTTCTCGACGAAGGCGGCCAGATACTCGCTCACGTGGTCCGTGGTGACGCCTTCCGGCAAGCCGGAGACGTGCAGAGTGATCGTCAAGACCGCTTCGCTTGTGGGCGCGATAGTGATTTCGTTGGTGCGGTCGGACATGGTCTATTCCTCCCGAAAGTGCATGCAACGGTCGGAGTGTCGGCAGCGACCGCCTTCTTCATTCAAAATGTCGGAATCCTTCGAAGCCGAGCCGTCACGGACCGCCAGCGTGGGGGTGAGCAGCACGCGGCAGTTGCCTTCATGAATATCATCATGCGTGACAGGTTCTTCTTCCTCGCAGGCCAGGCCGAAGCGCACTTCGAGATAGGGCGGCATGCGCTGCAGCTCGGCAATCAGTTCGGCGACCTTCATTCCGCGCATGGCCCTACGCCTCCCCGCCCGACTGCGCGGGCGCGTTGGTGATTGTGGCCACGAGCAGGCCGGAGGGGTCCAGGGCCAGCGGGTACGTGCCGGGCTCCAGGTCCAGGCCGAAGGCACGGAAGAACCCGCCGCCCGAAATGCGCAGGCGCTGCGAGCGGGTTGTCGACTGAAGCTTGAGGACGCCGGGGCCTTGCTGCTCTTCCAGAGCCAGGCCAATCCGCTTGCTTGCGCCTGACCAGTGCGGCCGCACCAGGCGCTTTCCAGCCAAGCCAAAGGATTCGACGGCGCTGGAGGATAGTTCGATGTCGCCGCCCTTCTTGATGCTGAGCGCGGGCGGGTTGATGATACTGGGCCGCGCGCCCGTGTAGGGCACGAAGTCAGGGGGAATGGCGGCAGGCTGCCGGAGCTCCGCAAGCTCTTCGGCGTCCATGAGCTGCTCGGCAGGGTCGGCGCCCATCAGCGTGGGCACGGTGTCGGCAGCTTCCAACTCGGCCGCATCCATTAAGTGCTGTGAGAGCGGCGGCAAACCTTCGCTGACGACCTCGCCCGGAACATATGGCGGAACGGCAACAGTGCCGCCGGTGGGTTCCGGAGCTGCGGGCAGGTGCTCGGTGTGCAGCTCAAGCTTGCCTGCGGGCTTTGCTTCGACCGGGGCCTGCGGGCGCTGCGCCTTCGGGTTGGCGGCGAGCAAGAGCTCCTCGGGCATATATCCGGTGATTTCCAGCAGGCGATCCCAGGGCCGGCCCTGCGGCATAATGCCCTTGGTCAATTTAACAAACATTTGGCTGACCCTGGATTGACGGGCCCCGATCTTTTTGCCCAGTTTTTCCTGGGTGTCGCATCCGGTGCGCCCCACCACCAGTTCCCACGCCGTGGGGGGCTTTGTAACCGGCGCCAAGCACGCGGCCACGGCAGAATCCACGGCCGAAGCGGCGCCGCGCCAGTTTGCAGCGCTCTTGGCCATAGCCACACCGCGCGGGCAATCCGTGCGGCACTTGGCCAGCGAGTCAGCATCAAGGTTTATCACCATTTCGGCGCAGGCGCTGTCGGTGATCTCGCCGTTCTTCAGGAGGCAATGCCCTTTCTTTTGGGTGTCGGAGCTAAGCATTGGCCACCTCCTGCGCGTTTTCCCAATCCAGCACCCAACCCTTGGGCAGCGTGGGGTATTCCTGCCCCGGCGCGCGCGGGGGCAGCGTCTTAGGGTCCATAGGCGTCCACTTGCCCATGTGCCGGCGGGTGACCTCGGAAAGATCAGTGCTGGCCAGGATGATGCTGGCCTTGTCCTGAGTGGACATGCCGGGGTGCAGCAGCAGCTCGCGCAGCTGGGCCTCAACGGACCGGACGGCTTCAAGCGGGGGAAGATCGCGGATAGGCATGGGAACCTCCTCTACAGATCGTTGCCGCGACACGTGGGGCCCGCAATGGGCCGCAAGCCGCGGATGGTATGCACGGTGTCGGTGCAGAGCCTGAGCAGCCGCTTAACCAGGCGCGCGGCCTCTGCCCGCTCGATGCCGTTCTTGGCCACGGCGCGCTGCGCCTCGTTGGCAACGGATCCGAGGTCATCCATCATCTGGGCCATGTCGGTGAGCAGCCCCGGGCAATCGATGGCTGGGAATTCGTGCTGCACGCCCCCGGCGTGGGCCTGGGCATGCAGCCAGTCGATGAGGACGTTGTTTCCGACCACGACGCAGAAGCGTGGGATGGAGGGCAACGTGGGCCAATAGTCGCCAGTGCCGAAAATGCGGGATGTATTGCCGGGATTCCAGTTCATCGTCGCGCCGATTTCGTCCTCGGACTTACCGGAGAGACGGCAGGACAGGTGCAGGGCATCCAGGAGGCTCATGTTGACGTAGTCGCGGTCTTGCATGGTCAAACTCCTTGTCATTCCTTACCTTGCGAGGATGTGACGAAATCCTGTAGGGCTTGATTGCCGGGGTCAGCCTGCTTGGGCCTGCGGCGCGGCCTGCCCTTCCAGCGCGGCAAGGCGCTGGCGCAGTTCCAGATTTTCGCGCAGCAGTTCAGACTTTTTGCGGGTCTGCGGCGGAAGAAGGTCAACAGGGATGCCGAGATCAATGCAGAGGTTGCGCAGGTCAGCGCGCATTGAGGGTCGGTAGTACAGCTCCTGGCTCACGGTCTGCCGGACAAGGCCGCTCTTCTTCGTCAGCTGGGGAACATCGAACTTGTTCTCGATGATCCAGATTTTCAACTTTTGTTGACGTGTCAGTGGCTTTTCGTTAACCGTTTGCATATTCGCACCTTTGGGTGTTTCTTCCCGGTGGGAATGTTTGCGGGAAGCGTTGAAACCGTTTTGCATGATTTTTCGTGCACTCGTCAACACATTTTTATTGCAGCGGATTAAAAAAATGATGTCTTGGCCTGAACAATACGCAATCATTAAAGAAAAAGTATCGGCTCTCTTCCGTGCGGAAGGCCGCGGATATAGCTTCCAAACGATGGCGACGTTCATGAACGTAAGTCGAGGTAAGGTTCAGGCTTGGGAAAAAGGCCAGCGTCCTAGTGCGGAGGATCTTGCCACGATGTCTGAGAAGCTTGGGTTAACGCCAGAATGGCTATTAATGGGAACAGGTGATCCTGAGGCGGAGATGGGCATACGCAGGCTTGCCCAGGGCGCGCCAATTGACCCGGCCTTCGTTGTTGATCCATACGGTGTCAAACCCATTGGTCGCGTTGTTGCCGTGCACGCATCAGCAGCCGGCGGCCAGGCCATAGAGAACTGGGAGCCGGAAACCATCTGCCACGTGTGCATCCCCCTCACCTATTACCGTGAGAGCATCCTCATCGTGCAGATCGAGGGCCACAGCATGGAGCCCGAAATAAAGCATGGGTCCTTTGTCGGCCTGGATACGGAAAGACGAGAAATTGTGGCGGGAGAAAAATACGGCGTGCGTGTGCCCTATGAAGGTCTGACCGTGAAGCGCGTCTTTATTGACCCCCAGGCTGGCGAGCTGCTATTGCGGAGCATCAACCCGGATCACCCCCAAATGCGGGTGGCGATTGATGGGTGCGAACGGCTCATCGTTGGCCGGGCAGTGTGGGTGATGCAGGGGCTATGAGGATAAGGCGATGGAATTTGTCATCATCTGGATCTTATGCGGCATCGCCGCCGCTTACATAGCCAGCAAAAAGGGCAAAGACGGCGGAATGTGGTTCTTGCTCGGCATCCTGCTCGGGCCGTTTGCTCTCATCATGATTGGTCTTTCACCAGCTGATCCGCAAAAGACCGATCGCCGCAAGTCATTCCATATCGCTAAGAGTACCCGCATCGACAAAGCCGTCGCCTTCTTCCTCGCACCAATATTCGTCTATGCTGCGGCCATGTTCCTTGTCCCACAAGAAATCATGGTCAAGGCGCATCTCCCCATAACGATAGGTATCTTCGCCATAACTTGGCTTTTGCTGTGGCGCCCGCTTATGCGCGTCTCCAAGCCAGGGCAAGGGCCTGTCATCATACCTCAGCCTTTGACAAACCAAAGAGTTTGTCCATTCTGCGCCGAGGACATCAAAAGCGAAGCCATTGTGTGCAAGCACTGCGGACGTGATATCCCGGCGGTGCAAGCCCCTATCGAGAGCGGTCAAAGTTAGATTCCCATTGATCCGGACGGACCGTGTTCACGGACGGCTACGACTCAACCTGGACTTTTGATTTAGCAAAATAAAATCACCGGAGGAATTGCGATGTCTCGGACTTGTCTTTTAATCCTTGCCATCTGTATGCTTGCCGCCATCCAGGGCTGTGCCACAAAGACCTACGGCCGCCAGGGTGATGTGACCACATACGAAAAAGATTCCCTGACCTGCCGTGAAATCGACATTGAAATCGCCAAGACAAACGGCTTCATCACGACCGTAAATAAAGAAAGCGAATTCAGCGGCCGCGATGTTCTGGCCATCCTCGGAGACTTTGGCATTGGCAACTCGCTGGAGCGCAGCGCCGCGCTCGAAAGCGCCAATACCCGACGTGAAAAGCTCGAAGCGCTGCGCGGAACCAAGAACTGCGCTGCGCAGGTCCAGGGCAAAAGCCCGGAGGCTCCTGCCCTTCAGACCGTGCAGGCAAGCCAGCAGGCCACGGTTCCAGACAACACAAAGCCTTGAGATAGCCTATGGAATTTTTCATATTCTGGATCATTTGCGGCATCGCGGCATCATATGTTGCTGGGCAGAAAGGCAAATCCTCTGGGGCATGGTTTGTGGTCGGTATCTTTCTTGGCCCCATCGCCTTGCTCATGGTCGGTCTTTCTCCCGCCGCCCCGGCCAAAGAAACCCAAAGCGCAGCATACACCCGGGTTGAACCGGCGCAACGCAAATGCCCCTTTTGTGCGGAAGAAATAAAGTTTGAGGCCATTGTCTGCAAGCACTGCGGCCGTGATTTGCCTGTGAGTGATGATCTTGCGGGCACACAAGATAGGCTGCCTCCCAAGGAACGGATCCTCTACATGCATTATTTGGAGGTGCGGGCTCAACTCGGTCCTCAAGCTTCTAATGCAGCCATCCAAGCCCAAATGGAAAAAAGAGGCTGCGGCTCTCAAGACATATCGCTGCTCCTCCGGCGAATTGAAAATTCAGATTTCAATTTCCAATGAGATATCATACTTTCATTTTAAGTATTATACTAGCATCTTACATTGTTTTACCCTCACCGGCCCAAGCCTTTGACCTCACGCTCCCCCCTACTCCCACATCGGTCTACTTTTCGCCCCGTGGCGGCGCGCAAGACGCGCTGATCCATCGCATCGACCAAGCCCAACGCAGCATTTACGTGCTCGCTTACAGCTTCACCAGTCGCCCCATTGTGGAGGCTCTGGCCAAGGCCGCCCTGCGCGGTGTGCACGTGGAGGCGATCCTCGACCGCTCCCAGCGCACGGCCAAGGGCGGGCAAGGGCAAGCCCTGGTCGATGCCGGCGCCACGGTCTACGTCGACGCGCGGCATGCCATCGCCCACAACAAGGTGATGGTCATCGACGGCCGCACATTGGTGACGGGCAGCTTTAACTTCACGGCCGGGGCCGAAGAGCGAAATGCCGAGAACCTGCTGATTCTCGACTCGCCGGAGCTGGCCAGGCTGTATGGAGAGGAGTGGGAGAAACACCGCGGGCATGCGGAGGGGTGGTAAAAAAGGGGCGACCCTTGCCGCCCCTCCGGCGCGCATCCCGTGACCCGAGGCGCACGCCTTGCCTGATTGCTCTTTACGCGCGGTCGAACCGCCTTCGCAAGTCCTCTTCCTCCGCGCACGTGATGCACAGCCCCACGCCCGGCAGCGCGATGAGCCGAGCCGCAGGGATTGCCTCCTCGCACTCGCGGCAACAGGCCACGCTATCAATGTAGACAGGCCCGCGATCGGGCTGCGCCTTGGCCGAAGCCAAAGCCTCCGCGAGGAGACCGGCCTCTTGCACCTGAGCGAGATCCGCAGCGTCCGCCATTATGCAGCCACCTCCACCCACGCCTTGGCTGTCTCATCCCATATGTAAGCCTTGCCATCTGCCGGATACGGCACCGGCGCATCCCAAAGCCCTGCGGATTCATCAAGCCCCCACGAGGCATACGGCTTGGGCGGAATGAAAGCGTCGAGTGTTGCGTCGTAGGTAAATCCGATGCCCGCGAAATTCTTGCGCAGAGGAATGCCCCCATCTGGTTTTCCGTCGGGGCCGTAATGGACCCCACCATGGGTGTTGTAGCTGGTCTGAATCCACGATCCGGGCGAGGAGTCCACGAAGGTATCAAAAAAGGACGGCTCCGCGACAATCACCTGGACAACCACACCATCAAGGACTTTTGCAAAGTGACTCATAAGTGCTCCCTATGCGGTGAACGTATCGGATGTCGTGAAAGTGTGGATGGTGTACCCTCCGCTGGAAGTCACGACACCGCCAGTGCCTTTTTGTACGCCAGGGTAACGCAGGATGAGCACGCCAGATGCGCCAGATCCAAGCGTGCCTCCAGTAGAGTTGCCGCCGCCGCCGCTGCCTGTGTTCGCGGTGCCGTTTCCTCCGCTCCCGCCAGGGGCCGCGCCGGTGCCTCCGCCTCCTAAACCTCCAGCCCCCACAGTTCCGGAAGCGTTGTTGATGGCGCCACCGCCGCCAGCTGCATAGTTCGTGGCCGTGCCGGAGATAGACGAGGAGATCCCGGCGCCGCCGGCACCAGCCAGCAAAGAGGTTGCAGCGGCACCAGCCGCCGCAGAGCCGCCGCCGCCGCCGCCAGGATACACCGGCCCCGTCGTGTTGCCCGCGCCGCCTGCGTAGCCTTGACCCGCTGTGCCCGCGCCGCCTGCCGGGGACGCGCCATTGCCACCGCCACCGCCAGAGCCACCTGAGCGTGCGGCGGTTGGCCCAGCGCCAGCACCAGAACCTCCGCTGCCGCCGCCAACAGGAGCCAAAGAGTTGAATATTGAGGACGATCCCGACGTGGCGGCAACAGACGCTGTTGCCCCAACCCCACCGGCACCGATGACGACGGAAAATGCCGTCCCTGGGCTTACTGAAATGCTTCCTGCGAGATAACCACCAGCTCCTCCGCCGCCGCCATCGCCATAACCGCCGCCGCCGCCGCCAGAAATGAGGAGGTATTCGATTGTGTACTTCGCGTGGGTGGCGAAGGGGACCCAAGCGGTATTGACCGAATCATACCATTCCGGCTCCCCGGTTGTTGTGTTGAGCCGAAACATCCCCGCAGCGGGCGCAGCCGGGCGTTGTGCCGTTGTCCCCGCTGGCATCGTGGCCGCTCCGGTTGAAGATGTTTTTGTGACACAGCCAGCCTTTACGGCGCTTTGCGACGGAACTTTGGTGGAGCTATTCGCCGCGAACGTACTGTCCGTGTCCACCTCAATGCCAGCGCCCCCGCCCACGCGCTCGTCCGTGATTGCCGCGCCGGTAATGCTCGTCATGCCCACGGTGAGGGCCACGCGCGCCACTGGCAGCTTGCCGGACGGAATGGCCGGGGCAACCGGGCTGCTGGCCTCGGTGCCCGCCACGACGGAGGCAGCGCCCGTGACCTTGTCGATGACGACGCGGTCGATGCGCGGGTTCGCCGCGGGGGCGGTGATCGTGCCGGAACTTTGCGCGGCCACTTCCGTCAGGTTTGTGCCGTCAAAGAACTGCCCGGCCGCCAGGGCTACGGTCATGTTCGGTGTGGCCTGGGCATAGGGCGCGAAAGCGAAATCAATACGCGCGCCAGCGCTGATAGCGTGGCCGATGTTTACCGCAAAGCCGGTTCCATCGCTCTCATAGTTAGGAATGACCGGTGTTGTGGCCGGGGAAATGCCGCTCATAGATGCTCCTTATGCTCCGGTTGTTTTCCAGCCAAAGGGGCCACCCACGTCCGCTTGCGTGGCGGGCAGCTTCATGATGACGGTCATGCCTTCGGCGTCCAGGTTGGTGTATGTCGGGTTGAGCGCCGTGGCGGATTGGTTCGTCAACTCCACGTAGGGCACGCGGTTATGCGGCTTGGCAAAGGTGACGCGCGTGCCGCCCACCGCAGCAACGCCGCTGCCGTATTGGGTAAAGGGCTCCGCGTCTGCGGTGACCGTGAGCCCGGTGAGCACGCCGACGCCGGCGCTCAAATCGAGCACGGCCCGCATCTTTGCATAGCGGCCGTTCATCTGGCCGATGAGCCAGGCCGAGAACGCCCCATACGATCCGCCCGCGCTGCGCTGGGCCAGCTGCGTGCTCACCCCCGGCGCGGCGCGGCCCGGCCCGGCCACAGCGAGGGGCTGCCCCCAAATGCGCACGGTGGTCGACTCCACCCCGGAATCTATTTCCGGTGTCTCGTACCAGCATTCCGTCACAGGATCGGGCACGAAGGTGGTAAAGAGCGCCGTGCCCAGTTCCTGCGCGCTCTTCTGGCTGCGCGGCAACAGGTGGCCGGTGAGTTCATTCAGCACCAGCCCTGTGCGGACGCCGGGCCATGTGGGATACTGGGACGCGGTGATGATGACATCGCCCGCGCTGCCGATGGTGATGTCGCACATCGCCACACCGGTGCTCAGGTTGCCGCTGGTGTCCACGGACTTGGCCCCGATGGTCCAGTCGCCCGGGGGAATGGCCAGCGTGGTGAGCAAGGTGGATTGCATGAGCTTGGTGAGGATGTTGCTGGTCGACCAGTCGAAGGCGCCCTTGGCCGCGTAGCCCACGCGGTATCCGGCCAGGTCCGCGTCGCTGACGCCCACAAGCTGGATTGTGGTGCTGGATCCGTTCTGTTGCGCGCTGATGGACGGGATGTCGGTGGGCGGCGCGCTCTTGCCGAGCACCACATGGCCAAGCACCGTGAGCCACGCGCTGACGGCGGTGAACCCATTCACCCCGCGGATGCGCACGTCGTAGGCAATGCCGTCCTCAACATCGGTGAGGTAGGCCACGGCATCATCGCCCGGCACGCGCAGGGCTGTGGCCCAGACCTCGTCTGCGCTCTTTTTGAGCTGCACCTCTATGGTGCCGCCAGAAAGCACGTAGGCGTCCGCAGGGGGCGTCCAGGAGGCCTTGATGCGTGTCTGCACCGTGCCGTCGCCGCGCACCGCCAGCACGTTCGTGCCGCTTTCCAGCGTCAGAGCCGTGGGCGCAACAACATCCCAAGGGCTGGCCAAGCTGGTATTGGGCGCATAGTCGGCATGGGCGGCCATGTCCGGCGTCCAGTTGCTGGACTCGGGCGCGTATTCCTTCAGCGTCAGGTCGACGCCCATATCGTCGGATTGCTTCCAGGCGGTGACCCGGAACAGCTTGGCATCCCAGCCCAGGGCATCCTTGAAATTCAGCCGCCCCACGTCCCAGGGGGCGATGCTGATGGTCGACCGTGCGCCAGCCGTCAGGCGCGCCGGAAAGTCGACGGTAATGCCCTGCCGGGCCTCTTGCAGCATCAGCCACATGAGCCGCTGCCCGCGCATGCTGTCCGTCGTGAAGGTGAACTCAACATCCTTGAAGATCTGCTCGCCGCCGTCCTCGGCCTGGTATTGGTCGCTCACCACAGGGGGCAAGTCGGACGCCTCCCACAGCTGCGTAGGGTCGACGAACGTGCCGCGCACCGCGTTGTACACGTCCTGTTTGGATGGCTGGGCCTGCACGGTCAGAGTATCGCGCAGATCTGAAGGGGAAAGGTCGAAGCTGGGAATGGTGACTCCGGCCGAGTGCAGGCGGTATGCGCCCTGGACATAAGGGATCACCCCACCGCCGGCAGTGAGCAGCTTCTCGACATTGTCGAGCGGCTTGTTGGCCAAATCCAGCTGGCCGTTGACCGTGTAACGTGGCTGGCTCACCCGCGCCATGGTGAGACTTGCGCCGGCATCGGCCAGCAACAAGGGAGAAAGGGCAATGGCGGCGTCATGCGTGGCCGCAATGCGCCCGGTGGAATTGGTGACGCGGATCCAATAATACGTGGTGTGCAAAGCCAGGCCCGTGGGCGCAGCGCCTTCGCAGAACTGAACGCCATCGCCCGTGGCCCAGCCGAACTGCGGGGATATTGCGTCCTGATCCGCATCGTCGCTGGAATCATCATCGCGCGGCACATTGTCCGAAAGCGTGATGATATTCGTCGGGTTCGAGCTGACCGTCACCACATTGGCGATGGTGTGCGCACCGGTGCCCGTGGTTGCGATATCAAGGGCCGTGCCTGCGGTTGCCGCGTCAGCACTCGCGGCCAGCTTGCCCGTGGTCGCGCTGATCCGGATCCAGAAATAATCAGTGGCCGCGTCGAGGGGTGCAGTCACCTGCTCATAAAAACCGGGGTAGTCTCCGCCGTCGCGATACACGGAAGTTGTCGCAGAAGGCAAAACGCCGGTGCTGGTGAGACGCACCTTTTTGCCAGTGGCCCAATAGACCCCAGCGGAAAGTGTCAAGACATCCGTATCAACGCTGGCGCTGAAAGTGGCGGATTGCTGCAAATCACCAGCATCCACCGTGCAGGAGAGCGCGGCGGAAAGCGTCAGCGTGCCGGTTCCGGAGCTCGTCAGATCAATGCCGAGGCCATAAACGGCGTCCTCTTTCGTCTTGGCCAGCATGCCCGTGGTCGGCGTCAAGCGCACCCAGGCATACGACGTTCCGGCCGTCACGCCGCCGGGCAAAGTTCCGGTGCTGGTCAGCCGCACCTGCAGGCCATTCTGCCAGGGGACGGCCGCGGAAAGCGTCAGCACGTCCGTGGCGGGATCCGCCGTGCAGATGGCCGTGGCGCCAAGGGGCACCTGCTCATCGCTGACATTGGCCGCGGCAATCCAGTAGGGGGCGTTTATCTCGGCCATGATAGCGTTGAGCCCGTCCGTGCAGAGCAGATAATCCAGCACGGCCAAGGCGAAGTTGTTGCTCCAGCGCAGCTTGCTCAGGCTGCCGCCGGTGCTTGCGGCCGCAACCGCCACATCCGCCCCGCTCACCTGGTCGGCCAGGGTGAGGCTGGTGGCGCTGGGCACGCTGGCCACGGTGTAGAACTTTTCAAGCGCCGCATGGTCGAGGACAAACACCTCATCCCCAACGGTCAAACCGTGGGCAGCGCTGGTGTGCAAAATTCCGGGCGCGCCCGCCGCCGTGCTGGCTATGGCGACAACAGGCAGACGAGGATCATACAGAGCCTTGCCCCGGATGACGCACTTGACGTTCTTGATGCCGTCCGGCCAGGCCGTGCTGTTGTACTTGAGGCGGGCATACACGTAGGCGATGCCCCGGCCGCGATGCGCTGTGGTCCAGCCGGAGACCTCGGACACAAGGTCCGCGTCCGCAGCCTGCAAAATGGATCCATCATGCGGGCTGACGCGGTTATAGCCGTTGATTCGCGAGGCCGTGGACAGCGTATCGTCGAACCATGTTTCCAAAAATTCCGTAATCCTGTGCGCCGCAAGCGGCACAACCAAGTGCAGATATTCCTTCGTGCCGCCCGTTGTCGTCTTGAGCACCAGGGGCCCGGAAACCATGGCTTCGCCATAGACTCTTTTCCGGCTCTCCACTGTGCTCTTGAGCGTGAGCTTATGGTCGGAGGGCGTATTGTTGCTGCCCTTCTTCGCGTTGGAGCCCATGAGCCCAGTCAGCAAAGACATGCCCAAGCTCATGGCGCCCGCACCTGGGCCGAAGATGGCGAATGTCACTGCTGCCTTGACCACGGCTCCGACAACGCTGCCCATCACACCCTCCAGGCGCGCAGCACGCGCTCAACCGGAACCATGGTCAAACCTTGCGGGCCCTGGGCGGCCATGAGCACGCCAACGCAGATGCCGACAGATTTCCCTTCAGGAGGGCACTCCGGCGTGCGCAGCAATACAGCATCGCCGCGTTGCGCCATCTTGGGCAATATTTCCGGCATGCGGTATTCGGCCGCGATCTTCTCGGCCAGGGCCTCCACACCGCCGCCGCAATACCGCCGCAAGCAGCGCTGCGCGCCGCGCGCAGTCATGTAGCGCCCGCGGAACTCGCTCGCCGGGTCAATGCCGGTCATGGCCAGGATGCAGTCGCCCACGAACAGACAACAATCAGCCGTGCCCCAATCGAACGGGCGCAGGCGCTCCGCCTCCACAACATGCGCAAGCCGCGCCGGCCAATCGGATACGCGCTGGAACCTCATGAGTTGCCCCACTTCAATTCTTTGTCGCAGGCTTGGGCGGTGAACTGGAAAAAGCGGTCGCCCGGGCAACGGTTTTGCTGCTCCGCATCGGTGTAGCGGCCGCCGCGCACGCGGTCCCAGTCGGCCAGGCGTGAGCCGATGGTCAGGTTGAGCTCGGCCGTTTGGCCGATCTTGAGGGGCATGACATCCATGCGGCCGGAGAACAGCAGCACGGGCGCGTCGATGATTGTATTGTCCGCATCCAGGAAGGCCCGCCATATGTAGGCCGGGCGGCCCTGGGGCGTTTCCGCAAGGGCGAGGGAGACGGCCTCAAGCGGGATGGCCGAAAGAGTACAGGTGACAGTGTAGGATTGCAGCTCGGTGCCGTCCTCCACGCCGGTAGCCTTGCCCAAGCCCATGAGCGTTTTCCACTGTTCGGCCGCGCCATCGCCGTCCAGGTCGTAAAAGACATCATAGGGCGCGCCGGTGATGCGCACGATGCCCGTGTCGAAGTCGAACCTGGCCAGGTCGAAGAAGCGGACCACCTCTTGCGCTGCGGCGGTATCGACCGCGCTTGATATATCGCGGCCGCTCATATCCAGCTCTCCGCGAATTCAAGGGTGACCGATCCCAAACGCATGTTGGTCAGGGCGAATTCTCCCTGGTCACCGTCCTTGAGCCGCATGGGGCAAACAGGATCCGCCACGGTTATGGATGCCCCATTATCCGGGCTGTTCCGCAAGGGGGGCTCAAACGTCAGCGTCGCCTTGCCAGCCGCGTCGCTCGCCACGTCGGCGGTGATGATCTTGAGTTCCGGCCCGCTCAAGGTGGGCACGCTGAAATAGTCGCCCACGCGCAGGATGTGGGCGGTGTTGGCAGTCCAGCCGCTGGTCGCCATGCTGCGTCCAAGCTGATCGGCGCCATAGACAATGGGCAGGCCCGTGGCCACGCCGCGCGGGGCCTCGCCATGCAGGGGCGAAAGCAGCACGCGCCCGGCCATGCCGCGCAGCTGGGCCAGGAAGGCATCCACCATGCGCCAGTCATCTTCGCGCATGTTTTGGTAGCCGACGCGAAACCACCAGCGCGCACCAGGAAGCTCCGCCGTCTGCTCGCTGCCATTCAACGGGCTTGTCCAGGTCTGCGTATTGGCGATGGTCCGCCAGCTCCAGGAGATCGGCCGCATTTTGAGGCTGGGCCAGGTAAGGCGCGTGATGGTCATTAGACGCCCCTCCTCAGGTCCTTGGCATACCGGCCCCCGCGCAAAGACTCAGCGCGGACAGAGGCCACGGCAGCGGCGGTTGCCTCCTTCTTGATGACGCCGGCATAGGCGCGCAAGCGCGTTTCCGCGCCGGTGTCCGCACCGCGGAAGTCGAAGGTCTGCGGAATGGTCACATTGAAATGGTTGACGGTCGATCCATCGGATGAGCCAGAGAGCATGTCGCTCAACTCCGTGTTGTTGTAGACATATCCGGAGCCGCTCAAATCCAACAGTTCCGGACCGTTCTCGCCCACAAGGTACTTGCCCCTTCCGGTTGGGCCGCCTCCAGCGAGCATGCCGTCCAAGCTGAAGAATCCTCCCACGGCATCATCCAACAACCCCAGCCCGCCACCGGCAGATGACAACGCGGAGAGTCCCCCGCCAGCGCTGAGTGCTGCGGCAGCACCCTCCAGGGACATTGCGGACATATCCAGCGCAAGTGCCGAGGCGTCCATGGCTACAGCTGCGGCATCAAGGGAGACAGAGGATGTTTCGATGGCGAGGGCCGAGGTATCGAGCGCAGCGGCAGAGGTTCCGAGGCTGACGGCGGACGCGGCGTCCCCGGCGGCATCACCCGTCTTACCGCCGAAGAACGAACCCAAGAGCTCCGACTTTGACAAGGCATCGGTCGCCAGTCCCATAAGTGGGCGGACGATTGTGGCGCGGGCAAACTCTCCGTTGAGTTGCTGGATCAACGTGCTGATGTTGACCTTCTTTCCCGACAACGCGTCAGTCAGGGCGTTCTCCACATCCTGGGCCGCATTCTTACCCATGGAGCTGAAGTTCTGCCACATATCCCTGGCGGAGGCGGAGTATTCGGTCAGGCCACGTCGCAAACCGTCCAGCCCATCGCCATTGGCTTGGGCTCTGGCTTTGTTCAGCTGCTCTTGCTTCAGCTTGCGTTCGGCTTCCGTGGAGGCGAGATCGCGCTCGATGGTGAGCACTTTTACCTGTGATTCGTAATATTCCTCGTTGTTTCCCGTCAGCTGTGCCAGCTCGCCGCGTTGCTGGGCAAGGGTCTTTTCCTGGTCTTTTCCGGCCCGAGCAACGGCCGCCTGCTCCTCGGCATCCCAGTCACCCTTGTACTGCTTGGTCTTGGGGTCTGCGCGCAGGGCGTCGTACTTGGCCTTGATGGCCGAGAGCTGCGCCTCATAGACGCCCTGCCCGGTGAAACCGGCCATGGTGGTCGTGTGCGAGGCATCGTGGGCCATCTTCTCCAGGCCGTCCTTGATGCCCGCCTGGATGTCTTTGAGGACATGGTTGACCTCAAGGCCAGCCATGCGGGCAAGCACAGCGACCTGAGTTTGATCCAAGGTTGCAGCGGCCTCTGGAGTCAGCCGGCCCTTCGTCGCCAGGGCTTTGCGCTCGTCTTGAACTTTTTGGAATTCCTTCAGGGATTCCATGTATTGCTTGTCGTATTCAGACTGGTTCTTCATGAGCTCGGCGCCGTAGGTGTCGCCAGCCAGAGTGAGTGTCAGCTCAGCATAGGTGTCCTGCACCTGCTGCAATGCGCTTTGAGCCTTCAGCGCCTCTTCGTGCAGGGCCTTAATGGCGTCCATGCCATGAGCTGTGTTTGTATCAGCCAGGGGGGCCTGCGTTTTCTTGGCCTTCGAATGGGAGTCCTCAGAACCCGAACCAGCCTTGTGCTCCTCGGCGGGATGCTGGCCAAACAGATCCAGCTTTTGCGACTGTTCCGCAAACCGCTTCCACGTTGCCTCAATTTTCGCAGACCGCTCTTCGATCGCCTTCCACAGCTCCGCGCCGCCATTCTTGGTGGCCATGTCCTTGAGCATGCCATAACCTTCCGCAGAGGTCGTGAGCGCTGCGCCCAAAAACAAGGCCCCTTGGGCTATTGTCTTTATGGATGCTCCAAGAACATTGATGGTTGTGGTGTAGTCACCGGCCTTTGCATTTTGGTCGAGAAATACGTCGCTCAGCGTTTCAAAGGTAGGCAACAGGCCGGTGGCGATGATGATCTTCACGCCCTCGATGCGGGCATGGAGCCGCTTAAAATTGTCGTCGACCTCTTCGGCCTGCTTGGCGATGTCACCGCCGATGACACCGCCAGAACCTTCGGCCTCCTTGAACATTTCCTTGAAGGCCTCAGATCCCTTATTGAGCATGGGGATCATGACCGCGCCGGATTTGCTAAACAGATTCATGGCCAAGGCTGTTTTCTTGGCCCCATCCTCATAGGTCATGAACTTATCGGCGATCTTCCCCAGGAAGGAGGGCATGTCATTCAGGCCCTGCTTTATGTCGCGCTGGGAGAAGCCCATAGCGATGAGGGAGGCGCGCACCTTGTTGCCGCCTGCGGCCATGCTGTCCATGCCCTCGGAAACGCCGCCAGCGGCTCCGGCCATGTTTTTGGACAGGCGCTCAACGGACTTGACCATGGATTCCTGGCTCACGTCCGCAAGCATGGCCACATAGCTGTACTTGGAGATCTCCTCCGAGGTCATGCCGACCTGCTGGCCCAGCTTGCCCATGTGGTCCATGTACTCAAAGGTCCCCTGAGTAAGCTCCTTAAGGGCCTCGGCACCCATGTAAGCGCCAAGGCCAAAGCTGGCGAAGGGGACGATATTCTCGAACTTCTCCACGGAGCGCACAAGGCTCTCATGGCTCAGCTCTATCTTGTGGAACACATCGGTCGCGAGATCCTTGGCGGAGACGATGATTTGTGTTTCAGCGCTCATCTCAATTCCTCGTTCTGTTGCGTTCTCGTATCTCGGCAAAGCGCCCGAGCTGGGCGGCCTCAAGCATGCGGATCATGTCGAAAAGACAGGGCGTCATCTGTATACCGAGCCATTTTGCAGAAACATCAACGGCTTGGTAGTCAAGCCCTGTGGCCCCGGAGAATCCAACGCGCCACTGTGTGCTCACGTTGATCCAAAGCTTCCAGACCGCCTTATTCCCCGGGAGGAGCTCCGGGCCCTTATTTTCCGGGCACTCGGAGCAATCCCCCGCTTCATCCTCCGCTGCCGTCTCTCGGCAAGAGCGGCAGTAGGCTACTCGGTCTGGGTCGGTGCGCCAGTCCCAGACCGCGAGGAGTTTTTTACGGCATCAGGGCCGTCGAAGTTCCAGCGGAAGGTGTCGTTGTACAGCGCAGTGGCATCGATCCTGGACTTGAAGGCGATCTCATAGACCGACTCCGGGTAATGATGCCGCAGGAAGTCTTCGACGTAATCGTCACCTTTCTTGTCCTGCACAGCCTTCAAGGCTTTTTGCGGGATCTCCTTCGACTCCTTCCAGGGGATGACCGCCAGCTCCACCACGAGGCCGCTTATAGGCAGTGTGATCTTGAGTCCCATGGCCTAGACCTCCAGGGTCTGCATCTCATTGCGCAGACGGATGACGATGGACGAATTCGCCGAATTGTTGGCGTAGAAACCCTGGTACTTGTGCTTTTCCAAAACGCCCTTAGGCCCGTCGATGGAAGGCGTGGCGCGCTCGTACACCAGTTCAGGCACATCGAACTGCAGCTGATAGCCCTCGCGCACGGCCAAGACGGTCAAGCTGCTGATGGTCGAGGCCACGGCCTTGTTCACCAGGTCGACGCCCTTGAACAGCGCTTCAAGATCGCCGTCGATCTTGAGCTCCCCTTCGTTGATGTCGCCGCGCTCGCCGGCCTTATCCGGCGTATTGATGGTGTAGGTGTCTCCGTCCAGGCCGAAGTCGATATTCAAGGTCAGCGTCTTCACCCGGTCGGAATACGCGATGCCTCCCTCAAACAGGGTGACGTGCTTCTGGCTGAACTTGTGGAGAGGAAGCGAAATCGCGGCAGCGTCATACGCTATCGAATCGTCATCTTCGCCCGCGCCCATGACGTCCATGGAGGCCTCGGTCGCACCTTCGCCGCCGAAGCTCAGCCCTAGCTTGCTGATGCGGATGCCCCGGCTCGCGTAGTAGCGGGGGATGCCGGGGAAGGCCTTCTCGACAACGATGCTCGGCATGGTGTCGAGAACCTTGAACACGCGATCCCAAAAGCCGCAGGTGGCTGTGACGGAACCAGCGGAAAATGTTTCCGCGCTGTAGGTGGCGGTAACCAGGAGCTCATCCGTGCTGGTGCCCCTCTGGACGATATAGGTGGCGTCAAAGTGGGTGGATCCCGAAACAACGATCTGCGCGCCTACGGGCAGACCATGAGCGGCGCAAGGCAAACCGACCTTGCCACCGCCGGCATCACGCACGGCGCCCACAAGGTGGAGCTGGCGAGCAAGCGTCACGCTCACCGTGCCCAGAAAGGTCTCCGCTGCATAAGTCTTGGCGATGACCAGCTCGTTGGTGCTGGTTCCGGCCGAAAGGACATAGGCGCCATCGTAGTGGGTGGAGCCCGCCACAACG
This sequence comes from Humidesulfovibrio idahonensis, assembly GCF_054657715.1. Classification (NCBI taxonomy): domain Bacteria; kingdom Pseudomonadati; phylum Thermodesulfobacteriota; class Desulfovibrionia; order Desulfovibrionales; family Desulfovibrionaceae; genus Humidesulfovibrio; species Humidesulfovibrio idahonensis. Next base: position 728,065 of record NZ_BAAHYE010000002.1, on the reverse strand, counting down.
ATGGGAGCGCCCACGGCCAAGCCGTGGCCGGTGCAAGGCAACCCAACCAGGCCATTCCCCTTGTCCACCGCGGCCGTGGCATCCAGATGCACGGCGGGCACGGCGGTGGTGGTCACGGGCGCGCCGAACATGGCCTTGAGATGCAAGCCAAAGCTATGGGCATCCACCGGGACCTTGAGCGCCCCGGAAACGTCGACGTTGCCCACGTCCGGCTGCACGGAGTCGCGCCGTCCGGTGAGCGTGGCATCGGCCACAAGCTTGGCCGAAGCGCTGATGGCGTTGGACTTGATGGGGACGCGGAACCCCTTGCGAGATCCGGCCGCGGGCGGAGAGTTAAACGAGGTCTCGAAATCGATGACCGCCGTGCCCTTGAAGCCTTTTTCTTGCCGCTGCACAGTCATGGTGGTGTCCTCCTAGTCCGCGCCGATGGTGCGGTCTTGTTCGACGATGTAAAAACAATGCCTCTCAAAATAATGGGGGCCGGGTTGCGCAGACGTGGCGTGCCAACGCGAGGGCGGGAAATCCGTCTGTTCCAAAGCGGAGCGCACAATCTTCTCAAGCTGGTTCATAGTCTCAGGGCCCCGGATCACCGTATTGTTCCCGATCTTCGTCACGCTCTTATCCATGATGCCCATGAAGATGAGGACCGTGGATTCAGCCTGAACCGTTTCGAAACCGCCCTTGTCCTCTACGGAGATGAGCGCCAGATACGGGGCGACCTGCTCCCCAGGAAGATCCTCCATGACCGCGCCCAGAAAAATGCTGAGATTTTTATGGAAAGCGTTCTGGCAAAAGGCGTTCAGGTCCGGGTCCGCCGTCAGGGCTTGATTCCAAATTTTTGCGATATCGTAGGACTCCTGCATGGCATCTCCCTAGGCGGCCCTGGAAAAGGACTGTGCCTGGTCCAGGTACGCCAGGATCTTGTTTTGAATGCGGCCCGGCAGGCTTGCTTCGATCTGGCGGTAATAGGGTTCCACCATGGGGCGTGCGGGATCGATGATGGAACCGCCAACACCGGAGAGGTCCCCCGTATTGAACTTGCGACGCATGCGGGAAGTGACCGAGGTTACAAACCCCTCTTGCAGGGCCTTCATAAGAATGGCGGCGCTGTAGCTCAGAAAGCCGATGCGCACGCTCATTGTCTCGACATCGCGCTTGTAGCCCACGGCCCGGTACAGCTTGCCGAACAAAGAGCCGGTCCCCGTGACCTTCCAGATGCCCGTCCCACCAGCTTTCTTGTCCGCGCGGTTTTGGGCGCGGGTGTAGCTGCGAAACTGCGCGCTGGCCAAGGACATCGGCGCCCAGCTCACACCGGCCGGGCCCTCCCCTGCCTTCATGATGGCGGACATTTCCTTGCGCGCCTCGTACCCGATTGAGGCCAGGGCCTTGTTCAGCTCCGCCGGGAAGGTGCGCGCCAGGTAAGACAGCCAGGGGGCGGCCGTGTCGTTGATCTTGAACATCGTCCCGTTGGCCGATCCGGTGGCCGTGCCCGAGAGAAACGGGTAGCTGCGACCGGCAGAGGTCGTGATGCGCTCCACACCGAAAGCCATTAGTATTTGCTCCTCTGGTTGCAGGCGCACCGGCATACCCACCACAGGGGCTTGGGGCCGATCTTGGGTTCCCGCGTCACCTCGCGAACGGTGTAGGTCAGGCCTCCGGCAGTGATGGTGAGGCCATCGCTCACTTGGGGCTCGGGCATGGCGTTGCCGTCCGAGTCCTCAGCCGCCATGCGAATTTCCGCGTGCTGTGCCTGGTTCGGGAACAAATCCGAGGACCACCCGGTGGGGCAATACCCATGGCCATGATGCGCCACCACGGCGTTCAAGATCACCGGATCGCCGTCTCCGATCTGGTATGAAACGCTTTCGCCCTGCTGCTGCAGGATAAAGGCGGCGATGTCGGCATATTCAGACATGGGCTACCTCAACACGTAGTGCAGCACGATGGGGAGCACGACGATTTCCAGGATGGCAAAACCGCCTAATCCCATGTAGACATGGAAACGCAGCTTATTGACGGCTGACCAACTGTCCGCGCGATCCTGAAGATATTCCTCCCGCTCGATGGCGTGGGCCTCACGGTGCTGGGTTTGTGCCTGCTCCAGGCTGACCAGCCGCTGATCTTGCTTGGCGCAAAGCTCCCGACGCGCGGACTGCGCATCCACAACCTTGGCGATGGTGTCGCGAAACAGATCGGCCTGCTCTTTAAGCGCCGCCAAGCCTTCGCGCATCTGCTCACGGATATCCACCAGCGTGGAGCGCACCTGCTCCATGCTCTGGTCGTGGAAAGCACACGGTGCGGTCATGCGGCCTCCTTGAGCTCAAAGACCATGGCCCAGGCGGGCGAAGCGCTGACAAAGTCGTGCATGTCGTCGGGGTCGGCCTCGTTCGCTTCGACGCCGAAGAACTTCTTTTCGCCAAGTGCCTTTTCGTAGGCATTGGCCCACACCCACGAGCAAATGGGGTAGCGGTCGAGGCTGGCCAGCTTGCGCACGGCGTATACGTTGCGCCCCATGATCCGGGACAGCAGGGCATCGCCCAGGTGTGCGCCGATCTTGAGCAAGCCGTAATCCCGGCCCACGTAGGCCAAGGCCTGTGCGGCCACAGCCTGGCGCTGCGCATCCGTGAGGGGCATGCAGCGCCAGACCTGGAAGGGGGTTCCGTCATTGAACTGGGCATACGGGCGCGTCTGCACGCTCCACAGCGCCTCGGTCACCATGTCCGGTGCGGTGAAGCCCGCCACATGGTTGGCGTAGGCCTCCGGCTCGCCGGGCTTGCGCTCAGCCCAGCGGATAGCGTCGGGGATCAAGCCTTGGCCGTGTCGAAAGCTCAGGTCACCAGGAAGGAACATCACAGGCCTCCAGCGAGTGCAGCCTTGACCGCTATCGCAACCGTGTCGTTGATGGTCTGGCGCAGCGCATCGGCCGCGATCTTCTGCCCCTCGAACGCCTGCACGCCCGTCTCACGCAACTCCACCCGGCAAGATCCATCGGCGGCGCGCGTGAACACGGCCTCAAGGTTTGCGATCTCCTTGCCGTTGATGATGCTCACCTCACAGCATCGCTCCGTTCCGTTCGCGTCCAGGTAGGGGCGCAGACGGTATTCGGCCACGCCGGCATTGCGTAAAGCGCAGCCGGCCAGAGCCAAAAGGAGCAAAAGGGAGGTGAGCATCCGCATGATGCTAGTTCTCCAGGCTCTTACCGGTGAGCATGCACCACAACACAACGATGACCATCTTGAAGCCGTTCCAGAGAGTGCCCATTGTCACGTTCTCCTTACTTGCTGGCCGTGAGGGCGTTGATGATGGCGCGCTGGTTCGCCAGGTGCCGCTTGATGATGGCCTTGTCGCACTCGCTGATGACGGCGTGGCTTGTGAACTGCGAAAGCAGGCCCGTACTCACGAAGATCTGCGTGCCCGCGGCGGTGTTGGCGTCGGCGAGCTTCCCGGACACGTAGACCGCGAGGCTGCCGTAATCGGTGGCGGCGTCGAGTGCGGCCTCGATGTCGTTCAAGACGGTCAGGGCATTCGAGGCCTTGTAGGCGCCGGACTTGATGGCGGCGTAGTTGGCGAGCTGCAGCACAACACCCGTGCCCGTGGGGTTGGGCAAGGACTTCAAGATCTCGGAATCTGTTCCAAGGTAGGCCCCGGTGGCGTTGTCGTAGCTTCCGGTGCAGACAGCGGGCGGCGCGTAGGGCGTGGCAGGGATGGTGTTGACCTTGCCGCATCCGGCGAAGGCCATGATGCCGATCAACATGCCTGCTGCCAGCAACACTGAGCCGAGGACATCGAGGGCGATGAATCCGCCGGTGCCTGGCTTGTCGAATCCAGGGAGAGGCTGGCCGATGGGCTCTATCTTGCCGGTGGTCGGCTGTTCCAAGGGGGCCGCGCTCACAAGTTTCCCGGTGCGGGCGATCAGGGGTTCGGAGAAGATATTGAGCGCGCCCTGGGGATTGATGAGAGCGAGAATGGCGGCGCCGCCGGCCATGGCACCGCTCTGCAGGAAATTCACAAGAGGACCGGCATCCGCCTTGCCGAGCAAGACGATCAGGGTCCAGATGCCGAGCACGACGGCGAATGCGACGAGACAAAGGATCTTTGCGAGATTGGACATGGTGTCTCCTTAGGCGGCCGGGTATTCGCCGGTCCGCATGATTTTTGCCAAACGCTCCGGGCGGTCATCTTTGCCGCCTTCTCCGTCGCCCAGCTGCATGGCCCATTTGCTGGCGAGCATCTGGCGCGCGGCTTCCTCAAAATTTCCCTTCTGCACCGCGGCGAGCATGTTGTGGAACCCAAGCAAGCCGTCGATGCCCAGGTTGAAGGCCATCATCACCAGCACGTCGAAACGCGCGGGAGCGAGATCTACGGCAAAGGGCACACGGGAGTACACTTCGCTGACGGCCTTCTGGAGATCGTGCTCGGCCAGCCGCAGCGCCTGGTCCATGGTGATGACCGTGCCCAAGCGGGCGGGGATTCCAGGAACAGGATTCGCTGTCAGATTGTGGCCACGGCCGATGGTGATATTGTCGTACTGGTCGGGGTAGGCCTTCAGCCTCATGCCTTCGTCTTTGTCGAGTGTGGCGCGGATCCAGGCCCAGCGGTCGGTGACGGTGTTCATCTGGCTCATGGCTCTGTCCTTTGTTTGCCCCGCTCCGGCGGCCCAGGGTTCCCGGACCAGGCCGCCGGAGGCGGAGCTATGCGAGGAGGTGGCTCGACGTTTACAGAACGCCCTTGAGCAGGTAGCCCGCGGCCTTCATGGTCAGCTTCTCCGCCGTGTTCTGGCGGGCGCGGATCACGTTGCTGCGGATCTGCTCTTCCCGGTAGCTCTCAACAACCACGGGGGTGGGGCTGTCCTGGGTCCACATGAAGGTGCGGCCCAGGCTGGGTTCACGCAGGTCCATGCCGCCGCTGGAGGTGACGCAAAGCATGGCGTAGGTGCTGGACCAGATGCGGGCGATGGACTTCGAAAGGCCCTTGTTGGCGCTGTTGTAAACGCCACCGGCCACCAGCACGCGGTCGACGCCGAAGTACTGGGCCAGCAAGTCAGCACCGATCTGGCCACGCTGCACGTTGGGGTTGGTGTACTTGATGCGATCGATGAGGGCGTCGCACAGGCCAAGAGCCCGGAAAATGGGCTTGTTGATGATGAGGGTATTGGGGCTCAAACCGGTGAGGTCTTCAATGGCTTCGGCGCCGGCATTGACGTCCGCAAGAGGATCCGCCGTATCGGTAGAGCTCCAGGCATGGCCAACGGAATGCGGCGCGAAGTTGGTCTCGTTGTAAAGCAGATCGGCGATGCGCTTCTCCTGCCGGCGCAGAATCACGTCCATGCAGCGCTGGGTGGCCACAAGTTCGGCGTCGAAGTAGCGGCTGAGGCGCTTGACCTGCTTGTCGTCGATGGGCGACTCGAACCCGTTTTCCTTGCACAGGTAGTCATCCTCGCCGTACTGGAAGTCATCGCGGTTGTAGGCGCCGCCATCAGCGCGGGCGGTCTCCGGGATGGAGAGCAGGGCTTCGACGGGGATGACCGGATACTGGCCGCCTTCGACATCGGTCTCGAACACGGGCAGCACTTCAGCGCCGATGTAGCCGCTTTTCGCGGAGTCGAGCGAGTACTCAAAGGCGCATGTGGCCAGTTCCGGCCGGATGATGGCAGTGGAGCCATTGGGAGCGGGCATGGTGGTTCTCCTTATTTACCGTGCCTAGGCGGACACGGTTTTGGCGCTGTTGAAGTCGTCGGGCAGCACCTCGATGATGGCGCCAGCGGCGGACGCCCCTTCAAGGGCGGTGCCGATACGGCGATAGGTGCCCGCAGCAGTGGGCAGGGCCTGGACCTTGCCATCAGCGGCGGCGTACACGTCCGAGCCAGCGGTGATGGCGGTAGCGGCCTCCATTTCCATGGTGCCGTCAGAGGTCATCATCTTCACGCAGCCAGGTTCGCCCGCCTGGATAAGCTCACGGGTTGCGCCCACGGGTCGGTCCGTGGCCGTGGCGGTCATAACCACCAACAGACCAGCCGCGAGTTTGCACAGGCGGTAAGCGGGGATGTCGGCGCCGCCGACGATGAAGGTCTTTCTGGGATCGTCAGTGTAGGGCATGGTGTCCTCCTTAGGCCTTCTGGGCCTTGGGCTGCTGCTGTTGCACCCAGGCCTGGTGAGCCTCGGTGTGGGTGCGGGCCACATAAGTAATGGCCTGGGCCTTGGAGAGATTGGGGTCGTCTTTCTGGGCCGCCGCCACCAAGGCCATGAAGTCCTTGCCGCCAGAATCCGCGCTGTTCTTGAGCGGCGCAGCAGTGGCGTCAGCGAGCGTCTTCAGGGCGTCCTCTTGGGCCTTGCTGGGAGCTTCGTCCTTGACCGTGTTGGTGACGCCGCCCAAGAGATTCTTGGCGGAAACGGCCATTTCCTGGGTCATGCCGGACTTGGCCAGGCCTTCGATCTTGGCGCCGGTTTCATCGCCGAACATGACTTTGACCAGGCCAACGACGCGGCCTTGCTCGGCCTGCACGGCCTGTGCGGAAGCGGCCTCGGCTTTGGCCAGCTTCTCATTGATCTCGGTGGTGGCTTCGGCCTTGATGGCCGTGACCAGGTCGGGATGTTCCGCCTTGAGCTGCTTCAGATCCATGGGGTCCTCCTGATGGGAAATTTTGGCTAAAAGGTTATCGCGCGTGCCCACCTCATCAACGAGCCCTTGCGCTTTGGCGTCTGCGGCCAAGAACACTTTTCCGTCCGCCCACTGTTCCGCGTCATCCGTCGTCAGATTGCGATTGGCGGCCACGGTGTCCGTGAAAATCCCGTACAGCTTGTCCAGGTTGCCCTGGATGACCGCGCGCGACTTGTCGTCCAAGGGCGCGGCATCGTGGCCGATAGCCTTGTGGCTGCCAGCGGTAATCATGGTGCGCTTGATGCCCGCGCTCTGATCGCGCGCGCTGCGGTCTGTATGGGTTGCGAGCACGCCGATGGAACCCACTGTGGCGGTGGGCGCAGCCGTGATCTGCCTTGCGCCGCAGGCCAGCCAGTATGCAGCAGAGCACATGAACCCATCGGTGTAGGCATAGACCGGCTTGATTTTGTCGGCCTGGGCGATGTAGTCGGCCAGCTCGGATGCTCCGGACACTGTCCCCCCGGGCGAGTCCACATCAAGCAGGATGTTGGACACGCTGGGATCGTCCAGGGCCGTCTGTATGGCCTCGCGGATGCCCGCATAGGTGGCGCCGCAGTCGAACCCGAAGGTGCGCTTGGACAGCGTTCCGTCCACGGGGACGATGGCCGTTGTGCCCTGGGCCTTGGCCGCGCGGTGTTGCTGGCTGGCACCACTCATTTTTGCGGCGAATGACTCCAAATCCGCACCGGTCGAGCGCAATTCAAGCAACTGGACAAAGCCCTCAAGAACCTCGGCTTTGATGGCCCATTGCTGGCCGTCGATAAAATCGGACAGGTTCATGTGTCGCGCTCCTGTTGCGGGTCTTGCTCTTGCTGCGTGTCGGGCATGGTGATGTTTGAGGTGCTAATGGGCAGACCGAGCTCCTGGGCTTTTTTGACCTCGCGTGCGCGCTGCTCCATGGTGGCCTCCCAGTCATCACCGCCCTGCTCGCTCACGATCTGACTCAGCGTGGTGATGTTCTCCTCCAGGGCGACCTTGTTGGCGGCCATTTCCTTCACAGGATCCACATGGCCGCGCGCCGCGCCGATCCACATGGCGTTGCACCATTCGGCCTTGGCCTCGTAGAAGTCCGGCGCATTGGCGGGCATATCCAGCAAGCCACGCAAATAGGCCTCTTCCATGATCTGCTCGTAAACGGGCTGGCAGAACCAGTTGACCATTCCTGCGCGGTACAGCAGATACACGCGCCAGGCTTCGAGCAACGAGGCGCGAGCGCTGGAATAATTTGTTTTAGAGAAGTCCTTTGCCAGGACCTCATAGGGCATGTTCGTTGCGGAGGAGAGGCCGCGCAGCACGCGCTCCACAAAGGTCCCGAAGTTATTCCCCGGACGATTGGATTCGAGGACCTTGGGCGTTTCACCGGTGCGGCCATACATGACCTGACCGGGCTCATATTCGTTGTAGATGCGGCCCTGGTCCCTCTTCGGCCCATTGATGGGCTCCCCGCCGGCGATGTCATCAGCGTTTTCCGTGGCGATGAACAAGGGGAAGCTGGCGGAGACGATGTTGGCCACCAGTTCAAAGTCCAGGTAATCGCCCAAGTCGCGAAAGCTTTTCATCCCAGGGGCTAGGATGCTTGTGCCGCGCACTTGTTCCGGGTCGCGATGGAAAAAGCGGTGATAGACCACGTTGCGGTGGGCGCGCTTGATGGGCAGATTCTGGAAGTCCGAAGACGTCAGACGCAACATCACGCCATCGTCCGGGTTGGCAATCCAGCAACTCACCGGCTGGCCACGGTCGCCCAGCACAACGCCTTCGCGGATATTGGAATCGCCTACCAAATCGATAGGCGTCCGCAAACGCTGGGGGTGGATGCGTTGCAAAGCCGTGAAGAAGGTCCGGCCAGGTTCATCAACCTTCACCTGCAAGTTGATGAACTCGCCATGGATGAGGATGGAGCGGAAATTGACAAACTGGATATCCGCAAACGAGCAGCAACTGCACGCATCGGCCTCACGGCTCCAGAGCTTCCAGGCCCATTCCGCACTGGCGGAGAAAGCGTCCGATTCTTCATCGGTGATACCAAGCCGCTTCATGTTGGGCTTGGCCTGCGGGCGAAGTCCGGTCCCGATGACGTTGACCCCCATGGACTCCACGGTGCCGGCGGCATAGGGATCATTCGCCACCAGGTCATCGGCTCTGTCTTGGGTGAGCTTGCGCTCGCTGGATTCGGAGTAACGCGAGTGGCGGAGCGGATTCCAAGATGACAAGGTGCCTTTACGGCTTCCGGAATCACGACGCACCGGCATGGTGGCGGCAACCTCAAGGCCGCGCTCCGCCAGCATCATGCCCGCGCGCGCCTTCAAGCGGTTGAGCCCGGCCTGCGGGCTCACAAAGGCGATGGCGCGGTCTATGAAATTCGCGGCGGTCATCTGCGTACCCGCCCAGGAACGACGCGCGGACCACCAGCCTTGGAAAGGGCCAGCTTTTCGCGATTGAGATATTCAAGGGTTTTCTGAATGGAGGGGAGATCGGCATTGGTAAAATGCGTGTCACCCATTTGGTAGGACTGCCCGGAGGCGACCTTGATTAAGGCCGTCTTGAAAGCCGCGATTTGCGTATCAAGTTCTGCGAGGGTCCAAATACTCATGGCCGCATTGTTAGCGCGGCCATAGAGTCTACGTCGTGGACGTGGTGGACAGGGTGGACGGGGTGGACAGAAAGTAAGGTTTAAGCGAAAAACTTACCTTGTGAATGCAGCTCAAGACCTAAGGGAGCAGCCTCATGATCTCTTCATCTGAAAGCGCAGTGTGCAAAGAACAAACATTGTAAATGACACCATTTTTCGCAAATCGAAGCCTCGTAATCCTTTCCACTTCAATAAATTCACCGTTGAGCTTGGGCACAGAGAAAGATTCCATGTCGCTCGGGATGAAATTCCGGTGGAATTCACATTCCTTAATATCACAAGCCCGTTCTGTTTCTACACACATAGCCCCTCCGTAAATTAGCTATATTCACTATTTTTCAGCTCGGCAATGCTTCTTGTCCCGCTTCTTGCGCTTACCCCGCGGAGCGATGGGCTCGGGTTCGTCCACGTCGCACACGCTGCGCAGGTAGGCCTCCACGCCAAGTTCCGTGACCCGCTTGGATGTACCAATACGGTAGACCTGTCCAAGCTTCCCGCTGTCCGCAAGATTATGAAACGTCTGCTTGCAGATATTCAGGCGCTTGCAGACGGCGCTATAGTCCAACAAATTCGGACGTGCATGGGGCAAGGAATCGATATGGGGCATGGCTATCTCCTTCCCATCCAACTGGGGAGCTTTCTGCCGCCGGATGCGGACGTTGATTCTGATTTTCTCGGAAGCTCTCTCGCTACCGCCAATTCCTCTGGCCGGGGTCTGTATTTGATTCGTCGCACGTCGGCGGCTATCAGGTTGTAAACACTGCAGTCCCATCCATGGTTGTCCTTGTGGTCTGGGCAAACCCACAGGCCATTTTCCTCGTATTCAACCGTCATCATGCGCGCCCAGTGCTCCGTGCAGTTGGAGAGCAGGTGCCAAGCGCCGGGGTCGGCAGGGTTGATTTCGAGGAGTGAGGACAAACGATTTTTGAAATAGTTCACGTCTGCGCGCAGCAGCTGCAAGCCGCCGGGGATCTGCTTCTTCTTGCCTTTGTGGGTGGGGTAGTAGTCCAACTGGCTGAAGTCGAAGGGCTGACGCATTTTCTGCTCGCCCTTGAAGGGAAAAACCCGGCCGCGATGACGGCGGGCCCAATCGTACACGTCGCTGGTCCGGTGCCCCTGCGAGTCGATGACTGCCAGCTCCACGAAATAGATATTCCCCTCAGCATCGGTAATCGGCTCTTCCCAGAGTACCGTATCGAGAGCATCGAATGTGGTCACATAGCCCGCGCGCACCTGCCAGGATTCCTGCTCGACGCCATAGCCCCAGGCGCGGATTTCATACCACCAGCCGTTATCCTGGGTATCCGCGCTGGCTGTGATTCCGGCGATGCGGCCGCCGAAAGGGACAACGCCCTCCGGCCGTTCATCGCGCAGGGCGAGCACGACATCATGCTTGCGGGGCTGGGTGTAGTCGAACCAAGGCTCGGCCTTGTGGGCGTTCATGAAGTCGCGCATGGCTGTCTTATCCACGAGCCCCTTGAGAAAAGCGGCGGCCACAGCGGAAAGAGACACGAAAGAGGAAAGCCAGCTGGGAACATGGAAGCCGACCTTTTGCCACCGGCGGCTGTTCAAGCTGGCCGAGATCTCACATCCTGAATTGTCGCGCCATTCTCCCAACCGCACAGCCTTGTCGCGCTGGGAGTCATCCCAGTGCCCATCGCAATGTTCGCACTGGTACCAGGCCAAGTGCTCGGCCTCGATGGTCTCAGGGTCGCGCTGGTCCTCAGGCCATTTGATCTGGTCGAAGCACATGAGCTGCCAACAGCCGCACAGAGGACAGCGCACCCAGTATTTAAAAACAACCTGGGCCTCTTTCTGGAGAGCCTGCCAGATGGGCCCGGACTCGACCGTGGGCGTGCTGAGCATCCATGTTTTGCGATCCCAGCGGAAAGTGATGGTGCGCTTCTTGGCCAGACTGATCGGGTCCGTTTCGCGCTTTCCCGCGGGCGGGTACTTGTCGACCTCATCAAGCACCAGCCGGCCGATGGGCTTATTGGCCAGCCGCGATGCGGAACCGGCCCAGGCCATATAGATAGGCATGTGCTGCAGATTGATCTGCAGGCTGGCAACGTCATCCTGCACGCCCGTGAGATATTGGCGCAGAGCGGGAGAGCTCTCGATCATGGGCTGGATGCGGGCCTTGCTGTTGTCGCGCGCGGTCTGCTCATCCGGATAGACGAACATGGTCGGCGCCGGATCCCGGTCTATGGCGTAGCCGATGCAGTTGTTGACGGCCTCGCTCATGCCGACCTGCGGGGCCTTGCAGATGATGACGGTGCGCACGGACGGGTGCCAGCTGGCATCCATTATCCCGGCAAGATACGGCGTCACATCATTGCGCCAGCGGCCGGGCAGGCTCGACATCGTGACGATACGATGCTTCTCGGTCCATTCGCTGCAGGGGATGCGCCGGCGTGTGCGCAGGATCTTACGCTCGGATCCGGACAGGCGGAATTCATAACGCTCAGGCATCCATGCGGGCCGCTGGCTGGCGGGCAAGGTGAACACCATGGCGTTTGTCGCCGGTGCTTGGGCAAGCTGTCCCTGAGCGATCACGGCTGCACCTCGCGGCCGTATTTATCCAGACCCTGGACCAAGTCGCACGACACGAAGCCGTCCGTACCGCCGACCATGATGCGCCATTGGCCATCAAAGCAGCGAATCGGATCGCTCAAGGCATAGGTCTTGGAGCAGCCAAAGGACATCTTGCGGCTATGCGGATTGGGCCATACGCGCACAGGCTGCCCCTTGCGCAGGTCCGGCTTGTCGCTCTCGACGTTGAACAGGCTGGAATACTCTAAGAGCGCAGCGGCCACGATGCCGGCCAGACCTTCGCGGTCGAAGAACATGGCGCCAGTCTCACCAGGTGCCGCCTGCACCCAGCGGCCCGAGGTGATGCTTCCCTGGCGGACACGCACCAGCCCCGCGCCCGCGTCGGGATGATCCCACAGCATGGCGTCAAAGAGTTCAAGCTTCACGGTGTTGCCTTGAAACTTGAGCAAAATCGATTCCGATTTCTTGCGTGATTCTGCCATGTTTTTTCAGGCAACCAAGTTGCCAGCCTCCGAATCATTTTCTTCTGCGCGGTTTTCCTCCGCTATCTCAGCCGCCTCTTCTTCCTCGACGAACACCAGGACCAAGCTTTCGGCGCCGGCATAATCCGAGAGCAGACGCTCAAGTTTTCCCATCAGCTCGCGCAAGAGGTCGGCGGCCTTGCGCGGGTCTCCAGAAACCAGATGCACCCAGCTGTTGACGTTGGACTGGACAAGATGCTTGAGCCCGCTCTTCAGCATCACAGCCCTTGCAGCAAGATCCTGGGATACCTGCTCGCGCGGTATCAGCTTGCCTTCCTGCTCCAAAGTCTTGAGCCGCAGTATCTGTGCTTCCTGCTCAGCCTTATCCGCCCGTGCGGTCAGGAAGCGCCGCTGCTGATCCGCCGTGTCCTGATCGGCGCGCTTGCCTGTGTCCGCGCGCTTCAAAAATGACTTTGCATACTTGAGCGCAGCGGCCTCAGAGAACTCACCGTGCTCAGGACGAATTTTCCCGTCATCCTTGTGGCGATTGATCGTGCTTTTCGTGACCAGGTAGCCCTGCTCATTCAAAAAGCGGCGCACGGCCTCAAGAGACGAAAAGCTCTGCTCACCCATTGTCAGCCCCCAACATCGCCGCCGTCACCTCATCGCAACCCTGCTCCTTGAGCCAAGCGGCCAGGTCATCCGGAATGAGAAAGATCATTTCCTCCAGCGCGCTCGCGGGTGTCTCCGCACCCCCCTGGGGCAGCAGCAGACCGCCAGCCTCGCCGCGCCGCAGGACGATGCCATGCGTGGCCATATGCCGCGCCAATGCCGCCGCAGCACTCCGCATCGAGGCCGGGACCTCAAGACGCGCGCCCCCCTGAACCGCCCCACCAACAGGCAACGGTCCGTCGGTCGCAGAATCCGCAACCTTCAGGCGCAGCACAGGAGGCAGCCCAGCAGTCACCCAGACGCCGATATCGCAGCCCGCCATGTAGGCATCGCCGGGATCCTTGCCCACGGGCACGGGCCAGCGCTCGGCGCGCGGGTAGCGCTCGTTCCACCAGCCGTAGATGCGGCGAAGCTTTGCAGCCTTCTTGGGGTCGGCGTCGGCATCGGTTGGGGGCTCAAAGTCGAGAGCCACCAGCACGGCCAAGGCCTTGGTGAGCATCTGGTCCGTGTTGGCATCGGGCTTGTGGGCCAAAGATCCGAGCGCGATTCCACCAGCAAGATTGCCCACGGACTGAGAGATGAGCATGGCGTCGAGTTCCGCCTCTACGATGACGAAAGCGCGAGCGTCAGGGTCGGTCACCAACGTGTGCCGCGTGCTGCCCGGCACCACGATGTATTTGCTGTCGCCTTCGCGCAGGTGCTCCTTGGGGCGCCGGATGCGCAGTCGCACGGGGTTGGCCGTGCCTTCCGCCGGTGCGTACACCGGGATGACCAGTCCGCGCGGAATCCAGAGTTTCTTGGGCGTCACGCCGTCATCCTTCATTTCGGTCGGCAGGCCCCAGCTCTCGCGCGGGCGGTAGATGTCCTTCCCGTGTTCGCCCGGGCACCAGCCCAGGTGAAAGCGCCGGACGCTCTCCTCGGTGATGCCGCGCCCGGCCAGATAGGCGAGCTGCTCAGCGTTGGCCAGCAACTGGCGATGCGCCCAATCCACCAGCTCGGCCGCGTGCTGCTGCCAAATGACCGGAGGCAGGCCGAGCCGAACGGGCTCATAGACCCGAGGACCGCTTGGCGCCGTGATCTGCCGCGGCGTGGGAGCATGCTTTTCCTTGTCACGGCCCACGTGCTCACAGGCATCCTGAAAATCCATACCCAGGAAGTCGCGGCAATACTGAATGTTGTCGCCTTTCCAGCCGCAGATCCTGCACCAGGCGTTGCCGCCGCGCTCTCCCCCCGGCCAAACGCGGAAGCGGTCCGATGGATCGCCGGGCCTGTCCTCTCCCCCGCATCCAGGGCAACGCGACGCCCATTCGTCAGCGGTGACCTTGCGGACCCCAATCCCCCCGTCTTGGAGCAGGTCAAGGATGCTCAGCATTTCCGTCTCCTTTTTGCATGGTCCTGTTTGGTCCTGTCGTTTGTCCTGGCTGAAAACTGTTGAAGCTGTTGGAGTTCTTTTACCGTTAGGACCTTAGGACTATTTTTCAGAAGAACTTTCTAAAGATAAAAAAGTAATTCTTAAATATAGAGATTTTCGGTCCTACATGGCGGACGGTCCTCTCCTGTCAAAACCGTCCGCCGCTCAAAAAACAGTGCTATACCTTAGGCTTGATGCGTATGCCGTAGTAGCGGTACTTGCCGCTGACCTTTCGGCTCTCAAACTTCTCCTTCATGATGCGCCCGAACTTCTTCTGGACCATGGGGAACTTGCTGATGGCGTTCTCTTCCCACCATTCGGTGAAGGCCTTGTAGAGCTCCGTGGCCTCCACGTGCAGCGCGGTGCCAACCTCGCAGCACTCGTCGATGAAGTCGCCCATGGTGTCCTCGCCGCGACGATACTCCGCCGTGGCCTCGGTCACGGATGGCGGCGGGTTCAAGCCGTCGCGCTTCCAAAGCAGGAAGCCTTCGACCAACCACGCCAGGATCCCCGAGGACTCGGCACGGAGCTTTTCCTTAAGGTCCTTGTCTGCCCGGCGCTCATAATCCGCATTGGGCTCGCGGAACACATAGGAGAGCCCGAACGTCACCAAGAGGCAGCGCTCCCAGAACGCATAGTCATCGGCCGGGGCGCCGGGCTTGTGGTTGGTGAGCAGCACAAGCTTGTGCGTCGGCAAGAAGTTGACCTCATACTTGTCGTTGGGGTTTCGGCCCACCAGGCTGTCGCCGCCGGTGAGCCACTTGACCCGGCTTGGGCTGATGCGCCGGCCATCGTCGGTCTCAGATCCAAAGGCCAGGCGCACGCCGCGCAAGCTCATGATCTCCGGGCTTGGTCCGCTCGGACTCTTTCCGCCGAACTTGCCCTGATCGAGGAACATCTCCGAGGCGATGGGCTTGGACAGCGGACCGAGCAGCTCCTTGAGCATCTCCACGATGGTGCCCTTGCCGTTGCGGCCGCGCCCCCAGAGCACCAGGAAGCGGTGCTCAACGTTGAGGCCGCTGATGCAGTAACCGAAGTAGCGCTGCAGGAAGTCGACCTTGGCCTTATCGCCCTGCATGATCTCAAGAAGCGTGCTCCGCCAAAGCAGGCACGGCTCATCAACGCCCTTCCAGTTGACCGGGGAGGCCCGCATGAGCAGATCCTCTTGCCGGCCCGGGCGGAAGCTCCCTGTCTCCAGATCCACAACCCCATTGGCGCACGGGAACAGGAGGGGCTTGTCATCGATCTCATCGCCCTCGATGGCCAAGCGCTCCTCGCAGGTAGCGGCGAGCTTGAGCGTGTTGGTCCGGCCACGGTCTGAGCGCAGGCGTTGCAGCCGCTTGTGCAGCTCCTTGAAGATGCCGGGATCTTGCGCGGCGAACATCGGGAGCGTGCGGCTGTACGTCGTCACCACGCTTTCAACTGCGGAAAGTGAGGACTGCATGGAGTCTCGCGCCCAATGATGCCGGTTCCAGCGAAGCCATTCGCGGGTGGCGTTGTTGAAGAGGAACTGGCCACGCTGAAGCGCGGCATACAGCGTGCCGTCGCCCAGCTCGGAGGAGCGGAAGCAATCCAGCACGAATTGGGGCGGGAGTTCTGGCCCCCCCTTGTCGTCATCGCCCAACTTCTCGCGCTCCTCAGCCTTGCGCGCCTCAACAAGACTGCGCGCGACGCTGATATCCACGACCTTGTCGGGAACAGGCATGGCGCCCTCCTTCAATTCTTTGTCATCCACAATGACACCTCGTGCGGCAATCAGGTGTTACGCAAGCGAAATCGCGTAACACGATTTGCGCAAGAATTTGAGGTTTCCCATTTTCCCGGTGAATTGAAAATTTGCCCGGACGGGTGGTGCGCGCTGCACGCGACCCCTGTTTCCCCATGCCGGGGAAGGACCCAATACCCGTGAAACAGAATGTGTGAAACATTCGTGACACGAAATTGCCGTATGGGACCTTTGGACTGATCCCCGTATGTAAGGGGGGAAGGGGGCGGCGCACGGGGCGCATAGCGAGCGGAGAAGAGGAAGAGCAAAGACGATCGGAGGCGGGCGCAAGAGCGCCCGCATTATCGGAGAAGATAAGCGGATAAGAATGCGGATAAGTGCCGCGTGGAGATAGCCGTGTACAACCGCATGTTGCGGTCAAGGATGGTGAGCACTGAAGCTCAGCAATGGCGTGGGTTCGTGGGTTGCCGGACTGTGCCGGTGTTGGCCTTCTAAGCCGTCGGCCGAGGGTTCGAATCCTTCCTGGCGCACCATATATTTCGAGGAGTTATGCCGACAGAAGCATGACTCCTCTTTTTGTTTTGCCACCCTGTCGCGTTTCCGCCAAAGGCGGCTGGCGCAGCTCGCGGGCAGCGCCCGGTCCCGCTCGGCGAAAATGGCGCAATGAAAGCACACGCCGGCAAAGATGCCGAAGCCCCGCCCCCTGCCGCCGCCGTCCGGCAAGCGCAATAGCGCGGTCCATCCACATAATGCCAAAGGGCCTGGGCGTCCACCTCGGCATTGCGCCCCCTCCCCTCGCCAAGGAGTATTCCACACATCATTAGGACAATGCTTGACACCTCAAGAGTATAGGATATGCGTAACTGGACATGTGCCGTGCCGCTCGATAAACCGAGGATGCCATGACCGATCCAGAAGCCCCGCCCCCGCCGAAATCCCACCACTCCGTGGTGCGGCTGCGCACGGTCATCATCCTGTTTTTCTCCTGCGTGCTGGCCCTTACCGAGGCAGTGACCTGGCTGTATTACCAGCAGAGCATCACCAGCGCGCGCGAGGAGGCCGGCAAGCACATCCTCGCCGCGGGCGACAAGATCGAGCTTTCGGCCCGGCTGCTCACCAAGCCCCTGGCCATGCTCTGCGACGCCGCGCCCACCCTGCCCGGAGCGGGCGTCAAGCCGCGCGGGTTCGCGCACCCGCTCCTCGGCTACATGCTGGCCTTTCTCGACACGCACCCGGAGACGTATTCGCTGTACTTCGGCTATGGCGACGGCGACTATTTCCAGGCCATCTCCCTGACGCACAGGCCCAAGACCGCCCAGGGGCTCATGGCGCCGCCGCAAACCCGCTACGCTTTGCGGCGCATCGGCTCCGAGGGCGGCGCACGCGTGGAGCGCTGGCGTTTTCTCGACCGCGACGCCAAGCCCCTGCGCACCAGCGCCGCGCGCCCCGCCGGGTACGACCCGCGCGGCCGCCCCTGGTACACCGCGGCGCTGGGCTCCGCCAGCTCCATCAAGACGGACCTCTATGTCTTCAGCAGCACCGGAGCCCTCGGCCTCACCATGGCCCACCGCGTTCCCGGTCCGGGGCGCGCGGTGTTCGGGCTCGACCTGACCCTGGACACCTTGTCCTATTTTTTGGCCCAGGCCAAAATCGGCGCATCCGGCTTCATCTTTCTTTTCAATGGCGACGGCGAGCTCATCGCCTATCCCGATGCCGACAAGGTGTCCAAGATAGCCGCCACGCGCGGCGGATCGCAAACCGTGCTGCGCGCCGCCGTGCAGGATCTGGACGACCCGCTGCCCCCTGCCGTGTACAAGCTGTTCCGCTCCAACGGCGGCCACATCCGCGAAACGAGCAGACTGGTGGTCGCGGGAACGCCGTATCTGGTCGGCGTGCGCCCGCTGCGCGAGCTGGGCTCCAACAACGACCACATGGCCCTGGTGGCGCGCGAGTCGGACTTCATGGGCACGGCCGAGCGCATCCGCACCCAGGCCATTCTCTTCGCCCTGGGCCTGCTGATTCTGGGCGTGCCGCTGCTGCTGCTCGTCTCGGCCAACATTGCGCGCACGCTGGCCAAGCTGACGTATGAGGCCGAGCGCATCAGCAAGCTTGAGATGGATTCGACCGAAATCATCACCTCGCACATCGACGAGGTGGACCGCCTGGGCGACGCCGTGGCGCGCATGCGCTCGGCCCTGCTGTCGTCGTGCCGCTACCTGCCCCAATCCCTGGTGCGCCAGTTCATCAAGGAAGGCACGGTGCCCAGCCTGGGCGGCAAGCGGCACGACATCACCCTGCTCTTCACCGACGTGCAGAACTTCACCACCCTGTCCGAGGGCATGCCGCCGGAAGACCTCATGGCCGCCATGTCCGAGTACTTCGAGATTGTGGGCCAAGCCATCTTGAAAAGCGGCGGCACCATCGACAAGTTCATCGGCGACTCGGTCATGGCCTTTTGGAACGCCCCGCTGACGACGGAAAACCACGTGGAGAGCGCCTGCCTGGCGGCCCTGCGGCTCTCTTTGGCCTCGCAGGAGCTGAACGCCAGGCGCGAGGCCAGCGGCGGGCCGGTCATGGCCACCCGCGTGGGCATCCACACGGGCACGGCCATCGTGGGCAATGTCGGCGCCTCCGACCGCATGAGCTACACGGCCCTGGGCCCGGTGGTGAACCTGGCCAGCCGCCTGGAGGGGCTGAACAAATTCTACGCCACGAAAATTCTGGTCAGCCACGACGTGCGCGACAAGGCCAGGCACAATTTCCTGTTCCGGTCCGTGGATGTGGTGGTGCCCAAGGGCGTGAAGGAGCCTTTGCCCATTTTCGAGCTGATCGGCTCCATGCCGCAAAGCCCCTATGCCGACGTGGCCGCGCCCCGCGCCAGGCTCGGCTTCTGCTCCCGCTGGGAGCGGGCCATGACCCTGTACCGCACGGTGCAGTGGGAAAAGGCCCTGGAGGAGTTCACCGCGCTGCACGAAGCGGCGCCCGGCGACTTTGTGGCCGCCATGTACCTGCAGCGCGTGCGCCGCCTGCTGCAGAACAAGCCGAGCAAGGACTGGAAGGCAGTTCAGAAGTTCATGCACAAATAACGGGAGTCGACATGGAGAAAGTGCATTGGCTGCAGAGCATGTCCATCGGCGTGCCGGAAATAGACCGGCAGCACCAGCAGTTGCTGGCCCTTGTGAACAAGACCTGGGAAACGGCCCAGGGACCGGACGCCGAGGCGGAGACCAGCGGCCCCCTGCGCAAACTGTGCGATTACGTGGTGGAGCATTTCGCGGCCGAGGAAGCCCTTATGGACCCCGAAGCCTACGCCCACTATGACCGGCACATCCAAGAGCACATCGACTGCTCCATGCGCGCCCTGGATTTTCTGGAGACCTTCAGCGAGGGCAAAAACGTGCGCCTGGAAGAATTTCTGAACTTCGCCGTGGAGTGGGTCCAGCATCATATTCAAGAGACCGACCAGACCCTGGGGGAGTTTCTGCGACACAAGCAGCCCCGGCCGGACGAGCAGCCGGGATAGCCCCGGCGCGCGCTTTACACGCTGGCCCACGCGGAGTAGAAGAATCCCTTCGACGCCGTCCCCTTTTCTCAACACAGGAGCCCACACAATGGACACCGGCATCCTGCTGGAAACCGGCACCAACGAACTGGAAATCCTGGAGTTCCACATCGACGGCGAACCCGGCCCCGACGGCGGCCCCGTGCGGCATTCCTTCGGCGTCAATGTCGCCAAGGTGATGGAGGTCATCGAAAGCCCGCACCTGGAACCGCAGCCCGGCGCGGCCCATCCCAGCTTCCGGGGGCTCATTCCCCTGCGCCACCACATCCTGCCGGTCATCGACCTGGCCGTATGGCTGGACATAGCCAAGGTGGCCGCCCCGCGCGACAACGTCATCATCACCGAGTTCAGCAAAACCGTCACCGGCTTCGTGGTGTCCGGCGTCACGGGCATCCACCGCGTGGGTTGGCCCGAGGTCATTCCCCCGGACGGCTACATGCCCAAGACCGGCATCCAGGCCATCATCGGCCTTGTCGAACGCGACGGACACTTCATCCAGCTCCTCGACCTGGAGACCATACTGGCCGACCTTACGCCGGCCGAGGTGGACTTCGACACCCCGCCGGCCACCATGGCCACGCGCGAGCTCAAGGCCCTGGTGGCCGACGACTCCGCCACCATCCGGCTCATGATCCAAAAGACACTGGAACGTTCGGGCATCACGCCCATCATCGTGGGCAACGGCCAGGAGGCGTTGGACACCCTGCGCGCCATGGCAACCCGGGCAAGCACGGAAGGCAGGCCCCTTTCCGACTTTCTGGACATCCTCATCTCGGACATCGAGATGCCCCTCATGGACGGCTTTACCCTGACCAAGCATGTGAAAAGCCACCCGGTGCTGCGCCAGCTTCCCGTGGTGCTCTACTCGTCCATCATCACCGACGAGCTGCGCCACAAGGGCGAGAGCGTCGGCGCGGATTTGCAGATAGCAAAGCCCGACCTGGAACGCCTGCCCGAGGTGGCCGTGCGTCTGGTGGCGGGCAAAGACGCCTAACGGAGCTCCCCCCCATGTATGAACATGATCCTGAAGTGCTGGCGGCCTTTGCCGAGGAGAGCGCCCAACGCCTTGGCGACCTGGAGACCGGGCTGCTGGAGCTGGAGCGCACCGCCGCCGCCCCCGCCGCAGATCTGCTGAACGCCGTGTTCCGCGACGCCCATTCTGTCAAGGCCGGGGCCGGCCTGCTTGGCCTGCGCCAGGTGGAGACCGCCGCGCACCGGCTGGAGAACGTGCTCGACCAGTTGCGCGCGGGACGCCTTGCCGCCGGGCCGGACGTGTGCCAGGCCCTTTTGGACGGCGTGGATCTGCTGCGCGAAATTCTTGCCGCCCCGGGCGCGGCGCTGCCTGCGGACGCCGACCCCAGACTGGGCGCCCTGACCAGCCTGGTGGGCTAAGTCCACAGGCTAAGGGAAGAAATCCCATGCGCCATATTCTGCCCCTGACCCTTTGCGGGCTTTTGAGCCTCTCCGCCTGCGCGGCCACGCAACAGCAGCAGCCCAGGCCAGCGGGCGACAAGGCCGATGCCAGCCCTGCCGTGCGCCAAGCGGTCTCGCTGCTGGAACAGTCCACCCGCACCCTGCGCGAAATGCGCCGCGACGACGCCTCGCGCATGCTCGACACGGCCATTGCCGAGGCGCGCGCGCTCATCGTGCTGCCCGGCGTCTACCAGGCGGGGTTCTTCTACTCCGTGCGGGGGGGCTCCGGCGTGCTGGTGGCCCGCCGCGCCGACGGCGGCTGGGGCGCGCCCGTGTTCGTGGGCGTTGCCGGCGCGGGCTATGGCTACCAGGTGGGACTGGAGAAGTCGCGCCTGGTGCTGGCCATAATGGACGAAGAGATGCTTGCGCGGATTCTGGACAACGGGCTCAACTTCGACGCCTCGGCGAAGTTCGACGTGGTGGGCGTGCGCGAGGAAACCAGCCGGGGCTCCCTCACCGAGCACAAGCCGGTGCAGGCCTTTACCGACGGCGTGGGGCTCATGGCCGGCGTGGCCATGCACGGCGGCGCGCTGACGCTGAACCGCAGCCTGACGCAGAGCTATCATGGCGCCGGCAAGGCGGAAGAAATCATGCGAGGGGTGGACGCGCCGGGGCTTGAGGTCTTCGCCTTCTGGGCGGCCCTTGGCGTGGAGGCTCCGGGACCGGAAATAGTGAAGGTGCGCAAGCCCTGAGGCCTGGCGTTTTCTAGCAGGCGGACTTGCGCAGCCGGGTCCGGATGGTCTTGACCAGCCAGAGGACCAGCAACAGGCCGAAAAGCCCGCCGGCCACCCACCACTTGGCTTCCTGAAGGAAGCGCTCCAGCACATCGCCCAGATAATAGCCGCCAACACCGAAGGTGATGGCCCAGAGCGCCGCGCCAATGCCGTTCAGCAAAAAGAAGCGCAGCGGCGAGATGTTCGTGGTGCCCACGGCGAAAGGCGTGATGTTGCGGAAGCCGTAGAAGAACCGGAACGAGATGAGCACGAGCACCTGATGCTTTTCAAGCAGCCGGTGCACTTTTTCAATGCGGCATTCCCACTTCTTGAGCCGCGTTTCCAGAAAGCGCTTGTTGTAGCGGCCAACGTAAAAGGCGGTCTGGTCGCCCGCAAAGCTGCCGGCAAAGGCCGCAAGAATGGCCAAGGTCAGGGAGAGGTGTCCGTTATAGGCGGCGAACCCGGCAATGATCAGTATGGTCTCGCCTTCGAGGAAGGTGCCAATGAACAGGGCCAGGTAGCCGTACGTGCTCAGCAGATGAGTCAGATCCACGCGACTGCCCCCGCGTTTGCGTAAGCCAGGGCGCGCCAAGCGGAACCGGACCAGCCTGCGCGCGGCATGCACTGGTCCGGGTTGCAGCCTGTCGGGGGCTCAAGGCTGGGAAGCAAAGAGGCCACTAGGCGTTCTTCTGCTCCTGCTTGGGCGCTTCCGCCTGCGCCGCCTGCGCGGACTGCTGAGCGGGCTGTGCGGGCTGGGCCTGGGTCTCCGCCTGCTGGGTGGGGGTGGCAACCTTGATTTCTTCCGGCGCGGAGAGCGCGGACTTGAACTCGCGGATGCTCTTGCCCATATTTGCGGCGATCTGCGGCAATTTGCCGGGACCGAACAGCAGCAGGGCAATGACGAGAATAAGAAGCAGGTGCATGGGCTGGAACAGTTCGCCGAGCATGATGTCCTCCACAGGGTTTGGCTGACAGGGGGATTTATCCTACCCGCCGGGTTTTGTAAAACCCCAAGGCCTCGTGTGTTCGTTAATTATCGCTAAGTGCCGGTTGTACGCCAGTTGAGTGCCGAACGGATCAGGTCGGGCGGCGGCAGGCAGGGGAACCGCAAAGGCGATGCCCGCTTTCCGGGTCGATGACGGCCAGAATCTCTCGCGGCCAGCCCCTCCGACAAGCCCTGTATACCAGTGAACAGGGCCTGCTGCCAACTACAATGTGGGGTTCAACGGCCCAAAGTCAAGGCCAACTGCGATCGCCGCCCATGAATCACGTCCGCACGGCGAACCGGCAGTTCCCTTGCCCGGTTTGCGTGCAAGGCGCAAGCGAAGAGGATCGCACAGACGCGATCCAGCATCGCGCTCAGAGCATCGACCATGTCTGTATTTACATTTTTAGCATTTAGCATTCGGCATGTGCCCATACGGCATCTCCAGTCCGCCAAGATCCGCCCTGGGCGGCATCTTCCACAAAACAAGCACAGTTACGAGAAGTTGCCGCGGCAAGGCTCAGGCACGCACGACCCCGTCGGCATCATGGAATTTAGCAACTCGATTCTACAAATCCGTAATCAAATCTGGAGCACAATCTGGCAAAGACATGGGGGCCAACCATCCAGAAAGATCATTTCATCCCAAGATTCAAGACGATAAGCATGCTTCGCCTCGCCTCGGCGCCGCATCCAAGGCGTAAGGATGTAAATGCCATGTAAATACATTATTGCATTTTTGTAACACAACGCCAGACGCAACACCACCACCATCAGTGCAACTATATGATTTTATTATGTTTGAAATCTTGGCCCGCTTCTTGCCCTAGGGGGTTCAACGGTTGAATGAAAATCCACCTTACTTTTTGGAGGGCAGCATGCTCAAGAACATCGTAATGGCTCTTACCCTTGCACTGGTCATCCTCGCCGGATCGGCCACGGTCTTCGCGGCGGATCCCCCGAAGCCGGATCCCGCCGGCCTCAGCATCGGCACGGCTTCCGACGTGGTCAACGCCACCGGCGGCGCGCCGACCGAAGTGGACATGGACAAGTACAAGGACTCCGAACCCCTGGCCACCAAGCTCGCCGATGTCGTCGGCCATAACCGCATCTCCATCAACATGGTGTGGACGCTCATTTGCGGCTTCCTCGTCATGTTCATGCAGCTCGGTTTCGCCATGGCTGAAACGGGCTTCACCCGCGCCAAGAACGCCGGCCACACCATGGGCATGAACATGATGGTGTACGGCATCGGCATGCTGGGCTTCTGGCTCACCGGCTTCGCCCTGCAGATGGGCGGCAGCGGCGGCGCGGCGGCCCTTGGCGGCGGCACCCTGCTCAATCAGGAGTTCACCATCTCACTGTTCGGCAAGGACTTCGGTCTCTTCGGCACCAAGGGCTTTCTCCTGGGCGAAGATGTCTATGACACCACGGTGTTGACCATGTTCCTCTTCCAGATGGTCTTCATGGACACCACGGCCACCATCCCCACGGGCGCCATGGCCGAACGCTGGACCTTCAAGAACTTCGTCATCTACGGTTTCTTCATCTCCATGTTCGTGTACCCCCTGTACGCCAACTGGGTGTGGGGCGCGGGCTGGCTTTCCACCCTGGGCAGCAACTTCGGCCTGGGACACGGTGTGCTTGACTTCGCTGGCTCCTCTGTCGTGCACATGACCGGCGGTGTGGCCGCCCTGGCTGGCGCCATGATTCTTGGCCCCCGCATGGGCAAGTTCCGCGCCGACGGCACCCCGAACGCCATTCCCGGCCACCACATTCCCATGGCCCTGGCTGGCTGTCTCGTCCTGGCCTTCGGCTGGTTCGGCTTCAACGCCGGCTCCACCCTGGCCGGTGGCGACATGCGCATCAGCGTCGTCGCCGTCAACACCATGCTCGCTTCGGCTGGCGGCGCCATGTCCGCCATGATGTACATGTGGCTGCGCTACGGCAAGCCGGACATCTCCATGGCCGCCAACGGCATGCTCGCCGGCCTGGTCGCCATCACCGCCCCCTGCGGTTTCGTCAACCCCATCGCCTCCGTGCTCATCGGCGTCATCGCGGGCATCCTGCTCTGCGTCAGCGTGCTCTTTGTTGAAAACAAGCTGAAGCTCGACGACCCCGTGGGCGCCATCTCTGTCCACGGCGTCAACGGCGCCTGGGGCATGATCGCCCTCGGCCTCTTCGCCGACGGCACCTACGGTGACAAGCTCAATGGCGTGGACGGCACCGTGAAGGGCCTGTTCTACGGCGACCCGAGCCAGCTCGGCGCGCAGCTCATCGCCGTGGCCGTCAACTTCATCTTCGTGTTCGTGGTCATGTACGTCTTCTTCAAGATCTCGGACAAGATCGCCAAGATGCGCGTGCCCGCCGAGGTTGAGCAGGAAGGTCTGGACATGGCCGAAGTGGCCGTCATCGGCTACCCCGAATTCTCCATCAACAAGACCCACCGCTAGGCTTGAGGAGATACATCATGAAGAAGATTGAAGCCATCATCAAGCCGCATAAGCTCGACGAAGTGAAGGACGCCCTGGACAAGGCCGGCGTGCACGGCATGACCGTCACCGAAGTGAAGGGCTACGGCCGCCAGAAGGGCCATGTGGAAATGTACCGCGGCGCTGAATACCAGGTGGTGTTCAAGGCCAAGGTGAAGATCGAAGTCATCGTCAACGACGCCATCGCCCCCGCCGTGGTGGAGGCCGTGCGCGCCGCCGCCAACACCGGCAGCATCGGCGACGGCAAGATCTTCGTCATCAACGTGGAAGAGGCCGTGCGCATCCGCACCAACGAGCGCGGAGAAGCGGCCGTCTAGATACCCTCGGTTCTCCCTTGCGGCGCGGGTGTGCGGGAAGAGGGACCCTGCACGCCCGCCTCACTCCAGAACCCCTGCCTGTAACGCCCAGGCAGGGGTTCCTTGTTGTGAGCGGGCAGCAATAAATCAGGCGGGTTCGGCCATGCTGGCGATGCCGGCGCGGGCGTAACGGAACACAAAGTCCGCCACGAGCTCCACGCCCAGAGTCTCCAGGGCCATGTCCGGCCGCAGGCGGCGGATGAGCTGTTTGGCGTTGTCGAAAAGCAGGCAGTGCCCAGAAACGCCCGCAGCGCAAAGCTTCACGGTCTGGTCTGTCGCTTTTGGCAGCAGGTCGCGGATGATGTTTTGCAGTGCGTTGTGCGAGGGCATGAGCAGCTTGGCCGCCACCTTCTCAAACTGCTCCGAGGGATCGACGATTTCCGCCGCGAGCAGCAGGCCGAGCTTCTCCTCCACGGGGTCGCCATCGCCCATGAGCCGGTAGAGAAAGGACCGGATGTATGCCTTGAGCCGTTCGGGCGCTGTCGCTTCCGGGCCCAGCCCCATGGTGACGGGGTGCTTTTCAAAGCAGCGCTCCAGATAGTCCGAAAGCACGGCCATGAAGAGCTTTTCCTTGCCGCCAAAATGATAATTCACCGCGGCCACGTTCGCGCCGGCCTCGGTGCAGATGTCCCGCACCGTGGCGTCGCGCGCGCCGCGCTCGGCAAAGATCTTTCTCGCTGCGGCAAGAAGCCGGGCCTTGGTTCCGGCGTCTGGTTGTGTCTCCACGGCATCCTCCATTGTTGTCATTCCCGCGTTCGTCAAACAATGTTTAAATTTTTGTTTTCAACATGTCAATACCCCAGGGGACAAAGGCCTGCCCGCTTGTCAGAAGGGGCACGCCTTTGTTAGTGTTAGCGAAACACAATCAGGCGAGGACTCCATGCCCTACAAGGATTTGCAAGATTTTCTCAAGCATCTGGACCGTCAAGGCGAGCTGAAGCGCATCGGCGCGGAGCTTGACCCGTATCTGGAGATCGCCGAGGTGACCGACCGGGTGAGCAAGAAGTTCGGCCCCGCGCTCTTGTTCGAAAAAGCCAAGGGCGCGAAGTTCCCGGTGCTCACCAACATGTACGGCTCCTACAAGCGCATGAACATGGCGCTCGACAGCGACAACCTGGACGCCCTGGGCGAGCGCATCCACGAATATCTCGAAATCGAGCGGCCCGACGGCATCATCAAAAAACTGCAAATGATCCCCAAGCTCTCGAAGCTCACCAACATCTTTCCCGACCACGTGAAAAAGGGCTGCTGCCAGGACGTGGTGCTCACGGGCGATGACGTCGACCTGTCCATCATGCCCGTTCTGACCACCTGGCCGGGCGACGCGGGCCCGTTCATCACCCTGCCCGTGGTCTTCACCAAAAATCCGGAAACCGGCGTGCGCAACGCGGGCATGTACCGCATGCAGGTGTTCGACAAGAACACCACGGGCATGCACTGGCACCGCCACAAGGGCGGGGCCTACCATTACCATTTGGCCGAAAAGCTGGGCAAACGCCTCGAAGTCGCCGTGGCCATAGGCCCGGACCCGGCCGTGACCTACGCCGCCACCGCGCCCATTCCCGACGAGATCGACGAGATGCTCTTCGCGGGCTTCCTGCGCAACCAGCCGGTGGAGTTGGTCAAGTGCAAGACCGTGGATCTTGAGGTGCCCGCCACCAGCCAGTTCGTGCTGGAAGGCTACGTGGACCCCAAGGAACGCCGCCGCGAGGGTCCCTTCGGCGACCACACGGGCTACTACTCCCTGGCCGACGACTACCCGGTGTTCCACGTCACGGCCATAACCCACAGGCACGACGCCATCTATCCCGCAACCCTCGTCGGGCCGCCGCCCATGGAGGACTGCTTCATCGGCAAGGCCACCGAGCGCCTGTTCCTTCCGCTCATCAAAAAGCAGCTGCCCGAGGTGGTGGACATGAACCTGCCCCTTGAGGGCGTGTTCCACAACCTGTGCTTCGTCAGCATAGACAAGCGCTACCCCGGCCAGGCCCGCAAGGTCATGTACGCCCTGTGGGGCATGGGGCAGATGATGTTCACCAAGATCATCGTCGTGGTGGACAAGAACATCAACGTGCAGAACGTTTCCGAGGTGCTCTGGCGCATCGGCAACAACGTCGATCCCCGGCGCGACATCGCCATCCTCGACGGCCCGCTGGACGCCCTCGACCACGCCTCGCCCCTGGCGTTCTATGGCGGCAAGATGGGCATCGACGCCACCAAGAAAGGACCCGAGGACGGACACTACCGCGAATGGCCCGACACCCTGCGCATGGACGAAGGCGTCAAGGCCAAGGTCGACGCGCTGTGGAAGGACCTGGGGCTGTAAAAGCGAAGAGAATATCCCTCCGGGGGCCAAAGGGCATTCGCCCTTTGGATTCCCATTAGGGTTGGCTTGGCCTTGCGCCCTCAGGTTGCGCCAAATTCAGCCACAAAACAATGATCCCTCCGCCGGTCCGGGGTCTGCCCCGGACCGGCGGCAATCGGGTCCAGGGGCGAATGCTCCTGGCCGCCGGAGGCATGTTTTTCCCCATCCAAACAGCCGGAGCCGCCATGACGACCAGCGCAGCCGCCCACGCCGCAACACGCCTCGCCACGCTGGCGGCATACGCGCTGCTGGCCTTGGTGCTTTTGTCCTGCGGCGAGGGCGACAAAGGCAAGCAGGAAACGAAGAAAAGCGCGCAAAAGAGCGCGCAGCCCCGCGGCAACACGCGGGAGGATTCGTTCCAGGGCGCCAAGCGGACCTTGAGCCGCGCCATCTACCACGACCACCGCGTCACCTTCTACTGCCAAGCCACGTATGACGAGAACGGAACGGTGCCCCCGCCGCCCGGCTTCACCACGCCCAAGCACAAGGCCCGTGCTTCGCAGATCGAGTGGGAGCATGTGGTGCCGGCCGAAAACTTCGGGCGCACGTTCCCGGAATGGCGCGACGGAGCCCCCGAGTGCCAGGACAAGCGCGGGCCCTTCAAGGGCCGCAAGTGCGCCGAGCGGGTGAACAGGGAATACCGGCTCATGCAGGCGGACATGTACAATCTGTACCCGGCCATAGGCGCGGTGAACGCCCTGCGCAGCAACTACAATTATGCGATGTTGCCGGGTGTTGCGAACACCTTCGGCTCCTGCGGGATGAAGATACAGGACAACAAGGTGGAGCCGCCCGAGCATGCGCGGGGCGCCATAGCCCGCACCGTGAAGTATATGGCCTGGGCCTATCCGCGCTTTGAGCTGAGCCGCCAGCAGGAAAAGCTCATGGACGCCTGGGACGGCATGTACCCGGTGGACCAGTGGGAATGCACCCGCGCCAAACGCATCGAAGCCATGCAAGGCAACGAAAACCCCATGAGCAAGGGCAAGTGCCAGCAGGCCGGGCTGTGGCAATAGCAGCGGGGGGAGCGGCTCGGACCAGCTTTGGCCGCCGCCGCGCATTGCCAAACGCGCGGAGTTTTCTTACCTTGTAATCCGCTGGGGATGCACACCCCCGCGAAAGGGAACCATGACCGCACGACGCATTCTTCTCGCCGTCACCGGGGCCAGCGGCCCGCAGTACGCCATGGCCTTGGCGCGCGCCCTGTCCGCGCGCGACGACATCGAACTGCACCTCATCCTGTCCGAGGCGGCCAAGAAGGTTATCGCCCTTGAGGCGGACTTCCGGGCCGAGGACTTGATGGCCCTGGCCCACGCCTGCCACGGCGAAAAGGACATCGCGGCCGGTCCGGCTAGCGGCTCCTGGCGTCACGCGGGCATGATCGTGTGCCCCTGCTCCATGGCGAGCCTGGCGGCCATCGCCCAAGGCCTGGGCACCAATCTCATCCACCGCGCGGCGGACGTGACCCTGAAGGAAGGCCGCAAGCTTGTGCTGGTGACGCGGGAAATGCCGCTGAACCGCGTGCACATCGTGAACATGCTTGCCGCAAAGGACGCCGGAGCGGTCATAATGCCCGCTAGCCCCGGCTTCTACCACAAGCCCAAGACCATTCAGGACCTGGTGAACCACATGGCCGGGCGCATTCTGGACCAGCTGGACATCGGGCATGATTTGTTCAAACGTTGGGGAGAATAAGGAGGTAGCGCCATGCAGCTCACCTGGTTCAGCCACTCCAATTTCCGTTTGCAGGCCGACGGCGTCAGCGTGCTCATCGACCCGTTCTTCGAGGGCAACCCCAAGGCGCCCATCGCCTGGCAGTCCGTGGGCAAGGTGGACGCGGTGCTCGTCACCCACGACCACGGCGACCACATCGGCCAGGCCGCGGAGATCTGCAAGGCCACGGGCGCAAAGCTCGTGTGCATCTTCGACCTGGCGGCGCGCATGCAGGCCGAGGGCGTGCCCGGCGGACAGATTCTGGGCATGAACATGGGCGGCACGGTGGAGGCTGCCGGGGTGCGCATCAAGATGGTGCAGGCCTTCCATTCCTCGGCCACGGGCGCGCCCGCAGGCTACATCATGACCTTTCCCGGCGGCTTCTGCGCGTATCACTCCGGCGATACGGCGCTTTTCTCGGACATGAAGCTCTTCCGCCGCTTCTTCGACATCGACCTGGCCATGCTGCCCGTGGGCGGCTGGTTCACCATGGACGCGGCCGAGGCCGCAGTGGCCTGCTCGTTTTTGGGCTGCCGCATGGTTGCGCCCATGCACTGGGGCACCTTTCCCATCCTGGCGCAAAACACGGACGCCTTTGCCGCCGCGCTCAAGGAGCACGCGCCGGAGACCCGGCTGGTGAACCTGACGCCGGGCCAAGCGGTGGAGCTGGACTAGGGCTTGGATGGTGCGGCCTTGAGGTCGTCCAAGGTCAGCCGCGACGCCGGAAAATCCTTGGCCTCCAGCGCCTGCTGGAAAAATTGCTGCGCGCGGCGCGGATCGCCCAGCCGCCGCGCCAGCACGCCCCACTCCTCATAGGCCTCGTGCCGCTTCGGCTGTTCCCGGATGGCCAGCACGTAAAAGTCCTGCGCCAAATCAAGCTTGTCCATGCTGATCAGACACATGGCCAGGCCCCGATACGCATCATAGGCCTGCCCCTCTTTTTCCAGAATCCCCTTGGCCGACCACAGCAGCTCCAGGGCCTCGTCGCGCCGCTCCTGCTTCAGGCGCAGCGCACCCAGATTCAGGCGGCACAGGCCGAAGTCCGGGAAGATCTCCAACGCCTCGGTATAGGCTTTCTCGGCCGCGGCATCGTCGCCGTCCTGCGCCTTGTGCACGCCGTAGTTGTTCAGCACCAGGTAGTTTCCCTTGGTGTAGCGCAGGGCCTGCTCATAGGCCGTAAGCGGCGTCTCCCAGGTGGAGAGCTGCCGCTGCTGCGCCAGACCGAGGGGGATGACCAACAGCAGCACCAGCGCCACCGCGGCCACGCCGCGCACGCCGGGACGCTTGATCTTGTCCAGGCATTCCGCGGCGAGGCAGGCAAGGGCGAGATACAGGCCCATGAACGGCACATAGCTCCAGCGGTCCGCAATGGCCACATGCAGGCCCACCTTGGGCGGCATGATGACCGGCACCAGCGCGCACAGGAACCACAGCCAGCCGACCAGCAAATAGCTTCTGCGCCGGGCCTGCCACAGGCAGAAGCCCGTGACGGCCAGCAGCAGCGCCGCCCCGCCCAGGCTCTGCGCCAGGGGCACGCTGTCCGGAAAAGGATACAGGAGCGCCTGATGCGATGGCCAGAGCAGCAAGCCAAGGTACTTGAGGATGGACGCGAAGGCGTTGGCGATCTTGAGCCCCAGGTCCGGGTCGAGCCTGTCCTGGGTATTGGGGTGCACGGAGAGGGTCAAAAAGGTGATGAGCACGCCCATGGAGAGCAGCAGCACCTTCTCGCGGATGCGGGCGATGACGAGCCGCCAGTCCGGCCAGAACGGGACCTGACCTTCGTGCGCCGGCGCATTGAGCCGCGCCAGGGGCCAGAAGTCCAGCAACAGCAGCAGCCCCGGCAGGGTCACGAACATGGGCTTCGACATGAGGCTCAGGGCATAGGTGCAGTAAAGCCCCACGGCGAGGGCGGTCCCCGGTCTGCGCGTCCACCTTATATATATAAGGATGGAGCCGAGCCCGAAAAAGGTCGAGAGCACGTCCTTGCGCGCCGAGATCCAGGCCACGGCCTCCACATGGGCAGGATGCACGGCGAACAGCAGCGCGGCCAGCACTGCCGCGAAGCGGTTCTTTGTCAGCGCGAGGATGAGCGCGAAGAACGCGGCCGCATTGGCGGCGTGCCACAACACGTTGGTCGCGTGGTAGCCGCCGGCCCATTTGTGGTAGAACTGGCTGTCGAGCATGAAGGACAGGGTCGTCAGCGGGCTCCAGTAGATAACCTGATGCGGCGAGAAGGCCGCCTTCACGCTGGCCCAGGAGAACTTGGCCAGCACCTGGCCGTTCATGCTGACGTAGCTGGGGTCGTCGAAGCTGCTGAACTCGAAGAGCCCGGCGCGCGAGTACATTCCAAGCGCCACGGCCGCGGCCAGCAGGCCGAGCACGAAAACCCAGCGGGACTCGCGCAGCATTCTTGCGAGGGAATCGTTCACAATCAGTTCTCCAGCGGTGGGTGGGACGAGGCAAGGGCGTCGAGGGCATGGCGGATCTTCGCCGCGCGCTTTGCGCCCAGGCCGGGAACACTGGTCAGGGCGGCTTCGTCCGCGGCCTTGATGGCGGCGATGGCGCCGAAGTGGTCGAACAGGAGCCGCGCGGTCTTGGGGCCTATGCCCGGCAGCGAGATGAGTTCTCCGGCCAGGGAGCGCTTCTTGGTGGCGGCGCGGCCGCGTCCGATGACGAAGCGGTGGGCCGCGTCGCGCACTTTTTGCAGAAACAGCAGCGCCGGGCTGCCGGGCCGCAGGGCCACGGGGTTGCGGCGGCCAGGACGGAACACGCGGTCTTCCAGCTCGCCCGCGCGGCGGCTTGGCCCCTTGGCGATGGACGCGCACTCGATGGGCGTTTCCGGCATGGCCTCGGCCAGGGCGGCCGTCACCGCGGCCAACTGCCCGCGCCCGCCGTCGATGAGCAGCAGATCCGGCCAGGGCGGACCGGACTCCGCGCGGCGCTTGGCCCACTGCGCCAGGGCCGCGTAGTCGTCGCCGGTGCCCTCTGCCCCGGGCAGGGCATAGGCGCGGTAGTCCTCCTTGCGCGGCTCGCCCTGCTCGAACATCACAAGCCCGGCGCGCACGCCTGTGCCGCCAAGGTGCGAAATGTCCACGCATTCGATGCGTGCGGGCGGCGTGGCCAGCCCCAGGGCGTGCTCCAGCACAGCGGCCACATCCTGGGCGCCGTCGCTACGGTTGGCCGTGCGCGCCAAGTTGGCCGCCATGTCCATGAGCCGCCGTTCGTCCGCGCCGCGCGGCACGCCCAGGCGGCACGGGCTGCCCCGCCGTTCGGAGAGCACCTCGGCCAGGGCTCCGGCTTTAGAATCCACAATGGTCTCGGAAACGGCTGCGTCCGCCGTGTCGGCACCAGAGGCGTCGACGGTCGCGGGAACGGCGTCTTCAAGCGGATTCGCCAGCGCTTCAGGCTGCATGCCGTCTTGCGCATCGTCCGGGGCATCAGCCAAGACGTCTGCCGGAGCATGCAGGGGGTGCGAAAGCACGATGCGGGCCGGAATGTACCTTTCGTTGCTGAAGAACTGGGCGAGAAAGCTCTCCAGTGCGTCCGGAGCCTCGGCCATGTCCAGCCCGGCCCAGTGAAAGGTCTTCTGCTCGAGCAGCTTGCCGCCGCGCACAAACAGCACGCCGACGCCGATGCCCTCCGGCAACTGCACCAGGGCGATGACGTCGCGGTCCAGGGAATCGCGCAGAACCGAGGCCTGGCTCTCCAGGGTGGCGTCTATGGCCGCGATCTGGTCGCGCAACTGCGCCGCCTCTTCAAAACGCAGGGCGTGGGAGGCCTCCTCCATCCGGTTGCGCAGATCGCGCACAAGAAAGTGCGAACGCCCAGCAAGAAACTGCTCCACCTGGGACACAATCTCGCGGTACTGCCCGCGGTCCACGGGCAGTACGCAAGGCGCCAGGCACTGGCCGAGCTGATGGTACAAGCAGGGGCGCACACGATTCTTGAACATGCGGTCGGAGCATTTGCGCAGGCGAAAGATGGAGCCCACGAGCTTCTGCGTGGCGCGCGCGGCCGAGGCCGAGGCAAAGGGCCCGAAATACGCGGAGCCGTCGCGCAGCACCGTGCGGGTCAGAGTCAGCCGCGGGAAGTCCGAGGATTTGTCCAGGCGGAAAAGCATGTAGCGCTTGTCGTCGCGCAGCACGATATTATAGCGCGGCCGGTGCTGCTTGATGAGGCTTTCCTCAAGAAGCAGCGCTTCCTTTTCGGTGGAGACCAGCAGAAAATCGATGTGGTCGATTTTGGCCACCAGGGCGCGCGTTTTGGGGCCGTGGTCTGCGCTGGCGCGGAAATATGACGACAACCGCTTGCGCAGACTGATGGCCTTGCCGACATAGATGATGCGCCCGCTGGCGTCCTTCATAATATAAACGCCTGGAGAATCAGGATAATTCTTTGGAATAAAGTCCATCTGGCTCCAGTTCGGGCGAGGGCTGCGGCATGACAGGCCAAAATATTCAACACGCGCAGGCTAATCAAAGCAGCCGCAAGGTGCAAAGAAAAAAAATTGGACGGTAAAATTTTTTTGACTAAATGCACGATTCCAGCTCTACGCCTATTGCAAATTCAAAAGTTCAGGGCTAGATAATCGGCGTGAACAGTGGCAAGGCTCATCTTAACGCTTCAGCAAAGGAAGGAACAATGAAAAAGCTCGCACTCACTCTGGTGCTCATGGCTGCCCTCGTTGTCGGTGCCACCACCGCCAACGCGGCCACCATCAAAGCCACCGGCCAGTGGCAGGTCGACGCGACCTGGACCACCGACCAGGACATGCGCTCCGACACCAAGAACGATGACTTCGCTGTGCTGCAGCGCATGCGCACCGCCTTCCAGTTCATCGCCAACGAGAACCTGAAAGGCGTCCTCGAGACCCAGATCGGCACCAACAATTGGGGCAATGGCCTCTACTCTGTTGGCGCTGGCCGTAGCCCCAACACCACCGCTGGCGTCACCGCCTCTTCTCTTGGCTCTGGTCAGGGCAACCTGCTCCTCCGCAAGGGCTATCTTGATTTCAAGTGGCCCGGCACCAAGGTTAACTTCCTGGTCGGCTACCAGAGCCTGGCCCTGCCCTCCGCCTTCGGCGCTGGCAGCGCCATCCTGGACGACCACGTTGCCGGCGCCGCCGCTGTGGTTCCCGTCATGGACAACCTGTCCCTGGTTGGCGGCTATGTCCGTCCCATCGACCTGAACCAGTACGGCACCACCGCCACCAAGAATGGCAATGGCACCTTCGCCGATGCCAGCTTCCTGTTCGCCAACGTCGACTTCACCGGCGTTTCCGTGAAGCCCTTCTTCGCGTATGCTTACGCTGGCAAGCAGACCTCCACTTCCCTGCCCGGCATGCTGACCCCGAACATTGCTAGCACCGAAGGCGCTCGCGGCTACTGGGGTGGCGCTGCTCTTACCGTCACCGCCCTTGATCCCTTCAAGATCATGGCCGACGTGAACTATGGTAAGGCCACCTACAATGCCGTTTCCGACAAGGCTGGCCGCTCCGGTTGGTTGGCTGACTTGGCCGTTGACTACACCGGCCTGTCCATGATGACCCCTGAAGTGTTCTTTGCCTACACCTCCGGTGAAGACGGCACGGGCACCAAGTCCGAGCGTATGCCGACCCTGAGCGCTGAAAACTTCGCCTATGGCACCTTCTGGATGCAGGGCGGCGACAGCCTGAAGAACAGCTACTCCGATCCGAGCACCAACATGGGCTTCTGGGCCGTTGGCGCGTCCTTGAAGGACATCAAGCTCATCGACAAGCTGTCTCACACCTTGAACGTCATCTACTTCAAGGGCACCAACAACAAGGACATCATTGCTAACGGCATCAACAACGGCAGCGTTGTTTACGGCCGCACCCTCTCCAACAAGGACTCCTTGTGGGAAGTTGACCTGAACAGCAAGTACCAGATCTACGAAGAACTCTCCCTCGGTCTGGAACTGGGCTACATCAACGCCGACTTCGACAAGGACGTCTGGGCCAACGCCCTCGGCGCCAAGTCCGGCGACCTGAGCAAGGATGCCTACAAGGTCAACTTCATGCTCAATTACAGCTTCTAAGACTCTCTTTTGAGCCGAGCCACTTGGGCCAGCGCAGCAATGCGCTGGCCCTTCTTTTTTCTAAAGCCTCCCCTCAGCCCTCCTTCCCTTTTGTAACAATCGTCACAAAAGAAAATTTTTTGGACGATAAAAAAAATTGAACCCAAGTCAATATTTCCCTTGCAATCACGAAACTGTATCGCGTAGAAAGGTCTTGCAAGATGGCGTCAATGTGGTTTCTCAAACAGCAAAAGAGGGAAGGAAACAATGAAAAAGATGAGCCTTTTCGGTCTGTTGGCCGTTCTGGTCCTGAGCTTCGCCAGCGTTGCTCAGGCCGCGGACATCAAGGCTACCGGCAAGTGGCAGATTGAAGCCCAGTGGAACAACGCCCTGGACTACACCAAGTACAGCCAGGAAGAAAACTACTTCCACATTGAACAGCGCATGCGCACCGCTTTCCAGTTCATCGCCAACGAGAACTTGAAAGCCGTCCTCGACACCCAGATCGGCTCCAGCAACTGGGGCAATGGCCTCTACGCTGTCGGTTCCGGCCGTAGCCCCAACACCGCTGCAGGCAATACCGCTTCTTCGGTTGGTGCTGGTCAGGGCAACATCATGCTGCGCCAGGGCTACATTGACTTCAAGTGGCCCAACACCCCCATGAACTTCAAGGTCGGCTTCCAGACCGTGAGCCTGCCCGCGGCCTTCGGCGGCGGCAGCGCCATCCTGGACGATCAGGTTGCCGCCGCTGTGGTGAGCTCCCCCATCACCGACAACGTGAAGATCCTCGCCGGTTACACCCGCGCGAGCGATTCCAACCAGTACGGCACCACCGCCACCACGAACGGCAACGGCACCTATGCTGACGCCGTCTTCGCGGCCGTGCCCGTCGATTTCCAGGGCTTCAACATCACCCCGTTCGGCACCTACCTGTACGCTGGTAAGACCACCGGCCTGAGCACCTCCGCTGGCCTGACCAGCTCCGGCGCCCAGACCGAAGGTACCCGCGCTTACTGGGGCGGCGTCGCCTTCACCATGACCGCCCTTGATCCTTTCAAGGTCATGGCCGACTTCAACTACGGCAAGGCCACCTACTCCAACAAGTACAACTCTGACCCCACCAATGGTGGCCGTCAGGGCTGGTTGTTCGACTTGGCCGTTGACTACACCGGCCTGTCCATGATGACCCCCGAAGCCTTCTTCGCTTACACCTCCGGTGAAGGCGGAGCCAACACCGACAAGTCCGGCCGCATGCCCACCATTGGCAAGCCCCAGAACTGGTCCATCGGCTCCTTCTTCTTCGGCGACCGTAACTTCATCAACGGCTTTGCTACCAACAACACCAGTAGCTCCGTCAACGGTTACGAATCTCAGGTTGCAGGCTTCTGGACCCTGGGCGCTTCCTTGAAGGACATCAAGTACTTCGACAACTTCTCGCACACCTTCACAGTCATGTACATCCAGGGCACCAACGATGCCGACTACCTGAAGGGTAGCCGTAAGCCTGGCGCCACCTACGGCGCCATGCTGACCGACAAGGACCACTTGTGGGAAGTTGACTTCAACACCAAGTACAAGATCTACGACGAGCTGAGCATGTACCTCGACCTGGGCTACATCAACGCCAGCATCGACAAGGACTCTTGGAAGAACGTTAGCGCCGCGTACGGCACCAGCACCTACGAGAATCCCAACGCCTACAAGATCGGCCTGGGCATGGCTTACGCCTTCTAAATCGCCTTATTGAACCACATGACGCTCTCCTGGGGCCGGGGCTTACGCCTCGGCCCCTTTGTTTTGCCTTCCTCAATTCCGGAATTTACGCTTGATTTTGCTCGCCAATTCTGTTAGCGAGTGTTTACTTACATCGCCTTTGCTTAAAACATTCGGGAGAAGGGGAACTTACGCATGATGTCACGTGTGAAACTGTTGGTCTTGGCCGCATTCTTGGTGCTGGCCCTGTCTGGTGTGTCCCAAGCGGCGGAAGTCACGGCGCGAGGCTACTGGTGGATTGAGGCAATCTCTCGCCAGAACTGGAATTTCAACGCTGGCCAGGACGATCATTTCGCCGTTGAACAGAAACTGCGCACGGCGTTCATCTTCACTGCCAACGAAAATCTGCGCGGCATCCTCGACACCCAGATCGGCACCAACAACTGGGGCAACGGCCTCTACGCCGTCGGCTCAGGCCGCAGTCCCAACACCACGGCCGGCACGACCTCCTCCTCACTGGGCGCGGGCCAGGGCAACATCATGCTGCGCAAGGGCTACATCGAGTACAAGTGGCCCAACACCCTCACGAACATTTCCGTCGGTTTCCAGACCGTGACCCTGCCCGCGGCCTTTGGCGGCGGCAGCGCCATCTTTGACGACCAGGTGGCCGCCGCGGTGGTCAGCACGCCCCTGACCGACAACGTCAGCCTGCTGGCCGGCTATGCCCGCCCGTACGACAGCAACATCTACGGCTCCACCGCCTCGGTGAACGGCAACGGCACAGCCACGGACGTGCTCTTCGCCTCGGTTCCCGTCAGCATCAGCGGCATGAACATCACGCCCTTCGCCATGTACGCTTACTCGGGCGCCAAGACGGCCTCCGCCACCGCGGGCGCCACCAGCAAGGCCGGCTTCGCCGGAGCCAACAGCACCAACTCCGACGGCCTGCGCGGCTACTGGGGCGGCGCGGCGTTCACCATGACCCCGTCCACCATGCCCCTCAGCATCATGGCCGACTTCAACTACGGCAAGGCCACCTACACCAACTACCTCAACAAAACGCACGATGGCGGCCGCGCCGGCTGGCTGGCGGACGTCGCCGTGGACTACACGGGCCTGACCATGATGACTCCGGAGGTCTTCTTCACCTACTCCTCCGGTGAAACCGGCCAGAACACCGACAAGTCCGGCCGCATGCCCGTCATCGGCGTGCCCCAGAACTGGACCATCGGCTCCTTCTTCTTCGGCGAGCGCCTGGAGCTCACCGGCTCCATGAACAACCCGGCCGGCTACACGGTGAACACCCTGGGCTACTGGGCTGGCGGCATCTCCCTCAAAGACATCACCTTCATGAACAAGCTCTCGCACACGGTGAACATCCTTTACGCCAAGGGCACCAACAGCGTGGACTACCTGAAGAACACCTCCAATCTGAACGGCGTGAACTACGCGGGCTTCCTCACCGACAAGGACTCCTTGTGGGAAGTTGACCTGAACACGCGCTACAAGATCTACGACGAACTCACCGGCTACGTG
Organism: Humidesulfovibrio idahonensis; assembly: GCF_054657715.1. Taxonomy (NCBI): domain Bacteria; kingdom Pseudomonadati; phylum Thermodesulfobacteriota; class Desulfovibrionia; order Desulfovibrionales; family Desulfovibrionaceae; genus Humidesulfovibrio; species Humidesulfovibrio idahonensis. The sequence continues at coordinate 689,012 of NZ_BAAHYE010000002.1, read as the reverse complement.
TACCTCGGCTACATCAAGTCGAACTTCGACGTCGACGCCTGGCGCGGCGCCTCCAAGCTGTCCGCCACCACGCTCGGCAACCTGCGCGGCGTCAGCAGCAGCGGCGACGCCTACAAGATCGGCGTTGGCCTGAACTACTTCTTCTAAACAGCACACGCCAAGACGCCACACCGGGGGCCGGGGTTTCACACCCTGGCCCCTTCTCATTTCCAAGCCGCCGCGGCCCGGCCTCGACTTTTGAACGGCCTTCCGCTAGCATCAGGCGGTTCAAGATCGGACCACCACACAAGAATCCAGAGGTTCATCATGCCCTGCCGCATCATCCGCGTTCCCGCCGAAATGGACGCAGCCGGCCTGCTTGCCTGGCTTGGCGGCCGCAAGAATCCGGGGAACGACATCACCACCACAGTCCGCGCCATCCTCGCGGCCGTCAAAAAGGACGGCGACAAGGCCCTGCGCGCCTACACCCGCAAGTTCGACGCGCCGGAGCTGCCCGTGCGCTTCCGCGTGGCGGAGAAGGACATCAAAAGCGCCCTGGCCCGCATCCCCAAGGATGACATCGCCATTCTGCGCGAGGCCATCGACCGCGTGCGCGACTTTCACGCCCGCCAGGTCGAGCAGTCCTGGTGGACCACCACCCCGGACGGCACCGTGCTGGGGCAGATGGTGCGCCCCGTGGACCGCGTGGGCTTGTACGTGCCCGGCGGCCAGGGCGGCGAGACCCCGCTCATCTCCAGCCTCATCATGAACGCCGTGCCCGCCCAGGTGGCCGGAGTGACGGACATCGCCGTCATTTCGCCCCCGCGCAAGGACTCGACCCTCAACCCCTATATTTTGGCCACGGCCGCCCTGCTCGGCATCACGGAGATCCACCGCGCGGGCAGCGCCTGGGGCATCGCCGCCCTGGCCTACGGCACCGGGAGCATCCGCCCCTGCGACGTCATCGCCGGGCCAGGCAACATCTACGTGGCCACGGCCAAGGCCATCCTCGTGGGCGAGGTCGGCATCGACATGATCGCCGGACCGAGCGAGATCAGCATCCTGGCCGACGACTCCGCCAACCCGGAGTACATTGCGGCGGACATGCTCTCCCAGGCCGAGCACGACCCCCTGGCCGCGGCATTGTGCATCACCCCCTGCGCCGCCCTCGCGGAGCGCATTTGCGCCAGCCTGAAGCGCCAGTTGGCCACCCTGCCCCGCCAGGACCTGGCTGCCCGCTCCCTCAAGGACTGGGGCGGCGTGCTGGTGGTCGGCAGCATGGACGAAGCCATCGCCCTGGTGAACGGCATAGCGCCGGAACACCTGGAGCTGGCCGTGAGCGAGCCCTTCGCCCTGCTGGGCAAGATCAGAAACGCCGGGGCCATCTTCCTGGGCCACCACTGCCCGGAGCCCGTGGGCGACTATTTTGCCGGGCCGAACCACGTGCTGCCCACCCTGGGCACAGCGCGCTTCTCCTCGGCCCTCTCGGTGCAGAGCTTTTGCAAAAAGTCGAGCATCGTTGCCGCTTCACCGGAATTTTTGCGCTGCCACGCGGACAAGATCGCCCGCCTGGCGCGCCTGGAAGGCCTGGAGGCCCACGCCAGAAGCGTGGAGATCCGCCAGAGCATGCCCCAAAAATAATCGACAACGGAGTCCGCCATGCAATGCGTCACCAGCACGAATATCAAGGAGTTCCCTCTCGTCTCGCGCGGGAAGGTGCGCGACATTTACGCCACCGGCCCGGACAGCCTGCTCATCGTCACCACGGACCGCATCTCGGCCTTTGACGTCATCATGGACGACCCCATTCCGCACAAGGGCGTGGTGCTGAACCAGATCACCCTGTTCTGGATGGAGATGTTCGCCAAGCTGGTGCCCAACCACCTGCTCGCCACGGACGTGAAGGACTTTCCCGCCGCGCTCAAACCCCACGCCGACATGCTGGAAGGCCGCGCGGTCATCGTGCGCAAGGCCAAGCCCCTGCCCATCGAGTGCATCGTGCGCGGCTACATCACCGGCTCCGGCTGGAAGGACTACCTCAAGAGCGGCAGCGTGTGCGGCCACCAGCTGCCCCAGGGCCTGCGCGAGAGCGACAAGCTGGAGAAGCCCCTGTTCACTCCCTCCACCAAGGCGGACCTGGGCGCGCACGACGAGAACATCCCCGTGGCCGAGGCCATGCGCATCACCGGCGAGGCCCTGGCCAAAGAGGCCCAGGACCTGGCCATCGGCATCTACTCGGGCGCGCGCGACTACGCCGGGCAGCGCGGCATCATCATCGCGGACACCAAGTTCGAGTTCGGCACGGTGAAGGAAGGCACCGGCGAGCGCCTCATCCTCATCGACGAGGTGCTGACCCCGGATTCCTCCCGCTTCTGGCCCATGAGCGACTACGCTCCCGGCCGCGGGCAGATGAGCTTCGACAAGCAGTTCCTGCGCGACTGGCTGGAGGAGATCAAGTTCAACAAGCGCCCGCCCGCGCCAAAAATCCCCCAGGAGATCATCGACCAGACCCGCGCCAAGTACCTGGAGGCTTACCGCCTGCTCACGGGCAAGGAACTCGGCGTCTAAACGTTCCGCATCCCATCGGAGGGAGCATGGACAGCAGTTGGCTTTTGCTCATTGTGGTCGCGGTCGGCTGGGTGGCCCTCTCCCGGCTGGTTCCTGGCGGGGGTTGAGGCCCCAAGAAGCAGTGCGGCTGGACGCCGCCTCCCGCCCCGAAGGACGCCGACAAGCCGGCCGGCGACGCGCCAAGCGACGCCAAGCCGGACAAGAAGTAGCGCTCCGGGCGCGGCCCGGCGGGAGGGAACATGCTGGACAATGTCCTGTTCATTCTCACAGTGCTTGCAGTCGGGTATGTCTACGTGGGGATTATTTTGCCGAAGTTCGGCATGCGGGGTTGATTGCCCAAGACTCCGGACCCCTGGCAGGGGCCCGAGAAGTGCAAGAAATCCGAGGACGCTTGACAGCGCGCAAATCTGCACGTAAGAGCACCCCTCTACCTTGCTCTTCCCCCGTGTGGGAAGGGCCAAAGACCAAAAGGAGCACCCTACATGTTGAATCACTACGAGACTCTTGTGCTCATGAGTCCGGAACTGGCCGAGGAGAACCGCAAGGAGATTCTCGCCAACCTCTCCGGAATCATCGAGCGCGACGGGGGCCAGATGGGCCTCGTCGACGACTGGGGCATCCGCACCCTCGCGTACCCCGTCCGCAAACTGACGCGCGGCCACTACGTGCGCCTCGACTACACCGCCCCCGGCGCTGTCGTGGCTGAGCTGGAGCGCAACATCCGCATCACCGACGGCCTGTTCAAGTTCGTCACCGTCCGCTTGGCCGACGCCGTTGCCGCCGCGCCCAGCACCGAGGAGGCCTAAACCATGGCGTTCCGCAAAAAGTTCACGCCGAAGAGGAAGTTCTGCCGCTTCTGCGCCGACAAGAACCTGCCGCTCGACTACAAGCGCGCCGACATCCTGCGCGACTACATCACCGAGCGTGGCAAGATCATCGCCCGCCGCATCACCGGTACCTGCGCCAAGCATCAGCGCAGCCTGACCACCGAGATCAAGCGCGCCCGGCAGATGGCTCTGTTGTTCTACACCACCGTGCACAGCACGGATGTCAAGAAGAAGACCGTCTAGGAGGGCGCAATGACCATGAAACTCATCTTGCGCGCCGACGTTGATACCCTGGGTCGCCTCGGGGACATCGTCGCGGTCAAGCCCGGCTTCGGCCGCAATTTCCTGATTCCCCAGGGCCTGGCCATGAAGGCCACCGATGCCAATCTGAAACAGTTTGAACTGGAGCGCAAAAAGCTGGCCGCCCAGGCCGACGGCTTGCGCGCCGAGGCCACTGATCTGGCCGCCAAAATCGCCGCCGCGGTCGTGGTCATTCCCGTGCGCGTGGGCGAAGGCGACAAGCTCTACGGTTCCGTCACCTCCCAGAACGTCGCCGACGCTCTGGCCGAGCAGGGGATCGAGATCGATCGCCGCAAGATTGAAATGCCCGAGGCCATCCGCGCCCTGGGTGACTTCGAGGTCGCCATCCGCCTGCACCCCGATGTCCACGGCGAACTCAAACTCCGTGTGATCAAGCATGGCCAGCCGGAAAAAGAACCCGAACAGCAGCCCGAGGCGTAATAGCCAGGGCGAACGAGAAGAAGGCGCGGAGGCCCTGGAAAGGGCTTCCGCAGCCCTCTCGCGTAATATCCCCCCCCAGAATCTGGAAGCCGAACAGGCGGTTCTTGGGGGGGTTTTTCTGCGCAATTCGTTGTTCCACTCCCTTGTGGACATCATCCGCAACGAAGATTTCTACTCCCCCGCTCACCGCCTCATCTTCCGCGCCTTTGAGGACCTGTACGCCAAGAACGCCCCGGTGGACCTCGTCACGGTCACGGAGCAGCTGAACCAGTCGCAGCAGCTCGATTCCGTCGGCGGGCCCGTGTACCTGGCGGAGCTGGCCAGCTCGCCCGTGAGCGCGGCCAACGCCCTGCACCACGCGGCCATCGTGCGCGACAAGGCCATCAGCCGCCGCCTCATCGAAGCCGCCAGCGAAATCATCGGCAACTGCTACGACTCGCAGGACGTGGAAAGCCTGCTCGACCAGAGCGAGCAGTCCATCTTCCAAATTTCGGACGTGCGCTCCAAGACCACGGTGCACAGCGGCAAAGAGCTGGTCGACCGCGTGTTCAAGGAGTTGGAGAAGCGCGTGGGCCGCCAGGCGCTGGTCACCGGCACCACCACCGGCTACGAGAAGCTCGACGAGATGACCGCCGGCCTCCAGAACTCGGACCTCATCATCGTGGCCGGCCGCCCCAGCATGGGCAAGACCGCCTTTGCGCTCAACCTGGCGCTGAACGCCGCCACCAAGGGCGAGGAGCCCACCACCACGGCCATCTTCTCGCTGGAAATGTCCATGGACCAGATCATGATGCGTATTCTGTGCTGCCAGGGCCGGGTGGACCTGGTGAACCTGCGGCGCGGCAGCATCGACGACCAGGACTGGGCCAAGCTGTATGACGCGGCCAATGTCATCTCCAACGCGCCCATTTTCGTGGACGACACCCCGGCGCTCTCCACCATGGAGCTGCGCGCCCGCTGCCGGCGCCTCAAGGCCGAGCACGGCCTGGGCCTGGTCATGGTCGACTACCTCCAGCTCATGCGCGCCAGCCGCGACATCGACTCCCGCGAGCAGGAAATTTCCGATATTTCGCGTAACCTGAAGGCCCTGGCCAAGGAGCTGAACATCCCCGTCATCGCGCTCTCGCAGCTCAACCGCAAAGTCGAGGAACGCAGCGACAAGCGCCCCATGCTCTCCGACTTGCGCGAATCCGGCGCCATCGAACAGGACGCCGACGTCATCATGTTCATCTACCGCGACGAAGTGTACAACAAAGAGAAGACCCAGAAGCCGAACGTGGCCGAGATCATCATCGGCAAGCAGCGCAACGGCCCGGTCGGCGATGTGGAGCTGTACTTCAAGAAGCAGTACAGCCGGTTTGAAAATCTCAACACTTTGGCGTATCCATCGGAATACCTGCCGACCACGTAAACGAACCGGCCCGCACCACACGTTCACGACACATTGCCTGAGGGGAGAGCAGACATGTATTACGAAGCCGCAGAGGGCATGGCCCGCGAGTCTCTGGAAAAGTTGCAGACCGAGCGCCTGAAGCGCACCATCGCCACCTGCCTGCGGTCCCCGTTCTACAGCGGCCGCCTGGGCAAGCTCAATCTCTCCCCGGACGACTTCAACACCCCGGCGGACATCCGCAAGATCCCCTTCACCACCAAGGACGACCTGCGCGGCAACTACCCCTACGGGTTCATTTGCCAGCCCATGGACCAGTACGTGCGCCTGCACGCCAGCAGCGGCACCACGGGCACGCCCACGGCGATCTTCTACACCCAGAACGACATCGACTCCTGGGCCGGGCTTGTGGCGCGCTGCATGTACGCCGTGGGCCTGCGCAAGGGCGATGTGTTCCAGAACATGAGCGGCTACGGCCTGTTCACCGGCGGTCTGGGCATCCACTACGGCTCGGAGCGACTGGGCTGCCTCACCGTGCCCGCGGGCGCCGGCAACTCCAAGCGCCAGCTCAAGCTTCTGCGCGACTTCAAGGTGGACGGGGTGCACATCATCCCCTCCTACGCCCTGCACTTCGCCAGCTTTCTCAAGAGCGAGGGCGTCGACCCCAGGAGCCTCAACTGGCGCATCGCGCTCATCGGCGCGGAGCCCCACACCGAGGAAGTGCGCCAGCGCATTCAGGACCTGCTGGGCGTCAAGGCCTTCAACTCCTACGGCATGACCGAAATGAACGGCCCCGGCGTGGCCTTCGAGTGCGAAAAGCAGGCGGGCATGCACGTGTGGGAGGACGCCTACATCGCGGAGATCATCAACCCCGAGACCGGCGAGCCCGTTGCCGAGGGCGAAGTGGGCGAACTGGTCATGACGACCCTGTGCCGCGACGGCATGCCGCTTTTGCGCTACCGCACCCGCGACCTCACCCGCTTCATTCCCGGCCCGTGCGCCTGCGGCCGCACCCACCGCAGGCTCGACCGCATCACCGGCCGCGCCGACGACATGATGATCATCAAGGGCTGCAACATCTACCCCATGCAGATCGAGCAGGCCCTCATGTCCCTGCCGGAAGTGGCGCAGAACTACCTCATCGAGCTCTTCAAGGAGGGTGAGATGGACCAGCTGCGCGTCAAGGTGGAGATCAAGGACGACTACTTCGTGGAGGACATGCGCGTGCTGACCTCGCTGCAGAAGAAGATCGCCTCGCGCCTGCGCGACGAGATCCTGGTCACCCCGCGCGTGGAGCTGGTGCAGCACGACTCCATCCCCAAGAGCGAGGGCAAGGCCGTGCGCGTGGTGGACCTGCGCGAAAAGCCGTAACCGCCGGTCCATAACCGTTGATCCGCCGGGACAGCCGCGGCGGGACTCGCCTGACCATCGGAAACAAGGCGCCCAAATGGCGCAACGGCCCTGCCGCACGCTTTGCGCATGCCCCAGGCAGCCCCCCAACATTCAGCATACACGGCCGCACGCGCGCGCCACAAGATCACGCAAGGAGTCACCCCCATGTCCAAGAGCTTCCCCGCCTACCGCGGCCACATGGAGTATGTTTGCCTGGGTTGCGGCGCCCGCTATGATATCGGCGAGCTGCACTACACCTGCCCCAAGTGCTCCGGGGTGTTCCTGCTGACCGACACGACCTTCGACGAACTCAAGAAGACCAGCGCCAGCGAGTGGCGCGCCATTTTCGATCAGCGCGCAGCCAGCAAGATCCCGGCCCTGCGCGGCATCTTCCGCTTCTACGAGCTCATGGCCCCGGTGCTGGAGGAAGAAGACATCCTCTACCTGGGCGAGGGCAACACGCCCATCGTGGACTCTCCGCCCGCCCTGCGCGCCCGGCTCGGCCTCAAGACCGCCTACAAGAACGACGGCCAGAACCCCAGCGCCAGCTTCAAGGACCGGGGCATGGCCTGCGCCTTCAGCTTTCTCAAGAGCCTCATCCGCACCAAGGGCTGGACCGAAGTGCTCGCCATCTGCGCCAGCACGGGCGACACCTCCGCCGCGGCCGCGCTCTATGCCTCGTACGTCGGCGGCGCTGTCAAAAGCGCGGTCATCCTGCCCGCGGGCAAGGTGACGCCCCAGCAGCTGGCCCAGCCCCTGGGCAGCGGCGCCGTGGTTCTGGAGGTGCCCGGCGTGTTCGACGACTGCATGAAGGTCGTGGAGCACTTGGCCGACAACTACCGCGTGGCCCTGCTCAACTCCAAGAACGCCTGGCGCATCCTGGGCCAGGAGTCCTACGCCTTCGAGGTCGCCCAGTGGTACGACTGGGACCTGAAGGGCAAGTGCATTTTCGTGCCCATCGGCAACGCGGGCAACATCACGGCCATCATGGGCGGCTTCCTCAAGCTCCACGCCCTTGGCATCATCGAGTCCCTGCCGCGCGTGTTCGGCGTGCAGTCGCACCATGCGGACCCCGTGTACCGCTACTACGCCGCCGATGCGGGCAAGCGCGAGTTCAAGGCCGTGACGGTGAGCGCCAGCGTGGCCCAGGCGGCCATGATCGGCAACCCGGTCTCCTTCCCGCGCGTGCGCCACTTTGCGGAGAAGTACGAGGCCCTGGCCGGAGAAGGCTCCTTCCAGGTCATCCAGGTGACGGAGCAGCAGATCATGGACTCCATGATCGAGGCCAACCGCCACGGGCACATAGCCTGCACCCAGGGCGGCGAGTGCCTGGCCGGAGCCAAGCGCGCCAAGGAGCTCGGTCTGGTGAGCGCGGACGAGACGCTCATCCTCGACGCCACGGCGCACCACCTCAAGTTCATCGGCTTCCAGGAAATGTATTTCTCCAACACCTTCCCGCCCGAGTTCGGCGTCTCCCCGAAGCCGGAGCTGGCCAACAAGCCGGAGCTCATCATCAAGGCCGAGGAAAAGACGCGTCTGGCCGAGAAGGACTACGTGGTCCAGGCCGCGCAGAACGTGGTTGCGCGCTTGGGCCTGGCCAAGAAATAGCCCGTGGCCAAGAAGCACCGCGCGGACAAGCTCCTGTTCGAGCAGGGGCTGGCGGAGTCGCAGGAAGCGGCCATGCGTCTGGTCATGGCCGGGGCCGTGCACTACCTCAAGGCCGGCGAAAAGACCCCCGTGGCCTCGCCCGGGCAGCAGCACCACGAGGACACGGAATTCATCCTGCGCGGGCAGGACCGCTTCGTCAGCCGGGGCGGCTACAAGCTCCTCACCGCCATCGAAGAGCTCGGCTTCGACCCTTGCGGCAAGCACTGCCTGGACGCCGGAGCCTCCACCGGCGGCTTCACCGACTGCCTGCTGCAGCACGGCGCGGCCCGTGTCCACGCGGCCGATGTGGGCTACGGGCAACTCCACTGGAAGCTGCGCGGCGACGAACGCGTCGTGGTGCTGGAGCGCCTGAACCTGCGCACGCCGCCGCTGCATCTGTTTCCAGAGCCCTTTGACGTGCTCACCGCCGACGTGTCCTTCATCTCCCTCACCGCCATACTGCCGGGCTGCCTGACGCTGCTCAAGCCCGTTTGCGAGCTGGTGCTGCTCATTAAGCCGCAGTTCGAGCTGCCCGTGGGCCGCACGGACAAGGGCGTGGTGCGCGACGAAGCGCACAGGCAGGAGGCCGTGGACGCGGTGCTGAACTTCTGCAGGGGCGAGCTTGGTCTCTCGCTCAGGGGGCTCATCCCCTCGGCGCTCTTGGGGCCAAAGGGCAACCAGGAATATCTGGCCTGGCTGGAACGGGAGTAGCCGGACTTTCCCTCCGCGCCTCCACAGGCAAGCCCGCCACGTTATCCTCGTGCCAACGCTGCAACGTCGCCGACCTCGCGAAAGGCTCCCGGCGCGCCGCTCCCCATTTCTCCAAAAGCAAAGGGCTCTTTCCGACACGTTACGCCGGAAAGAGCCCTTCGCTGTATGCGGTTGGCAAAGGAACCTAGTCCCTTTGGCCGCCGCGCTTATTATCTTGCGCTAGGCGATCTTGCCGCCGTCGTCCACGGCTCCGGCTGCGGTCAAGAGCCTGGTCACCTCGGCGTCCTTGGCCACCAGGATCATGCCCTGGCTCACAAGACCGCGCAGCTTGCGCGGGGCGAGGTTGGCCACGACCACCACCTGCTTGCCCACAAGCTCCTCTGGACTGAAGCGGTCGGCCAGGCCGGCCACGATCTGCCGGGGCTTTTCCTCGCCAAGCGACACCTGCACGACGAGGAGCTTGTCCGCGTCCGGGTGTTTGGCGGCGGAAAGCACGGTGCCCACGCGCAGGTCCAGCTTCTGGAAATCGGCGAATTCGATGTTCTCGGCGGCGCAGGCCGGGGCGGCGGCTTCCTTGGGCGCGGGCGCGGCCTTGGCCTTCTTGGATTCCGCCACGGCTTCCTTGGGAGCGGGCGGCGTGGGCTCGGGCAGCTCCACGCGGGGGAACAGGTTGGACGTCTGGGCCACGGCGACGCCGGACTCCAGCACGCCCCAAACCTCGGGCTCCTTGGGCAGCATGATCTTCTCCAGATCAAAGGGCATGCCGAGCTGCACGAGCATCTTCTCGCTGGCGTCGGGCATGACGGGCCACAGGTGCACGGCGATTTTGCGCATGTGCTCCAGCACCACGTACATCACCGTGCCCAGCCGGGCCATCTGCTTGTTCTTGTAAAGGGTCCAGGGCGCGGTCTGGTCGATATACTTGTTGAGGGCGCGCACGAGCTCCCACAACGCCTCCAGGGCGCGGGCGGTGCGGAACTCGCCGAAGTTGGACTGAAAGCCCTGCATTGCCTCCAGGCCCAGGTGCTTCAGCTCGGCGTCCTCCTGGAACTCCTTGTCCGGGCTCGGCACCTTGCCCTCGAAATACTTGTGGGTCATGGCCAGTGCGCGATTGAACAGGTTGCCCAAGTCGTTGGCCAGATCGGCGTTAAGCCGGCCCACCAGGGCGTCCTCGGTGAAGGAGGCGTCGGAGCCGAAGGCCATCTCGCGCAGGAGGAAATAGCGGAAGGCCGAGGCGCCGTAGGTGTCCACCATGCGTTTGGGCTCGACGACGTTGCCCAGGGACTTGGACATCTTTGTGTCGCGCACAAGCCAGTAGCCGTGCACGTTGAGGGACTGATAGGGCGTGATGCCCGCGGCCTTGAGCATGGTCGGCCAGAACACGGCGTGGGGCTTCAGAATGTCTTTGGCCACGATGTGGTTGGCGGCGGGCCAGAACTTCTTGAACTTGTCGCCGCGCGGGTAGTTGAGCGCGGTGATGTAGTTCAAAAGCGCGTCGAACCACACGTAGCAGACGAAATTCGGGTCAAAGGGCAGCTCTATGCCCCAGGTGAGGCGGCTCTTGGGACGGGAGATGCACAGGTCCTCCAGCGCGCCGGACTCCAGCAGGCTCAATACCTCGTTGCGGTAGCGCGCCGGGCGGATGAACTCCGGGTGCTCGTTGATGTGCTCGATGAGCCAGCCCTGATACTTGGACATGCGGAAGAAGTAGTTCTTCTCGGCGATGTATTCCGGCTTGGTCTTGTGGTCCGGGCACATGCCGTCCACGAGCTCCTTCTCGGTGTAGAAGCGCTCGCAGCCGAAGCAATAATGCCCGCCGTATTCGCCGAAATAGATGTCTCCGCTCTCGTACACCTTCTGGAGCACCTTCTGCACGGTCTTGATGTGCTCCGGGTCCGTGGTGCGGATGAACTGGTTGGGCTTGGCCCCCAGGATGGGCGCAAGACCGCGGAACAGGCCGCTGATCTGGTCGGCGTATTCCTTGGGCGACTGGCCCGCCGCCTCCGAGGCCTTGGCGATCTTGTCGCCGTGCTCGTCCGTGCCGGTGAGGAAGTACGTCTCCTCGCCCATGAGGGCGTGGAAGCGCGACACGGAGTCGGCCAGGATGGTGGTGAAGGCGTGGCCCAGGTGGGGCTTGGCGTTGACGTAGAAGATGGGGGTCGTGACGAAAAAGCGGCTCAAGTGATACTCCTTGAAGCGTTTGCCGGGCGGCCGAAATGTTTCGGACTGCGCCCGGCGCTCTGCGGCCTTGCCGGCCATGATGTCTGGCCAATGAGCTGGCCGCGGTTGTTCAAATCTGCCGTTCGCCCTTGGGGCATGGCGCGTTATGCGGGCTTGGGCCCCTTGCTCTTGCGACGCTTGCGGCGCGGGCGGTGGCGTTCGCCCTCGGCCGTGGCCGGGCGGGCCTCGCCGTTTTCGGCGCGCGGCTCTTCTCCGCCTGCGGGCGCCACACCTGCGGCGGCGGGAGCGCGTTCGGCGCGGTCGCGGCGCTCGGGCCTGTCGGCACGCTCCGGTTTATCGGCGCGCTCGGCCTGTTCCGGGCGGTCCGCACGGTCCGGGCGCGGAGCGCGGTCAGTTCTTTCGCCCCTTTCGGGCCTGGGCGCGCGGTCCGGGCGCGAAGGACGCCCGGCGGACGGCCGCGAACGGCCGGAGCTCGGACGCGGCTGCGCTTCCTGGGCCGGGGCCTCGGGAGGCGCGTCGCCGGGCTGGCGGTTCAGCATCTCCTTCCATTCGTCGAGGGTGAACTCGCGCTCGCCCTCGTCCTCGACCCAAACGGATATGGATTTCTTAAAGAAATTGGCACGCAGCACCTTCACGCTGCCAATGGGCGTCTGCACGCGCTTGCCGATCTTGGGGCACTGCTTGTGGAATTCCTCGTAGCCCTTCTGCTCGTAGCTCAGGCAGCACAAAAGCCGCCCGCAGATGCCGGAGATCTTGGCCGGGTTGAGGAACAGGTTCTGCTCCTTGGCCATTTTGATGGTCACCGGCGCGAACTTGCGCAGGAAGCGGCGGCAGCAGCACACCTGCCCGCAGTTGCCTATGGCCCCGATCATCTGCGTTTCGTGGCGCACGCCTATCTGCCGCAGTTCGATGCGGGTGTGGAACTCGCGCACGAGGCTCTTGATGAGTTCGCGGAAGTCGATGCGGTTTGGCGCTGTGAAAAAGAATATGAGCTTGCTGCGGTCGTGGAGCACTTCCACGTCCACCAGCTTCATGTCCAGATTTTGGGAATTGATGCAGCCCCGGCAGAAGGAGAAGGCCCGGCGGGCCAGGCGCAGGTTCTCGCCGTGGGTCTCCAGGTCGGATTCCGTGGCCAGGCGGTGGATGGTCTGCAATCCGGCCAGGCTGTGCGGCACGGGCTGGGCGCTGGCCTGGTCGCTGACGAACAGCGGCGCGGAGCCGGGGTTGCGGTCCTCGGCCGCCACGGTGGCGGCGGCGTGGCTCAGGCTCTCGGCCAGGGCGGAGGAGTCTCCGGCGCCGGCAGGAGCCGAGTCCCATTCCGCGGCGCCCAGGCTCTGCTCAAAGGGAGCGGGCGGCGTGGTGTTGTCGTCGGGCGCGGCGGCGTGCGCGGCTTCCGGAGTCGCTTCGACAGCGGCGGCGGCATCCGGCCCGGCATTTTCCTGCCCGGCTTCGTCGACGCCAAGGTCCACGCGAGCTTCCGTATCGCCGGCTTCGACAGGGCGGGCGGCGATCTGCGCGTATTCAACGGGAGCGCCATCGGGCGCGGCAACGGTGGCGATGCGCCCCAGGGCCAGGCCCTGGTCCGTCTCCACCAGCACGGACTGCCCCGCGCGCAACACATGAAGCCCGGAAGCGAAGTAGCACACCGGGCCATGATCACTGAACTTAATGCCAAGAATCTGACTCATTATCCATCCTGTCAGGCGCGAAGCGCTGCCCGACGCGGCCTGCTGTAGCCGACTTTTGCGCAGAATTCAAACACTGCCGCGCGTGAGGCTCAGCCCAAGAGCCCGTGCTCGCGCAGTTCGGCCATGAGCCGCTCCTCCGCGATGGGCTTGACCAGGAAGCAGTCCGCGCCGCCGAGGAAAAAGGCCTCGTTGGTTTCCCGGTTATCCTCAACCATGCTCACCACAAATATCGAACAACGGTCCACGGCGTCCACGCCCGTATCGGCCTCAAGGGCGCGCATTTCGCGCAGGGCCTGCTGGCCGTCCATTTCAGGCATCACAAGATCCATGCACACCAGGTCGTAGGGGCGGCCGTCCTCAAGCGCTTTTTTGAACGCGCCCACGGCTTCCTCGCCATTGACGGCGATGTGGCAGTCGGCCACGGCCCTGAGCATGTCATGCAGCATGATGCGGCTGTAAAAATCGTCATCCACGATAAGCGCGCGCATCTCTCCTCCCTCTGTCCGGGTGCAGGTGAAAGCCGCCTCATGCGGCACGTGCAAGTGTGGCACGTCTGGGGGGAGAAATCAAGTGCCACAAATGCTTGGAAGCCCGCCGGCCGTCAGCCGGAGAGGTCCATGCTCCAGCCTTGAAACAGGGCCAGGCAGCGCGGGTCGTCCGGTGCGGACAACAGCGCGCGGCAGCGTTCCTGGAGCTCGTCCTGGGCCTGGTCCGTGCGTTCCTGATTATGATGAAAGAGCCCGAGCGCGCGCACCTTTGCGGCCTTGGCCAGGCTTGCGGCATCGGCGAAGTGCGAGTGCCCCCAGCCCCGGCGCTGCGGGTATTCCTCCGGCGTGTATTCCGCGTCGTGGATGAGCAGGTCCGCGCCCTTGCAGAAGGCCGCGTAATCCGCAAACACGCCGCCGCCCTTGTGCCGAAGGGAAAGCTCGTTGTCGCTCAGGTACACCAGGCTGCGGCCGTCCTCCTCGATGCGGAAGCCCGCGCCAAGGTTGGGATGGGAAAGAGGGATGCGGCGGACGACGAGGCTGTCGACCTGCAACACGTCGTTCTTGAAGCCGATGACCGGCACCTGGGCCGGAAGCCGGGCGAACGGCACGGGAAACAGCGGCGCGCGGAAGGCTTGGGTCAGCACCCGGACGATGTCGCGCTGGGCGCCCTTGCGGCCGCCGACGTTCAGGCGTGCCGCCGGATTGTACAGCGGCTTGAAGAACGGCAGGCCTTGGATGTGGTCCCAGTGAAAATGGCTCAGCAGCAGGGTCAGGTCCGTGCGGCCCTGGCGGAGCAGATCCACGCCGAGGGCGCGTATGCCCGTGCCCGCGTCGATGATGAGCACCGCGTCGTTCTTGCTGCGCACCTCCAGACAGGCGGTATCGCCGCCATAACGCAGGTACTGTTGACCGGAGACGGGAATGGAGCCTCTGGCGCCCCAGCAGCGCACCTTCATGCGGTCGCCATCCCGCCCGGCGCGATGCGGGTGAGAGTCCTTTGAGCCATAGTTCCAACTATCGCGATCAGTGCATAATGGCAAGGGCGCGCGGTCCCAAGAGGCTTTGCATCCCGCGATTTTCAGATGTATGCTTCAGTGGCCTGCAAGCATCTTTCCGGCCCCAGGGCCGCAAGCCAAGGAGCGCACGCCGTGAAACACACCATATCCGCCCTGGTGGCCAACCGCAGCGGGGTGCTCGCGGAAATGGCCGAGGAATTCAAAAGCCGCGGGCTCAACATCCGCAGCATCTCCAGCGGCGAGACCGAAAACCCCTCGGTCTCGCGCATGGTCATCTGCTTCGACGCGCCGGACCCCGCCCCGGGAACGGACCCGGCCTGCGAGCCGGAGGCCTCGGCCCTGCCGCCGGACGGCATCATCGCCTCCGTGGCGCGCATGGACTTCGTCATCCAGGTGGACGACCTCTCGCGCCGGGAGTTTGTGGACCGCGAGCTGGTACTCATGAAGGTGCAGCGCGAAAACGAAAGCCTGTCGCAGCTCATGCAGATTCTGGAGGTCTTCCGCGCCGGCGTGGTGGGCCTGGGCGAAAAAAGCATCACGGTGGAGCTCTCCGGCGATTCCGAGCGCGTGGAGGGCCTCATCCGCATGCTCTCGCCCTTCGGCATCCTCTCCATGGCCCGCACGGGCAAAATAGCCCTCAAGCGCGGAGACGACTGATGCGCTGCCTGGACGACCTCATCCAGGCCGCCCGGACACAAGGCCCGAAACCGCGCCTGGCCATCGCGCCCTGCGCGGAGCGCTTCGTGCTGCGCGCCGCCCTGCTGGCCGCGGAAAAAGAACTCGTCGAGCCCGTGTTCATCGGCGACAGGGAACGCGCCTGCACCGCTGCGGAATCTCTCTGCACGAACTTCAGCGACTTCGAATTCGTGGACTGCCCCGACGACCATGAGGCCGTCGCCCTGGCCGTGGAGTATTTCCGCACCGGCCGGGCGCAGCTGGTTATGAAGGGCCTGGTGCCCACGGCGACGCTGCTTAAGGCCGTGCTCAACAAGGAGGCCGGGCTTGTGGCGCCGGGCGGCATTTTGAGCCTGGTCTCGGCCTTCGACGCGCCCCTGCCTCCGCCGCGCCCCGGCGAAAACGGCCCAATGCCTCTGCCGCGCCTCATGCTGCTCACCGATGCCGGGGTGAACATCCGCCCCAACCTGCAGCGCAAGGTCGACATCATCAAGAACGCGCTCACCGTGGCGCGCGCCCTGGGCATCGTCCGTCCGCGCGTGGCCGTGCTGGCCGCCACGGAGAAGGTCAATTTCCCGGCCATGCCCGCCACCCTCGACGCGGACCTGCTTTCCAAGATGGCGGCGGACGGCGCCTTTGGCGACGCGCTGGTGGCCGGGCCCCTGGCCCTGGACCTGGCCGTTTCGCCCCGGGCGGCCGCCCTCAAGGGCGTGACCAACCCCGTGGCCGGGCACGCGGACATTCTGGTGGCCCCGGACATCGAATCCGGCAACATTCTGTACAAGGCCCTCAACTCCTTCCTCGACACGCCCATCGCCAGCGTGGTGGTGGGCAGCAGGGTGCCGGTGGTCGTGCCCTCGCGCGGGGATTCGGAACGCTCCAAGTTCGCGTCCATAGCCCTGGCCGTACATTTGGCGAACAACGCAAAGGCGGCGGCATGAGCGCGCGCATTCTGTGCATCAATCCCGGCTCCACCTCCACCAAGGTGGCCGTGTTCGAGGACGGCGCGCTGGTCTTCAGCGAGGAAGCGCGCCACCCCAAGGAGGAGCTTGCCGCCTGCTGCGGGGCGCAGGGCCAGCTTGCCCTGCGGCATCAGGCCGTGGCCGACGCCCTGGCGAACCACGGCTGTCCGCAGAGTCCTGGCGGCTTTGCCGCCGTGGCCGGACGCGGCGGGCTGCTGGCCCCCCTGCCCGGCGGCGTGTACGCCGTGAACGAGCGCATGCTGGATGAGCTGGCGGCCAACGCCCACGGCGAACATCCCTGCAACCTGGGCGCGCCCCTGGCCTTAAGCTTTGCGCGCGGCGCGGGCTGCCCGGCCTTTGTCGTCGACCCGCCCGTGACCGACGAACTGCGCGACATCGCGCGCATCACCGGCCTGCCGCGCATCCGCCGGCGCACGGTGTTCCACGCCTTGTCGCAGCGCATGGCCGCGCGACTGGCCGCGGAGCGGCTGGGGCTCGTCTACGAGTCCGCGAAATTCGTGGTGGCCCATTTGGGCGGCGGCGTCAGCGTGGGCGCGCACGACTGCGGCCAAGTGGTGGACGTGACCAACGGCCTGGACGGCGAGGGGCCCATGAGCGCGGAGCGCGCAGGCACCCTGCCCGCCCTGGTGCTGGTGGAGATGGTCCGCGACGGCGCCGACCCCGACGCCCTGCGCCGGGAGATTTTGACCCACGGCGGGCTGTACGCCCATGCGGGCACCAACGACCTGCGCGTGGTTGAGGAACGCTTCCGCAAGGGCGACGAGGCCTCGGGCCGGCTCATCCAGGCATTGGCCTACAACGTGGCCAAGGCCGTGGGCGGCATGGCCGCGGCGCTGTTTGAGGAGAACGATGCGCCCCTGGCCGCCGTGGTGCTCACAGGGGGCATGTCGCGCAGCGGGTGCCTTGTGGCGGAGATAACCCGCCGGGTGCGTTTTTTGGCCCCGGTGCTGGTTTTGCCGCAGGTGGACGAGATGCAGGCCCTGGCCAAGGGCGCGGAGCTGGCCCTGGCCGGCCGCGCCGTTGTGCGGCAATACGGCGGGGAATAGGCGGCGCCAGGAGATGTCCCGGACCGTCCTTTGTCAGAACGGCTCGGCAAGCGGGTCCTAGGCTTCGCGCTTGGGACGCGGCAGGCGCACGATGATCGTCGTTGCGCCGGATTCGGAGGTGTCGAGCTCCACGCAGCCGCGTTGCGCCTCGGCGAAGAGCTGGGCCGAATAGGTGCCCAGCCCCGTGCCCGCAATTTTGCCGCTGGTGGCGTATTTCTCGAAGAACCGTTCGCGCAGGGCTTGCGGCACCTCGCCCCTGTTGCGGATGACCACCCGCGCGCACTCTTCCCGCTCCAGCCGGATCTCGATGCTCTCGCCAACGGGCGAGGCCTCCAGGGCGTTGACGATGAGGTTGCTCAGGATGGGGTGGCACAGGCGCTCCTCGCCCCAGATGAGGAACGTGTCTTCCGGCGACAGCGGCCGGCCGTCAAGGGTCGGCTCCAGTCCCACGCCCTTGGCCCTGGCCGCGTCGCGCAGCGCGCCCAGCACCTCGCGCAGAACGCCCGCCAAATCGCAATAGTCCGGCGCGCAAACGTACGTGCCCAGCTCGATTTTCATGAGGTCGAGGGACATGTCGATCTGGCGCAGCATGTTGCGCCCGCTGTCCTCTATGAGCTGCAGATATTCCGCCTGCGCCGGGGTCAGGTTCTCGTCGTGCTTCATCAACTGCGGCAGGTTGATGATGCCGTTGAGCGGGGCCTTCAGGTCGTGGCGGATGATGCTGTCGATGTCCGCGCGCAGCCGCTCCAGCTCCTTGCGGTCCGATATGTCCTGGATGACGCCGGAGAGCATCCGCACGCCGTCGGCATCAGACCGGCGGCCCATGACGCGCACCCAGGCCTGAGCCCCCCCGCCGTGGGCCAGGCGCAGCTCCAGGTTGAAGTCCGCGCCGGTCTCCTCTGCCCGCGCAAAGGCCTCGCGCAGCGCGTCGCGGTCGTCCGGAGCGAGAAAATCCTGACCGGCGGCGAAGTCCGGCATTTCGTCTTCGGTCAACCCCAGCAGCTGTCTTGTCTCCTCGGTCCAGCTCCGCTGCCGGGTGTCGAGGTTGAGACTCCAACCGCCGATGCGCGCCATGCGCTGGGTTTGCCGCAGCAGCTCCTGGCTTTGCCGCAGGGCCGCCTCGGCGTGGCGGCGCTCGGTGGTGTCGCGGATGACCACGATGGTGCCCATGAAGCGCATGTCCTGCCAGAGCCCGCAGGACGACAGCTCAACGTGGCGTGAAGCCCCGTCCTTGGCCAGCAGGCGCAGGTTCAGGCTGTGGGTTGAGCGCGGCATCTGCCGCCGCTCGTTGATGAGCTTCGGGTGCTGGCCGTTGGCGGCCGTGCGGCCCTGATACAGCGGCAGCACAAGATCCCGGTCGTGCCGGCGCAGGTCCTCCGGGTGGACAAACCGCCGGAAGGACTTGCCGCGCAATTCCTCCGGCTCATGGCCGAGGAGGTCTCGGCTGGCGGAGTTGACCTCGACCAGCACGCCCTTGGGGTCGATGAGCCAGATGAGGTCCGGCGAGGTCTGGATCATGATGCGGAACTTTTCCTCGCTGCGGCGCAGGGCCTCGCGCACGTGCTCCAGGTCCGTGATGTCGTAGGAGATGCTGCCCACGCGGTCGGGCTGGCCGTTTTGCCCACAGAGCGGGAACTTGACCGTGACGTAGTGGCGCGTGCCCTCGCCGCTGGCCAGGGGCCGCTGGTAGGTCATGGGCTTGCCCTCGGCCAGCACCAGGGCGTCTTCTTCCAAAATCTGGCGCGCGGCCTCGGCCGGAAAGATGTCGCGCACGTTTTGGCCCACCATGCGCCGCCCGCCGCAGCGCACCTCCTCGTGCCTGCGGTTGGCCAGCAGGTAGCGGCCGTTCCTGTCCTTGATGCAGATGAGCGTGGGCGAGTAATCCAGAAGGGCCTGCAGCTTCTCCTGCTTGGCCCGCAGCTCTTGTTCCATCAGCCTGCGCGTGGAAATGTCCGAAACCATGCCCTCGTAGTGGGACACAAGCCCTTCGGCCGTGCGCACCACGCGCGCCTGCATGCTCAGCCATACAAGGCTGCCGTTGGCGTGCTTGGCCGGGAACTCCACGCCGGAGACCACGCCCTCGCGGTCCAGCCGCTCCAGCACGGAGCCGCGGCGGTCCGGCTCGGCGTACAGGTCCTGGCCGATGTCCTGAACCTGCTCCATGAGCTCGCGCGGTTCGGAATAGCCCAGAATCAGGGCCATGCTCCTGTTCGCGTCGCGGATGCGGCCATCGGGCGTGACGCGGAATATGCCCGCCACGGAGTTCTCGAAGATCTCGCGGTACTTCAGCTCCGCGCTGGTCAGCCGCGCGGTGCGGTCCTCCAGCGCGCCGGCCATCTGGTCGAAGGCCAGGGCCAGTTCGCCCAGTTCGCCGCCGCCGGTGGCCCCTATGCGGTAGCCGTAATTGCCCTCGCTGAGCTTGCTGGTGGCCAGCCACAGCTTCTTTATGTGCCGCAGCACCAGACTGTTGCTGAAAACCCATGAGGAGAAGAGCACCACAGCGGTCATGAGGCCGATGAAGCCGAGATTGCGCGCGAGGTTGCGCCTGGCGGCGCTGAAGACCGCCTCCGCGGGCATGCCCACGCGCAGGAACAAGGTCTGGTCGCCGCCGCCTGCCAGGTGCGAGAGGAAATAAATGCGCCGCACCCCGTCCACGCCCTCGGACTCCCAGGTGTCCTGTCCCAGGAAACGCAGGTCGGGCAGGAAGCCTTCGGCTCCGGGCGCGTTCTTGCCCACGGCGGCCTTGCTCCAGGGAAAGCGCGCCAGAATGGTGCCGCCGCTGTCGATGACGGACGCGGCCGCGCCTTCGGGCAAGGACTGGTCGTCGAGAAAACCCTCAAGGCTCGCCAGATTGAGCGACAGGCAGAGCACGAAGCGCGCCGTTCCGTCCGGCCCGGCCAGCGGCATGGCCAGGGGCAGCGCGCCCTCTCCGTCCGTGGTGTTCTGGTAGCGGCCAATGGCGAAGTCGTTGGTGTGCAGGGCGTTGCGGAACCAGTCGGCACGGGAGGGAGAGATGGCGCGCGCTTCCGGCACGGCGCCGGAGAAGCACAAAAGCCGCCCGTCCAGGTGATAGATGCTTGCGCCGCGCGCAAGGCCGCGCGGGAAGGTCAGCGCGGCGGTGATGCGGCGGCAGGCCTCGGCGTCGAGCAGCGCAAGGTCCGGGTTCTCCGCGGCCTGGCGCATGAGCAGGCGCGTGCGCTCTATGAGCGCGTTGCCCGTGGCGGCATAGGCGACGGTGAGGCGGCGGGAGTTCTCCAGCGCGCCGCTCTTGGCGGTTTTGTAGTCGTCCACCGCCATGTACAGCGCAAGGCAAAACACCGGCAGCATTGCCAGCAGCACAATGGCGAACAGACGCGCCTTGAGGCCTTTCAGCTTTACGAACGCCACAAACCGACCCCATTCCATCCGCCGCGGGCGGGCGCGTCTGGCAGACGGTCCGCGCAGGGCGTCATGTAACAACGGCAACTAGCCCAACGTGGGGTTACGGAGAAGGGGGCGCGGTGCTCAACGCGTGCCCGAAAACGCGTGGATTCCATCAACGCCGCAACGTGCGGCGCAACGCTCCGCACGCGTCGCCAGCTCCTTGACCCTGTGAGGTTATGTCACAGAATCAATAGGGATCGCAAGTAATTGTATCGAAAAGTGTGCGATATTTGCAGTCCCCGGACCGTCAGCCAGCGGCCCCTGCGCCCCCCTACTGCGGGAGCTCCGAGGTGCAGTGCGGGCAGCGCACCGCCTTGATGCTGATGGAGGAGGCGCAGAAGGGACAGTCGCGCAGGGTCGGCGCGGCTTCGGGCTCGTCTTTCTTCTGCATGTCGCGCAGGCGGTTCATGGCGCGCACCACCAGAAAAATGGCCAGGGCCACGATGAGGAAATTGATGACCGTGTTGGCGAAGAGCCCCAGGTTCATGGTCACGGCGCCGGCCTTCTTGGCCTCGGCCAGGGCGGCATAGGGCCCGGGCACAGTCCCCTCGCGCAAGATCAGGTACAGGTTCGAGAAATCCACCCGGCCGAGCAAAAGCCCGATGGGCGGCATCAGCACATCGTCCACAAGCGACTTGACGATGCCGCCGAAGGACGCGCCGATGACGATGCCCACGGCCATGTCCACGACATTGCCGCGCATGATGAACTCTTTGAACTCCTTGATCATCCCGCCCCCCCTGTTGCGCTTTTGCGCGTGCATTGCTTTAGCCAAAATACGTAGCACATGGTTTCCGCCCGCGTAAAGCCTGGCGCGCCGGGCCGAAACGCCGTTATTGCATTCGGTGGCGGAACTGCTAAACATTTTCCAACGCGTCCTCCAACACAATGGGAATGTATGCGCCCCAAAAATCCCCCCGATGTGCACAAGCCCAGCACCAGCGCACACGCACTCCAGCAGGAAGCGCCGGCGCGGCAGCTTGAGCCCCGCGACTACGAGCTCATTCTGGACTCCCTGGGCCTGCCTGTCTTCGTCACCGGCGCGGACAACCGCTTCGTCTTCGCCAACCAGGCCGCCCGCCATCTGCTTGGCGTCCCGCGCGAGAAGCTGCTGGGCTCGCAGGACGCCGTGTTTTTGCCCCAGGCCCCCGGCGCCGAGACAGACCAGCCGGAACGCACAGTGGTGCTGAACGGCCGCGAGCACGTGGTGGCCGTGGCCCGGGCCAAAGCCCAGCAGCAGCGGCAAAAAACCCTCACCATCGGCCACTTGCTGGACGTGACGGCCCTGCGCAACACCGAGCTGGCCTGCGCCCTGGGCACCAAGCGTCTGGAACTGCTGGTGCGCAACCTTCCGCTGCTCATCCACGCCCACGACGAATCCGGGGCCATCGTCTTTTGGAGCCGCGAGTGCGAACGCGTCCTGGGGTATCCGGCCGAGGAGGTCATCGGCAATCCCAGCATTTTCGAGCGTCTGTACCCGGACGCGGAGTACCGCCGCCGCGTGCAGGAGGGCAGCATCGAGCCCAACGAAAACGGCGCGCTGGAGGTCGTCATGCGCGCGGCGGACGGCGGCGAGCGCACCATCGCCTGGACCCCGCTCGACCAGGCCATGCCCATGCCCGGCTGCACGGCCTGGAAGACCGGCGCGGACATCACCGCGCAAAAGACAGCGGAGGCTGCCCTGCGCGAGGCCGAGCGGCGCGTCAGCGCCCTGTTCCTGGCCTCGCCCATGGGCATGCACATATACCGCCTGAACCAGGCCGGGGAGCTGGTCTTCATCAAGGCCAACCCCGCGGCCGACACCATTCTGCACCGCGACCACGCGCGCCTTGCGGGCCAGCCTTTCGAGGCCGCCTTCCCCGAACTTGCCGGCACCGAGGCCGCAGAACGCTTCCGCCGGGCCTGCCGCTTCGGCGAAGCGTGGAAGACCGAGCAGTTCGAGTACCACGACGCGCAAATCGCCGGGGCCTACGAGATGCACTGCTTCCAAACCGTGCCCGGCGCCTGCGCCTGCATGTTTCTGGACCTGACCGAGCACAAGCGCCTGGAGTCGCGCCTGCGCCAGCAGTCGTTGTACGACACGCTCACCGGCGTTGCCAACCGCGCGCTCTGCGTGGAGCGCATCGACACCGCGCTGCAGCGCGCCAAGCGCCGCCCGGACTACCGCCACGCGGTCCTCCTCATCGACCTGGACCGCTTCAAGAACATCAACGACACCCTGGGCCACACCGTGGGCGACGCCGTGCTGGTGGAGGTGGCCGCGCGCCTGCGCGGCGCCGTGCGCGAGCTGGACACAGTGGCCCGCATGGGCGGCGACGAGTTCGTGGTGCTCATGGAGGAGTTCGACTCCTACAAGCGGCCCATCCAGGCCATCCGCCGCATCCAGGAGGCCCTGAGCGCGCCGGTGCGGGCCCACGGGCAGGAGCTGTCCGTCACGGTCAGCATCGGCCTGGCCCTGGGGCAAACCCCGGCAAACAGCGCGGAGGAAGTGCTGCGCAACGCCAATCTGGCCCTGCACCGCGCCAAGGCCATGGGCCGCAACCGCGTCAAAAGCTTCACCGAGTCCCTGCTCAACCAGACCGTGCGCGTGGTGCGCCTGGAAAGCGAGATGGACCGGGCCATTGCGCGCGGCGAATTCTTCCTGGAGTTTCAGCCCATCATCCAGCTTGGGGCGCAGTTCGGAGCGCACTTCGGGACGGGGCGGGGCGAGACGCGCAATCTTTTCGGCTTCGAGGCCCTGGCCCGCTGGAACCACCCGGAGCGCGGGCTCATCATGCCCAACGAGTTCATTCCCATCGCCGAGGACTCGGGCAAGGTGGTGGAGCTGGGCTACTGGGCCCTGCGCGAGGGCACGCGCATTTTGAACCAGTGGCGCGGGCGCTATGCGCATCTGGAAAACGCCATGATCTCCGTGAACCTTTCGCCCCAGCAGGTGCCCAAGCCGGACTTCCTGCCGCGCATGCGCGAGATTCTGCGGGAGACCGGCCTGCCCGCCAGAAACCTCAAGTTGGAGATCACGGAGACCGCGCTCATGCAGAGCGGCGCGTCGGCGCTGAACAAGCTGATCGAGCTGCGCGACATGGGCGTCAGCTTCTCCGTGGACGACTTCGGCACCGGCTATTCCAGCCTGGCCTATCTGACGCGCCTGCCGCTCGACCACCTCAAGATCGACCTGTCCTTCGTGCGCATGCTGGAGCACGGCAAGGAGAACCTGGAGATCGTGCGGGCCATCATCCAGCTGGCCACCAGCCTGCGCATGGACGTGGTGGCCGAGGGTGTGGAGACCCTCGCCCAGCAGGGAATCCTGCAAGGTCTGGGCTGCGAGTACTTCCAGGGCTATCTTTTCGCCCGCCCCCTGCCGGAGGACAAGGCCGAGGCGTTCCTGCGGCGCTTTGCTCCGCCGCCCGGCTCCTCTCCTTCCTGCCCCGGCCAGCCCCTTTTGGCCTAGAGCACCGGTGATGTTTGACGCACAGCTGACCGCCGCCCTGACCGGCGCGGCCCTGGGCCTCTCGGCCGGGCTTTCGCCGGGGCCGCTCATGGCGCTGGTCATCGCCCAAACCCTGGCCTACTCCGTGCGCGAGGGCGTCAAGGTCGCGGCCGCCCCGCTGCTCTCCGACCTGCCCATCGTCCTTGCCGCCCTGGCCCTGACCGGACTGCTGGCCGCGCACCCCGTGCCGCTGGCGCTGCTGACCCTTTGCGGCGCGGCATACCTGGCCCATTGCGGCCTGGCCAGCCTGCGCTTCAATCCACAGGCGCAAGCCGAGGCTCCGGCACGGCCCCGCTCGGTGCAAAAGGGCGTGGTGGCGAACTTCCTCAACCCCAGCCCGTACCTGTTCTGGGGCGGCGTGGGCGCGCCCCTGCTGGCGCGGTATTGGAGCGCCGGGGCGAGCGCGGCCCTGGCCTTCCTGGCCGGGTTCTACGTCTGCCTCGTGGGCTCGAAGGTGCTGGTCGCGTGGGTTTCCGGCCGGGCCGGGCCGGTTGTGGGCGGCCCGGCGTACGCGCTGGTCATGCGCGGCCTGGGGCTTATGCTGCTGGGCTATGCGGGCTGGTTCGCCTGGGAGGCCTGGGGGCTTCTCTCTGCATAGGGAGCTTTGCGGCGACCCGCATGGGCAACGCCAAGCGTCCGCTCATCCGCAAGACACCGCGTGGCGCTTCGCAACCGGATTCAGACGCCGCGCACCCTGCTCCAGACGCAACGCATCCTGCTCCAAACGCAACGCCTGTCCAAACCTTTGCCCTGCCCCTGCGAACCGGCGGCCCGGCGGCGCCTGCGCGGCAGCGCCTACGTGAATAACGCAACCATCACAGCGGACACCACAGCGGACAGCGCAGGCGCAAGCAGCGGCAACGCGTTACACCACAGCGGGCGCGTCCAATGGACAATGCGCCCAAATGGACAATGAGCCCACGGGCGGCTTGTTCTAGGGCACCCCGTTCAAGAAGAAAGGCAGCTCGTCGAACCACGCCCCATCACACCGCTGCGGGCGGCAGATAATGCTCGCCGCCGGGCATGCGCTCGCACTCGCGGAACACCCGGGCGTGGCAGCAGGCGCAGCGCTCCGGGTCGAGCCGGGGCACCATGTGGGCGATGGCCTGGGACTCGGACTCGAAGATGTGCTCGCCGCCAAGGCGCTTCAGGCACATGCCGCGCTTGAGCACCTCCAGCACATCCGTCTTGAGCGAGCAGAAGAACATGTCCCGGCCGGAGAGCTTGAGGCTCAGGGCCTCGTTGAACAGCATGTGGCAGCCGCTGGCATCGATGAAGTTGATGCCGCCGCCCACGATGAGAATGTGGCACTGCTCCGGGAAAGTGTCCATGATGCGGTGCAGTTCCTCTGATATATGGGCCACCGCGCCGAAGAAGATGCTGCCGTCCAGGCGCAGGATCTTGAGCTGCGGACATTCCGGCACCGTCTTGCGCTTCACGTTCACCAGCGGGCGGCGCAGGTTGGAGGCGTCCGGCGCGAGCACGACGAAGTTCGGGTGCGAGGTGCGCTTGAGGTACATGAGCAGCGACAGGATGACGCCGCTGAAGATGGCGAACTCCAACTGGACGAAAAGCGTGGCCATGAAGGTGACCACGAGCACGCCGGCCTCGTTTTTGTCCGTGCGCAGAATGTGGCGGATGCCGCTGACGTCGGCCAGGTTCGCCGCCACAAGCAGAATGACGCCGCTCATGGCCGCCAGGGGCAGATAAGCCGTGAGCGGAGCCACCAGCAGCACGATGGCCGCCAGCATGAGGGCGGAGAACACCGCCGCCAGCGGCGTCTTGGCCCCGGACTCGAAATTGAGCCCCGTGCGCGTGAAGGACCCGGAAGAGGCATAGGCCGAGAAGAAGCTGCCCACCACATTGGCCAGGCCCTGGCCCACAAACTCCTGCGAGTTGTCGAGCATTTGCTGCGAGCGCACGGCCACGGCGCGGGCGATGCTCACCGCCTCGGCCAGACCGAGCATGGCGATGGCCACCGCGCCGGGCACCAGGTGGCGCACTTCATCAAGCCCCGGCACCGGCAGGGAGAGCGGCGGCAGGCTGTCCGGCAGCGCGCCCATGAGCCGCACCCCGTGGCTGGCGCCGTCGAGGAGCAGATTGGCGGCGCTGGCCAGCAGCATGGCGATGAGCATGGCCGGAAGCCTGGGCCAGAAGCGACGGACGACGACGGCCGCAAGCATTGTGCCCGCGCCGATGCCCAGCACATACAGGTTGGCCTCGGGCAGGTGCTCAAACAAATGCTCCCAGGTGCGCACAAAGGACCCGCCGCGCGGCAGCGCAATGCCGAAGAAGCCGCCCAACTGGCTGGTGGCGATGAGAATGGCCGCGCCCGCGGTGAATCCCGTGACCACGGAATGGGACACGAAATTGACCAGCGCGCCCAGCCTGGCCAGACCAAGCCCCAGTTGGAACAGCCCGGCCAGAAAGGTCAGGGTGAGCACGAGCCGCACGTACTCCGCGCTTGAGGGCTCGGCGAAATGGCTTACGTTGGCGAAGATGACGAGGGAGATGGCCGTGGTGGGGCCGGAGACGAGATGGAAGGACGAGCCGAAGAGCGCGGCGATGATGACCGGCACCATGGCCGCATACAGGCCGTATTGCGGCGGCAGCCCGGCAATGGCCGCAAAGGCCACGCCCTGCGGCAGCACGATGACGGCCCCCGTGAGCCCGGCCCAGAGATCGGCCTTGAGGGTGCGCCGGCCCACCTGGGGCCACCACGAAAGCATGGGCAGAAAACGCGGCGCGGCGTCGCTCAGCTTTTTCCAGGCCGTTTTCGGCTGCGGCACTTCACACTGTTCCATTGGCGCTTCCCGGAAATGGTTGCTCTTCTCAGTACCGAATTTGGTAGCGCAATCGTCAGGAACACGCCAGCGGAATTTCATCCATTCCGGCCATGCCCCTTGCGGTTGTCCGTAATTTCAGACAAACTGGCGCCACCAAGGGTGAAGCCATGCCCCAACGAGCATGGCACACTGCCCGATTTTTCGGACAATCTTTGCCATACGCCGCGCCTTCTTGGCCTCCGCAGCAGCAACACCCTTAAATCATTGCGTCAAATTGTGTGCGTTCTCTTTGGCACACAAGTTGCGAAGTCTTCCATTTTGAACTAGGTCCAGAGATACGCTACCAACATGTCCAAACCTTCCATCTGACAAAGAGGGATAAGAACATGGCGAAGAAAATGAAGACCATGGACGGAAACTCCGCGACGACGCATGTGGCCTATGCCATGAGCGAAGCCGCGGCCATCTACCCCATCACCCCGTCGTCCACCATGGGCGAGATTGCGGATGAAATGGCCGCCAAGGGCATGAAGAACATCTTCGGCCAGGTCGTTAACATCCGCCAGATGCAGTCCGAGGCGGGCGCGGCGGGCGCCGTGCACGGCTCCCTGGCCGCGGGTGCGCTCACCAGCACCTTCACGGCCTCGCAGGGCCTGCTGCTCATGATTCCCAACATGTACAAAATTTCCGGCGAGCTTCTGCCTTGCGTGTTCCACGTCACGGCGCGCGCCATTGCCGCCCACGCGCTGTCCATCTTCGGCGACCACCAGGACGTCATGGCCTGCCGCCAGACCGGCTTCGCCATGCTCGCCTCCTCCAGTGTGCAGGAATGCATGGACCTGGCCCTGGTGGCGCACCTTTCCGCCATCGACGCCAGCGTGCCCTTCATGCACTTCTTCGACGGCTTCCGCACCAGCCACGAGATCCAGAAGATCGAGGTCATCGACTACGCGGACATGGCCAAACTGGTGAACCACGACAAGATCGCCGAGTTCCGCAAACACGCCATGAACCCCGAGCACCCGGTGCTGCGCGGCACGGCCCAGAACCCGGACATCTACTTCCAGGGCCGCGAGCGCGCCAACCCGTACTACAACGCCGTGCCCAAGATCGTCATTGAGAACATGAAAAAGGTGGCCAAGATCACCGGCCGCAAATACAAGCCCTTCGACTACGTGGGCGCGCCCGACGCCGAGAACATCGTCGTCGCCATGGGCTCCGCCTGCGAGACCATCCAGGAAGTCATCAACACCATGGCCGCCAAGGGCAAGAAGGTCGGCCTCATCAAGGTGCGCCTGTACCGCCCCTTCGACGCCGCGAGCTTCTTCGCCGTGCTGCCCAAGAGCGTGAAGAAGATCACCGTGCTCGACCGCACCAAGGAGCCCGGCGCCCTGGGCGACCCCCTGTACCAGGATGTCTGCTCGGCCTTCATCGAGCGCGCCGGCGCCATGCCCCAGCTCATCGCCGGCCGCTACGGCCTGGGCTCCAAGGAGTTCCGCCCCAACGCCGTCATGGCCGTGTACAAGAACATGGAAAAGGGCAAGGCCAAGAACCACTTCGTGGTCGGCATCGATGACGACGTGACCAAGACCAGCCTGCCCGTGGGTCCGGCCCTGGCCACCACCCCGGCCGGCACCGTGCAGTGCAAGTTCTGGGGCCTCGGCTCCGACGGCACCGTCGGCGCCAACAAGAGCGCCATCAAGATCATCGGCGACAACACGCCGCTGTACGCTCAGGGCTACTTCGCCTACGACTCCAAGAAGTCCGGCGGCATCACCGTTTCGCACCTGCGCTTCGGCAAAAAGCCCATCCAGTCCACCTATCTGGTCGACACGGCGGACTTCATCGCCTGCCACAATTCGAGCTACGTGCACACCTACGATGTGCTCGAAGGCCTGAAGCCCGGCGGCACCTTCCTGCTGAACTCCACCTGGAGCTCCGTTGCGGACATGGAGGCCAACCTGCCGGCCGCCATGCTGCGCACCATCGCCACCCAAAAAATCAAGCTCTACACCATCGACGCGGTCAAAATCGCCGCCGCCGTGGGCCTGGGCAACCGCATCAACATGATCATGCAGACGGCCTTCTTCAAGCTGGCCAAGGTTCTGCCCATCGACAAGGCCATCGCCCTGTTGAAGGACTCCATCCACAAGACCTACGGCAAAAAGGGCGACAAGATCGTCAAGATGAACGTGGACGGCGTGGACCAGACCCTGGCCAACCTGATCGAGATCAAGGTGCCGGCAAGCTGGGCCAAGGCCGCGGACAAGACGGTCAAGGGCGACAAGGTGCCCGCCTTCGTGTCCGACGTCATGCGCCCCATTCTGGCGCAGAAGGGCGACACCCTGCCCGTTTCCGCCTTCACCCCGGACGGCTCCTTCCCCGTGGCCACCAGCCAGTACGAAAAGCGCGGCGTGGCCATCCTGGTGCCCGAGTGGATCAAGGAAAACTGCATCCAGTGCAACCAGTGCGCCTTTGTCTGCCCCCACGCCACCATCCGCCCGGTGCTGGCCAACGCGGCCGAGATGAAGAAAGCCCCCAAGGCCTTCGAGGTTCTGCCCGCCCAGGGCAAGGAGCTCAAGGACCTGAGCTTCCGCATTCAGGTGAACACCATGGACTGCATGGGCTGCGGCAACTGCGCAGACATCTGCCCGGCCAAGACCAAGGCCCTCGTCATGAAGCCCCTGGACACCCAGACCGCGGTCCAGGTGCCCAACCAGCAGTTCAGCGAGACCGTCAGCCTCAAGGGCGACCTGGTGAAGCGCGAAAGCGTCAAGGGCAGCCAGTTCCAGCAGCCGCTGCTTGAGTTCTCCGGCGCGTGCGCGGGCTGCGGCGAAACCCCCTACGTCAAGCTCATCACCCAGCTCTTCGGCGAGCGCATGATGATCGCCAACGCCACGGGCTGCTCCTCCATCTGGGGCGCCTCGGCTCCTGCCGCCCCGTATTGCGTCAACAAGGACGGACACGGTCCGGCCTGGAACAATTCCCTGTTCGAGGACGCCGCCGAGTTCGGCTTCGGCTACACCATCGCCATGAACCAGCGCCGCTCCAAGCTTGCCGACCTGCTGACCCAGGTTGCGGCCAGCTCGGCCAGCGCCAAGATCAAGGAAGCCGCGGCCGCCTGGCTGGCCGGCAAGAGCGACCCCGTCGCCTCCAAGGCCGCGGGCGACGAACTGAAGACCCTGCTCAAGGGCACCAAGGATCCCCTGCTGGCCGAGATCGCCGGCATGTCCGACCTGTTCACCAAGAAGTCCATCTGGGTCTTCGGCGGCGACGGCTGGGCCTATGACATCGGCTACGGCGGCGTGGACCACGTGCTGGCCAGCGGCGAGGATGTGAACATCTTCGTCATGGACACCGAGGTTTACTCCAACACCGGCGGCCAGTCCTCCAAGGCCACGCCGCTCGGCTCCATCGCCAAGTTCGCCGCCAGCGGCAAAAAGACCGGCAAGAAGGATCTGGGCCGCATGGCCATGACCTACGGCTATGTGTACGTCGCCAGCATCAGCATGGGCGCGGACAAGAACCAGACCCTGAAGGCCCTTCAGGAGGCCGAGGCCTACCCCGGACCGTCCCTGGTCATCGCCTACGCGCCCTGCATCAACCAGGGCATCCGCAAGGGCATGGGCAAGAGCCAGGAGGAGGCCAAGCTGGCCGTGCAGTCCGGCTACTGGCCGCTGTACCGCTTCAACCCGCAGTTGGCCGCCCAGGGACAGAATCCCTTCAAGCTGGAGTCCAAGGCTCCCGACGGCACCCTGCAGGCCTTCCTCTCCGGCGAGAACCGCTACGCCGCCCTGGAGAAGGCCCAGCCTGAAGAGTCCAAGCGCCTGCGCTCCGGCATCGAGACCGCCTACTACGAGCGCTACAAGCAGCTGAAGCTCATGGACGATCCCAAGCTCGCCTGCGTTGAGGGCGGCCTGGACTTCACGCCTCCCGCCGCGCCGGCCGCCGGTGCCCCGGGCAACGCCAAGCCCTGCGCCATGTCCGACAGCGGGAACTCGACCAAGCCTTGTGACGACGGCCGCGGCGGCAAGTAGACCGCAGGCCGGACCGTCTTCTCTAAGGGCCCTGGAGCAATCCGGGGCCCTTTTTTAATGGCCGGCCATTGCCCCCCGCACAAGACGCCCAGCCCATCCAACCGCCCTTCTCCCCGCCTCCCTATTCTCCTTTCCCGCCTCTTTTCTCTGCCGCCCCCCCCTTCTCCCTTCCCCAGCCTCTCTCCCCCTCCGCCTCTTCACCCCCATTTCGCCCCTCTGGCCCGCCACCTCTTTCTTTCTGCCATCCTCTTCCTCGCCGCCCTCTCTGTATCCCCAGCCCGTCTTGGCCGCTGCCTGACGTCCCGCTCAACCGTGCCGGGCACAACCCACCCCGTCCTCCAGCGCAAAGCCCGGAACAAGCGGATGCTTGTCCCGGGCTTTGCGCTGGCATGAGGATTCCAAAGGGGCTCAGACCCTTTGGCCGCCGGAGGCTATTCTCTTTCTTTATTCTCCGCGCAGATACTCGGCGTAACCTTTGGCGCGCAACTCGCAGGCCGGGCAGGCGCCGCAGCCGTAGCCCCAGGGGTGGCGTTCGCCGCGCTCGCCCTGGTAGCAGGTGTGCGTGTGCTCCAAGATGAGGTCCACCAGGGGCTGGCCGCCCAGCTCGCGCGCCAGGCTCCAGGTCTCGGCCTTGGTGCGCCACATGAGCGGCGTTTCGATGACTAGCCGCGTCTGCATGCCGAGGTTGAGCGCCACCTGCAGGGCCTTCATGGTGTCGTCGCGGCAGTCCGGGTAGCCGGAGAAGTCCGTCTCGCACACGCCGGTGATGACGCGCTTGATGCCCCGGCGGTAGGCCTGGGCCCCGGCCAGGGTGAGGAAAATGAGGTTGCGGCCGGGCACGAAGGTGCTGGGCAGGCCGCTTTCGTTCATGGTGATGGCGACATCGTGGGTGAGGGCGGTTTCGCCCAACTGGCGGAACACGTCCATGGAAAGCAAAGTGTCCGCGCCGAGCTTGGCGTCCCAGTCCGGGCGATGCTCGCGCAAACGGGCGAGGACATCAGCCCGGCAGGAAAGCTCCACCGCGTGGCGCTGCCCGTAGTCGAAGCCGATGGTCTCCACGCAGGCGTAGCGGGAAAGCGCCCAGGCCAGGCAGGTTGCGGAGTCTTGCCCGCCGGAAAATACGACAAGGGCGCTGTCTGTGGTCGCCATGTGCTCTCCTAAACGCCGCGCGCTTCCGGCGGCCAGATGTATTTGTGCTGCTGTAGATTGAGGCGCACGTTGAGGCCGTCGGCCAGAATCCAGGCGGCAAGCTCGGCCGGGGCCAGGGCGCCGAACAGCGGCGAGGCGTTCACCGTGTTGCGGCGCGGGTCGACGCGGGACAGAAGGGAGAGCATGTGCGCGTAATCGGCCCGGTCGCCGATGACGAACTTGAGTTCGTCGCGCTCGCGCAGGCGCTCCAGATTGGTGAGGTCCATTTTTTCGGACTCGCCGCTGGAAGGCCCCTTCATGTCCACAATGGCCGCGACCTCCCGGGCCAGCACGCTGATGTCGCGGCTGCCGTTGGTTTCCACCAGAACGCCGCGGCCGGAGCGCGCCAGGGCGTTCATGAGTTCCACGGCGGACTCTTGCAGCAGCGGTTCGCCGCCGGTGAACTCGATGAGGATGTCGGGCTGCGCTTCGCCAAGGGTTTCGATGCGCTCGAGCACCTGGCGCATGGAGAGGCTCTCGCCCCCAGCGTAGGCATAGATGGTGTCGCAGTAGCGGCAGCGCAGGTTGCAGCCCGTCAGGCGCACAAAGACGCAGGGCCGGCCGGCAAAGCTCGACTCGCCCTGCAGGCTCTTGAAGATCTCGCAGACTTGGAGGCTCAAGGCTCCTCCCAGTAGGTGACCTCCGCGCCGGGCGTCTCCGCGATGCGGACGCGGGAAACCTTGGCGCGGCCGCCGGGAACGCGCGCGGCAAGGCGCTGGCCAAGGTCCTCGAACAGAAGCCGGGCGATGTTCTCCGCCGTGGGGTTCTGCTTCGCAAAGGGGGCGAGGTCGTTCAGGCAGGCGTGGTCCAGGGTGGAGAGGGCCTCGCGCACCAGGGCCTTGATCTCGCGGAAGTCGAGCCCCATGCCGAGCTCGTCCAGCTCCTGGCAGAGCACATAGGCCGTGACGCCCCAGTTGTGGCCGTGGGTGTTCTTGCAGTTGCCGGGATAGCCGTTCAGCCTATGCGCGGCGCAGAATTCCGCGCGCACGCTCAGTTCATAGATGCGTTTCATGGCGCGATGCTACGGTTTCGGGTGCTGGCCGTCAACATGGCTTCAGCCCCATGCGTACGCGGCCATGGAGAGCACGCCGTAGGTGTAGCCGTCGTGCAGGATGCGGCCCTTGGCGTCGCCCTCTGCGGTTCCCACGCCCAGGGCCACCAGCAGCGGCAGGTAGTGGTCGGCCGTGGGGTGGTTGTGCCTGGCGTCCGGTCCCTGGGCCAGATAGTCCAGAAGCGGCTCCGTTTCGCCCGCCTCCACGTGTCTGGTCAGCCAGTCGGCGAATTGCCTGGCGTAGGGCACGGGCGGGGCGAATATGTCGTGGTTGAACACATCGCGCAGGTTATGGGTGGCGTTGCCGCTGGCGATGATGAGCACGCCTTCCTCCCGCAGGGGAGCCAGGGCCCGGCCCATCGCCAAGTGCTGCGCCGGGGAGCGCCGGGTCTGGATGGAGAGCTGCACAAGGGGGATGTCGGCCTCCGGATACATGAGCTTGAGCGGCACCCAGGCGCCGTGGTCGAAACCCCGCGCGGCGTCCGGTTCCGCGGACAGGCCGGCCAGCTCCAGCAGCTCTGCCGCGCGTCCCGCCAGTTCGGCCGAACCGGGCGCGGGGTAGGTCATGGCGTACAGATCCTCGGGGAAGCCGTAGAAATCGTACATGGTGTGCGGGGCCGGGCCGCTGGTCAGGCGCGGGGCGCTGGTGTCCCAGTGGGCGGACACGGCCAAAATGGCCTTGGGCCGGGGCAGGCTTTTGCCCAGGCCAAGCAGGAAGTCCCGCGTGGGCACCGGGTCCATGACGAGCGTGGGCGCGCCGTGCGAAACGAAAAGTGCAGGCAATGTGGCGGACATGCGGCTGGCCTCCAGGCTGGATGTGGGCAAGGACAAGAAGATAATACGCAAAGCAGGCCTGGCAAGCCCTTGGGCGCTGTACAGCCCGCTGGGTCTGATGCATAAGATGGGCTATGTCTCGAAACCGGATGCCGCGTCCGGCATCAAGAATATAAGGGGGATCCGATGAGCTTCAAAATCACCGATTGCGTCACCTGGGTCGGCAAGAAGGACTGGGAGCTGCGCCGCTTCCACGGCGAGGAATACTCCACGCACAAGGGCTCCACCTACAACGCCTATCTGGTGCGCGACGAGAAGACCGCGCTCATCGAGACCGTTTGGGCGCCCTTTGCCGCAGAGTTCATCGAACAGCTTGCGGCAGAGGTCGACCTCTCGAAGATCGACTACGTCATCGCCAACCATGCGGAGAGCGACCACAGCGGCGGCCTGCCGGAGCTTCTGCGCCGCATACCAGATGTGCCCGTGTACTGCACGGCCAACGGCGTCAAATCCCTCAAGGGACACTACCATCAGGACTGGAACTTCCAGGTGGTCAAAACCGGCCAGCGCCTGAGCCTCGGCAAGCGGGAGCTCATCTTCATCGAAGCGCCCATGCTGCACTGGCCGGACACCATGTTCTGCTATCTGACCGGCGAGGAGATCCTGTTCAGCAACGACGCCTTCGGCCACCATTTGGCCACGGAGGGCATGTACAACGACCTCGCCGACCAGTGCTCCCTCGTGCAGGAGTGCATCAAGTACTACGCCAACATCCTCACCCCCTTCAGCGCGCTGGTGAAGCGCAAGATCGAGGAGTTCGCGGGGCTCGGCCTGCCGCTCAAGCTCATCTGCCCCAGCCACGGCACCATCTGGCGCGACAACCCCATGCAGATCGTGTCGAAGTACCTGGAGTGGGCGGACAACTACCAGGAGCACCAGGCCACCATCGCTTACGACACCATGTGGAACGGCACCCGGCGCATGGCCGAGGCCATCGCCGAAGGCCTGAACCAGGCCGACCCCACGCTCACCGTGAAGCTGTTCAACGCGGGCAAGGCCGACAAGAACGACATCGTCACCGAGATATTCCGCAGCAAGGCGCTGCTGGTCGGCTCGCCCACCATCAACCGGGGGTATCTGTCCTCTCTGGGTGGCTTGCTGGAGATGGTGCGCGGCCTTGGGTTCAAGAACAAGAAGGGCGCGGCCTTCGGGGCCTATGGCTGGAGCGGCGAATCCGTGAAGATGCTCACCGCGCAGCTAAAGGAATGCGGGTTCGAGGTGGCCGGTGAGGGCATCCGCGCCATGTGGAACCCGGATGGCGACGCCCTGGAGCAGTGCCGCGCCTTTGGCCGCGATTTCGGCCAGGGGCTCAAGGCCTAACCGGGCAAGACAAGCCCGCCCTTGCAAGCAAAAAGGCCCTGGACGCAAGCGCGCCGGGGCCTTTTCTTTGCTGGGGGCCGCGCCGGCCCGTGGAGTCGCGTGGAGAGTCGTGGAGGGGGAATCCTCCCCCGC
Organism: Humidesulfovibrio idahonensis; assembly: GCF_054657715.1. Lineage (NCBI taxonomy): Bacteria > Pseudomonadati > Thermodesulfobacteriota > Desulfovibrionia > Desulfovibrionales > Desulfovibrionaceae > Humidesulfovibrio > Humidesulfovibrio idahonensis. Next base: position 653,422 of record NZ_BAAHYE010000002.1, on the reverse strand, counting down.
GATTCCCAAGCCGCCGCGTGGCGGAGTCGTGCCCGCCCGCGGCGCTCTCTTTCTCTAAAAGCGCGTCTCGATGGGCGCGGAGTCGTCGTCCTTGAAAAATTCGGCCGTGACGGTGAGGCTGGTGCCGCCGCGCGGGTTGAACTGCGCCACCACCTGCATCATGCGGGGCTGGCACACGCTGACCAAGTCGTCCAGAATCTGGTTGGTGATGGTCTCCATGAACGAGCCATGGTTGCGGTAGGCCGTGAAGTACAGCTTGAGCGACTTGGTCTCGATGCAGAGCAGGTCCGGAATGTAGGTGATTTCGATGGTGGCGAAATCGGGCTGGCCGGTCTTGGGGCACAGGCTGGTGAACTCCGGATGCTCGAAGCGGATCTCGTAGTCGCGGTTCGGGTACTTGTTGGGAAAGGCCTCAAGGATGGCCGCGGAGGGTTCCTCGAAGGCGTAGCTGGTCTTGCCGGAGCCCAGGTGCTTCAGGCCGGTAACGTCGTCTTTGGTCATGTGCTGCTCCTGAAAGATGAAGTGTCCGGCGGGCGGGAACGCCTCCGGATGATGCACGCATACCCCAGAGCCCGTCCGGGGCCAAGGCTTTTTCGCGCGGGCGGGGCGCTACTGGCCCTCGCCGTGGTGCATTTCCACCAGCCGCACCAGGTCGCGGCGCTGCTCCTGGGTGCCCAGGTCGAAGGAGAGCGCCACCTGATAGCTGCCCGCCTCGCTTTCGCGCTCCAGGCGCACCACGCGCGCCGCAACATGCAGGCCCCGCGTGCTCGGCGCCTCCACATCAAGCGCAACATCCACCTGGGTGCCGGGCAGCATGGGCACGGTGGACAGGCAGAGCATGCCGCCGAAGCTGACGTTCATGGCTGTGACCGTGACGGGCTTGAAGGCCGCGGCGCTGTCGTTGCCGGTGAACTGCACCACCAGATTGATGGGCGAACGCGGGAAGCGGCGGTTGCGCTCCGAGAAGGAGCAGGAGGTGTTGCGGGTGCGCTTGGCCTCGTACAGGGCCTCGTCGGCGCGGCTCACCAGATCGCGGGCGTTGATGGCGTCCTCCGGGAAGGTGGCCGCGCCCAGGCTGGCGCTGATGTGCACTTCCTCGGCGCCGACCTTGATGGGCTGCGCGTTGACGGCGCAGCGCATGCGCTCTGCCGCGGCGATGGCTTGCGCGCTGTCCGTGTGGGGCAGAATGAGCGCGAACTCCTCGCCGCCGTAACGCACCACGTGGTCGAAGGTGCGCGCGGCATCGCGCAGGGCGCTGGCCACGGCCTTCAGCGCATCGTCGCCCGCCAGATGGCCATAGGTGTCGTTGAAGCGCTTGAAGTGGTCCACATCGAGCATGATGAGGGAAAAGCGCTGGCCGAAACGCTTGAAGCGCTCCACCTCGCGTCCTATGGCGTCGTTGAAGTAGCGGCGGTTGTAAAGCCCGGTCAGCTCGTCCACCAGCGCGCCCTTTTCTTTTTGCAGCAGCACCTGCACTTCCACAATGACCGGATCGCGCATCTTGGGGTGCAGGTTCATGAAGTAGTCGCACACGGCCACGCGGATGCCCACGTCGCGCCCGAGAATCAGGTTCAGCCCCTGGTGATGGCGCAGAATCTCGTCCCAGAAGCACAGGGACTCCTCGACGCCGAAGCGCATGCGCGTGAGCAGGTACAGGGCCTCGGCATAGGCCTGATCGCCGTCAATGCGGCCCTCCGGCAGGTCCGCGACGCCCAAACCAATCTGTGAAAGAAGATCCTGAATGCCCGGAACCTGGCACGCCGGCTTGTCTTGGCTCATACGCTCCTCGCAATGAATTTGCTGATACGTCAATGGATTTATTCGATATACGTAAATGTAGTACTACGTGCCAGGGCGAGCCTTTGCAAGAAAAAGAAAAGGCCAGTAATACTGGCCTTTTGTGGATTAGATGTATTGACGGCTAGACTTCGTAGTCAAGCACGCTGCGCGCGGCAACCACCTGCTTCACAAACTCCACGACCTTCAGATGCTCCGGGTGCACCTGATAGGCGTCCAGGTCCGAGCGGGTGTCGAAGACGGAATACAGGACAACGTCGCAGGCAGGACTGGCGGCGAAAACGTCGATGCCCACTTCAAGGGAGCGCAGACAGGAAATGCGGCCGGGCAGCGCTTCCAGAAGCTCCTTCATCTTGCGCGCGTTGGCGGCCTTGTCCGCGCCCTGTGCGCTGTCCTTCAAAGTCCACATGACGATGTGCTTGATCATGAATCCGCTCCTTGCCTGGGTTTGGGGGGCCTCAGCAGGCCCGCATTTTGGCGATTATGTCCGTCAGCTCGTCCGCAAGCCGGGCCAGGTCCTCCACGGCCTGGGTGGCCGCGGCCATGTCCTGGGCCGTCTGCTCGGTGACGGCGCGCACCTGGTCCACGGACCGGGTGATCTCCTCCGCCGAGGCGGACTGCTCTTCCGATGCCGTGGCGATGGTGCGCACCTGGTCCGCGGCGCCTTGCGAAATTTCCTGTATGTTCCGCAGGGTGCGGCCGGCGCTGTCCGCCAGGCCGGTGCTCTGCTCCACCGCCTCGGTCGCCCCGGCCATGCCCTCGGCGGCGCGGCGCGCGCCCTCCTGCACGGAGTTGGTCGCGGTGGCCACCTGCTGCGTGGCCTGCATGGTCTTTTCCGCCAGCTTGCGCACTTCGTCGGCCACCACGGCAAAGCCGCGCCCGGCGTCGCCCGCGCGGGCCGCCTCTATGGCGGCGTTGAGCGCAAGCAGGTTGGTCTGGTCGGCGATGTCGTTGATGACGCCAAGAATCTGGCTGATGCCCGCCACCTGCCCGCCCAGGTCGTTCAGGCGCTCCTGCATGGTCTGGCTGCGCTCGGCCACGCTCTTGATGGCGCGGATGACCTCGCCCACCACATGGGCGCCCTCGTCGGCACGCTGCCGGGCCTCGTCCGTGCCCTGGGCCGCCCTGGAGGCGTTCTGCGCCACGTCGACCACGGCCGCGCTCATCTGCGTCATGGACACGCCGATTTCGCCCACGCGCACCTTCTGGGCATCGCTGCCGCGGCTGGTCTGCCCGATGCTTGCGGAAAGACGCACCGAGGCTTCGCGCAGGCGGCCGCACAGGGCGTTGGCCTGCGCCGCGGTGGCGCCGATGGTGTCGTTCTTCTGGACGATGACCTGCTCCTTCTGCTTGAGCGTCGTCATGTCCAGGTACAGGCACAGCCCGCCCAGGCAGCGCTTGTCGCTGTCGTAGATGGGAAAAACGTTGGCCAGCACGTGCCGCACGCCGCCCTTGTGGCCCTTGATGTCCACCTCAAGGTTGCGGAACACCTCGCCGCCGTTGATGCTTTTGCCCACGGCGGTCTTGCGGCCCGGGTCGTTGTAGAAGATCTCGGCCAGGGTCTTGCCGTAGTAATCCTCGGGACGGCCGCCCAGCTCAAGCATGTCCAGGCATTCCCGATTGGAGAAGACGGCGCGCTCCTTTTCGTCCACCAGCAGAAACGGCACCGGCAGCCCGGCCAGAATGCCCTGGGCCAGGCCGGTCTGGTGCTTGAGCTCCTTTGCCGCTGCGGCCGCAGCGGTCTCAAGCAGCGCCAGAGGATCGCCATTTGATTCCTTGCCCGCGCTGTCCTTGTTGGTCGGCAGAGCGGCAAGGGCGGCCAGAACCGCGTCATGGGCGCGGCGCTGCTGGACGCTGGCGAGGACAAAAGCCAGCGCGCCAAGCAAAAGGGCCGCCGCGATTTGCGGCAGCCCTATTTGGAATGGCGAGGAGGAAAGGAGCCAGGCGGCTCCGGAGGGCACGATGAGAGCAAGAAGGCACACCGAAACGCAGCTGACAACAGGGGCCTTGGCCCCCCAGGCGGATTCGGGTCGCGGCATCTCTCCCCCTTATGCGCTTTGGAACAACACCCGGCCGTCCACGTCAGCCACGCTGGCGCAACCGGTCAGAATCATGGCCTGCACGAGCTCGCTTTTCACCTGGTCCAGATACTTGGCCACGCCCTCACGCTGGCCGCCGATGGCGGCGATGGACACGGGACGGCCGATGAGCACCGCGTCCGCGCCAAGGGCCAACATCTTGAGCACGTCGCCGCCGGAGCGCACGCCGCCGTCGGCCAGAATGGCGAGCTGCCCCTTCACCGCCCGGGCGATGCCGGCGACAACCTCGGCCGTGCCGGGCGTGTGGTCCAGCACGCGGCCGCCGTGGTTCGAGACCACAATGCCCGCGGCGCCGGCGTCCACGGCGCGCTTGGCGTCGTCCGGGGTCATGATGCCCTTGATGACGAACTTGGCGGGCACGTGGGCGATGATGTCCTTGAATTTCTCAATGGGCTTGGGCCCCACGGGGCGGCCCATGAGGCGCAAGGTCACCAGGCCCGCGGCGTCGATGTCCATGCCGACGACGGTTGCGCCGGTGGCCACGGCCTTGTCGAGCTTTTCGAACAGTTCCTTGTCTTCCCAGGGTTTGATGAAGGGAACGCCGGCGCCGCCAAGGGCCTTGATGGTGCTGAAGCCGGCCTCGTGGATGAACGGGGGCACGCCGTCGCCGACGCAGCCCACGACGCCCTTGTCCACGCAGCCGCCCAGCACGGCGTCCACGTATTCCTGCTCGGTTATCTTGCCGCCCATGTTGAAGCTGACCCCGCCGATGGGCGCGGCCAGAACCGGCATGGCCAGCTTGAGGCCCAGCACCGTGGTCGCGGTGTCGGGCTGTTCCGCCCCGTGCAGCAGGCGCATATTGAAGCGCAGCGCGGACAGGGCCGCGACGTTGTTCATAAACGAGGAGCCGGTGCCCAGGCCGCCCATGCCGGGCACCTCGCCCGCGCAGGCCTTGCCGTTACAGACGGGGCAGACCTTGCAGTACCCCTCCATGAGCTCACGAGCGCGTTTGCGCACTTCTTTCATGCCGCCAACCTCCTGATTTCCTGGGCTTCGGCTACTTCAGCCGTTCGGCCAGAGCCTCGGCCACGTGGCGCACCTGCATGGTGCTGCCCTTGGCCTCAAGCCCGCCGCGCAGCTGCATGATGCAGCCCGGACAGTCCGTGAGCAACAATTCTGCCCCGGTCTTCTCCGCGTTCGCAAGCTTTTTCTTCAGCAACTCGGCCGAAAGCTCGGGGAATTTCATGGAATACGTACCGCCGAAGCCGCAGCACACATCCTCTTCCTCGCACGGTATGTAATCAAGCCCGCCGGTGGTCATGAGCTCGCGCGGGGCCTTGGTGACGCCAAGTCCGCGGCACAGGTGGCAGGGCGCGTGGTAGGTGGTCTTCTTGCCGTCCTTGGTGAAGCTTTCGGGCGTCACCTTGAGCACGTCGTGCACGAAGGAGCTGAAGTCGATGACCTTGTCCGCGAACTGCTGCGCCTTGGCCTTCATGGCCGGGTCGCCCGCCAGGATCTCCGGGTAGCCGTGCTTCAGGTGCGAGGCGCAGGAGGCGCACAGGGTCAGGATGTAGTCGCAGGAGGCCGGGTCGAAGGCGTTGACGTTCTGGGCGGCCACGCTCTTGCTGGACTCGCGCTCGCCCATCATCTGCACGGGCAGGCCGCAGCACGACTGGTCCATGGGGAAGCTGACGTCCACGTTGTACTTGCCCAGAATCTTCACCGCGGCCTCGGCCTGCTCCGGGTAGACGAAGTCCTGCACGCAGCCGCTGAACAGCGCCACGCGGAGCTTCGGGTTCGCGACCTTGGGCTTCAGCGCCGCAAAGCGGTCGCGGAAGGGCGACTCGGCAATGGCGGGCAGCGCGCGGAAGTCCTGTCCCTTGGCGAAGATCATGGGCAGGTGGCGCAAGAACGGCGTGCCGCCGGTAATGGGCCGCTGCACGGCCTTGGCCGAGCGCAAGAGCGCGTGGAACAGCTTGCGGCTCTTGAGCACCTGGGCCAGCACCTGGCTTTGCAGCGGGTGGCCTTCTTCGTCCTGAATGCGGGCATGGACCTCTTTGATGAGCCGGGGCAGGTCGATGCCGCCCGCGCACACGGCCTTGCACGCGCCGCAGTTGATGCAGTTCTGCACCAGGTTCTTGGCCTTCTCGCGGCCGTGATAAAAGTAGGTCAGAATGAGGCCGATGGCGCCGATGTAGACGTGGCCCAGCTGGTGGCCGCCGACCAGGCGGTACACCGGGCACACGTTGGCGCAGGCGCCGCAGCGCACGCAGCGCAGCACCTGGGAGAACAGCGGATCCTTGGCCATTTTGCGGCGGCCGTTGTCCAGAAACACCACGTGCATTTCCTTCTTGCCGTTGGCGCTGCTCTGGCACTCGCCCGGGCCGGTGATCCAGGAAACGTAAGAGGTGATCGCCTGGCCCGTGGCGTTTCTGGGCAGGGCGCGGATGACGCGCAGGGCGTCGTTGATGTTGGCGGTGAGCTTGTCCAGGCCGACGAGGGCCACGTGCACGCGCGGCAGGGTCGTCACCAGCCGGGCGTTGCCCTCGTTGGTGCACAGGGCGATGGTGCCGGTTTCGGCGATGGCGAAGTTGCCGCCGGAGATGCCCATGTCGGCCTCGACATATTTGCGCCGCAACTCGCGGCGGGCCACCTTGACCAGCTTCTGGATGTCCACTTCCTGCTTGGCGCCGGTGACGTCGCTGAACAGATCGGCCACCTGGTAGCGCGAAAGGTGGATGGCGGGCATGACCATGTGGGTCGGGCCCTCGTGCCGCAGCTGGATGATCCACTCGCCCAGGTCCGTCTCCGTCACCTCCAGGCCTTGGGCCTCCAAGTGGTGGTTCAGGTGGGTCTCCTCGGCCGTCATGGACTTGGATTTGACGATGCGCTTGACGTTCGCCTTCTGCGCGATGGAGGCGATGATCTCGTTGGCCTCCTGCGCGGTTTTGGCCACGTGCACGGTGACGCCCAGGGCCTCGGCGTTCTTGGTGAACTGGGCGAGCAGCTCGTCCATGTGCGCCATGGCCTCGTCCTTGCCCTTGGCGATTTCCTGGATCAGGCCGTCCACGTCCATGCCGGCAAAGGCGTTGGAGCGCGCGGTGCGGTACGCCACGGCGAACTTGTCCATGGCCTCGCGCAGAAAGTCATTGTGCAGCGCGCCGGAAAGCTCGCCCTTGTATTCTTTCATATTGTGAGCGTTCTGCATGGCCTAGTCCTCCAGAAGCAGAATGTGCATCTCAAGCGGCCCGTGCACGCCGATGGCCAGCACGCGCTCGATATCCGCCGTGCGCGAGGCGCCGGTGACAAAGGCCACATAGGCCGGTCCGTCCTTCGACAGGGCGCGCACCATCTCCTCAACGTCGTAGCTGGTCTCGCGCAGGGTGCTCACCTTGAGCACGCACACGTGGACCTCGCAGAGCATGGTGGCCAGGCGCAGCTCTTCGCTTTTGGAGTCGAGCAGCAGCGTGCCTGTTTCGGCCACGCCCGCCTGGGCGATGGTGAAGCCGATGTCCACGCCGCCCAGGTGCTTGCGCATGCCGCCTTCCTGGCAGTGGATGCTTCTGTCCGCGCAGAGCTGCTTCAGTTTGGCGAAGGCGGCGGGCTCAAGCCCCGGGGCCATGACGACCTTGCCGGGCTTGCTGTCGCACAGCGCTCCCGCCGGGGCGGAGAGCTCAGACTCGCACCCGGACATGAGGATCTGACAGGCTTCCTTCTTGTCGCACACGTCGACAGTGTAGGCCAACGCTTCATCCAGGCTCTTCACCGGCGTCACAATGGCCGAGGTGAGCTTGGCCTTTTCCGTGAACAGCTCCACCAGTCGTTTGAGGTCGCTCATGGCGTCGTCTCCAGTTTCTCGGGTTGCCGCGCGTTCCGGCGCTATGAAAATCGTCGGCCCATCTGGCGCGCATCGCAGCCGGGGCGGGAAATTTGAAAGGAGCCGGACCATGAAGGTCCGGCTCCCGGGTTGCGGTCAGAACGCTAGGGCAGCATCCAGCTCAAGGGGTAAGCCTGGAGCATGGTGAGGCAGCTCACGAAGAGCACCATGGCGACAGAGTGCTTCAGGGTGAAGCGGAAGATGTCGCCTTCCTTGCCGACCATGTTCGAGGCCGCGGTGGCCACGGAGATGCTCTGCGGAGAGATCATCTTGCCGGTGACGCCGCCGGAGGAGTTGGCGGCCACGCACAGTGCGGGGTCGACGCCGATCTGCTGGGCGGTGGTCTTCTGCAGGGAGCCGAACAGCGCGTTGGCCGAGGTGTCGGAGCCCGTCAGGAACACGCCGAGCCAGCCCAGGATGGGGGCGAAGAACGGGAACCAGGCGCCGGTGGCCGTAAAGGCCAGGCCCAGGGTCGAGCTCATGCCGGAGTAGTTCATGATGATGGCGAGACCCAGAATCATGGCGATGGTCACGATGGGGTAACGCAGCTGGTGAATGGTGCGGAACAGGCAGGCGATGGCCTTGCCGAAGCCGTACTTGGGAATGATGAGCACGGACAGCAGGCCGGAGAACAGGATGGCCGTGCCGCCGGCGGAGAGCAGGTTGACCTTGAACACGGCCGCGTACGGGGTGTCCTTGGCAACGACGGGAGCGGTCTTGATGACCAGCTTATGCAGCGCCGGCCAGTCGAACTTGAACGGGGTGATGGTGTCGAGCACCTTCTTGACCGGCTCCAGGCCCCACAAGAGAACCATGAAGGCCAGGATGATGTAGGGACCCCAGGCGCGGATGACCTGGCCGGCGGAGTAGTCGCACTTGGTGACGGTGCAGGCGCTGGCCGGCTCGTCGGGGAAGTGCCACACGTTCTTGGGCTTCCAGACCTTGAGGAACAGGAACAGGCCGATGATGGTCACGATGGCGGAAGCGATGTCCGGCAGGTAGGGGCCGTGGAAGTTGGACATGACGAACTGGGTGCCGGCGAAGCACACGCCGGCCACGATGATGGCGGGCAGCACTTCCATGGAGCGCTTCCAGCCGCTCATAGTGACGGAAAGCCACAGGGGCACGATACAGGACAGGAACGGCAGCTGGCGGCCGCAGATGGCGCTGATCTTCATGACGTCGATGTCCGTCACCTGGGCGGCCACGACGATGGGGATGCCGATGGCGCCGAAGGCCACGGGAGCGGTGTTGGCGATGAGGCAGATGCCCGCGGCGTACAGCGGGTTGAAGCCAAGGCCCACCAGCATGGCCGCGGTGATGGCCACCGGGGTGCCGAAGCCCGCGGTGCCTTCGATGAAGGAGCCGAAGGCGAAGGCGATGAAGATGGCCTGCAGGCGGCGGTCTTCCGTAATGCTGGCCAGCGAGTTTTTGATGATCTCGAACTCGCCGGACTCAACGGTCATGTTGTAAATCCAGATCGCCGTGATGACGATCCAGACAATGGGGAACAAGCCGTAGGCCGCGCCGAAGGCCGTGGCCGAGAGGGCCAGCTTCGCGGGCATGCCCCAAACGAAAATGGACAAAAGCACAGCCGCGGTGGTGGCCACAAAAGCGGCCTGGTGGCCGGGTTTGCGCATCACGGCGAGCATGGTGAAAAGAATGATGAGGGGAATGCCCGCCACCAGCGCCGGGACAAGATAACTGTCGCCGAAAGGCATGTACTTTTGGGTCCAGGTCAAAACCTCTACCACCGTTGGTTCCATAAACTCCTCCTTGCGGTGTGTGTGCCGTTGCCTCCCGCCCGGACAACCGTCCGCACGGAAACTGCGCCTTAGCTTCAGCTGGCCCGCAGGACTCCGACCGTCTGCCGCGCGATCTCCAACTCCTCGTTGGTGGGGATCACCAGCACCCGCACCGGGGAATCGGAGCAGGCGATGTCGCGCGCGCCCCTCGCCGGGGCGAGGTTGCGGTCGTGGTCCAGCTTGATGCCGAGGTGTTCAAGCCCCCTGCACGAGAGCTCGCGGGCCACGGGGTCGTTTTCCCCAATGCCCGCCGTGAACACGATGGCGTCCACCCGGCCGAGCACCGCCAGGTAGGAGCCGATGTACTTCCGATTGCGGTAGCCGAACATGTCGAGCGCCAGCTTGGCCCTGCTGTCGCCCTGCGCAACGGCCTCGTGGATGTCGCGCATGTCGTTCTTGCCGCAAATGCCCTTAAAACCGCTTTGCTTGTTCGTCAGGTCGTTGATCTCTTCGATGCTCATGCCCTTGGCCGCGCCGATGAGCGGATAGATGGCGAGGTCGGCATCGCCGCAGCGGGTGCCCATGATGAGCCCTTCAAGAGGGGTGAGGCCCATGGAGGTATCCACGCTTTTTCCGTTCTGCACGGCGCACATGGAGCTGCCATTGCCCAGGTGCACTGTGATGAGGTTCACTTCGTCCACGCTCTTGCCCAGGAAGCGCGCGGCCTCCTTGGTGACATAGGCGTGGGAGGTTCCGTGGAACCCGTACCGGCGCACCTTGAGTTCTTCGTAGAGTTCGTACGGCAAGGCGTACATATAGGCGCGAGGAGGCATGGTCTGGTGGAACACGGTGTCGAACACCGTGACTTGCGGCACCTTTGGGAACAGGTGCCGCGAGACACGGATGCCCGCCAGGTGGCCGGGATTATGCACCGGCCCCAGCGGGATGAGTCTGGTCAGACCGGCGACGACCTGGTCGTCCACCAGGCAGGAGCGGTCGAACAGATCGCCACCCTGCACGATGCGGTGGCCGATGGCCTCGATCTCGTCCAGGCTCTTCACCACGCCGCGTTCGGCGTCGGTAATGAGCCCGATGACCAGATGCATGCCCGCTTCGTGGTCGGCAATGGGCTGCGACAAGCTGATCTTGTCCTCTTTGTCGCTGCCCGGCGCGATTTTGTGGGTGACGCTGCCCAGCCCCTCGCCAATGCGCTCCACCGCGCCGGAACACAAAACGTGCTCCGTGCGCATGTCGAGGAGCTGGTATTTGATGGACGAGCTGCCGGAATTGATGACCAGAACGTTCATTGAGCTCTCCCTAGGCCTTCACGGCCTGGGCCTGAATGGCCGTAATGGCCACGGTGTTGACGATGTCGGGGATGGTGCACCCGCGCGAGAGGTCGTTCACGGGCTTGTTCAAGCCCTGCAGCACGGGGCCGATGGCCACGGCCTGGGCCGAGCGCTGCACCGCCTTGTAGGTGTTGTTGCCGGTGTTGAGGTCGGGGAAGATGAACACGTTGGCCCGGCCGGCCACAACGCTGTCGGGCATCTTGGTGTGCGCGACGGAGAGGTCCACCGCGGCGTCGTACTGCAGCGGGCCTTCGAGCAAGAGCTCCGGGGCGCGCTCGTGGGCGATCTTGGTGGCCAGAATGACCTTCTCCACGTCCTCGCCCTTGCCGGAGGAGCCGGTGGAGTAAGACAGCATGGCGACGCGCGGCTCCAGGCCGAAGATGTGGGCGGTCTCCGCGCTGGAAAGCGCGATCTCGGCCAGCTCTTCCGCCGTGGGGTTCGGGTTCACGGCGCAGTCGCCGTAGACCAGCACGCGGTCCTTCAGGCACATGAAGAACACGCTGGACACGATCTTGGCGCCGGGCTTGGTCTTGATGATCTCAAAGGCCGGGCGGATGGTCTGGGAGGTCGTGGTGACCGAGCCCGAGACCATGCCGTCGGCGTGGCCCTTGTAGACCATCATGGTGGAGAAGTAGGTCGGGTCGAGCATGCGGTCGCGGGCGTCCTCTTCGCGGATGCCCTTGTGCTTGCGCAGTTCGAAGTAGGTGTTCACGTAGTCTTCGTAGTAGGCGCTCTTGCCGGGATCGATGATCTGCACGCCCTCAAGCTCCAGTCCGTACTGGCTCTTGCGGCTCAGAATCTCGCTTTCGCGGCCCAGCAGCGTCAGGTCGACCACGCCGCGCCGGAGCAGGATGTCGGCCGCGCGCATGATGCGCTCGCCCGTGCCCTCGGGCAGCACGATGTGCTGCTTGTTGGCCTTGGCCTTCAAAATCAGGTTGAACTCGAACATCTTTGGCGTGACTGTGGTGGGCTGGGCGGCAACGAGCTTGGCGCTCAGCTCCGGCAGGTCCACATGCTCCTCGAACACGCGCAGGGCCGACTGGATCTTGTTCTGGTCGCCGGGTTCGATGCGGCCGTAAAGGTCGTACAAAACGCGGGTGGCCTTGAAGGTGTGGCCCTCGGTCACCAGGATGGGAATGGGCGCGCCCACCCAGCCCTCGATGAGCTTGCGCACGGACTCGGAGGGGTCCAGCCCGCCGGTGAGCAGGATGCCGGAGATGTCCGGGTAGTTGGTGGAAAGCCGGCTGGCCAGGCTGCCCAGGATGATGTCGCTGCGGTCGCCCGGGGTGATGATGAGGCTGCCGCGCTCGATGTAGTTGAGGAAGTTGCCCAGCTGCATGGCGGCGATGACGTAGTTGTCCACCAGGTTGCTGGTCATGTCGGCGCCGTAGATGATGCGCGCGTCGAGCCACTTCACCACGTCGGCCACTGTGGGCTTGCCCAGGCGCGGCTCCTCGGGAATGACGTAGATGGGGAAGCACTCGGGACAGCGGATGCTCTTGCGCAGGCCCTCGATCATGACCGAGCCGTCCACATCCTCCACGCGGTTGATGATGGCCGCGAGGATGTCGAGGCCCTTGTCCTCGAAGGATTCGATGGTGAGCAGGGTCGAGGCCACGATCTCGTCGTGGGACTTGTTCTGCCCGTTGCTGACGAGCAGGACCGGACAGCCCAGGTTGGCGGCGATGTCGGCGTTGATGTCGAATTCGAACGCGGAGTCGGCGCCGAAGAAGTCCGTGCCCTCGCACAAAATGAAATCGAAGCGGCTTTTCAGCGCGTTGAAGTCGTTGAGGATCTTTTCAAGCAAGGCCTCGTGCTGGCCCAGGTTGATCATTTCCCGGGCCTTCTGCATGGTCATGGAGTAGGCCTCGGAGTAGCGCATGTCGAGGTGGAACTGGCTCATGACCAGATTGATGTCATGGTCCTTTATGCTGGGCTCGGAGGCGCTGATGATGGGACGGAAGAAGGCCACGCGCTGGATGTCGCGCGACAAGAGCTGCATAAGTCCCAGAACAATTGCGGATTTTCCGCTTCTGGGCTCCACGCCGGTGACGTAAAGTGTATCAGCCACGATTCTCGCTCCTTGGTTGTAATGCTCGCCTATGAGGGCTCCCGGCGCCGGGGTATCAAGAGGGGGTCTCAGGGGCTGGGGGCCCCCCGACGCCGGGAGTAGACCGTTATCTGTGCCTTTCCCCTTAGCAGCGATCTGCTGGTCGCTGTACTTACAGGAGAAGTCCCTCGGCGGGAAGCCCCGCCACAGGTGCGCGAGCGCGAGCGCGCGAACAACCGGATCTTGTTATTTCCGCCTTAGAGGCTCTCCGCGTACAATTCAATGGGATGCTTCACGCTGATGCTGTCGCCGTTGCGCGAAAGCATGTCCGAGATCTGCATCATGCAGGCCGGGCAGCCCGTGGCCACCACCTGCGCGCCGGAACTCTTGATGTTGTCGCGCTTCTGTTGGCCGATCTTGGCCGACATTTCCGGGTGGGCCAGCGTGAAGCTGCCGCCGCAGCCGCAGCAGGCGTCGGCGCCGGCCATTTCCTTCAACGCATAGTGGGCGTTCATGGCCACGAGCTTGCGCGGCTGGACCGAGACGCCCAGCGCCTTCTTCAAGTGGCAGGGGTCGTGCATGGTGACGACGGTGGCGCCGGCGGCCGGAGCCGGCGGCGTAAGCCCGAGCTTGTCCACCAGGAAGGCGTTGATGTCCATGGTCTTGTCGGCCATGGCCTTGATGGCCTCCTGCTCGGAGGGGCTCATGCGGTCGGCCAGCATGGGCCATACTTCCTTGATGGTCGCGGTGCACGAGGCGCAGGGGGTGACCAGCGCGTCGTACTTGCCGCCCTTGAAGGCGGCCAGATTCTCGCGCACCAGCGTGAGGTAGCTTTCCATGTCGCCGGAGGCCAGGGCCGGAATGCCGCAGCAGGCCTGCCCGGCGGGCAAAAACACGCCCACGCCGTGGTGATTGAACACCTTGAGGGACGCCGTGCCGATGCCGGTGTACATCTTGTCCACCATGCAGCCGGGGAAGAACGCGACCTTGAGCCCGCTCTTGCCGGCCGGGGTGTCCAGGCTGGGGAAGTCGCTGTGCAGGGGCGTTTTGGCCAAAAGCCGGAAGTGCCGCTCGCCGATGATCGGCTGCAGCATGCGCGAACAGGAGGTGCCGACGACATCGTTGGCCGGCGAGGTGAACAGTCCCTGGAACTTGGAGGCCAGGGACATGAGGCCGTTGAACAGGCCGGGCTTGGTGAGCATGCCGCGGAAGATGATCTTCTTCACGGTGGGCAGGCCCATGTAGGTGACGAGAATGGCTCTGGCCTTGATGAAGATGTCCACGACCTTGACGCCGGTGGGGCAGTTGGCCGCGCACGAGCCGCAAAGCAGGCAGCGCGAAAGCCGGTCCTGAACCTCCTCCGGGTTCTGCACCATCTTGTGGGCCAGCCCTTCCAAAAGGGCTATCTTGCCGCGCGCCACGTCGGACTCGCGTCCGGTCTGCCCGTACATGGGGCACACGGCCTGACACATGCCGCAGCGCATGCAGGACACCAGCTGGTCGTCCAGCTCGCCGAGCAGTCTGAGCAGTTCTTTCATGTCGCTCATGGCGTCTCCCCTACTCCCCGATGATCTTGCCGGGATTCAGGATGCCCTTGGGGTCGAGGGCCTTCTTGAGACGGCGGGAGAACAGGATGGTGGCCTTGCTGGTTTCCTTCTCCATGTACTTGCTCTTGGCGATGCCGATGCCGTGCTCGCCGGAGAGGGTGCCGCCCAGGCCCAGGGCCACGTCGAAGATGTCGTCGATGGCGTCCTCGACGCGCTTCCACTCTTCCTTGTTGCGGCGGTCGGTGAGGATGGTGGGGTGCAGGTTGCCGTCGCCCGCGTGGCCAAAGGTGCCGATGGTCAGCTTGTACTTGGAGGCGATGTCGCCCAGGGCGTGCATCATGGCCGGTATCTTGCTGCGGGGCACGGTGGCGTCCTCCAGCACGGTGGTGGGAGAAACGCGCGCCAGGGCGGAAAGGGCCGCGCGGCGGGCCTCCCAAACCTTGTTGCGCTCGGCGGCGTCCTTGGCCACCTGGATGCGCAGGGCGCCCATCTTCTTGCAGATGGCCTCGACCTTCTCGGCCTCGTCGGCGACCTGGCCGGGGTGGCCGTCCACCTCGATGAGCAAAAGCGCGGCCGCGTCCACCGGCAGGCCGGCGTGGGCGAAGTCCTCAACCGTGCGGATGGTGAAGTTGTCCATGAACTCGAGGGTGGCGGGCACGATCTTGGCGGCGATGATGGCGGCCACGGTCTCGCTGGCCTTGTTGATGTCGTCGAAGATGGCCATCATGGCCTTTTGCGCCAGCGGCGGCGGAACGAGCTTCAGGGTGATCTTCTCGAACACGCCCAGGGTGCCCTCGCTGCCGACCATGAGGCCGTGCAGGTTGAGCCCGGTGACGCACTTGACCGTGCGCGAGCCGCTCTTCACGATCTCGCCGTCCACGTCGAAGAAGTCCACGCCCATGACGTAGTCCTTGGTGACGCCGTACTTGAGGCCGCGCAGGCCGCCGGCGTTCTCGGCCACGTTGCCGCCCATGGTGGAAACGGCCTGGCTGCCGGGATCGGGCGGGTAGAACAGGCCGCGCGCGGCCACCTCGGCCGCGAACTTGGCGGTGATGACGCCCGGCTCCACTATGGCGTAGAGGTCGGCCTCGTTGATCTCCAAAATTTTATCCAGGGCGTTGGTGAGCACCACCAGACCGCCCAGCTTGGGAATGGTGCCGCCGGAGAGGTTGGTGCCGCTGCCGCGCACGCACAGGGGCAGGCCGTTGTCGTTGGCCAGCTTGACCACCCGGCCGAGCGCCTCGCGCGATGCGGGCCGCACCACAAGGGAGGGCATCACCGGCTCCAGCACCGCGGCGTCATACGCATACGAGAAGCGATCGCTCTCGCTCTCCATGACGTTGTCCTTGCCCACCAGGGCCTCGAACTCTTTCTTCAGGGCGTCGTTCATGCGGGACTCTCCTCTGGGTGACTTCGGCGGAACCGGGGGGCCGCCTATTGAAGGGCCTAAGGCAACTAGCGTGCCAGCGATGGAAAAACATGGATATCTGCAATATGTTCGCAATGTTGCCGCGCCACTTCGCTCTGCAGGCCAAGGTCTTGTCCGATTTTGCGGACAAGCAGCCTGATCCGAGGGCGCGGCACAACGTAAAACACAACGAAAAAGCGGTGGCAAAATGACTCAGGATGCTCCGGAAAGGCCGGCATGCGGCGTTCCTTCTCGCATCCGAAAAATCAGACTAGCAGAATCAGGAGCCTACGGCCGGGCCGTCGATGGACAGGCTCCACTTCTTGAGCAAGGCATAAAGATGCGAGC
Organism: Humidesulfovibrio idahonensis; assembly: GCF_054657715.1. Taxonomy (NCBI): domain Bacteria; kingdom Pseudomonadati; phylum Thermodesulfobacteriota; class Desulfovibrionia; order Desulfovibrionales; family Desulfovibrionaceae; genus Humidesulfovibrio; species Humidesulfovibrio idahonensis. Next base: position 637,262 of record NZ_BAAHYE010000002.1, on the reverse strand, counting down.
GGGAAAGGCCGGAAACTTCGAGAGCGCGCTGCACATCGCCCCCGGCGCGACGCACCAGGGCCTCCATGTACCGCTGCTCCACGGCCTCTTTGCAGTCCTTCAGCGTCTGGCTGAAAATTTCTTCGGGCAAGGCCGCGCGGCCCGATGCCGTCATCTGGAGATCAGCCGCAGGAGCTGGGGGCGTGTCGCCTTCGTTGGCGAAATATTGTTCCGGCCCGGCGCCAAACACCGCGGCCAGCCCCGGCCAGGGCGACGGGGTCGCCGCGGCGGCCTTGTGAGCGCCTTTGCGCTCGTCGGGCTGGTCCCCTGCCCTGCCCCGGCCCAGGTGGGCCTTGGCCACCTTGATGCGCACGTCCTGGGGCAGATGCATGGCGTAGAGGGTGCGCTCCGGCCCGGCGTCCACAAAGGCGCGCTCCAGCACGTTGAACAGTTCGCGCACGTTGCCGGGCCAGTCGTAGCCCTCCAGCACCTGAAACACGTCCGGGTCGAAGCCCTTGAGGGGCACGCCGTACTGTTCGCACAGCTGGCCAACGCGGAACACGGCCAGGGGCTTGATGTCCTCCGGCCGCTCGCGCAGGGGCGGCAGGCCGATGGAGATGGTCTTGAGGCGGTAGAACAGGTCGCTGCGGAACGTGCCCTGAGTGACCATCTGCTCCAGGTCGCGGTTGGTGGCGGCCATGAGCCGGAAGTCGCTCTCCAGCTCCTGGGTGCCGCCAACAGGGCGGAAGCGCCGCTCCTGCAGCACGCGCAAAAAAGACTTTTGCAGATTGAGGGGCATCTCGCCCACTTCGTCGAGGAAGAGCGTGCCGCCATCGGCCATTTTCACCAGGCCCACGCGGTCGCTGTCCGCGCCGGTGAACGCGCCCTTCTTGTGGCCGAAGAGCGTGCTCTCCACCAGGGTCTCGGTGAGGGCCGCGCAGTCCACCACCACAAAGGGCTTGGCCGCGCGGGCGCTGTTGGCGTGGATGGTGCGGGCGAAGAGCTCCTTGCCGGTGCCGGTTTCGCCGGTGATGAGCGCGCTGGCCCCGGACCCGGCCGCGCCGGCCACGGCGTCGAAGCAGGCGCGCATGCTACGGCTCTTGCCCACCACGTCCTCCAGCACAAGGGCCACGGGCGCGCACGCGCCGCGCTTGCCCAGGCGGTACTTGAGGGCGCGCTCCAGGGTGAGCATGGTGTCCTTGAGGGGAGATGGCTTGAGCAGGTAGTCCCACACGCCGCCCTGGATGGCCAGCTCCGCGCCGTCCGGGTCGCCCCGGCCGGTAAGGATGATGACCTCCGGGGAGTCCGGCAGGGCTTTTATTTCAGAAAGGGCGGACAGGCCGTTGCCGTCGGGCAGGCTCACGTCCAGAAAGGCGACGTCCACATCGCCCTGGCGCAGACGGGCCAGGCCCGCGGCGATGGAGCCCACGGCCTCGCCGCTCAGGCGCATGCGCCGCGTGAGGCTGAGCAAGGTCTCGCGGACCTCGGCGTCGTCGTCGATGATGAGAATGGTGCCCATGCTGCGCTCCACGGTGCGGGATTTTAGCGCGCTGGTAGCAAACTACGGGCCAGAACCGCGCGTGGGGAGGCTTGTGCCTCCCCTTTCGCGCTGTCTGATTATGAATGACTAGGGCAGTTGCGCCCCGGCGTCAATGCCGCTTTAGCGGGCGGTGGTGTGAGAAGGAGCGGAGCCCTGCGGGCGGCTGTTGCCCTGGGGACGGGCGCCCTGGGACTTCTGGCCCGGACGGCCGTAGCCGGGACGCCCGCCGGAGGGGCGGCCAGCGGCCGGACGATCGGAGCCGTAGCGGCTGTTGCGGCCACGGTCGCCGTAGCCGGCGGCCGGACGGTCGGCGGCGTAGATGTCGTCGCCGGGCTGCGAACGGTTGCCCTCGGCATCGCGCCTGTCCGAATTATCGGACCGGGGAGCGCCGTAAGCCGGACGCGCGGCGCGCTGCTGCGGGCGAGGAGCGCCGTAGCCGCCGCCACCGCCGTAACCGCCGCGGCGGTCCATGATCGGACGGTTGAAGTCCTTGTCCGCGGACGAGGGGCCTTCGTTGTAGTCGAAGCCTTCAAGCTTCTTGCGGGTGAGGGGCTCGCGCAGCAGGCGCTCGATGGCGCGCACCATGGAGACGTCCTCGCCGGTGACGAAGGTATGGGCCTCGCCGCTGCGTTCCGCGCGGCCCGTGCGGCCGATGCGGTGGGTGTAGGTCTCCGGCGTGCTCGGAACGTCGAAGTTCACCACGTGGGAGATCTGGCTCACGTCGATACCGCGGGCGGCGATGTCCGTGGCCACCAGGACGCGGAAACGACCGGCGCGGAATCCGTCCATGGCTTCCTTGCGGCGGTTCTGGGAGAGGTTGCCCTGCAACGCGGTGGCCTTGTGGCCCACCTTCTCCAGGTTCTCCGCCAGGCGCTTGGCGCGGTGCTTGGTGCGGGTAAAGACCAGCACGCTGCCCTCTTTGTTGCGGTTCAAGAGCTCAAGCAAAAGCTTGGTCTTGAGGTGCTGGGCCACGGGGTAGATGGCGTGGGAGACGGTCTCTGTCGGGGCGCTGTTGCCCACGCGCAGGGTCTCGGGGTCCTTCAGGATGTCGCTGGCCAGGCCGCGGATGGCTTCGGGCATGGTGGCCGAGAAGAGCATGGTCTGGCGCTCTTTGGGCAGGCCGGCCAAAATCCGCTTGATGTCGGGCAGAAAGCCCATGTCGAACATCTGGTCGCCTTCGTCGAGCACCAGGGTCTCGACGCCGCCCAGGTCCACGGTGCGCTGGCTCATGTGGTCGAGCAGGCGGCCGGGGCAGGCCACGACGATGTCCGCGCCGTTGCGCAGGGCGTTGATCTGACGGCTCATGTTCACGCCGCCGTACACGGTGGTGCTGCGCAGGCCGGTGCCGCGGGCAAGGTCCAGGGCGGATTCGTGAATCTGCTCGGCCAGCTCGCGCGTGGGGGCAAGAACAAGGGTGCGCACGCGGCGGCGGTTGCCGGCGGGCTGCTTCATAAGTTTGGTGATGATGGGGAGCAGGAAGGCGGCCGTCTTGCCGGTGCCGGTCTGGGCCAGGCCCATCAGGTCGCGCCCTTCCATGGCCGCCGGAATGGCGCGGGTCTGGATGGGGGTGGGGGTCGTGTAGCCCAGTTTGGTGATGTTGGTCAGAACAATAGACGGAAGGCCGAAGGAATCGAAAGTCAAAGTAGGTCCTTTGTAAAGAGGGGCCGCGCAGCGCAAAAGGCGCACCAAAACGGCGGCGAAGAGCTTATCAAGTGCGGACGCTGCGGGCCGGGACAGGATGGCTCAATCGGGGCGTATGTCATTCGGCGGATGAACTGAGGATTTTTGTGGCGGGCTGTGCAGCATTGCCGCGCCTCTCAAGAACGTAAGCCGTGTCGGGGATTGCCCCCGAACAGGGAGTAAATAGGGGGTATGGGCGGGGATGTCAAGGGGGAATGAGCAGCAGCCAACTCGTGCCACGCATGAATTAAAACTCGACGCGGGTTTCTCTGAGTGCCTTTAGAGTTTCGAGATTCTCTTTTCGCTCGTGCTTATAATCAAATGCCGAATCAATACTCGCAATAAATCTGGACTTTAAAAAATAGTTTTCAACACTTGAACCATCACTCTCAACAAAATAATCTCCAGCAATATACGACGGCACAGAATGAAAAATAAGTACAAGAACTACCGCCAAGGACCTAGAAACAAGTACCGCCAATCCTTTCAGATCATCTAAACTTTCAAATCCAACAGTTCTTCCTTCCTTGCTATTTGCAATTTTTTCTACAAGATTAGAGTGCGTTAAATGCACATATTGAGAGATCTCTCCATACAGCCGCCCGATTTCGTCATCGAACTCCCTTCGTAGCGCCTCATTAATCATATGGCATATGATTTTTTTCTTTATCGATATCGATGCCGAGTCCAGTGTTTGCTCATATTTACTTAGCTTCTCTTCAACGCTAGAGCTATAATACTGCTGCTGAATAAAACAAAGCTTAAGGGCAGCTTCGATCATAAATCTCAGCTCCCTCCTAGCAACATTTAACATTCCATTGTGCACTAGACTCGGAATTGCCAGCGCCGACTCAAGGAAATCATGGCAAATATAATGAAGAAGATGAGATTCTGGGAAGTCACCTGCACGCGGAGTATCTATAACCACAAAATGTAACGCCCGAATGAAATCCAAAGAGATACCCTTCAAAACAGAGGCTTCTTGCTCACGCTCCTCGTTCGTCGTCTCAGAGTTAGCCATTCTCCGCCCCCATCTCCTCCCCCAACTCCTTCAAATACCTTTTCATCACCTCCACCCTCTTCTCTGCCTCGGCCCTCCCTGCCGCCGTCTGCATGCTGGCGGCGGTTTTGAAGAGCTTGCGGTAGAAATGGTCGATGGTGAACGTGGCGTCGTCGGGTTCGCGGGATGCGCAGAAGGGGTCGACAGGGCTGTAGAAGGCGCGGTTCATGGCCCCGCCGGTGGCGAAGCACCGCGCAATGCCGATGGCCCCGATGCCGTCCAGGCGGTCGGCGTCCTGCACCACCTTGGCCTCAAGGGTCCGCGGCGCAATGTTCGCGCTGAAGCTGTGCGCCTCGATGGCGTGGCCGATGGCCGCGAGGGTGTCGTCGTGCTCCCAGCCCATGGCTTTGAGGTAGGCGCAGGCGTCCACAGCGGCAAAGCGCGAGGCCTGATTGCGGCAGGGGTTGTCCTTGGGCACCACGACATAGTCGTGCAGCCACGCGGCGGCAATGACCACGCCGAGGTCCGCGCCCTCGCGCCGGGCAATGCGCTTGGCCGTGGCGACCACGCGCTCCAGGTGTTGCAGGTCGTGGGCCGGGTCGCACGCGCCCTCTTTGGAGAGGCGTTCGGCCAAGTGCGCACGCAGGCCCTGCTCCAGGGCGTCGAGTCCGTCCGGGGTCTGCGCGTCAACCACGCTACTTGCCCCCGTCCACCACAACGACCTTGCCCTTCTTCTCGCCCTTGTCGATCATGCGCTTGAGCTCGCGCTGCCACTTGGGGCCGCCCAGCCGCTCGGCCAGGTGCTCCGTGGTGTGCAGCACGTCGTTGGGCCTGTGCATCTGCATCAGGCAGCGCTTCACGCCGATCTTGCACGAGGGGCAGCCCACAAGGATGGGCGTGTCCTTGTCCGGACGCCTGGAGTCGGGCCGGGCGAGGTCGCTGGCCAGCTGCTCGCGCTTCTTGGCGCGGATGCGGTTGTAAATGTTCGGGCTGGTGAGCGCGCCCAGGCCGGACTCGCCGCAGCAGCCGGGCGAGAGGCGCACGTTGGCGCCCAGGGCCTCGGCGATGGCCTTGCGGTAAACCTCCGGGGCCTTCACCTTGGGCACGTCCACCCACTCCGCGTGGCAGGCCGCGTGGTACAGCAGCTTTTCGCCCTCGGCCTTGGGCAGGTCCAGGCGTCCCAGCAAGAACTGCACGATGTCCTGGTGCTTCAGCGGCTCGCTGAGCTCCTGGCTGAAGTCGTAGGTCTCAATCGACTCGCGGCAGGTGCCGCAGCTGGTGATGAGCGTGGTGGCCTTCATGCCCGCGCGGCCCGTGGCGATGAGGATGTCCAGAATCTCCTGGATGGTGCGGTGCCGGTTGGCGTTGTAGGCCTCGGTGCAGCCGCTGGCCAGCAGCGGGTAGCCGCAGCACAGGTGCCGCTCCGGCATGACGACGTTCACCCCGGCCTTGAGCAGCAGGTACACGCCCGCCAGGCCGATGTCGTGGCTGAAGAGCCCGGCGCCGCAGCCGGGAAAGTACAGCACGGTGTCGTCCGGACTGGCCGCGGGGTTGCGGAACAGCGAATGCTCGGCAAGGCCCAGCTCCTGCGAGAGGTTGCGGAAGTCGACCAGCGGGCCGGGGCCCTGCATGGCCGGGCTTTCCAAGCGGCGGCGGAAGTGGCCGGGCACGAGTCCCAGCACGCTGTTGGCCGCGGCCTGGCCAAGGGAGAGAAACTTGGCCACCTTGGGCAGCCGCGCGGACGGGTCCTGGGCGATGTTGCCCAGCACCAACGTCTTGAGCGGATGACCGCCCTTGCCCTTGTATTCCAAAAACGAGCGGATCTGCAGCGCGTTGGCCGCGGAGTCGATCTTGACCGGGCACACGCCCTTGCACTTTCCGCAGGCCGTGCAGTGCTCCATGATGCGCCTGAGCTCCTCGTACAGCGCCTGCGAGGGCTCGCCGCCCTGCACCTGGGAGTAGTAGATGGCCTCGGTGAGGGCGCCCAGGCTCAGGTTCTTGTTGCGCGGGTGGTACAGCAGGCCGCGCGCCGGGCTGTACATGGGGCACACCTGCTTGCACTTGCCGCAGCGGGTGCAGGTCTGCACGTTGCGCAACAGCTCGATGAGGTTCTCCTTGTCCTTCAGCGCGGTCTTCTGCAAATCGCCGATGAGCCGGTTGAAGGAGAAGGTGTAGGGCTCCACCGGCAGCGCGCGCTTGGTCAGCTTGCCGGGGTTCAGCACGTCGCGGGGGTCCACAATGGCCTTGTAGGCCTTGAGGGCGTCGATCTTGGCCTGGGCCAAAAAGGCTATTTTGGTGATGCCGATGCCGTGCTCGCCGGAAATCTCGCCGCCGAGCTTCAAGACCTCGGCGAAGAGTTCGTCCACGGCCTCGTAGGCCTGGGCCATCATCTCCGGGTCGTTGGAGTTCACCGGCACGTTGACGTGGCAGTTGCCGTCGCCCGCGTGCATGTGGTTGGCGATGACGATGCGCTTGGCCACGGCCTCCTGGTAGATGGCCTCCATCTCGCGGTCGAGCTTGGGGTACTTGTCCTTGAGCTCGTGGAAGAGCATGCGCACCTGGCTGGCGAGCTCCTCGTCGGAGATGTCGCTGGCCGTGGTGCGCTTCTTCAAGATGAACAGCGCGCGCTCAATGCCGAAGTCGATGTCCGGGTCGTCGAAGGGCACGCCCGGCAGCTCGCGCACCTTGAGCAGGGCCTTGCGGGCGGTCTTGGCCATGTAGAACAGGTTCAGGTTCTCCAAGAACTCGGCGAAGCCGGGAATGGCCCGCATGGGGATGACCACGTCCTCGTTGACCTTGAAGCCGGACGTGCGCTTGGAGATGGCGGACAACTTGTGCCGGTCCTCCCAGAACAGCTCGGCCTCCTTTTCGTCGCGCGCGGCAAAGATGTCCACGCCGGGGTACGGCTGGGCAATGGCCAAAACCGCGTCCACGGATTCGGAAAGCGCGGCCTCGTCGTCGCTGTCCAACTGCAAAATAAGCACGCTGATGGGGTCGCCCTCGTACTGGACCGACTTCTTCTTGTACTCGATGGCCTGCACGTACTTGGTGCCGAACTCCTCCAGGGCGCTGATCTTGACCATGTCGCCCTGCTTGCGAATGGCGTCGCGCAGGCCGACCACGTCGCCGATGACGAACATGGCGTTCTTCATGCTGCGGCCGAAGAACTCCAAAACCAGCACGCGCGAGAACTTGGGCTGGTGGTACACGGTGAAGGTGCAGGTGGTGATGATGCCGTCCACGCCCTCTTTCTGCACGCCGGGCAGACCGCCCAGAAACTTGTTCGAGACGTCCTTGCCCAGACCCGCGCCGCGCACGTCGTGGCCGGCCAGGGTTATGGTCTCCTTGAGCGCGCCGCGCTCGTCCAGAATCTCGAAGACGGCGCTTTCGCCCTCGAAGATCTTGTGGCCGGGGTGGTCCTTGCGGCGCACGGTGATGATCTCGCCCGTGGGCGTCACCATCTCAAACGAATGGATGTTGTCGATGGTGGTGCCGTACTCGAAGGCGAAGGGCCCGCCGGAGTTCTCCGCAATGTTGCCGCCCAGGGTCGAACCGGCCTTGGAGGCGGGGTCCACCGTGAAGAGCAAGCCCTGCTCGGCCGCGGCCTTGATGGCGTCGAGGGTGATGACGCCGGCCTGGGCGGTCAAAAGCATGGTGTCGGGGTTGATGTCCACGATCTTCTTGAAGCGCGCCAGGGAAAGCACGACGTTGCGCGAGAACATGGGGATGGCCCCGCCGGTGAGGCCGGTGCCGCCGCCGCGCGGAATGATGCCGAAGCCGAGTTCGTTGGCCAAGAGCACTATCCGGCGCACCTGCTCCGTGGTCTCGGGAAAGAGCACGAACAGCGGCAGCTCCAGGCGCAGGTCGGTGGCGTCGGTGGCGCACTCTATGCGCGTGTTGGGCGCGTCGCCCACGCCCTCCGCGGGCATGAAGTCGATGAGCCGGGCCTTGAGCTTGCGGGCAAAGGCCTGGTCGTCCTCGTAGCGCTCCCAAAAGCTCGCCACCGCGGCGGAAAGCAGCCGGGGAAACTCGCCCGAGAGGCTGGGCCGGGCGATGGAGAGCTTGCGGTCCACGCTCTCGCGCACAAGCTCCGCATCCACAAAGGGATTGTAGCGCACAAGAAACAGCTCGGCGGCCAGGCTGACGGCCAGCTCGCGCACGCTGTCCGGCCATTGGGCAAAGCCGCCCTCTTCGGGGCTGGCGGTAAGACCAAGCACGCGGGTCAGGATGCGTTCATCGGAAATGGAAATATGGGGGCCGATCAAGGGCATGTGGCGTGTGTCTCCAGGCTGGGAGGATGGGTTCCAGGGGGGCTCTTTCGTGCCGTGAAGGGCGGAATATAGGTCGGGCTTGAGCGGTTGGCAAGGGCGGGCGCGCCGGGGGCCCTGCCGGGTCTTGGCCCCGCGCCCGCAAGCCGAGGCGTGGCAAAGATTCCCGGACCATCTGGACAGAGCGCTGCTGTCCGGGTATGGGACCAGATTCCGTTCTTTCAAACCCGCCAGAACATCTTTCTACACATGAGGTGACCTGTCCATGAGCACCCAGGATTTTGCCGACCTCAAACTTTTCATCACCGGCCCCACGTTCATCCGCCCGGAAATCCGCGAAGCCGGCATGCTGCCGGAATTCGGCCACCGCGATTCCGAGAACATCAAGCGCTTCGGGCCTGCCATGGCCGGCCTGAAGGAACTCGCCGGCTGCGGCGACGATTTTCACGTCATCCTGTTCAACGGCTCCGGCTCCAACGCCATGGAGGCCACCGTGCGCTCCCTGGTGGCCGATGGCGAATGCGTGCTGAACGTCTCGGTGGGGGCCTTTGGCGACCTGTACCACAAGATGGCCGTGCTGAACGGCAAGAAGGCCGCGCAGCTCAAGTTCGCACCGGGGCAGGCCATCGACCTGGCCAAGCTTGAGGCCGCCCTTGCGGAGCACAAGCCGGCCTGCGTCACCTTCACCCACAACGAGACCTCCACCGGCGTCATCAACGACATGAAGGCCGTGTGCGCGTGCGTGCGCAAGCATGGCGCCCTGCCCCTCGTCGACGGCGTGAGCATCTTCGGCGGCGCGCCGCTCGACCTCTCCTCCTCCGGCGCGGCGACGTACGCCACCAGCACGCAGAAGTCCCTGGCGCTGCCCGCGGGCTTCGGCATCCTGTTCCTGACGCCGGAGGCGGTGGAAAAAGCCAAGACCGTGACGAACCGGGGCTTCACCACCGACATCGTGGGCCAGCTGGGCCGCGCGCAGAAGAACCAGACCCTGACCACGCCCAACACCACGCTGGCCAACCAGATGGCCGTGCAGATCGACTACATCCTGAACACCGAGGGCATTCAGAACCGCTTCGCCCGGCACATCAAGATGCGCGACATGACCCACGCCTTCGTGGCCGGGCTGCCCGGCTTCGAGCTGCTGGCGCCGGAGGGCCACCGCTCGCCCACCCTCACCGGCGTGCGCGTGCCCGCGGGCATGACCATCGCCCAGCTCAAGAAGGTCAAGGAGGCCATGCGCGCCAAGGGCTATCTCTTCGATCCCGGCTACGGCAAGCTGAACACCGACCTTGAGGAAGCGGGCCAGCGGGTGCTCATGCGCCTGGGGCACATGGGCGACGTGACCCCGGACATGGTGGCCGCCTACCTGGAAGCGCTGAGGCCCGAACTCGTGAAATAACCTGACCTTATCCTAGGGGGGAGACGACATGCGCATTCTTGCCAATGACGGGCTGAACGAAGAAGCCGTCGCCCTGCTCAAGAAAGAAGGTTTCAGCGTCGAGACGGAAAAACGCAGCACCGAGGATCTCCTCGGCGAAATCGGCGGCTACGACGCCCTGCTTGTGCGCAGCGCCACCAAGGTGACCCGCGAGATACTTGAGGCGGGCACCAAAAACGGCGGCAAGCTCAAGGTCGTGGGCCGCGGCGGCGTCGGCACGGACAACATCGACCTGGAGGCCGCAAAAGAGTGCGGCGTCATCGTCAAGTTCGCGCCAAACGGCAACACCAACGCCACGGCGGAGCACGCCCTGGGGCTCATGTTCGCCGTGGCGCGCAAGGTGCCCATGGCCCACCGCACCCTCATGAGCGGCGTGTGGCACAAAAAGCGCTTCGCCGGCAACGAGCTCATGGGCAAGACGCTGGGCGTCATCGGCTGCGGGCGCATCGGCCAGGCCCTGGCGGGCAAGGCCCTGGGCATCGGCATGAAGACGGTCGGTTTCGACCTCTATCAGTTGCAGGACTCCAACGTGGACTACCTGCCGAGCATAGACGACGTGCTCAAGGTGTCGGACTTCGTGAGCCTGCACACCGGCGGCAAGAACGCCATCATCACCGCGCGCGAGCTGGCGCTCATGAAGCCCACGGCCTATCTCATCAACGCCTCCCGCGGGAGCAACGTGAGCGAGGCGGCGCTGTACGACGCGCTCAAAAACGGCACCATCGCCGGCGCGGCCCTGGACTGCTACGAACACGAGCCCAAGCGCGAGGGCGAGCCCTTCAACTGCCGCCTGCACGAGCTGGACAACATCGTCATGAGCGCGCACCTGGGCGCCAGCACCAAGAACGCCGTGCGCAAGACCGGGCTGGAAATAGCCGAGGTGGTGACGAAGTACCTGAAGCGCGGCGACTTCGGCAATTCCGTCAACGTGGGCGAGACCGTGGAGCAGGAGGGCAAGCGCATTTACGCCCTCTTCATCACCCACGAGGACAAGCCGGGCATGTTCGGCAAGTTCGGCACCACCCTGGGCGAGCTTGGCGTGAACATCCGCGAGAACAACTCCCGCTTCCTGTCCGACTGCGTGCAGACCGTGTACGTGGTGCACCAGGAGCCCACCGAGGAAGTGCGCCAAAAGCTCATGGCCATTCCCGGCGTGAAGCGCGTGAGCTACTAGACCCGGGTTCGAAAAAAACGAAGCCCCTGTCCGGCACGCCGGGCGGGGGCTTTTTCATGCGTTCTGCGGCGAGGAGCTTCAGCTTTCGAGCACCAGGCCGCGTCCCTGGGCCATGGCGAACTCGAACGCCTCCTCTTTGTTCATGCAGCGGTCGTCGAAGCAGTATTCCTTGTTCGACTCCCCCGCGCGGTGCCTGCGCGCGGAGAGCCCCGGCAGAAAGGCCCCGTCCTCGCCCTGGATGGCGAAGGGACGAATCTCCCAGTCATTGAACAACTGCATCCGGCCCGTGAAGACTCTCTTGCCCCTCAGATTCATGGTGTCTCCCCCTTGCGCTTGGCGGCAGCGCTGTCACGCCTCGCCGCCGCCGTCCGGCCGCTCTTTTGGTTCCTTCATCCGGCGCGCGCTCCCATCAGCCGACCGCGCCTCACGCCTTCTCTTGCGCGTCCTCCATGATGCCCCAGGAGGCCGCCGCTTTGTCCTTGACCATCGCCATGCCTCTCCAAGTTTTTGCTCGCTGCGGCCAGAGCGCGTCCCGCTTGCTTTTCCGCGGGCGGCTCGCGCGCATCCTGCGGCCCCCCTTCGCACTTGCCCAAACCCGCAAGCATCCGGCGCCCCTGGCCCGCACATCGTTACTATTATCTGAAGCAATCAGGGATCTTCCGAGTTAAAAATAGTCATTCGGAAAAAAATCACAAGCGGTATTTTTCAATGCTGGAATGATGTCCGCGTATGCTCCTGTGCCGCAACGAAATATATTTTCGCTCCTCCAGGCGCAATGTGCGGGCGAAGGGCAAGCCCCCCCTCTGATGCGCCTGTGCAAGGGCGCAGGCATACGCTCCACAACCTGCACAAGCGCACATCCGGCAGTGGAAAACGGGGAGGGTTGTGCACATTACTGCACAAACGAATTCCTCACAATACAGCCAACGCGCAAGAATAACGTAACTTTTCTCGATGGCACAGCGTATGCTTAATGGGGGCAACGAGCAGGACGAAACACTCTCGGCAACCCTTGGAGGCATGACATGAAGCGTTTTCCGAAGATCCTCGCAGCCACCTGCGCCGCCATCGCCTTGACCGCATCGCTGGCCATCGCCGCGGAGGCAACCTCCGACAAGACCGCCCCCGCCACGACCCCCATTCAGGCAAACTGCCCCGGCGCGACGACTGGCCAGATGGGGCAGGGCCGCATGGGACAGGGAATGATGGGCGCAGGCATGATGAGCCAGAGTCAAATGGCCCAAAACATGTCCACAAACCAGATGATGAACGGCGGGACCATGGGTCGGCACATGCGCGGAGCAGGCGACACCACCATGATGAACCGTTCCTTATAGGCCGAAAGGCTGGCCTCCGGCGGCGTTCCACTCCCCCACGCCGCCGGAGGCCATGTTTGGCAAAGGCTCCCCCCAAATAAACACCCCCAGCTTGATTCAAAACGAGAATCCGGCACAAACGACAACCATAAGCGAGAGTACATCATGAAGCGTTTCCCCAAGATCCTCGCGGCCACCTGCGCCGCCATCGCCCTGTCCTCCTCCCTGGCCCTGGCCGCGGAGCCCGTGAAGAACCCCGTGCCCACGCCCGCCACCATGCCCTATGGCGGCGTTCATGGCCTGCACGGCGGCATGGGCCCCATGATGGGTCCCCTGGCCCAGCTCTCCCCCGAGAAGCAGGAAGCCGCCCGCAAGCTCATGGCCGAAAACGCCAAGGCCATGTTCCCCCTGCACCAGAGCCTGTACGCCAAGTTCGCCGAGCTTGAGGCCCTCAACGCCGCGGGCGACGGCGAATCCGGCAAGGCCAAGGCCGTCATCCGCGACATCGCCGACTTGAACGCCAAGATGCTCGTCGCGAACAGCAAGTTCCGCGCGCAGATGTTCAAGGAAACCGGCCTGCGCGTGCCCGTCATGGGCCACGGGATGATGGGCATGGGCGGCATGATGGGCGGCAAGGGCATGTGCGGCGAAATGATGGGCGGAATGAAGGGTGGCATGATGGGCGGAATGATGGGCGGCAAGGCCCCCATGGCTGGCCCGATGGGGGGCATGATGGGGGGCCAGATGGCCGCTCCCGCCGCTCCGGATAATGCCGGGGACGCCCACGCCAACTAACCCGACAAACAGAGACTGAACAAAAAGGGCGACCTCCGCATGGGGGCCGCCCTTTTCTTATGGGTGCGCGTTCTCAAGCCGCCAGGCTGTTTGGAAGCGCTCGAAGTCCTTGCGGGGCAGTTGCGCCAGCACCGGCCGCTTGTCCGCATCGAGCCAGCGCAGCAAAAGCAGCATGTCCGCCTGGTCCATGTTCGTGCACCCGGAGGACGCGATGCCCTGGCCAAGCCAGATGTGCAGGAAGATGCAGGAGCCGCCGCCGGGCACCGCGGGCGAGGTGTTGTGATGCACGAACGCGCCCAGCCGGTACTGGCCGTCGGGCCTGCGCATGGTCTCCGCGCTGTCCCAGGCCGGGGCCACGCCGGGCGTCAGCTCGGCAAACCCGTTGTATGCGGGCGACTTCCCGTCGTCCACGCACACGAGCTTGTCGTCCACACGCAGCAGGGGCAGCTTGGCCGCGCCGACCTCGGCCGGGTCTTGGGCAAAACCCTGGCCCAGGGCGAAGAGCCCGGCCGGAGCCTTGCCGTCGCCTTCGGCCTTTACCGGACCGGAGCCAAGGGCCAGGCCGTGGAGCCCGCGCCCCCAGCCCAGGCCGCCGCGACCAAGATTGACGGGAAAGCTCACCCCCACCGGCTGCCAGGCCCCGTCCGGCCGCGCGCGCTCAAAGCGCTGCATGCGCGCCGCCTTGGACTGCCAGTCCTCGGCCACCACCAGCAGCAGCTGCTGCGACGGCCGGGTGATGTCCTCGCCGCCCATGGGCAAGGGCTTGGCCGCGCAGCCGCACAGCAGCGCAGCAAAGATTCCGCAGAGCATGAGTCTCGTGAGCCGGGCCGCGCGCAGGCGGCGCAAAGAGCTCACTGGGGCGCGGGCAAAACCAGCCCGCCCTGTTCGTTCAGCCCAAAGCCCGGGGCGTGCACCACTTCCCAGAGGTGTCCGTCCGGATCCTCGAAATAGCCGGAATAACCGCCCCAGAAGACCTCTTGCGCCGGTTTGGCCAGGCGCGCGCCAGCGGCCACGGCCCGCGCCAAAAGCGCGTCCACGTCCTCGCGGTTTTTGCAGTTGCAGGCCAGGGTCACGCCGTCGAAGCGCCCTGCCGGGGCCAGCCGCTCCGGCGGAACGCAGGCGTCCTCCGCAAGGCCGAGCCGCGGGTACAGCTCCAGCACCATGGCGCCGCAATCATAGAAGCGGACCTCCCCGCCGCTGGCGGCGGACGGCCGGAGCCCCAAGCCTTGTTCATAAAACGCGCTGGCGCGGGACAGGTCGTCCACGCCCAGGGCCACACAGGTCAATCGCAGGTTCATGTCCAGGTCCATTCTTCCTCCATGATGATGCGGGCAAGGCGCTGAGGGGTGCTATTTCGCGGCAGCCCGTTGCGCCAGAACGATATCCGCCAGGGCGTTCACCGCGCTGGCGGCCAGGGCCGAGCCGCCCTTGCGGCCCTCGATGGCGATGAACGGCACGGCGTGCTGGGCCATGAGCAGGGCTTTGGATTCCGCCGCGTTGACGAAGCCCACGGGCATGCCCACGATGAGCGCGGGCGTGGCCCGCCCGGCCTCGATGTGCTCCAGCAGACGCAGAAGCGCGGTGGGCGCGTTGCCGATGACGTAGATCTGCGGCTTGATGCGCGACACGGCGAAATCGACGGCCGCGCGCGCGCGGGTGCAGCCCGCCTCTTGCGCCAGGGCCTGCACTTCCGGGTCGCGCATGAGGCAGCGCACCTGACAGCCAAGGGCGTCCATGCGCCGGTCGGGTATGCCCGCGCGGGCCATTTCCGTATCCGTGACGAGCACCGCGCCCTGGGCCAGAGCGTTCAGCCCCGCTTCCACGGCGCGCGGATGAAAACGCACCAGCGAAAGCATCTCGAAGTCCGCCGTGGTGTGGATCATGCGGCGCACAACGGCCCACTCGGCCCCGGCATAGGGCCTGGGCTCCGGCGTCTCGGCGTCGATGATGCGCAGGCTCTCGGCCTCTATGTCCTCGCCGCGGCGGATGTCGCGCACGGCGTTCTGCGGATCCATGCTCATGCTGTTTCTCCCAAGCTCTTCATTATGGCGACCGAGGCCGAGGCGCCGATGCGCTGCGCTCCGGCAACGATCATGCGCGTCACATCCGTCAAGGTGCGGATGCCGCCGCTGGCCTTGACGCCGATGCGGCCCGCCCCGGCAGCGCTGTCCACCGCGCGGCGCAGCAGGGCCACGTCGGCCTCGGTTGCGCCGCCGGTTGAAAATCCGGTGCTCGTCTTGACGAAGGCCGCGCCGGCCTCCACAGCCAAGCGGCAGGCCAGCTCCTTTTCCGCGTCGGTCAGCAGGCAGGTCTCCAGTATCACCTTGACCGGTGCGGCCCCGCAGGCGCGCACCACCTGGGCGATGTCCTCGCGCACGAGGTTTGGCTGGCCGCTTTTGAGCGCGCCCAGGTTGAGCACCATGTCCACCTCGGCCGCGCCCTGCGCAACGGCGAGCGCCGCCTCGCAGGCCTTGGTGGCCGTTTGCGACGCCCCGAGGGGGAACCCGGCCACGGTGATGGCCAGCGGCCCATGGCCGCGCAGGCAGGCCACGGCGCGCGGCACATGCCAGGGGTTCACGCACACGGCCTTGAAGCCGAAGGCCACGGCCTCGGCGCACAGGGCTTCTACCTCCGCCGCCGCGGCGTCCGGCCGCAGCAGCGTGTGGTCAATGATGGCGGTCAGTTGGGCCTTGTTCATCGTCGGCATGGCGCCCCGGGCTGAGAGGTTTGACGCAAAAAGCGCGTCCTGTAGCGTGCGCACTATCCACTTTGCGCGCCCCCCGGTCAAGACGCGCGCGGCGATGCCTTTCAACACGCTAAATTATTGAGCAAATATCTGCCTGTAATTTTTATGGTTGCAAACAATAGCGCCGTATGTAAAACACTCGTTTTAAACCATCATTCAGGAGCTGCCCATGCCCCGCGTTCTGCCCGCGCTCATCGCCTGCCTGCTCACGGCCCTTATGTTGTCCGCCTGCCACGGCAAGGGCGACGGCCCACGCCCCGCGCCCGTGGTCACGGACCAGGCCGAGCTCAAGGACGCGCCCTACGTGCTGACCACCGTGGGCACCATCAAGGCCGCGGTGAGCGTGAACATCAAGACCAAGTTCGCGGCGCACATCAAGAAAGTGCACTTCGTGGAAGGCAGCATGGTCAAGGCCGGGCAGGTGCTCTTCACCATCGACCCCGCCACCTACGCCCTCACCGAGCAGCAGGCCGGGGCCACCTACCAGCGCGACAAGGCCGACTTCGAGCAGAGCGCCCGCGACCTGAAGCGCTACAAGGCCCTGGCCGACCAGGACGTCATCAGCCGCGAGCAGTACGAGGAGAAGGCCACGGCCGCGCTGCGCGCCAAGAACGCCATGCGCGCCAGCAGCGCCGGAGCCAGCCTGGCCCGGCAGAACGTCTCGTACAACACCATCACCTCGCCCATCGACGGCCGCATCGGCGCGGCGCTTTTCGACGAGGGCAGCTTCGTCAAGGACAAGGACGACATCCTGGCCGTGGTCAACACCACCACCCCCCTTGAGGTGAGCTTCGCCCTGCCGGAGCGCTACCTGAACGAGATCCGCAAGCAGCTGGCCCAGGGCCCGCTCACCGTGCACGCCGCCGCGCCCGGCATGGAGGCGCACCCGGAGGTGGGCACCCTCACCTTCATCGACAACCAGGTGTCCACCGGCACGGGCACCGTGCGCATGAAGGCGCGGTTCCTGAACCCGGAGGGCCGCCTCTGGCCCGGGCAGTTCGTGTCCGTTGGGCTGGTGCTCAAGACCGTGCCCAAGGCCGTGGTCGTTTCCGACCGGGCCGTGCAGACCGGCCCCGCCGGCACCTACGTCTTCGTCATCAAGGACGGCAAGGCCGAGATGCGGCCGGTCACCGTGGGCTTCCGCGTGTACGACTCCCTGGTCATCGAAAAGGGCCTGGCCGCTGGCGAAACCGTGGTGGTGGAGGGGCACCTGCGTCTGGTGCCCGGCGCGCCCGTGGCCGCCACGCCGGTGAAGCGCGAGCCCCTGCCGCCGGCCCCGCTGCCGCTGGCGCCCACAGGCAACGCCACGGAACCCGGCCCGGGCAACGCCACGGCGGACGGCCCAGGCACTGGTCCGGCGAACGCCAACGCCTCCAAGCCCCAGTAAGGCGGCCGCCGCATGAACCCGAGATTCTTCATCACCCGGCCGGTCATGACCACCCTGGTCATGCTTGGGCTGCTCTTTTTCGGCATTGCCAGCTACATGAACCTGCCGGTGAGCTACCTGCCCACCGTGGACTTCCCGGTCATCCAGGTGAAGGCCGTGCTGCCCGGCGCCAGCCCCAAGACCATGGCCTCCAGCGTGGCCTCGCCCCTGGAGCGCCAGTTCTCGGCCATCGCCGGTTTGGAGGCCATGAGCTCCACCTCCAGCCAGGGCCTCACCACCGTCACCCTCATGTTCGAGCTGGGCAAAGACATCGACAAGGCCGCCATGGACGTGCAGGCCTCCATCACCAAGGCGCGCGGCAACCTGCCCAACACCATGACCGACGAGCCCACCTTCGAAAAGGTGAACCCGGCGGACTCGCCCA
Organism: Humidesulfovibrio idahonensis; assembly: GCF_054657715.1. Lineage (NCBI taxonomy): Bacteria > Pseudomonadati > Thermodesulfobacteriota > Desulfovibrionia > Desulfovibrionales > Desulfovibrionaceae > Humidesulfovibrio > Humidesulfovibrio idahonensis. Next base: position 619,515 of record NZ_BAAHYE010000002.1, on the reverse strand, counting down.
TCCTTTGGATGTCCATAAGCTCCAAGAGCCTGCCGCTCTCCACCGTCAACGACTACGCCACCACCTTCGTCACCCAGACCATCTCCATGATTCCCGGCGTGGCCCAGGTGCAGATTTACGGCGAGCAGAAATACGCCGTGCGCATCCAGGTGGACCCGCGCAAGCTGGCCGCCATGGGCCTTGGCCTGGACGAGGTGGCCAGCGCGGTGAGCGCGGAGAACGTCAACCTGCCCATGGGCAGCCTGGACGGCCCGCACATCTCCACCACCCTGGACGCCGACGGCCAGCTGAAGCGCGCGGAGAAGTACAATCCGGTCATCGTGGCCTACGACAACGCCACGGCCACCCCGGTGCGCCTGGAGGACCTGGGGCAGGTGCTCTCCAGCGCGCAGACGGTCAAGTCCGGCTCGTGGCTCAACCACGACAAGACCATCTTCATCGCCATCAAGCGCCAGCCTGGCAGCAACACCATCGACGTGGTGGATCGCATCAACACCCAGCTGCCGCTCATCCGCAGGCAGCTGCCCGCGGCCATAGAGCTGCACGAAGTCTACGACATGAGCAAGGCCATCAAGGAAAGCGTGAACGACGTGAAGTTCACGCTGGAGCTTTCCGTGGCGCTGGTGGTGCTCGTGGTGTTCTTGTTCCTGCGCAACATCCCCGGCACCGTCATCTCCGCCGTGGCCATCCCCTTCTCCATCATCGCCACCTTCGCGGTCATGTACTTCTTCCACTTCACCCTGGACAACTTCTCGCTCATGGCCCTCACCCTCGCCGTGGGCTTTGTGGTGGACGACGCCATCGTCATGCTCGAAAACGTGGTGCGGCATATGGAAATGGGCAAATCGCCCATCGAGGCCGCCCTCGACGGCGCCAAGGAGATCGGCCCCACCATCCTCTCCATGACCATCTCCCTGGCCGTGGTGTTTGTGCCCATCCTGTTCATGCCCGGCATCATAGGAAAAATACTCAACGAATTCGCCGTGGTCATCACCGCGGCCATTCTTGTGTCCGGCGTGGTCTCGCTGACGCTGACCCCCATGCTCTGCTCGCGCTGGCTCAAGCCCGGCAGCCATTTGGAGCACAGCGACCCGCTCTATGAAAAGATCCTGGCGTTCTATCGCCGCACCCTGCACCTGGCCATCGACCACCGGCGCAAGACCATGATCGGCGCTGGGGCGCTCTTCGTGCTCACCATCGTGCTCTTTGTGGTGGTGCCCAAGGGCTTTCTGCCCTCCGACGACATGGGCTACCTCTTCGGCATCGTCGAGGGGCCGCAAGGCGTCTCCTTCGAGGACCAGGCCAAGGCCCAGAACGCCATCACCCCCATGCTGCTCAAGGACCGGGACGTGCGCGACGCCATCCAGATCGTGGGCGTTGGCACCACCAACCAGGGCTACATCGCCGTGTTTCTGAACGAGCACCGCAAGTCCACGGCCGACGAGGTGCTGGCCAGACTGCAGCCGAATTTCCAGTCGCAGCCGGGCCTGCTCGCCTTCGTGCAGAACCCGCCCATGATCCGCATGAGCGGCAAGCCCAGCAAGGGCCTGTACCAGTTCACCCTGCTCTCGCCCGATACCGACGTGCTCTACAAGGCGTCCAACGAGCTTGTGGCGGCGCTGGGCAAGGTCAAGGGCCTGTCCAACGTGACCAGCGACCTGCAGGTGAACGCGCCCCAGGTGGACCTCAAGATCAACCGCGACCTGGCCGCCACCCTGGGCGTCACGGCGGAGTCCATCGAGACCGCCATGTACTCGGCCTATGCGGGCCGGCAAATCTCCACCATCTATGCGGAGAACGACTCCTACAAGGTCATTCTGGAGCTGCTGCCCGAATTCCGCCAGGACCCGCGCGCGCTCTCCATGCTCTATGTGCGCTCCAAGGCCGGCAAGCTGGTGCGCCTGGACGCCCTGGTGGACGCCAAGGAGGGCACAGGCCCCATCACGGTGAACCACTCCGGCCAGCTGCCCGCGGTCAGCATCTCCTTCGACCTCGCGCCCGGCGTTTCCTTGGGCGACGCCATGACCCGCGTGCAGGACACCGCGCACAAGACCCTGCCCGATACGGTGAACGCGGTCTTCGAGGGCACGGCCAGCTCCTTCAAGGGCTCCATGGGCACGGCGGGCTTCCTGCTGCTGGTGGCCATCGTCGTCATCTACATCATCCTGGGTTGCCTGTACGAAAGCTTCATCCACCCCATCACCATCCTCTCCGGCCTGCCCTCGGCCGCCATGGGCGGGCTGCTCTCGCTTTTGGTGTTCCGCTCCGAGCTCAACCTGTACGGCTTCGTCGGCATCATCATGCTCATCGGCATCGTCAAAAAGAACGCCATCATGGTGGTGGACTTCGCCATCGAGGCCGAGAAAAAAGGCATGGCCCCGGCCGAGGCCGCGTTCGAGGGTTCGCGGGTGCGCTTCCGGCCCATCATGATGACCACCATGGCCGCCATCATGGGCGCCATGCCCATCGCCCTGGGCTTCGGCGCCGGGGCACAGGCGCGCAGGCCCCTCGGCCTCGTGGTCGTGGGCGGCCTGATCTTCTCCCAGGTGGTCACGCTCTACCTCACCCCGGTGTTCTACACCTACATGGACGAGTTCAATAAGTTCATGGGCAAGCATGGCTTCAAGGGGCTCGTGGCGCACATCCGCAATCACCCGCGCTGGGCCTGGGCCGGGGCGTTTGTGGAGAAAGGCCTCGGCCGCGTCCACGGCTTTCTCTCGCGCTGGACATGGTACGTACGGCTCACCGCGCGCATCCAGGCCCGGCACGAGCGCTGCTGCGCCCGCGTCGAACGCGCGCTCGACTTCATGCGGCGCGCCTGGGGGCTCATCCGCACCGGCAAATTCGAGTCCAAGGTGGATTTGCGCCAGGGGCTGCGCGACATAGCGCTGCGCAAGGGCACGGACGAAGAGAAGAAGTAGGATGAGAAAGGGGCGTTGCCCCTTGAACCCGGGGCGGCAGGTCACGCCAACGGGCAGAAAGCGGACCAGCCGTTTGTCACGAGAACGGCAACGTCTGGCGAAGTGTCTTCACTAGGAAATCGTGCGCTCTTTGCCGCGCCTGCCAAGCGCATTTGCCGTGCTGCTGCCGCATGCGTCCACATGCTCCGCCACGGCAGTGGCGAGACGCCCCCCTCAGAAAGACCGCTCCCCCGTCATGCCGCTCAATGCCGCAACGTTCTGGTCCCCGGCCTCAAGGCTCTTGCCCACGACGTGCTCCGCGACATAGGCCATGCCGAGTTTGAAGATAATCTGACACTCGTCGCAGAGCCCAGCGGCGGGGATGATTTTTCCGCACGTGATGCAGCTCCGAATTTCCGAAGCGTCTGCCGAGACGCGGGCGTATTGCGGCGCCCGCAGCATCGCAGCATCACGCAACAACTGGCTGTGGCGTTTCTTGGAAGAGATTGTAACGGACATGTCTTGTCCCTCCATGCTTTTGGAACAGCCATAGCCAATTCATCCAGTCAGCACGGGAGCGAACAGCAGAGGGGGTTGGTTTCGTGCGTCAGCAGTGGCGGCTGTTGCCTTCATATACCCATACGCTGTGCGCATGCGAAAAGTTACAGCACCGACACAGGTCCAGGGCACATGTTGCTGGAATCCACCTGTCCAGAATCATGAACTATTTTAAACGCCGTGCGGCGCAAAAAAAGAGCCCGACCTTGCGGCCGGGCTCTTGGTGAGGCGGATGGCAGCCTGAAGGCTACTTGTTCATGGCGCGTTCCTGGGGGAACACGGGCAGGTAGCGGTACGAGAGGCTCATGACCAGGAAGCCGTAGGCAACGATCATGCCGCTGGTGGCCCACTCCGCCCAGTTGGGGGCGTAGGTCTGCCAGTTGTCGAAGGGCAGCAAGGGGATGGCGATGGCCTGAACCGTGAACAGGTAGCGGTTCAGGGTGATGCCGATGCAGTCCAGGATGCCCGCGGTGTACAGCAGGGTCGGGTTGTTGCGGATGCTCGGGGTGATGAGCATGATGGCCGGAACCAGACCGCAGAGGATGATCTCGGTGAACATCAGCCACTTGCCGTAGATGACGCCGTAGAACATCTGATCGAAGGTCATGCCGACGCTGGGCAGGTAGTTGTTGGCCCAGGCCCAGGTGTCCAGAATCTTGAAGAAGATGTAGACGGTGAGCATGGTGCCGGCGATTTTGCCCATCAGGGCCTTGGTCTTGAAGTCAACGAGCTTGCGGCCGGTGAGCTTCTCCATGAAGGTGCAGACCAGGACCGTGAAGATGGGGCCGCAGCCCACGGCGGAAAGCACGAAGAGGAAGAAGGTCCAGGGCCAGATGAAGAAGCCCTCGCGGAAGGCGTAGGGGCGGCCGATGAGCACGCCGTACATGCCGCCCAGGGAACCCTGGTGGAACGTGGACAAGAACGCGCCGATTCCGGCGAAGAGCGCCATGTTCACGTGCATGTTGTGGGCGAGGTGGTGCAGGAAGGGAATCTTGTTCAGCTGCTTCTGCTCAAGAATCAGGGGCACGTACTCGATGACGAGCACCAGGCAGTAGCAGGTGATGCAGAAGATGACTTCCGTCAGCATGGAGTGGACGTTCGGGTGCCAGTAGCCGAACCATGCGCGGATCGGCTGGCCGATGTCCATGGTGAGCACGAGCATGGCGCCCGAGTAGCAGATGAACCCGACGATGACCGTCAGGTTGATGATGTTCTTAAGCTGGTCGATTTTCAGGATGTACTTGAGGAATCCGGTGAAGAACGCACCAGCGCCCAAGGCGATGACCGCCAAGTCGAAGGTGATCCACAAGCCGAATCCGAAGTAGTTGTCCAGTCCGGTAACCACGATGCCTTTCGCAAAGATGACGATCATCGCATACAGGCCGAACAGGAAGAAGGCCGTGATGAATGCCATCCACAACGCGAATTTGCCGAAGGAGCAGCGCTCCACGCCATCGGGAAAGAGTGCTCTATCCATTGTTGCGCCCCCTAGGAATGCTTCTTTTCAGCCCCGGCCTTGCCGGTGGCGGCGTAGTTGTCGCCCAGTTTGCGCACCCACTCGCGCTTGCTCACGTAGTACACCTGGGGAGCCAGACCAAGCTTCTCCAGCAGGCGGAAGGCGTTTTCGCCCTTGGCCAGCTCGTGCACCTTGTGCTCCGGGTTCTTCAAGTCGCCGAAGGTGATGGCGCCGGTGGGGCACACTTCCGCGCAAGCGGGCATGTACGCGCCGTCGGCCAGGGCCTCCGGGTTGCCGCCTTCCTGGCGGGCCTTGTCCTTGGCCTTCATGAAGCGGGTGTGGCAGAAGTTGCACTTCTCAACCACGCCGCGCGGACGGGCGGAGGTGTTGGGAGACAGCGCCTTCTCCATGCCCTTCGGGAAAATGGGATCTTCCCAGTTGAAGTAGCGGGCATGGTACGGGCAGGCGGCCATGCAGTACCGGCAGCCGATGCACCGCGGGTAGATCTGGCTGACGATGCCGCCTTCCTCGTTCTTGTCCGTGGCCACAACCGGGCACACGGGCACGCAGGCGGGATTGCCGCACTGCATGCAGGGACGGGGCAGGTAGGCGATCTCGGCCTCGGGGGCCGCCTTCTTATTGGACATTTCGAACACAAGCATCCAGCTCAAGGTGCGCAGCTTGTTCGAAGCGTCGACCATGGGGGCGATGTTGTTCTCGACCTGGCAGGCGGTCATGCACGCGCCGCAGCCCGTGCATTTGTCCAGGTCGATGACCATTCCCCACGTGATATTGAATTCTTTTACAGCGTGTCCAGACATGGTGGTTCCCCCTAGATTTTGGCGACGGTGACGGTGGAACCAGCCCACACCTTCAGGCCCGTGCCTGCTTCGTCGCTCACCGTGAGGATCTTGTAGACGTTATCGCCCTTGCCCTTGGTGAACTCGTCCCAAGCGCTGCGGCCGAAGCCCAGGAGCATGGCGACCGTATCGGCGGCCACTCCCTCGTTCACATGGACAAGGGCCTTCACCTCGCCGGTTCCGGCGGAGAGCTTGACCTTGTTGCCGCTGGCCACGCCAAGCTTCTTGGCGGTGGCGGCGTTCATCTGGACAAGCAGGTCCTTGCCCAGCAGTTCGGTGTCGCGCACGACCAGCAGGTTGGCGGGCGGCGTGGCCAGGGAGGCGGTGCCGTAAGCCAGCTTGCTCACCGGGGCCAAAGCCACGGCCTTGTCGTCGGCCTTGGCCGCGGGGGCCTTGGCAAGCGCGGCCGCGCCCAGGGACAGGCTGCCGCCCTTGGGCTCGCCGTTCCAGATGCCGCCATTGGCCAGCGCGTCGAAGTCCGCGCCAACGGCCTTGGCCTTGGCTTTGATGACGTCGGCGTAGGTGTCGAAGCCGAGGGACAAGCCGAGCTTGCCGGCGGCGGCGAGCAGCACGTCCACGGGGTCTTTGCAGTCCATGACGGGCTTGGCCACCACGGGCTTGCCGGCCAGGTAGGTCGGCTTGGAGACGCCGTAAGGGTTCATGGCGTCGTCAAAACGCTCGTAAGGATGCGGAGCGGGCAGGATGAGGTCGGCCAGGGCCGCGGTCTCGTCCATGTAGGTGCTGAAGCTGACCTTGAAGCCGATGTTGCCCATGGCCTTGGCCATGTCGCCCGCCTGGGGCAGGGCGTAGGCCGGATTGGCCTCGTAGATCAGCAGCGCGCCCGGCGCGGCCTTGCCGGTAGCCACGGAGGCCAGGAAGCTCGCGGCGTCCTTGGCGTTCTCGCGGTCGGTGGCGGAGGCGATGGCCTTGGGAGCTGCGGGCAGAAGCGTCATGCCGCCCTTCTGGCCCACGCGGCCCAGAAGCACGTTGAGCGAAGCGCCAGCGACGAAGTCGAGCGCGCCAGCGCCCTGGCCGAAGGAAGCGCCGGCGATGACGAGAGGGGCCTTGGCGGCCTTGATCTTGGCGGCGAGGTCTTTCAGCACCTCGGCCTTGAGGCCGGTGGCCTTCTCGAACACCTCGGGCGTGTACTTGGCGGCCAGCGCCTTGTAATCGCCGAAGTCGGACGCGGAGGAAACCGCGCCCGCGTTGATGAGCGCATTGGCCAGCGCCAGGGAGAAGGCGGTGGTGGCCGTGGGCGGCACGGCAAGGAACTTGTCGCAGACGCTTGCGGTGCTGTTCAGCACCGGGCCGGCGTAAACGAACTGGGCGGTCGCCTCGGCCCCGGTGGGGCGGGTGGCGGCGAAGGCCTTCTGGTTGGCCACGGTGGCGCCCCAGGAGTCCAGCGCGTCCGCGCCGATCATGAGCACCAGGTCCGCGCCCTCGATGTCGAAGCCGGGCTGGCCGTTGCCGCCCATGAGCTTCACGCCCTTGCTGGCGGTGAACATCTCGCCGGGCATGACATAGTAGCCGGTGCTGCCCAGGCCCGCGAGCATGGCGCTCAGCACTTCGTTGGCGGTGCCGGTCTCGTCGCCGCTGATGGCGGCGATCTTGCCGTCCTGGCCCTTGAGCGGGGTCAGCTTCTCAACGAGCATGGCCTCGGCGTCTTCCCACTTGATGGCCTCGTACTTGCCCTCGCCCACTTTCTTCATGGGCGACTTGACGCGAGCCGGGCTGTACATGAGCTGGGCGCCGCCCGCGCAAACGGGACACACGCCGCCCTTGCTCATGGGGTTTTCGGTATTGCCGGTGACGGCGAAAGGCTGCCCGCCAACGGTCTTGACCTTCACGGCGCAACCGGCGGGGCAAAGTTTGCTCAACGCGGACTTGGCTTTCACCTCGCCCTTGGGCACACGCGGAATCCAGCCCCAGTTCTGGGACCAGATGGACGCATCGTCCAGGCCCTGCCAGATGACAGGCGTAAACAGGGTGCCTGCAACGCCTCCCACGACTAATTTGACGAATCCTCTGCGATCCAAACCCATCTTACGCACCCCTCTTTTACTTGTGGCAGACGTGGCAGGCATTGCTGACGCCGTTTTCGGCATGGCAGCGTTCACACTTCCACATTTTCATGGTCTGCTTGCTGTACCCGGACAGCCTGTTCTCGTAGTAGACCGGCGGAGTATCGTTCTTCCCCATGTCGGGGTGGCAGGACGTGCACTCCAAGGACTCGTGCGCCTTGTGGCTAAAAATTACGTTGTCGGGCTGGTACTGGTAGATGAGCCAAGGAACTTCCTTGCCCGTCTTGGCGTACTTCTCGACATAGACCTGCTCCGCCGGATCGCTGCCCACAACGTCGGCATGGCACTCCATGCACTTCTCGTTGGTCGGGATGCCGGCGTAGGAGCCGTCGTCCCGGAAGGTATGGCAGCTCGAACACTCCATGCCCTGTTCCTGGTGGATTTTGTGGCTGAAGCGGACGGGCTGCGTCTTCTTGCTGTATATCAAATCAGGGAAGAGAACCCAGCCTGCGATCACTGCGGCCACAAAGCCGATCACGAAGGGCAACGCCCCCCCACACCCCTTGCACTGTTTCTTTTCCTCCATAACCTCGCCCCATCGCTCCTAGTAGTTACTGGTCAAATTTCGCCACGAAAAACTGCGTTTTCATAAAGGACCATGCTCTTGCGTGTCAAGAGCTTAGGAAATAATTCACGAGTTCTCGTGTTTCACCCGCCCGTATTCGTCATCAAAGCGTACGATATCATCCTCTTCCAGATACGGGCCGCTTTGGATCTCGATGATCTCCAGCGGCACCTTGCCCGGATTGGCCAGCCTGTGCGTGGTGGCCTTGGCGATGTCCACGGCCTGATTCTCCACAAGCAGGCGCTCCTCCCCGCCGATCTCCACCAGGGCCGCGCCGGAAACGACGACCCAATGCTCGCTTCTGTGGTGGTGCATCTGCAGGCTCAGGCGCGCGCCCGGCAACACCTCGATGCGCTTGATCTTGTAATAGGGTCCTTCCTCCAGAACCGAATAACTGCCCCAAGGGCGTTTCACGGTTAAGTGGCTCTCCACCAATTGGCTGCCCTGGGACTTGAGCAGCGCCACGACCTCCTTGACCCGCTGCACATCGGTGAGCGGACAGGCCAGGGTCGCGTCGCGGGTCTGAATCATGATCATGCCGGAAAGCCCCACCACGGCGAGCTTGCCCCCCTTGGAGATGAGCAGGCAGTCGCGGCAGTCTATGGCCAGCACGTCGCCCTGAATGACGTTGCCGTTCCCGTCCTTCTTGCCCAGATTGTAGATGGCCTCCCAGTTGCCCAGGTCATCCCAGTCGAAGCGGGCCTCGACCACGGCGATATTCGTGATTTTTTCCACAATGCCGTAGTCGACGGAAAGATTCTTCAGCGCGCCGTAGCCAGCGGTCAGCGGCTTTTCGTCCCGGCCGCGCCACCAGGACCAGTGCTCGGGCGCGTGGGCCCGCACGGCCTCCAAAAAGTTCCCGGCGCGGAACACGAACATGCCGCTGTTCCAGTAGTGGCGGCCGCTCTTGAGAAACTCCATGGCTTTTTCGAGCTTCGGCTTCTCGATGAAGCACTCCACGGCATAGGCGCCTTCTTCCAGGCGCTCGCTGCGGGCGATGTAGCCGTAGCCGGTCTCGGGCTTGCGCGGCGTGACCCCGAAGGTGACGAAACGCCCGGCAGCGGCCAGATTCATGCCCTGGTCCAGGGAGGCCCGCCAGCCCGCCAGATCTTCCACCAGATGGTCGGAGGGGAACACGGCCACGACGTCGGCGGCGGCCAGGTCGGCGTCTTCATCGTTTTGCCGGGGCACAATGCTGCCAAGCGCCAGCAGAATGGCGGGCAGGGTGTTGCGCGCCAGCGGCTCGGACAAGACGTGGCCGTCCAGCACCGGGTTCAGTCCCTTGAGCTGGCTGCGCACCTCGAACACGTGCTCCTCGTTGGTCACCACCCAGACATTCTCGGGCGGAAAGCTTTCCAGCACGCGGCTCGCGGTCTGCTGCAGCAGGGTCATGTCGCCGTTGAGCGCCAGAAGCTGCTTGGGAAACAACGACCGCGACAACGGCCACAGCCGCGTGCCGGAGCCGCCCGCCAGAATCACCGCATGACGGGCCGGAGCCTTGCCCGGAGCGCTGGGTTTCATCGACATGCTTCACCCCGCTGGGGTTGGGGGTTTATTGCCGCGCCGCCGGCATCCGCAAGCGGCGGCTCGAAGACGAAGGGCGAATCGAAATCCTTGAGCCGGGGCAGCAGGCGGTCCTTGGGCGAGAGCACGGGGTCCGCGCTGGGCCAGGGAACGCCGATGTCCGGGTCGTTCCACAAAATGCCCGCGTCCGCCTGGGGGGCGTAGGGGGCGTCCACCTTGTAGAGAAATTCCGTGTCCGGCGCGAGGGTGGCGTAGCCGTGGGCAAAGCCCTTGGGCAGAAAAAGCCGCAGCATGTTCTCGGCCGAAAGCTCCACGCAATAGTGCCGGCCAAAGGTCGGCGAGCCGCGCCGCAGGTCCACGGCCACGTCGAGGACGCTGCCGCGCACCACCCACACCAGTTTGGCCTGGGCAAAGGGCGGGCGCTGGAAGTGCAGCCCGCGCACGACATTTTGCTGCGTGGAATAGGCGTGGTTGTCCTGCACGAAACGGGCGCGGATGCCCAGGGCGTCGAAGGCGGCCTCGCTGTAGGTCTCCAGGAAAAAGCCGCGTTCGTCGCGGAAGACTTTGGGCTCCAAGAGCACAAGCCCAGGCAGGCCCGTTTCGATCAAGCGCATCGGCCAATCGCCCCCTGAAAAATGTTGTATCCGCGTGCCCTAACCGAAAAGCCGGGGCAGCACAACCGCAAGCGCGCCAAGCCCGGCAGGAACACTTCCCTTTCCCGCTCGTGTCTGCTACTTCTCTGGGCCAGAAAGAGGCCATGAACAACGCTGGCCTCACCAGTCAGCCCACGAACGGCGAGGGACCATGAATTCCCTGGACATCATCATCATCGCGATCATCGGCCTCGTGGCCTTCCGGGGCTACCACCGGGGGCTCATCAAAGAGGCCGTCTCCCTGTGTTCGGTTTTCATCGGGCTTTTTGTGGCCTCGCACCTGCACGGCATCTTCGTGCCGCACCTCAAGGTCTACATCGCCAACCAGGGCACGGTGCAGGCCCTAAGCTACCTCATCACCTTCATAGGCACCCTGGTGGCGCTGTGGTTCCTCGTGCGCTTCATGCAGGACGTGCTCAAGGTGGCCATGCTCACCGTGGTGGACAAGATCGCCGGCGCAGGCTTCGGCGCGGTGGAAGGCCTGCTGCTCTCCCTGGTGCTTTTGCTGCTGCTCAAGGCCGTGCTGCCCGGCACCATGGTGGTCAAGCAATCGGCCTTCGCCCAGAAGACGGACCCCGCGCTGGTGCTTTTGGCCAACTTCACGCCGGAGCCCATCCGCGAGACGCTGCAAGAGGGCGGCTTCGCCCTGCCCAAGCCGGCCCCGCTGCCCCCGCCAACGCACAAGGCGCTGCCGCAACAGCCGCCCCAGCAGCACAAAAAGACAAAAGACAAGCACAACATCTGACGCCCGGCCCCTGCCGCAGGCGCTTTCCAAGGAGACGGAGCCGTGAACCCGGACGCCCTTTCGATCGCCAAGATTCAAGAAGTCATCGACGCCCTGCTCGGCCCCGGCGGCTGCCCCTGGGACCAGAAGCAGACCCCCAAAAGCCTGTGCGACTACATCATCGAGGAATCCTTCGAACTCGTCTCGGCCATCCGCGCCGACGACCCGGCCGAAACCTGCGAGGAACTGGGCGACGTGCTTTTTCTGCTGCTGTTCCAGGCCACCCTGGCCGCGCGCGCCGGGCAGTTCGACCTGGGCGACGTGGTGACGCAGAACGCCGCCAAAATGATCCGCCGGCATCCCCATGTTTTCGGCGACACCGTGGTGGCGAACCAGGAAGAGCTTTTGCGCAACTGGGAGCGCATCAAGCGCGGGGAAAAGGCCGGCAACGGCAAGGTGAACGGGGCTTACGACTCCCTGCCCGTGGGCCTGCCGCCCCTGCTCAAGGCCTATCGCATCCACGCCAAGGCCGCGCGCCTGGGCTTCACCTGGGAAAAGGACGAGGACGCCCGCGCCCAGTTCGACGCCGAGTGGAAGGAGTATGAGGAAGCCTGCGCAAGCAACGACGCCGGGCGCATGGAGGAGGAGTTCGGCGACGCGCTGTTCACCCTGGTGGAGCTGGGGCGCAGGCGCGGCATCAAGGCCAACGCGGCCCTGGACTCGGCCAACCTGAAGTTTCTGGCGCGTTACGCACGCATGGAGGAACTGGCCCGCGAGCGCGGGCTTGATCTTCTGGAAATGGGGCTTGAGGACAAGAACCGCCTCTGGGACGAAGTCAAGGCCGAGAAAAAGGGCTAGTCTTCGCCCTTGCCCGTGGGCGCCTTTTCCACGCGGGCTATGGCCGCGCGCAGCTCGCGCATGATCTCCGCATCGCTCACGCTCTCGTGGATGACGATGGAGCCGCTCTGCTTGTAGCGCGGGGGCAGGTTGTTCAGAGTCAGGGCGTAGATGTCCTGAATATCCAGGTAGGACGGCTTGTAGTCCAGGTACTCGCGCAGCACCGCGGGCATGAGCTTGGCCACCCGCTCTTCGTTGCGGTTGCGGATGCTGCCCAGGGGCACGCCGTTCACTTCGGAAATCTTCTGCGCCATGCCGCATCCCTCCATACTGCTTCTAAGGCCCGGCAAAAAATTGGCGGGCCAAGGCCTCGGCTCTTCTGTAGCCCATGCGGATTCTTCAGGCAAGGCCCGGCGCCGCGCGGTCAGCGCCTAGCGCGCGAAAATGGCGCGCCCGCCCGAAGGCGGACGCACCCCACGTTCACATTGCCGCCAGCGTCAGCCTACGCTCCGATATTGATGAAGCTCGACGGGAACTCGTCCTTCAGGGAACGCAGCACCTCTTCGGCTTCCTCGCGGGCGTTGAAGCTGCCCGCCTGCACCACGGAGAGTTCGCGGTCGCCGCGCACGGCGCGAACCACGCGCGCACCGCGGAAGCCGGACTGCACCAGGCGGTCCTTGACCTTGCGGGCGTTCTCGTCCTGGGCAAAGGCGCCCACCTGCACGCTGAAGTGCACGCCGCCCTCGCTCATTGCCGGGCTCTGCTCAGCCATTTGCTGCTGCGAAGCGCTCTGCGCCTTGCTCGCCACCACGGGCGCCTTGGCGCGCGCCGGCCTGGAGTTCTTGACAGGCTCGTCGTCCAGGTTCTTCTCGCCATAGCTCTTGGGCTTGCGCGGCGGGCTCTCGGCCGAGGCCACGGCCACGCCCTTGTAGCTGCCGCTCGCGATGACCGGGTTGTCGGCCACGCCCTCCACCCGCACGTGGGCCACGCCGTTGTCGGCCATGCCCAGAAGCCGGGCCGAGGCGTACGAAAGATCGATGATGCGGCCATCCACGAAGGGTCCGCGGTCGTTCACCACCAGTTCCAGCTCGCGCCCGTTGTCCAGGTTGGTCACGCGCACCTTGGTGCCCAGGGGCAGGGTCTTGTGCGCGGCGGAAACGCTGAACATGTCGTACGTTTCGCCCGTGGCTGTCTTTTTGCCGTGGAAATCTATGCCGTACCAGGAGGCAAGACCTTCCTCGCGGAAGCCCATGGCCGACTGCACCGGCCAGTACGTCTTGCCCATGACCGAGTAGGGCTGGGTCTTGGGATCCACCTGTCCGGGCTGGGTGCGGTACACGGTGCGCGGGCGGTCCTGCTTGCCGGCGTACTGCTTGGACTGGCCAGCGGGCGGCGCCTCGGAGTGGACGCGCTGCGACTCGCCAAGCGGCATGTACGCACACCCGGCAAGGGCGCAAAGCGCAACAAGGATAATAGGTCGGATGGTCTTCATCATGTGGGCCTCCAAGCGAACGTGGTTTCGCGTCTCCCCTCCCAGGGCTCCCGCCAAGGCCCGGCTTTCCCGGCCGGACGACACCATGGCGCTCATGGCGGGTACGCATTGCGCCCCCTCGGCGGGGGCAATTTTGACAGAATCTGGCTGCGAAACGCTATCATGCAAACATTGAACCACATTTTTTTCTTGACATCACGAAGGATGCGGCTCAAAGCTGGCGTTCACTTGTCGTTAAGGAAGGATGCTTGTGCGCTGACTGACAACGACGCAAACTTTTAGAATCATTTCAGGAGCTTAGATTTTTATGGCCAAGTCCATCTATGTCGGCAACATTCCCTTCAGCGCCTCCGAGGACGACCTGCGTAACCTGTTCGCTCAGTACGGCGAGGTCATGTCTGTGAAGTTCATCAACGACCGCGAGACCGGCCGCTTCCGTGGCTTCGGCTTCGTGGAGATGGACGACGCCTCCGCCAAGCAGGCCATCGACGCCCTCAACGGCAAGGAAATCGGCGGCCGCGCGCTTCGCATCAACGAAGCTCAGGAGCGTCAGCCCCGCCCCCGTCGCGACTACTAGCCGCTTCGGAACGCCGGCATAATCACATCCGGCTTCAAGCGCCCCGTCCCGCCCCTGCGGGACGGGGTTTTTGTATTCCCAAACAGCGCAGCTCACGGTCAGCGCGCCTCACCAGGAGGCCGTCACCATGCTGTTGCCCAAGCGCCATTGTCCGGTTACTCTCGTCTTGTATGTTTTCCCCACCTCGTAACACAGCCCAAAGGAATTTTCCCGCATGAAGATCGCCCGCAATGAAAATCTGCGCAATATCGCCATCATAGCCCACGTTGACCACGGCAAGACCACTCTGGTTGACGGCCTCTTCCGTCAGAGCGGCGTGTTCCGCGAGAACCAGCAGGTCGACGACCGCGTCATGGACAACATGGATCTTGAGCGCGAGCGCGGCATCACCATCGCCGCCAAGAACTGTTCGGTGCGCTGGAAGGGCGTCAAGATCAACATCATCGACACTCCGGGCCACGCCGACTTCGGCGGCGAAGTGGAACGAAGCCTGGCCATGGCCGGCGGCGCCATTCTTCTTGTGGACGCGAGCGAAGGCCCCCTGCCCCAGACCCGCTTCGTGCTGAAGAAGGCCCTGGACGGCGGGCTGCCCATCATCGTCATCGTGAACAAGATCGACCGCGGCGACGCCCGCCCCGAGGAAGTGCTGAACGAGGTTTACGACCTGTTCATCGACCTGGGCGCGGACGAGCACCAGCTTGAATTTCCCGTCCTTTACGCCATCGGCCGCGAAGGCATCGCCCAGACCACCCTGGAAGGCCGCGGCGAAAACCTGCACCCGGTGTTCGACGCCATCATCGAGAAGATCCCGGCGCCCACCTACGACGCCGACGCGCCCTTCCAGATGATCGTCTGCGACCTGGGCTACTCCGATTACCTCGGCCGCCTTGCCATCGGCAAAGTGGTCAACGGCGTGGTCAAGTCCTCCGACGCGCTCGCGTGCATCGGCGAAGACGGCACCCCCAAGGCCCTCAAGGTCTCCAAGCTGCAGGTGTACGACGGCGTGCAGCTGGCCGCCGTCGACGAAGCCACCCCCGGCGACATCGCCGTGCTCGCCGGCATCGACGACGTGCACATCGGCGACACCATCTGCACCCGCGACAATCCGCAGGCCCTGCCCCGCATCACCGTGGACGAGCCCACCGTCAGCATGCGCTTCGGCATCAACACCTCGCCCCTGGCCGGCCGCGAGGGCAAGTTCGTGCAGAGCAACAAGATCCGCGAACGCCTGATGAAGGAAGCCCTGCAGAACGTGGCCATCCGCGTGGAAGACGCCGAGGACCGCGACAGCTTCATCGTCAAGGGCCGCGGCGAATTCCAGATGGCCATCATCATCGAGACCATGCGCCGCGAGGGCTTCGAGCTCACCGTGGGCCGCCCGGAAGTCATCTACAAGCGCGACGAGCAGGGCAGGCTCACCGAGCCCATCGAGCGCGTGTACGTGGACTGCGACGAGACCTTCATGGGCATCGTCACCGAGAAGCTGTCCATCCGCAAAGGCCGCATGGTGAACCTGGTGAACAACGGCAAGGGCCGCGTGCGCATCGAGTTCAGCGTGCCCTCCCGCGGGCTCATCGGCTATCGCGACGAGTTTTTGACGGACACCAAGGGCACCGGCATCATGAACTCCTACCTTGAGGGCTACGGCGAATACCGGGGCGACTTCCCCACCCGCTTCACCGGCTCCATCGTGGCCGACCGCTCCGGCGTCGGCGTGACGTACGGCCTGTTCAACCTGGAGCCGCGCGGCCAGCTCTTCGTGGTTCCCGGCGACCCCATCTATGAAGGACTCATCGCGGGCGAGCACAGCCGCGAGAACGACATCGACGTGAACCCGTCCAAGGAGAAGAAGCTCTCCAACATGCGCGCCTCCGGCAAGGACGAGGCCTGCACCCTGACCCCGGTGAAGCCCATGACGCTTGAGCGCGCCATCCACTTCATCCGCGAGGACGAGCTGGTCGAGGTCACGCCCTTGTCCATCCGCCTGCGCAAGGCCGTGCTCTCCGCCCAGAAGCGCCACACCATGCGTGGCTCCTCCCTCAAGGCCGAGAGCGAAAAATAGCCGGGAGACGAAGCCGTGAACCCCTTCCGACTGCTGCTCAAGCCCTCGGCGCGCCGCTTCTTCGCTGAAGCCGACGGCCTTGGATTCAGCACCGGAAAGAAGCTGCACGGCTACCTCTACCTGCGCTGGCCGTACCTTTACGTCCGCCTCATCACCGGCGAGCACCCCCTGGTCAAGTTCCTGGCCAGGGGGGCCCGCTGGCTCGACAAGCTCCTCCCCTCACGCGTCGAAAAGCGCCGCAAGGCCCAAAAGGCCAGCCGCGCCGCCACGGGCATCCGCTTCGCGGACACCTACCACGGCAAGGTCATGCCCACGGACGAGGTCATCAAGCTCGTCAAAATCGGCCGCGAGGTGACCGTCACCCAGCCGGAAAGCGTCGTGCCCTATCAGCTCGCGCGCGACATCGTGCTCAAGAATCCGGAGCACATCGTGGTCTTCGACTGCCCCTGCCGCGCCGCGCGCCCCAATCCCTGCACGCCCATGGACGTGTGCATGGTCATGGGCGAGCCCTTTGCGGGCATGGTGCTGGAGCACCACAAGAAGCGCGCCCGGCGCATCGACGCCGACGAGGCCGTGGCCATATTGAAGGCCGAGAACGCCCGCGGACACGTGCACCACGCCTTCTTCAAGGACGTGGCCCTGGGGCGCTTCTACGCCATCTGCAACTGCTGCTCCTGCTGTTGCGGAGCCATGGCCGCCCAGCGCCACGGCGTGAACATGCTCGCCTCATCCGGCTACGTGGTGCAGGTGGATGCGGAAAAATGCGTGGGCTGCGGCAACTGCGCCACGTTCTGCCAGTTCGGAGCGCTGAAGGCGCGCGAGCGCATGCTGCAGATCAAGACCGCGCGGTGCATGGGCTGCGGGGCCTGCGTGAGCAAGTGCCCCAAGCAGGCGCTCTCGCTCAAGGCCGATCCCTGCCGGGGCATGCCGCTTCTGGTGGAGGATATTTTGCGCAGCGCCTCCGGCGGCCAAGGGGCCTGAGCCCAACCGCCTCTCCATTACGCGGTGAAGGAAGCGCCCTGCACCACGGCCGCCGCCCAGGCCCCGAAATAAGGAGACATCTCCCTTTCGCGATGCTGGAAGCGCGCTCTGCTCCTCCCGCTCCCCCTTTGAGGGAGGCTGGTGGAAAGCATTTCCCCCAGCGGGGTTCAAGGGGCGGCGCTCCTTGCCTGCTCCACGCACCACACAGCAACAGGATGCTCCCATGACCGAAGACGCCACGCGGACACGCACCGGACTGAAGCTGGTGGCGCTGCTGGAGACAGCCAAGGGCGTGCTGGTCCTTGCGGCCGGCTGCGGTCTGCTGACGCTGCTGCACCAGGATGTCGGCCAGGCCGCGGAAGAGCTCGTGCGCCTGTTCCACCTGAACCCGGCCAGCCACACCCCGCGCATCTTCATCGAGGCCGCGGCAAAGCTGACGGACAGCCGCCTGTGGCTGCTGGCCGCCGCCGCCCTGGGCTATTCGCTGGTGCGCTTCGTGGAGGCGGCCGGGCTTTGGCTGCGCAAGACCTGGGCCGAGTGGTTCGGCGCCCTTGCCGGTGGCATCTACATTCCCATCGAGATCTACGAGCTCTTCGAGCGCGTCACCTGGGCCAGGGTCGCCGTGTTCGTGGTCAACGCCGTCATCGTCGGCTATCTTTCCCGCGAGCTGTGGCGCGGCAAGGCGGAACGGCGCGGTCTTTAGCCCCCGCCCCTGCTCCTTGTTTCGGACGCGCATGTTGCAACAGCCTGAAATACCTAGCCGCGATAAGAAGTACTAATACGCCTACGTGTAGACTTGTCCCCGGCTTCGTGCAATCGTTCTATCAAAATTCATGATAGCGAGGAATCCCGCCATGTTCAGCCGGGTTCGTGATACCAAGATCCGCACGCGCCTGCTGCTCATCAGCTGCGCCTTCATCATGCCCGTGGCCGTGCTGCTGTACTTCACCGTCGCGGGCATCAACGCCACCATCGCCTCCTCCCGGCTTGAAGTCGACGGCAACGCCTTCCAGCGCCCGCTGGAGAAGCTGCTTGTGGCCGTGCCCAAGGCCCAGCGCCTGGGCCTGCGCGCCCGCGCGGGCGAGAACACCGCCGCGGCCTGGGACGAAACCGCCCGCCAGGCGGACGCCGCCCTCGCCGATGTGGAGAAGAACTGGCGCACCTTGGGCGAGGGCCTGCAGTTCACGCCCGAGGGTTTGGCCGCGCGCAAGCGCCAGCACCTGGACCTGTCCAAGGTCAAGGCCCAGTGGCAGACCCTGCGCCAGGCCGGCCCCGGAGCGGACATGCCCAAGGAGTACGCCGCGCTCATCCAGGCCATCCGCGACATGATCACCCACGCGGGCGACACCTCGAACCTCATCCTCGACCCGGACCTGGACAGCTACTACCTCATGGACATCACCCTGCTGGCCCTGCCGCAAACCCAGGCGCGCCTGGCGGACATCCTTGCCGCGGGCGAAGCCACCCTGCGCGGCCAGCCCCTGACCCCGGCGGATCAGCGGGCCTTCGCGGTCTTCGCCTCGCACCTTGAGGAATCAGACCACAGCCGCATTCTGGCCAGCGCCCAAAGCTCCCTCAACGAGGACGCGAACTTCTACGGCGCAAGCCCCACCCTTTCCAAGAATCTCGGCCCGGCCGTGGCCGCCTATGACAAGGCCGCCGCGCCCTTCATCAAGACCCTGACGGCCCTGTCGCAGTCCGAAAACCCCGTCGTTGGTTTGGAGGAATTCCGCGCCCAGGGCGAGGCGGCCCTGGCGGCCAGCACCGCCCTGTGGGATGCCGCAACGCCGGAGCTGGACACGTTGCTGGCCGCGCGCATGGCCAGCGCCAGCCACACCCGCGCCTTGTCCCTGGCCCTCACCAGCCTGGCCATTTTGCTGGCCTACGCCCTGGTGTTCGCCCTGGCCAAGGGCATAACCGGGCCGTTGGGCAAGGGCGTGGCCTTCGCCCACGAGCTTTCGAGGGGCAATCTGGCCGCGCGCATCGACGTGGACCAGAAGGACGAGCTTGGCGAACTGGTCAAGGCGCTGGCTGAAATGGCCGCGCATCTGCGCTCCGTGGTGCAGCAGGTCAACGCCTCGTCCGAGGCCGTGGCCTCCGGGAGCGAGGAGCTTTCCGAATCCAGTGTGACCCTTTCGCAGGGGGCCACCGAGCAGGCCGCGGGCATCGAGGAAGTGTCCTCCAGCGTGGAGGAGATGGCCATGAACATCCGCCAGAACTCCGAGAACGCCCATCAAACCGAGCGCATCGCCCTGCAGGCGGCCAAGGACGCCCAGGAAGGCGGCGTGGCCGTGAGCCAGGCCGTGGCGGCCATGAAGAACATCGCGGAGCGCATCTCCATCATCGAGGAGATCGCCCGGCAGACGAACCTGCTGGCCTTGAACGCGGCCATAGAGGCAGCCAGGGCGGGCGAGCACGGCAAGGGCTTCGCCGTCGTTGCGGCCGAGGTGCGCAAGCTGGCGGAGCGCAGCGGCAGATCGGCGGCGGAGATCAGCGAGCTTTCCCATGCGACCGTCGCGGTGAGCGAAAAGGCTGGCGCCATGCTCGCCAAGCTCGTGCCGGACATCGAACGCACGGCCGAGCTGGTGCAGGAGATCGCCGCGGCCACGGGCGAGCAAAACTCCGGAGCCGAGCAGATCAACCGCGCCATCCAGCAGTTCGACCAGGTGATCCAACAGAACGCCTCGGCCTCCGAGGAAATGGCCTCGACAAGCGAGGAGCTTTCCAGCCAGGCCCAGCGTCTGCAACACATCATGACCTTCTTCCGCCTGGGAACCGGCAACGGGCCAAGCATGGCCGCAACGCGCCCCAAGGCCCTGGCCGCTGCAACCAAGCGCCCGGCGGCGGCCAGCAGCGCGACAGCAGAGCGTAATGCGCCCAGCGCCGTGCGCAAAGGCGGCGCTTTGCCGGGCGGTTCACCGCAGCGTGGCGGCGTGCAGAGCGGCAGAACGCCGGAGGGAACAGCGTTGAAGGGCGGCGCGTCGAAGGGCGGCGGCATCCACCTGAACCTGGACGTGGATGACGACGACAGCGGCTTTGAGAAGTTCTAGCGCCGGAAGAATTCCAGCGCCGGGGCGCAGGGTTTTGCGCGCGGCAAAGCTGTGGCGGGCACGATGCTCGGACGACTGCGCCGCACCGAAGGCGTTGGGCGGGCTTGCCCTCAACTGATGCCGCAGCGTGCGGATGCGGCGTCAGCAAAATGCCGCCCCTCGCAAGCCCTCCGCCCGGACACGCCCCTGCCGTTGGATTCCGAGACGCACCCCACTAAGAACGCCGCTGTCCCAATAACGCCGCTGCCAAGACGGAGCGCGGCCCCAAAGTGGCGCGGTCTGCAAAACCATCGAGAGACGCATCAGTCCCCCACACAATCGGAGCTGCCGGGAATCGTCCCTGTCGACAGCGCGCCTCCTGGCGAGGCCCAGCCAGGAAACGCCGCTGCAGGGTGGCTCCGAGACTTCCAGTGCCTAGGACCGTCGCTCTCCGAGAATGCCGCTGCCGAGACGGAGCCCTGCCGAGTCGTGCCGCTGCCTGGAAAGCCCTCGCGATGACACGCCAGCAGGCCCTTTCCACGCAATCGCGACGACCGAGAAGACGCGGTGCCTGAAAGCGCCGCCGAGAAGAAGTGCCCCTGGCGAGAAGTGCCGCTGCCTAAAGATGTCGCTGCCTAGAAGTGCCGGATGATGCGCCGCAGCATGTCCACAAACAGCGGCAGCTCCTCCGGCGCAAGAGCCCCGGCCATGTCCTGCGACAGCTGCCCGTGCAGCTTGTGGTGCTCCTCGAAAAGCCGCCTGCCCGCCGGGGTCAGCCCCACCTGGATGGACCGCCGGTCCATGGCGTTGGGCTTGCGCTCCACCAGTTCGCCCCGCTCCAGCCTGTCCGCCAGCACGGTGAGCGACCCCGTGGTCACGCCCATCTTCTCGGCCAGCTCCTTCATGCGCAGATCGCCGCTGGAGCCCAGAATCTCCAGGGTGTGCATCTGCTGCAGGGTGATGCCCGTCTCGCGCACGACGCCCTGCTCCCAGGACGAGAAGCGCTCATAGAATTCGATGAGCAGCCTGGTGAATTCCTCCGTCTCCTGATGCTCCGCGCAATGGCACTCGCCGCTCTCCATCACTTGCTCCCTTCCGCTTCAGGGGCGAAGGCCCCGGCTGTGCGGTCCTTGTACAAAAGAAGGCTGGCCGAGGCCAGAACCACGAGGATGCTCCCGGCGTTGTGGAACAGCGAGGCGGCGATGGGCGACAAAAGCCCGGTCATGCCGCCGTAGACGGCCACGGTGTTGGACAACAGCCCCAGGCCGATGTTCGCCTTGATGACCGTGAGCATGCGCCGCGCCAGCCCCACCAGAAACGGCAGGCGGGTGATGTCGTCGCGGGTGAGGGCCATGCCCGCCGTCTCCAGTGCCACGTCCGTGCCTGCGGCCGCCATGGCCACGCCGATGTCCGCCCGGGCCAGTGCCGGGGCGTCGTTCACGCCGTCGCCCACGTAGAGCACCCTGCTGCCCTGCCCCTGCCAGTCGGCGATGACGTCCAGCTTGTCCTGGGGTTTGAGCCCGGACCAGACATCCGTCAGCCCGAGGGCATCCGACACGTTGCGCACGGCCGAGACCTCGTCGCCGGAAAGAATGCCCAGCCGGACGAACCCGACCCCGCGCAGGGCCTGCAAGGTGGCCCGGGCCATGGGCCGCGGCGTGTCCGCCACGGCGAGCAGCCCCAGGGGGCGGTCGTCCTCCAGCACGATGAGCGCCGTTGCCCCGCGCGCGCGCATGGCGGCCAGCCGACCGCTCAGCTCCGGCGGCAACACCCGCCCGGCCAAAAGCGCGGGCCCGCCGACCTCCACGCTGTGCCCATCGGAATGCTCCTCGCAGGCCAGCACGCCGCGCACGCCCAGGCCCACCTCGGCCACCACGCCCTTGGCCTCGGCCAGGGCAAGCCCGCCGGCCTGCGCCGCGCGCAGCACGGCCCGCGCCAGGGGGTGCAGGCAATGGCGCTCCACGCCCGCGGCCGCGGCCAGCACCGCGTCGGCGCTCACGCCATCGGCCGGGGCCACCTCCACCACGCGCGGCTCGCCCAGGGTCAGGGTGCCGGTCTTGTCGAACAATGCCGCGTCGGCCTGGGCCACGGCCTCAAGCTGCGCGCCGCCCTTGACCAGCACGCCGGCCCGCGCGGCCCGCGCCACAGTGGCCACGGTGGCCGTGGGCGCGGCCAGCAGCAAGGCGCAGGGGCACCCGGCCACCAACACGGCCACGGCGCGGGAGACCTCGCCGCTCAAGCCCCAGGCCAAACCGGCGCAGGCCAGCACCACAGGGGTGAACCACTGGGCATAGCGGTCCACCAGCCGGGCCGACCGGGGCTTGTGGGTCTCGGCCTCCTCCACCAGGCGCATGACGCGGCCCAGGGTGGTGTCCGCCCCAACGCGCAGGGCCTCGATCTCGATGACGCCGTTGTAGCTCAAGCTGCTGGCGAGAACGGTTTCGCCCACGCCGCGCTCACGGGGGATGGACTCACCCGTGATGCTCGACTCGTCGATGGCCGTGGCGCCGGAAACAATCACCCCGTCCACGGGAATGCGCTCACCGGGGCGCACCAGCAGGCGGTCGCCCTTGCGCACCTGGTCCACATGCACCGCGCGCGGGCCGTCCGGCGTCAGCAGGGTGGCCTCCTGCGGGGTCATGCCCGCAAGGGCCTGGATGGACCGGCGCGCGGAATCGCTGATGGCCTCCTCCACCTGGGAGCCCAGGGCCATGATGAAGCCCACCACTGCGGCGGTGAGCGCCTCGCCCTGGGCCAGGGACGCGACGATGGCCAGGGCCACAAGCTCGTCCACGTTCACCCGGCGCTCAAAAAGCCCCTTGGCCGCGCCCCAGACGATGGGCACGCCGGTGAGACACACGGACGCCAGCGCCAGGGCGGGCGACGCCCAGCCCGGCGCAAGACCCGCCGCGTCCCAGACGTATGCGCCCAGCGCCAAAAGCCCGGCGGCAAGACACTGAATGACCTCGCGCCGCTGGAACAGCTCGCGGTATTCGCCAAGGCGGGAAAAACGTCCGATCATGCCTGCGCCTCCAGAAACGTGTTGCCGCCGCGCAGAGGTGGCGGCGTGGGATTTCACTTGGACACGAGATATTTTTACTTGAGTGTATTTTGATAGTCAAGATATTGTGCCGTAAAAAAACCTGCCGGGGGGGGTCGGGAAGAACAGCATTGGAAGGAGAATGCTGTACCGGGCGGCTTTCGGCAGGTTGGGAGGCTAGAATAATGAGCCGGCCCCGGACGCGCGCGGCGCAGTTCGCTCGCGTCCGGGGTCGGCTTGAGAGGGGCGGGATTAGTCCCAGTTCGCTCCGCCGGGAATGTCCGAGGCGTACCGGGCTTCGTGATTGACGGTCTTCAGCTCGGCTTCAAGCTGGGACACGCGGCCTTCAAGCTCGCGCAGGCGGGCGGCGTCGGCCTCGGTTTGGGCTGCGGGCTGGGCGGCAACGGCGGGCTTGGCATCGCCGAAGTCTTCCTTCAGCAGGGTATGGTCCATTTTGTTGCAGGCCGAGCTGACGAAGAGCATCAAAAAGAAGAAAAGTCTGATAAAGGCAAGGCTGACGCGGTCCATTTCCTCATCCTCATGTGCGGCTGTGCTGTTTTCGTGAATACGGGCGCGGAGTTGAGGGGCCGCCTCCGCGCTGCTCACAGGTGGCACATTGCGGCGGCTGGAGGATGTTGTAAATGTGGAAGATATTGAGTATGCCTTCGTCATAGGCGAAGGCTACAAGCCTTCCGTCAGGTCACCCCGCGCGACAGGAGCAATACATGTCTTTTGATCTTACAGACTTACGCTTGTTTCTCCACGTAGTGGAGAGCGGCAGCATCACCAGCGGGGCAGAACTTTCGCACCTGGCTCTGGCTTCCGCCAGCGCGCGCATCCGCGGCATGGAGGATTTGCTGGAGGTGGAGCTGCTTGCGCGCGGCAGGCGGGGCGTCACCCCCACCCAAGCGGGCCGGGCGCTGGTGCACCACGCGCGCATCGTGCTGGCCCAGTGGGACCGCATGCTGGGCGACATCGGCGAATACGCCAAGGGCCTCAAGGGGCACATCCGCCTCTTGTGCAACACCGCGAGCCTGACGGAGTTCCTGCCGGAGATCCTGTCGTCCTATCTGACCAACCACCCCAACGTGAGCATAGACATCCACGAGCGCCTGTCCTCCGAAATCGTGCAGGACGTGGTGGACGGCAAGGCCGATGTGGGCGTCATGGCCAAGGGCTCGGACGTGGGCGAGCTGGAGACCTTTCCCTTCCGCACCCTCACCTTCGTGCTCACGGTGCCGCCCGGGCACCCGCTGGCCGGACGCAAGAGCGTGTCCTTCAGCGAGGCGCTGGAGCACGAGTTCGTGGGCCTGGCCGAAGGCAGCCCCCTGCAACGCTATCTGGAGGGCCACGCCGCGCGCCTGGGCAAAGAGATGAGCTACCGCGTGCGCCTGCGGGGCTTTTTGGCCGTGGGCGGCATGGTCGAGAACAACATCGGCATAGCCGTCATGCCAGACAGCGCCGCCCTGCGCTGCCAGCAGACCATGGACCTGCGCACCGTGCGCCTTTCGGATTCCTGGGCCACCCGCGACATTCTGCTCTGCGTGCGCCGCTTTGGCGAACTGCCCGTGCATGTGCGCGAGCTGGTGGACATGCTGCGGGCCTGATCCCCCGGCCGCGTTGCCCCACAACGCGGGAGCAGTTTCAAGCACATGATTCAATCATTTGTTTGACAGCGTTCTTTTTCCGCAGTAGGGGTATCGCATGCAGCCACTCAACACCCTCCTCCAGCGCGTTCCGGTCAAGGCCCGGCTGGTGCTCCTCGTCCTGCTTCTGGCGGGTCTTGGGGCTCTGGGCTACAGGCTCATCGCCCCTGCCGCGGGCGAGGTCTACCAGGGCTACGTGGAAGCGGACTACGTGCACGTGGCCTCGCCCGTGGCCGGCGCCCTTGCCGAGCTGCGCGTGCACCGCGGCCAGCAGGTGGATGAGAACGCGACCCTGTTCATATTGGAGCAGGACTACGAGCGCGCCGCCCTGGCCGTGGCCACCCACACCCTGCAGCAGGCGGCGGACAAGCTCGCCAACGCCATGAAGGGCCAGCGACCGACCGAACTCGCCACCATCGGGGCGCGCCTGGGCCAGGCCGACACAAGCATGCGGCTGGCCGAAACGGAGTA
This sequence comes from Humidesulfovibrio idahonensis, assembly GCF_054657715.1. Taxonomy (NCBI): domain Bacteria; kingdom Pseudomonadati; phylum Thermodesulfobacteriota; class Desulfovibrionia; order Desulfovibrionales; family Desulfovibrionaceae; genus Humidesulfovibrio; species Humidesulfovibrio idahonensis. The sequence continues at coordinate 594,059 of NZ_BAAHYE010000002.1, read as the reverse complement.
CAAGCGCCGCCAGAAGCTCTACGCCGAACGCACCATCTCCACGGAGGAGATGGACCGTGCGCGCGCCGACTATGAGCTCAAGGTGCAGCAGGTGCGCGAGATGTCGGCCACGCTCTCCACCGCCAAGCTGGGCTCCCGCTCGGATGAGGTGAGCGCGGCCAAGGCCGAGGTGGAGGCCGCCAAGTCCCGCGTGGAGCAGGCCGCCTGGACGCTGAACCAGAAGACCCAGAACGCGCCGCAGAAGTCCCTGGTGTTCGACACGCTCTTCAGCCAGGGCGAATGGGTGCCCGCGGGCAAGCCCGTGGCCATTCTGCTGCCCGCCGCCAACATCAAGGTGCGCTTCTACGTGCCGGAGGAAGCCGTGGGCCGCCTGGCGGTCGGCCAAGAGGCCCAGGTGCGCATGGACAAGATCGCGGGCGCTGTGCCGGTGCGCATCAGCTACATTTCGCCCCAGGCGGAGTACACCCCGCCCATTCTCTTCTCCAGCCAGAGCCGCGCCAAGCTGGTGTTTCTGGTGGAGGCCCGGCCGGAGCCGGATCAGGCCCTGGCGCTGCACCCCGGCCAGCCCGTGGACGTGCGCCTTGGCCAGGGCAGGTAGGCCCGCCATGGACAGCGCGCCGTCAGCCGAATCCGCCGCCGTTTCTTCCGTGCCCCTTGCACGGCCATCAACACTGCCAGCGGCCGAAGCTCCGGGCTCGGAACCAGGGGTCGGCGCTTCGGACCAGACGCCCACCAGCACGCCGGGCAGCACGCCGGGCAGCACGCCGGGCAGCACACCAGCCGGTGCGGCGGCGGACTCGCCATCAGCCCCGCAGGCCGGAGCCCCTGGCGCGGAATACGTCATCGACGTCAAGAACCTCACCAAGAGCTTCAACGGCAAGGTCGTGGTCAACGCCCTGTCCATGCGCGTGAAGAAAGGCGAGATCTTCGGCTTCCTCGGCCCCAACGGCTCCGGCAAAACGACCTTCATCCGCATGCTCTGCGGGCTGCTCGCCGCCGATTCCGGGCAAGGCACCTGCCTGGGTTACGACATCTTCACCCAGGCCGACCGCATCAAGCCCAGCGTGGGCTACATGTCGCAGCGCTTCAGCCTGTACGAGGACCTGACCGTGCGCGAGAACCTGGACTTCATGGCCCGGCTTTACGGCCTGCCCGACCGCGTGGAGCTGGTGCGCGAGTGCCTTGCGCGCATGGGCCTCGACCGCTTCGAGAATCATCTGGCGGGCAGCCTCTCCGGCGGGTGGAAGCAGCGCCTGGCCTTGAGCGCCTGCACCCTGCACGGCCCAAAGCTGCTGCTGCTCGACGAGCCCACCGCGGGCGTGGACCCCGGCGCCCGGCGCGACTTCTGGGACGCCGTGCACAAGCTCGCGGCCCAGGGCGTCACCGCGCTCATCAGCACCCATTACATGGACGAGGCCGAGCGCTGCCACAGGCTGGCGTACATCGCCTACGGCGACTTGCTGGCGCAGGACACGGTGGAGGGCCTGGTGACAGGGTCGGGCCTGGTCACCTGGAGCGTTGCCGGACCGGAGCTGCACGCCCTTTCCGAGTCGCTGCGGCGCGAGCCCGGCGTGGATCAGGTGGTGGCCTTCGGCAACACCTTGCACGTCAGCGGCCGCAACGAGGCCGACCTGCTGACCGCCCTGGCCTCGTGCCGGAGCGATGCGACGCACGAGTGCAAACGCATCGAGACCAGCCTCGAGGAAGTCTTCATCCACCTCATGCGCAAGGCGCAAAAGCAATGACCTTCGACGCCGGCTTCAACATTCCCCGCTTCGTGGCCGTGGTGTACAAGGAGTTCACCCAGATGCGCCGCGACCGGGTGACCTTCGCCATGATGATCGGCATCCCGCTCATGCAGCTCATCCTCTTCGGCTACGCCATCAACTCCGACCCGCGCCACCTGCCCACGGCCGTGCTCTCCGGCGACAACTCGCCCTACGCGCGCGGCATTGTGGCCGGCATGCAGACCAGCACCTATTTCGACGTGACCGAGCAGCTGACCAGCCGCGCCGAGGCCACGGCCGCCTTAAAGGAAGGCCGGACGCAGTTCGTGCTGACCATACCGGAGGATTTTTCGCGCAAGCTGCTGCGCGGCGAAACGCCCGTGCTGCTGCTGGAGGCCGACGCCACGGACCCGGCGGCCACCAGCAACGCCGTGGCCGCCCTGCGGGAGATCGTCTCCCGGGCCGTTGCGCGCGACCTGCCCGGAGGCGCAAGCGACCTTGCGGCCACGGACCTGCCCGTCACCCTGCGCGTGCACGCGGAGTACAACCCGGAGGCCGTCACCCAGTACAACATCGTGCCCGGGCTCATGGGCGTGATTCTGACCCTCACCCTGACCATGATCACCTCGCTTGCCATCACCCGTGAAAGGGAGCGCGGCACCATGGAGAACCTGCTCTCCACGCCGGTGAAGCCACTTGAGGTCATGCTGGGCAAAATAGTGCCCTACATCATGGTGGGCTACATTCAGATGGCGCTCATCATCCTGGCGGCGAAGTTTTTGTTCGCCGTGCCCCTGCTGGGCAGCCTGGTGCCGGTGTTCGTGCTTTCGTTCGTGTTCATCGCCGCGAACCTGAGCGTGGGCGTCACCCTCTCCACCATGGCCAAGAACCAGCTGCAGGCCGTGCAGATGTCGGTGTTCTTCTTCCTGCCGTCGCTTTTGCTCTCCGGGTTCATGTTCCCCTTCCGGGGCATGCCGGGCTGGGCGCAGGTGGTGGGGGCCGCGCTGCCGCTGACGCATTACCTGCGCTTCGTGCGCGGGGTGCTGCTCAAGGGGGCCACGGGCTACGAATCCCTCACCCACATCTGGCCCATTCTGGTCTTCTTCTGCGCGGTCATCGCCATCGGCATGCTGCGCTACCGCAAAACCCTGGACTAGCCTTTCACGGCTAGCCGAAGCCCACCGCCACAGGCTCCGGCTTGGCTTCGGGCTTGGCGTCGGGTCTGGCCTGGGGTTTCACGATGCGGAACAGCCCCGCCGTGCCGCGCTCCCACGCCGCGCCCCGCTCCAGGGCAAAGGTCCGCAACGGCTCCAGCGCTCCGGCGTTCGCCGCGCAATTCACGGCAGCATGAGCGGCGTCACCAGCGACGGCGTTTGCCGCGTCGGTTGCCGCTTCTGCCTCGCCGCAGCAGCCCAGCACCGTTGCGCCGGGCCGCAGCTTGTCCCACCAGTCCGCAAGGTCCGCAACGCCGCGCCCGCGGTTCAGAAACAGCAGGTCCAAAGATCCGTTGCGGAACAGCCTCGCGGCCTCCGCACCGGGCAGGGCCAGCGGGGTGAGCAAAAACTCCACCCCGGCGTTGCGCGCGTTGCCCAGCATGTCCTCCCGCGCCTCTCCGCTCCACTCGTCCACGCAGAAGATGCGCGCGCGGATGTTGCGGCGCGAAAGCAGCGCGTTGGCGAAAACAATGGACGAAAGCCCGGCCCCGGCGCCGAGGTCGACAACCGAGGCGGCCACGGGCAGCACGCGCCCGGCGTGATACAGCAGGTTCAGCGCCGCCTGGGGCAGTTCGCCCGGCACGCCGTTCACCAGCACAGTGTCCGGGCGTGGGCCGGGCTGCGCCAGCATGGCCCCGTTGAACCAGCTCCGGCCGTCGTCGAGCACCAGCCCGGCAAAATAGCCCGCGGGATGACTGCGGCGCGGGGCCTCGGCCTTGAGGCAGCCGGGAACCTGGCGCACCAGGCGCGGCGGATTCTTGGGCATCACGGCCTTATGCGCGCGCAAAATGTCCAGCACGAGGTCCTGGGCGTACTGCGGAGCCAGGTGCTCCTCCCAGGCCTTGCGGGCCAGACGGCACATGTCCTGGCGCTCGTCCGGGCGCTTGTCCGCCAGCCAGCGGTGCACCAGCTCGCCCGCGCGCCACGCCTCGCGCTCCGGCACGAACAGGCAGAACGCCTTGTAGTCGATGCGCTCGGCCAGGGGCAGCACGTATTCGTCCGACATGTGCACCGGCAGCCGCCCCATGCACATGGTCTCGAAAAAGCGGTAGCTTGAGGAGCCGCGCCCGCGCGGGCACAAGGTGGCCCACGAACGGCGCATGACGCCGACGTACAGCCGCTCCAGGGCGCGCTTGCGTCCCTCGTCCACCATGTGCAGGTACGAGGCGCTGCGGTCCCAGTCCGGCGCCTTGGGCGCGTTCAAATAATGGCGCAGGCGCTTCTCGCGCTGCACGCTCTCCAAGAGGGTCAGGCGCACCTCGTCGGAAATGGTGCCCACAAAGCTCACGTCGAAACGGATGGAGCCGAAGTCGAAGTCCGGCGAGGCCCGCAGCACATGGGCCATGGGGAAATGCGGATAGGGATGGACGAAGGGGTCGTCACTGTTGGAGCGCGCAGGGTCGTCGGTGACGATGCAGGCGCGCGTGCACAAAGGCTGGCCCAGGTCGTGGAAGTTGAAGAGCGCGTGCTTGTGCTCGTATTGGGCGAAATAGGGCAGGTCTTCCAGAAAGTGCCGGGTGAAGGCCGTGCGGCGGTGGCAGATGATGGGGTCGAGCTTGTAGGGAAAGACGATGAAGTCCGCTTCCTCAGGACCCGCCACCGTGTCGAAGCCGTCCGGCTGCGCCGGGTCCTCATGGAACAGCGGAATGCGCACGGGCTCGCCATAGGCCTCGCGCACGTCCGCGGGGTACTCGAAGTGCTCGCCCTCGCGATAGAAAAACAGTCTCAGGCGTTCCATGCCGCTCCTCCTGTGCATCCCCCGCCATCATGCAAACGGCATTCCGTCGGCAAGGATGTCCTACGGGCCTGGATGTCCCACGGGCAAGGATGCCCTGCCGGGGAGGATCACCTGCCGGGGAGGATGTCCAGCTGGAAAGGAGCGGGCAACGCTAGTCGAAGGCCACGGTCTTGAAGGCCTGGGCGCGCTTGTCCGGGCTCCACAGGGAGGGCTCCGGCGGCGGCGCCGTGGGCGAAGCCAAACGCACGCCCTCCAGCGGCCGCGTGATCTCGCTCTTGCCGCCGTCGTTGCGGATGTAAACCCCGGAGCCGGAGATGAGCAGCACGCTCAACTCGTCCGGCTTGAGCAGGCCGCCCCAGAAGTCCGTGCCGCGCACGCCTATGGTCGCCAGGGGCGTCACGATCTCGAAGGGGCCGCCGCGCAGGGCCACAAGCTGCCCCGTGACCACGCGGAACGCGCCCTTGGTGAGCAGCAACAGCACCGCGCCCGGGCCGCTCTGCCGTCCCAGGTCGTAGCGCTCCACGGCCAGCACGGTATCCGCGCCAAGGGTCAGGCGGGTCTCGTCCAACATGGTGATCTCCACCCGCGCCTCCGGGCCGGTCTTGATGACATCGGTGCGGCGCACCAGGGTGCCCTGGTGCAGCTCCCGCAGCTCGCCGGCGTGCAGGGCAAAAGCCACGCCCTTGACGCGGCTCACGTGGCCCACGTTCTCCTGCCCGGCAGCCAGGGCGGCGGGCAGCATGTCGCCAAAGGGCACAAGGACGGAAAAAAGGATAACGCCGCAAAGATACAGCGGAAACAGCAGAGCCTTGGCGAGTGTCTTCATCGTGTCCACAAAAGTCCCCCTTGCGCGCCGCGAAGAGTGCGGGCCGAAATGCGGCAATGATTCAGGCATACTCCGACTCCGGCGGCTTGTCGACAGCGGGCGGCCGCGCCCCCTTGCCCCCCGCGGCGGCGCAGGATAGGACAGGATCAAGCGAACACCCATCAGCGCGGAGGGCACATGACCGGCAACACGCTCTGCATCCATGGCCATTTTTATCAGCCGCCACGGGAAGACCCCTGGATGGACACCATCTTCCCCGAGGGCAGCGCCGCGCCCGCCACCCACTGGAACGAGCGCATCTGCGCCGAGAGCTACGCCCCGCTGGCCTGGGCCAGAAGGCTGGACGACCAGGGCCGCATCATCGAGATCATGAACTGTTACGAGTACATGAGCTTCAATTTCGGTCCCACCCTGCTCACCTGGATGGAGCATCAAGCCCCGGACGTGTACGCCCGCGTGCTGGAAGGCGACCGTAGCAGCCTGGCCCGCCTGGGCCACGGCAACGCCATCGCGCAGATCTACCACCACGTCATCATGCCCCTGGCCACAGACCTGGAAAAACGGGCGGAAATCGCCTGGGCCCTGGCCGACTTCGAGGCGCGCTTCGGCCGCAGGGCGGAAGGGCTCTGGCTCAGCGAGGCCGCCGTGGACACGCGCACCCTGGACCTGCTGGCCCAGGCCGGCGTGCGCTTCACCATCCTGGCCCCGCGCCAGGCGCGGGAAGTAGCCGATGTGGCCCAGAACAACTGGACCGCCGCCAACGAGGGCAACCTGGACATCCGCGAGCCCTACCTCGTGGAGCTGCCCGAGGGCCGCAGCATCGCCGTGTATTTCTACGACGGCCCCTTGTCGCAGGCCGTGGCCTTTGAGGGCCTTTTGCGCCACGGCGACGTGTTCTGGGGACGGCTTTCCGGCATGGCCGCGCAGGGCGGCGGCAAGGGGCTGCTGGCCCTGGCCACGGACGGCGAAACCTACGGCCACCATTTCAAGTTCGGCGAAATGGCCCTGGCCTTCGCCCTTTCGCAGGCGCGCGCCGGAGAACAGAACGTGGCGCTGACCAACTACGCGGCCTACCTGGCGGAAAACCCGCCCAAACGCCGCGTGCGCATCCACGAGAACAGCTCCTGGAGCTGCGTGCATGGTGTGGAGCGCTGGCGCGCGGACTGCGGCTGCGCCACGGAGCACCGCCCCGGCTGGAACCAGCGCTGGCGCGGCCCCCTGCGCGACGGCCTGAACGCGGTCAAGGCGCGCATCGACCAGCACTACCTGGCCCTGGGGCAAACCATCTACGCCGACGCGGAAGCCGCGCTCATCGGCTACGGCCGGGTGCTCTCCGGCCTGGATGCGCCCGAGGCCTTCGCCGCGGCGCACTTCAAGCCCAAGCTCACCCCGGCGCAAAAGGACACGGCCTGGAAGCTCTTGACCATGCAGAAGTGGGCGCTGTCGTCCTTTGCCAGCTGCGCCTGGTTCTTCGACGATCTGGGGCGCATCGAGCCCTTGAACGCGCTGACCTTCGCCCTGCGGGCCATGCAGCTGGGCCAGCGCACCGGCATGGAGGACCTGGAGCCGCTGTTGCTGTCTTACGTGGGGCAGGCCACCAGCAACGACCCGGCCCTGGGCAGCGGCCACGACCTCTGGACGCATGAAGTGCGCCCGCGGCGCGAAAGCACAGAGACCATCCTGGCCCAGGCGCTCATCCATCTTTGGGCCGAGGGACGCCTGCCCGCGCCCGGCGGCGGCGCAAGCGTCCATTGGCCCGGGCTGTCGGTCAGCATCGGCGTGGCCGAGGCGGAAGGCACCAACGGCTCCGGGCACCGCGCGGGCAAGGCCAGCATCCGCTGGGCGCACGAGAGCGGCAGCGACGACTGCGCCTGGGCCTGGGAGCTGCCCAAGGGCGGCGATCCGCTGGCCGGCTGCATCCGCGTGGGCGAGACGGGCAACAAGTGCATCCCGGCCTCGTACATCCCCTGGGGCAAGCGCCAGGCCCTGGCCCTGGCCTGGGTGCGCCGCGTGGAGGCCGAGGTCTGGGGCAGGCAGGTGGCCGAGACGCACCTGGGCGCGCACCTGTTTTTGCCCTACCGCGAGGCCCAGGTGACCCAGACGGCGGCCGAGCGCTGGGACCGGCTCTGGTCGGCCCTGTGCTGGCAGTGGATAATGGGCGAGGTGGCGGCCAGCCGCGATTTTCTCGATTTCCTCACCGAACGCGGGCGGGAGCACCCGGAGCGCACGCTCTTGGCGCGGCGCGTGGGCCATGCCGTGGCTTCGCTGCTGTCGAAGGACAAGCCCGACTGCCACACCCTGCGTTTGATATTGGAGCGCGCGGCCATGGTGAATCTGGCTCCGGATCTGCTGGAGGCTCAGAACATCTTCTGGTCGCGGCTGAAGGACGACCCGGCCGCGTGCGAGGCGGGCCAGGCCCTGGGCTTTGCGCCCCGCCCCTTGCCCTAAGGCGCGCGGCGGGATAAAGGCCCGGTGACACGTTCGCCCGGAGGTTCATAGTGCTCACCGAAGCCATTTCCCATTTCGCCATCCAGGTGCTCGACACGACCGGCTACGCCGGAGCAGCCCTGCTCATGGCCCTTGAAAGCATGATCGCCCCTGTGCCCAGCGAGGCCGTGATGCCCTTTGTGGGCTTTCTCGTGGCCGACGGCAAATGGGGACTCGCCCAGGCCATGGCCGCCACCTCCCTCGGCTCCTTCCTCGGCTCCCTCGTGTCCTACCTCATGGGCTATTACGGCGGCCGACCCTTTGTGCTCAAGGTGGGCAAGTACCTGCTGCTCGACGTGCACGACCTGGAGATGACCGAGCGCTTTTTCCAGCGCAGCGGCAGCTTCTGGACGCTCTTCATCTGCCGGTTCATTCCCGTGGTGCGGCACCTGGTGTCCATTCCCGCGGGCATAGGCAAAATGCGCTTCTGGTCCTTTGCCGTGGCCACCACAGTGGGCGCCACCCTGTGGAACGGCTTCCTGCTCGCCTGCGGCTTCAAGCTGCGCGAGAACTGGGAAGTGGTGCAGACCTACCGGCACCACTTCGACGGGCTGATCATCGGCATGCTCGCCGCCACGGTCGTCTGGTACGTGTGGTACAAGCTGAAGCGGAAGCGGGCCATGCGCGGCTGACAACCCGCGGCGTCACCGAACGAAGAAGCCCCCGGCGCTCCATATGGAACGCCGGGGGCTTTTGTTTGCGGGATGCGGAAGTCTAGCGGAAGTTGATGTCGGCCCGGGCGGTCTCGGAATCCTGGATCTGCACGCTGATATCCACGGGAGCCTTGTAGAACTCGGCCGCGCCGCGCAGGATGCCCTCGAAGTAGTGGTGGTAGCCCCGGCGCGACTTGTAGATCATGGTCATCTTCTGGCCGCGGTCCTCGTAGCTGAAGCGCGGCGGCACGATGCCCGGCAGCGCCTTGGTCAGGTCCGCGTGGGTCTGGTTCATGGTCAGCAAAAAGTCCTTCAGGTTGCCGGCCTTGAAGTACGGGCGGTACATCTTGTGGAACTGGCCGATGGTGTACCGGCCAAGGTCGACGAAGATGTCGCGCACGGGCTTGCCCGTGGCTCCGGCCACGGCCTCGGCCATCTGCTGCAGCACTTGGTCGGGGTAGCTCTGCGTGGGCAGGAACATGGGGTTGCCCAGTTCCTTGGCCACCTGGGCGTGGGCCTGGTCGCCGTACTTCACCTTGATGAACTCGTACATGATCTTCGGCAGGATGCCCTTCATCTGCCCCTGCGAGGTCCGCAGCTTGCTCGCGTCGGACTTCTCCGCGCTGAAGCTCATGGAGAGCTGCAGCAGGTTCTGGGCAAGCTCGGCCAGTTCGCGCGTAGCGCTGGCGGCCTGGTCCGCGCCTTCCTCGGACTCCTTGGCGATGCCGGCGATGTCTTCGATGTTCCTGTTGATCTCCTCTGCGGCGGAGGACTGCTCCTCGGCGGCGGTGGCGATTTGGGCCACGCGCGCGGTCACGTCGTCGATGCGCTGCATGATCTCCTCAAGGGCCTTGCCGGTGCGGTTCGAGAGGTCGGTGCTGACCTCCACCTGCTTCTCCGTCTCGCGCATGGTGCTCACGGCGTGCTGGCTGCGCTCCTGAATCTCGCGGATGGAGTTCTCCACTTCCTTGGTGGCGGTCATGGTCTTCTCGGCCAGTTTGCGCACTTCATCCGCAACCACGGCGAAGCCGCGCCCGGCGTCGCCCGCGCGGGCGGCCTCGATGGCGGCGTTCAGGGCCAGCAGGTTGGTCTGGTCGGCTATGTCGTTGATGACGTTGATGATGCGGTCGATCTCCGCGGCCTGCGAATCGAGCTGGCTCAGGACCTGGGCCAGTTTGCGCGAACTGTCGGCCACCTTGTTGATGCCCGCGACACTCTCGCGCACAAGGTTCACGCCATCGCTGGCGGCCTTGCTGGCCGTGGCCGCCGCGTCGGAAGACTGCGTCGCGTTCTGGGCCACCTCAAGCACTGTCGAGGTCATCTGCTCCATGGCGGTGGAGACGGATTCCGTCTGCCCCTTTTGGCGGTTGGCGCCCTTGGCCTGCTCGTCCGCGCTGGCGGAGAGCTCCTCAGAGGCGCTGGCCACGCGCTGGGCCAGGTCGTTGATGTTGTTGCCCACCTGCATGATGCGCTCTTGCTGCTTCTGAATGGCGCGCTGGTGGTTCTTTATCTCGGCCAAATCCGTCAGGCAGACCACCGCGCCCAGCACCTCGCCCGAAACGGAGCGGATGCAGTTCACCACGGCCAGAACCTCGGCCACGCGGCCGTCCCAGAACTTCAGCTCAAGCTCCTTGGAAAGGTCCTGCTTGTCGGCCAGGACCTTCTCGGTGACGGAGACGCCTTTCTTGTTGTAATAGGCCTCGCTCACGGTCTTGCCCACCACGTCGGCTTCCGGCTTCTTCAGCATGTCCAGCATGGCGGAGCTGACGTGGGTGATGAGCCCGTTAATGTCGCACAGCATGAAGGGCGTGCCCACGGCGTGGACGGCGCCCCGGTAGAACTCGCGGCGGCGCAGGCCATATTCGGTCACATCGGCGGCAATGTCGGCCAATTCGCCATGTCCGCGCCAGGACTGCACCTCGTCATACAAAAATTCGCGCTTGCGGGAGAAGAGTTTTTCAAAACCGGCCTTGAGCACCTGCGTTCCCTGCCCCTGGTGCGAGGCGAGATACCCGGCCAATGCTATGGATATGGCGGCCATGGCAAGGGTCGCATACAGATTGGCGGTAAAAAAGGCGATGAGGACCAAGACGGCCCCAACGCCTCCGAGAGCCCACAGGCCGGCCGCCGGGGGAATCTGCTGCTGCGATTTCATGCTGCGCTCCTTAATATGACGGAGAGAAGCGGAAAATTCCGCTGCCATTTGCTCTTCGGACAATCACGGTAACATCTTTACCATGAATAGCATTTCACCAAAATTCGCTTTCATTGGCAACCCCGGAAGCATGCCGTTCGCACCTTTGCGAAGGGTATTCGCACATTGACTTGGCGGCACTGTTTTGGCACCTACAGAAACGCTTTGCGGGGCGGCCCTGGCGGCCGTTTCCGGCAACAAGAGCGGAGGGGTGGCCGAGCGGCTCAAGGCGGTGGTCTTGAAAACCACTGACGGGCAACCGTCCGGGGGTTCGAATCCCTCCCCCTCCGCCATTCAACAATCCAGTCAAGTCCAGTCAAGTTCGATTATCGAATGAAATTGAGCAACTAGACAAAAGCGTTCATCCGATGTAGACCATCTACATCGGATGGCATCCGAGAGTTGTACGTACATTACTTTGTACAACTCCCTCGGTACCCCCGAAATTCTGTACAACTCGTACGGACAAACGGAGGGCGCTAGATGGCACTTACAGACACGACTTGCCGCAACGCGAAACCCAAAGAAAAATCCTACCTCCTCAAAGATGACAGGGGCCTGTTCCTTGAGGTCTCTCCCAAAGGCGGGAAGTGGTGGCGCTTCCGGTACACGTTTGCGGGGAAGGCCAACCGACTGGGCCTTGGGGTTTACCCCGATGTGCCCTTGGCCCAGGCTAGAGAACGTCGTGATGAAGCGCGCAAACTCATTGCCGATGGCATTAATCCTTCTGCCGTGCGAAAAGAAGCAAAGGCCGAGGGAGTTGTCCAGCATGAAACCTTCCAAGCGATAACCGAGGAATGGTTTCAGGAGTTCCGCCATACCTGGACGGACAGCACGGCGGAAACCATCATTTCCCGTCTGCGCATGGATGTGTTCCCCTACCTGGGAGCGAGGCCAATCCGCGAAATCACCCCCCCGGAGCTTCTGGCTGTGATCCGCCGCATTGCCGCCCGCGGGGCAGTGGAAACTGCGCGCCGGAACTTGCAAAAATGCGGGAAGGTATTCCGCTACGCCGTTGCCGATGGCAAAGCAAAGCGCGACATTACCGCAGACCTTCGCGGAGCAATCGCCCCCCCGGCCAAGCGCCACTTTGCAAGCATCCACGAACCCAAAGAGATCGGGGAGCTGCTGCGGGCCATAGACGCCTACAGGGGCTCGCCTGTGACGCGCTGCGCCCTCAAGCTGGCTCCCCTCACCTTCGTGCGGCCTGGGGAACTGCGCCATGCAGAATGGGCGGAAATCGACATGGAAGCAGCGGAATGGCGCATTCCTGCTGAACGCATGAAGATGCGCGAGAAGCACATAGTGCCACTCTCTCAGCAAGCCTTAGAGGTACTGCGTGAACTGCACCCCCTCACAGGCACAGGGCGCTACATTTTCCCCGGTGGACGATCCACATCACGTCCCATGAGCGAGAATGCTGTCCTCGCAGCCCTGCGCCGCATGGGCTACGAGCGCGGCGAAATGACGGGGCACGGTTTTCGCTCTATGGCGAGTACCATTCTCCATGAACAGGGCTGGCTATCTGACGCTGTGGAGCGCCAGCTTGCGCACGGAGAGCGAAACAAGGTCAAGGCCAGCTACAACTTCGCCCAGCACCTGCCCGAGCGCCGCCGGATGATGCAAGCCTGGGCGGACTACCTGGACGCGTTGAGGGAAGGTGGCAAGGTGGTGCCTCTGTTCAAGGCTAGCGGCAACACCTAGTTGCCCGCCTCACTCGTCAAAGAGCAAATCAGCTTCGCAACCAATTGCGGAGGCACGAGAAGCGTTTACCACCCCATTAACCCGACAGTGGAGGAGATTGGTGTGAGGGTGATCCCTGATCTCGAAGACGCAGGACTAATTGAGGTGGGAGCAGTCGCTCACGACTATATGCTCTACCCGGACCTCGCCGCGTCAACGCCCCAGCTTTTTTACGATAAATCTATGGCAGCCATTACCAATGCCATGGGTAAAATGGCCATAGCCAAAGGCATTAGCCTGAACCTTAGCCCTCAACAGTTGGGACTCATGCTGAATCATCCGGCAGGAGACCTTCATGAGGATGGACTCAAGAGGTATAACTATTCACGTTACGCTGGGAAAATTCTCCTAGACGTATGGCGGCTAGACGAAGGAGGTCTGGAGGGTAGCATCAACAAGAGTATCCATCTTGTCGAAGTCGCCGGGGGAGTGAGTTGCTCTTTCTTGCGCAAGGTTTGGAGCACGTACAAGAGCGTAGCCCACTTCTGCGCAGCAAATTATATCCTCGATCAGGATGATCCCCCAGTCGGGCTCGGCATCGAATACCTTGGCGATCACCAAGCCGACCGATGCCCTGGCGTCTGGAGACATTCGCGTGACTTCCTCGCGCTGGCTGCATTTTTCTATGCTTACGGCACTGAACGAGTCGAACCACGCACTCGGAGCAGGCTGCTACCCCCCGAAGATACTTGGGCAGTCCCCACGCGTCCTCAACTGGAGACAGAGTACGTCATCCTCGACAGCCCTGTCACCGACGGCGAAAAAACAGTCCTCGAGAATTACAAAGCTAATTCAAGATATTAGCAATCCCCCCCACCTCTACACGCTCCGCGTGTACTAGTGCATAGGCTCATTACAGCAATTTTGAGCACACTAGTCCGCTGCTAGATTCCTCCTCACGCCACCGCAACCCGACGTTGTGTCGGGTGCTAGACAAAGGAGGAATTCATGCAACCGGCTTCTCGCATCGACCCCAACGGTCTCTACCGCGTCAAGTCCATCGTCCGCTGCAAGGCGAACCCCACCCCTATCATTGATGTCTCACTCTCCACTTGGTGGGCGGGCGTCAAGTCCGGCCGCTTCCCTCAGCCTGTTCGCATGAGCAGCCACATGACCCTCTGGCGTGGCTCTGACTTGCTTGGTCTCGTGTGGGGTTCAGCTAACGGTGCAGCCGCATAGAGTTCTGCAACCCAAACCCGACCAGGACACACCGGGGTGCAAGGATCAAGGAGGTGGCCCCTCACAAAAAGTTAACAACTATTGCTCTACAAGACTCGGTCAGGCTGACCGCGTCATGAGTGTGGAAAGGTCGTTTATCCTCGTCTAACTTTGCGGATTGGCTTCATAGTCATCTGCTGACAATCGGAGGCTTTGACAATGAATATGGATGTCCCTGCTGTTGTTACTGAAGCGTTGCATGGTCTTGCTTACAAATTCGCGAACTGTATGCTCTGCTTTTCCGATATCGAAATGTGTCAGGAAAAGCATTGTGAGCTGTTACCGTTCCGCTACAGCTTTTTGGAATTTTTCCAGTCCACTCTTCCTGATTCGAAGACCGTCCCCTGTGAGGAGAGTGGTTCTGTAGATGTGGCTAGTGTTGCGAGTTATTGCGTTCCTTATCCGTTGAAGAATGAGGATCGTATGCGTTCCGACCACTGTGAATCGGCTAGCTCGCTGTTGGAGCATGTGCAAATGAATCCGATTCGTATTCACTAACAATCTAGCTGGTTGCGCCATGTATTGTAGGGAGAGTGTGCGTTGTGGAAGAAGCCCCCCCCGGCTCTGGGGCACGTCAAAGGCAGTAGCAGCAATGCCAGTTTTGTGCGCATTACGCTGAAATAAAACAACTATAACCACAAAACAGCGAGACATACCGTCTCGGGAATAATCAAAACGGCACGCTTGGATCCGCGAGCCTGCTAAAATTGATGTTGATCTCAGGAGGTCTTGCAACTGACCACGTGGTCTACTCGAGTCTCCTGGCAACACCCGGCAACGGAGGATTCGAATGAATGACCTTAATGCGCGGACTATCTTCAACAAGAGCGCGCAAGACTATCGGGTGCTCCGACTGCCCGAAGTGTTGAGCCTCATGGGTATCAGCCGCGCAACCTTCTATCGTGGGGTCAAGTCCGGCAAGTATCCCAGGCCGCTACACCCGTCTGAACGCGTGAGTGCGTGGCCTTTGGAAGAAATCGAAGCGCTGCTTCGTAAACTCGCACTGCGTCGAAACTCTAAGTAGGTGGCCTAGCCAATGAAATCGACGAACACAACACCCTCAATGTCTCCGGAGGACATTCGGTCCACTGCCCATGCGCGGGCCGTTGAAGCCCACATTGCTGATCAGCAACAGTCTGAGCAGAGCGTGGCCGGTGGATTCAGGTTCATGACTGCTTCGGAGATGCTTAAAGAACCAAAGCCCACCAACTGGCTGATCCGTGACTACCTGGAGGGCAGCACACTGACCTACATATACGGTGAACCGGGTTGCATGAAGACCTTTCTTACCTTGGACATGGGGCTGTGTGTGGCCTCAGGTACCTCTTGGCATGATCACTCTGTCAAGAAAGGCCCTGTGCTCTTCATCATCGGAGAGGGCCACCAGGGGTTTGGGAAGCGTGTGAAGGCTTGGTGTCAGGATCATCATGTTGATCCCGACACAGCTCTCTTTGCTGTGTCCTCTGTGGCTGCGCAGTTCCTTGACCCAATCTCCGCTGAGGCTGTCACTGTCGCCATCTCTGCGTTTGCTGAACACCACAGCGCGCCTAGTTTGGTGGTCGTGGATACGATGAACAGGAACTATGGCCCTGGCGATGAGAACAGCACCAAGGACATGACGGCTTTCGTTCATCAACTTGATCTCATTAAGGAACGGTTCGGATGCGCCATCGTCGTGACGGCCCACACGGGGCATGGGGACAAGACCCGTGTCCGTGGATCTTCTGTTCTTCATGGCGCAGCAGACTTTGCATTCAGCCTCAAGGGTACCAGCGGTATGCGCACATTGAATTGCGAGAAGGCCAAGGATCATGAACACTCGCCCTCTCTGTCATTCACCCCAGAGGCTGTAGACACTGGGTGGATTGATCCTGAGACCGGACGGTCGATCACCTCCTGTGTGCTTCGGATAGTGGAAGGGACGCCCGGCAAGATGAAGAAGCTCGCTGGGGCGAAAGCTATCGCCATGACTGCCCTTCAGAATTCGTGTGCTGTGAACGGTGGCGGACATGCCAGCTTGGATGAGTGGCGTGAAGAAGCATACCGCTTAGAAATCTCGGCCTCAGCAGACCAGGGAGCCAAGCAAAGAGCTTTCTGCCGCGCTTCAAAGTATCTGATCGACAGCGGTGATGTTGAAGAGTCTGGGGTCACAAACCACTTTCACCCCGCGATAGACTGGTTCACTAGCCAGACAGCCAGACATAACCCAGACATGTCTGGCTCTTGTCTTGGACATCTCCACCAGACAGACAAGACACCCCCCTACGAGGGGGGTCTGTTGTCTGGGGTGTCTGGGCAGTGCCATGAGGTGAGAGGGTGAACATCCTGAACTTCATCCCTGACGAAACCATGAAGTGGGCGGCTGGAAGCTCTGGTGGGGAGTACGCTGGACCTTGTCCCTGGTGCGGGGGGCATGACCGTTTCCGAGTCTGGCCGGAGCATCCCAAAGGAACAGGTGGACGCTACATGTGCCGACAGTGTGGGCAGTCTGGTGACGGCATTCAGTTCCTTCGGGACTATGCAGGTCTGAGCTACTCAGACTCCTGCCGGGCTCTTCAAATTCCCCCGAAGCCCATGAGTGGGCATCATGGGGCAGAGCCGAAGCAGACGGTCTGGACGCCCAAAAGTGTTGCCAGCCCTTCGGCGGCTTGGCAGCTTCGGGCTGGGGCATTCATAGCTAAGTGTGCTGAGAGCATTGCATCAGACCCTATTGGGATGTCGTATGCTGCCCAGAGGGGGCTTTCGGAGGAGACGGTGTTGCGTCTTGGAATCGGCTGGAACCATGCGGATCGGTGGGAGAACCGCGAAGCCTGGGGGCTTGCCCCTGAACTGAACGGGAATGGCAACCCCAAGAAGGTGATGCTCCCGGCAGGGCTAGTAATCCCGACAAGACGGAAATCTGGAATCACGGCTGTGAAGGTCCGTCGTGCGTCTTGGACATCTGAAGATCATTTGCCAAAATACATGGCTCTGCCGGGGTCCGTGCCTGGCATGGCGCTTGGGCGAGGCAAGGGCCTGCCTGTTGTCATCGTGGAGTCTGAGATCGACGCTGTGTTGGTCTGGCAGGAGGCTGGTGATCTTGTGAACGTGTTGGCTCTGGGGACAGCTAGTGGTAAACCGGATATCGATGCTGCCGGGCTTCTTCACGCTGCCTCCCACATCCTGGTCTCACTTGACTGTGATCAGGCAGGTGAAGAAGGCGCTCGGTGGTGGCCGAAGCACTTTGCGAACACAGCCCGCTGGCCTGTGGTGCGAGGGAAGGACGTTGGGGACATGGTTGGGGAATCAGGGCTGGTTCGTGCGTGGATCAAAGCCTGCACGGTGCAACGCTTGCCCTAGCGGTCGTGGTCATCCTATTCGTCAAGGCCGTAAAGAACTCTATCTGAGAGCCCTCTCTGGACTCAAGTAGGCATCACAGACTAACACAATAAGTGGTACAACTCGTGGGGGCAGGTCATGGTCAAATTGGAAAACACTAAGGAGAAAGACAATGAGAAATGAAAACATTCGCTGGTATGTTGTCTACGCTCTTCTTTTGTTGTCTTTACTTGTGTCAGTACCAAAAGCACTTTTTGCTGAGACACTCCCCGCTCCAGTAGTGAAATTTCCTTTTGATTTGAGTAAACAGAGTAACGTGATCAAAGAGGATTTTCAAATTCTCGAAACACGCTCGTATATATTTGCGGTAATGTTTGCGTACTCGGGGGAAGGAGAATTAGATTACATTCTTGGGATATTGGGAAATGCGACTCAACCCACTACGGGTAAGAGTAGCAAGCCAGGTATCCAATTCCCTCTCCGTTTGGAGATATTTAAGCTTGTCCCAGGAAGAACGCCAGAGTCTGTCTACAATACGCAGGTGGTCACTAAAGGATACTATGCACATGGTTTTGCAAAAAAGCATGGGGATGGGAGTTTCAGTAGAGAAATCGCAACAATTGACCTCTCCCCTGGGGTATATCATGTCGAGGTCGCTACGATAGAGGACCGTCCAATTCTTGCAGGGCTACCTACTTATTTGGTAATCGATTACCACTCGCAACTTAGGTTTCTTCCTCATAGCAAGTAATTTCAAAAAGGAGATTACAATGCCAACATTGACCAGCCCCCTAAACCTGAGCCAGAGATTTTGTTAGTCTCTGGACCATGGAGGGCAGGTAATGGGCAGGAAAGGACAAGCACCAGAGCAGATAATCGCCAAGCTGCGTGAGGCCGAGGTTTCTTTGGCCAAAGGCAAGACGGTGGCCAAGACGTGCCGAGTTCTTGGGGGTTGTGAGCAGACGTTCTATCGCTGGCGCAGTGAGTACGGTGTTCTGAAAGTCGACCAAGCCAAGAAGCTGAGGCCTTGGAACGTGAGAATACCCGGCTAAAGAAGGCTGTGGCAGAGCTGACCAAAGACAAGTTCACCCTCATGGAGGCGGCGAGGGGAAACATCTGAGCCTTTCCCGGCGCAGGCAGTAGTGTGTAACTCATGTGCGTTCAATTCTCAGTGTGTCGGAATGGCGCGTATGCTAAGTGCTGGAGCAACTCCGAGCGACACAGCGATACCGCCCCAGCACAGGAGCTGAAGAGCCGCTGAAGGCGGCCATCATCCACTTCGCCAGCGAGTATGGCAGGTACGGGGCTCGCCGTATTCAAGCCCTGAACAGCGAGATGATCGACTTCACTGATCTCTGAAAGGGAGCGAGTCGTGAGAGCAGGCACGACCCCAAAGACTGGCTGAAGACGGATGCCTCTCGCCAGTTCATTGCCGTGTTTGGTCGTAAGCTAGACGTTTGGAGGACTACATCGAAAGGTGAGAATCCTCCCTTATGAATGTCCGCCTAGGTCGATACGGCGGAATCTGGGCTCACCGGCAGATCCCCCTTGCCTATGCCAAGCACCTGAGCTTCGAATGGCCCTTCAGGCTAATGCTTTCCAGGTGGTGAGGGATAAAATAAGCTCGGTCGGATTCCATCTCCGGCCAAGGGGCGCATCAGGGGCAAGGGTCAGCTACGAGTGCGTCGCATGCGTCCAAAGCCGACTACGAGGCCTTGAGGGCGCATCTGGGCGCGAACCGGGGGCAGGATGGGGCTCATTTTTCAAGCCGTATCTGCGCGGGCTCAACAGGGTCTGCTCCGAGGTGGGCGAGGCATGGAGCGAACGCACGCGCTACGTCACAACTATGTGCAGGCGTTCGCTGGGGAAGCCCATGCATGTGGGCTTGATGACGATGCCATTGCGCGCGAGGCGATGGCACGGGTTGGGCACAACAAAGAATCCGAATTGACAACGTATTACCGCTGACAGTAGTGCGTCGCCGCTAATCGTCGCCGAAGTTTAGGACCGTACTGAGAATATCAGTGCTTTCCTTCGCCTTGTTGGAAGTTATCGCATCGCGTACTTTTTGGAGAGCATTTGCAAACGCGTACTGGGCCGCAGGTAGTATGAATTTAGCGCTTTTCATGGTCAAAAAATCAGAAAAGTTAAGTCGGATTGTAGGGCGAACCGTGTCATATGTGTCCCATTGAGAGCGTGGTATTTTGTTAAGTTCAACTTTATATTTAGGATGAACACATGCATCTTCAAGATAAGCAAATTTTAAATCTACGTGTGGAACGCCGTGCTTGTATAGTACAAAATCACTGATTATGTCGGCAAGGGCAATCCCAGAGTAAGGTTTAACTAGCCGCCATGATTCACCGAATGGAGAATAATAAAAGCCATCAAGCAGTTTGTGTAACGCTGCCTTAGAAAGAGGCGTTTTGATTTCGAAAATAGAATTTTCATCTGCATCGAAAAGAGCCAAGAGGGTGGGGATGAAAAAATACTGGCGATATCTGAACGCATCAATCTCAGACAAGAAACCAAGCTCTGTCATCCAACCGTATGATTTGTGCGCAGGGAGTAACAAAGTATAAAAACGCTGCGCCCACGATTCAGGCTTAGAAGCAACATACGACGCTGTGTAGAATTCTTTCACAGTCTTATGAATAAACCTATACTCATCACCTTCCTTGAGCACCATACAAGTGATTTTGACGATATCGTCGATATAGTTAGCTGGCTTGACGGGAATATTGGTTTCTTCAGAGGCTCGCCGGGCAAGCTCGAAAACAACTTTTTGTTCCATCGGCCCGCGCTCCCGCGCGAGCATGCAGAAGCATTCAAAGACTCTCTTATACTCTGTGTCGTCTATGTTGCATCGCCTCTCCCTTGAAAACGTTGGTTTTGAACCATCGTGTCTGCTAAGCAATGCAGGAAAAAGCGATTCATAAAATTGCGATAGATTCGTTGGGAGAGTTTTGTTGTATTTGTAGGCCATCACAAGCAATGTAACTAGTAATGGTGTACATAAAAGCTCTTTTACATGTTTTGCTTTTCCATCAAGGTGTTCTATTAATACTGATGAAAATTCATCATTCTTTCCAAGCTTCTTTACAACATCTTTGTATTCGTTTCCTTTTAGGTTGTCTAGCCGAACAACATTAAAGTGCGAAGAGTATTGAATTTTGTTTTCATGCCTAGAAGTGATGATGATACGCATAAGGTCGTATCTAATTGACAATTCTTCAATCGAAGCTATGGTAGTTGCTTTGTAATCCTCTTTGATTTCGTCAAAAGCATCGAGCAACAAGACAACATGTCCCTTGCTGGCCAGTTTGTCGAATATCTCCGCGCCGTCTTCTAATCCAAGATGCTTGAAGTATTCAAAAATTTTCCTTTCTAGGGGGGCCTCCTCGCTCAGTCGACAGAGTTCGATAAATATTGGGAGGCGTGCCCCTTTTTCTGCCTCTCGGATACACATGTATCTCAGCAGGATGGACTTGCCTTGGCCAGCGATGCCCTCGATAACGATATTCTCATCTTCTGGTAGGTCTTCTATAGATTTAACCGTGGTCCTATTGTCGCCAATCAGAATTTTAGAGTCGCAATAGAATTTTTTGATATTAACTGGCTTGTCCACCTGCCAAAGAGTCTTCACCAACCCGTATTTGAGTATTTTTTTGTATGCCGCATTAAGCTTTGTGGAGTTTGCAAATTGCTCTATGCCCTTTTGCGTTGTCTCTCGGCAGGTGTCGTGTATGCTTTTTAGTATATACTTGAGCATTTCTTTTCCGACAAAGGTTCCTGCGGCGGCTGTCACTGGGTCCATCACTCTCCCCTCCCCATTTCTGTTTGTTTGCCTATAGCAATTCCTAACTTTTTACGCAAGGGACTCCTGTGCGGGGCCGAAAGGTTGGAAATATGGTTGGAATCGTTGAGGGCAAAGCGAATAAGGAGGTCAGGATTTCTCCTAACCACCTTTGATTACATGCGTCTCCATGGGGAGCACCCTCCCCCCGTTGCCAGCTTGAAAGGCTTATGCCCTTTCATACCAAGCGATGGGGGCGAACATCTCTTTTGACGTGTCACTCAGACTGTACGGATTGTCTAATGGGCCGATATCAATGATGACGCCTTTGAGGCACAACACATCTCGATCTGACGCTTGCTGGGTGAAGACAAGTCGAAGCATAACGGTCCCACTCGAAGTGAGAATTCATGTCCGTCGGAGTTGCGCGTCTGACTTTCGGGACAAATCTGAAAAGTCCATACGTGATGAGTCTTGTGCATGCCAGACACTACCCTAATGTTCCCAAACATCAGTCCGGATCAACTCACCCATTGTTGGTATCCCACGCCAAAAGTACAGAAATATTAGAGAGGTACACCGACGACATCTATAGATAGTGGTATCGCTAGGTCCACAGCCGGGGGGAGGGTACGGGATCCCCCCTCCCCAGACAAGAGGCTGAGAGCCAGCTGCCCTCCGTGGGAACGGTCTTGGATGGTTGGCAGAGAGAAGGAGGTGAGAACGCCTCGGAGTGTGGTGGCAACTCCCAATGGAGAAGATTAGTTTCGGCTTCCCTTACCAAGTCAAGGTGTGTATTGCCCCTCCTCGGAGAGCGGAAGACCTTGTGATGCCTGTACAACTTTCCGTACAGCACGACAGTTTGCGTTAGGTATTTCCTTTTAATTTTAGCATATTGCGTTGTTGATTCGACCGACTCCCCCTCCGCCATTTGCGCCACTTCCCCCCATTTCCAAGGCAAGCCGAAACGCTCCCCCCGCGAACCAGAGCAGGCGCGAAACCGGCCCGCGCTCTGCGGTGCGGAGCTTGGCTTCTTGCGTCTTTTCGCAGCGACCTGTTGTGGCGGCGGGCCAAGCCAGCGGCAGGCCACCCTATGAGCGGTGCGGCGTCCAGCGTTCCACAGCGCCGAAAGCGGCCTTGCAAAGGCTAGCCCGGCCTTGCCGGCCCACTTCACGTATGCTGACGACCGGCGGCGTCCCTAGGCCGTTATCTCCACCACCAGCTTCACGAAATCGCGGCGGCGCGCCCGGATTTTGTAGCTGCGTCCACAGGCCAGGCAAAAGTCCTCAAGGGCCGCGTACTCATCGGTGAACCCGCGCGCGGTGAACTCGTCGAACAGGATGATGGTGCCCGGCCGGATGTGCCGGTTCATCATCATGAGCACATAGAGCGAGGACGAATACAGGTCCGCGTCCATGTGCAGCACCAGCCGGTTGCGCGGCACAAAGCCGAGGCTGAAGGCGTCCACAGTCTGCTGGAACAAGCCCTTGATGAAGGCGGCGCGGCTGTCGTCCACCTGCGGCACCTGCCCGCCCGTGCTGTAGGCGCCCTTGGGCGCATCCTCCTGCCAATTTTCCGGCAGCCCCTCAAAGGAATCAAAGCCGTAAAAGCGCGACTCGGCCTGCTTGCTTAAGCCCAGCCAAGCGCGGAAACTTTCTCCCCCGGCAACGCCAAACTCCAGATAATCAACAGGAACTTTGCCCACAACGCGATTGTACACGTACGCGTAGAAGGCTTGGCGCTCCTCGTAAGAAAAGTCCATGACCACGCAGTCGTCGCCAATGCCCGAGGCGACCTTGTTGAACTGCCGCTGGCGGTACTGCATGTTGAAGTCTTCCGGCTCGCCATGGGCCAACATGTGCACGGCAAATTTGATGATATCTCCGGGACTCGACGCTTGTTCCCTGTACATCGCAGGCTCCTTGCTTGTGCGTTCGGCGCTGCGCAGCACCGCTGCGGACCGATATTGCCCAGGGCTTAAGCAAGTTGCGTTCCAGTGATCGCGAAGCATTTCCGAGAGCTGCCGCTCCACGCGCCCCGCCTGGCTGCGCGACGAGAGAAGCGTCTCCGGAACGGCACACAAGACGGCAGCGCTCCGACCTTCTGAAACGCCCAGAGCGATGCCACCTGCGAAGCAAGCCGAGCGACCAGATGGCGCACCAGGGCGGAAGCCGAGCGGCCCGGCAGCGCTTCACAGACCCACCACACGGAATCGGCCCGACGGCGCGGCGCGGCCTGCTGCGGCCAGGCGGACAGAAAGGGAAAAGCCCCCGGCGAATGTCTTCGCCAGGGGCTTTCGGGGGTTGTTAGTGCTTGATGCACTGCTTGTACATGAACAACGCGATGAGACCCAACACAGCCAATGCGCCGGCAATGGCGCCCAAATCAGCAAGGCTCATTATCGCCTCCACGGGCTTGCGCCCGATATAGCCAGCAGGCGGCAACCGTCGTCCACCGGGTTTTTGCCGTCCCACAGCGGGGCGTCGTCATTCCATGCTTCATGGCTCGCGCGCCAGCAAAATCTTGTCGTAGAACGCGGCCAGATGCTTGGCGCCGTCGTAGTCGCGCTTGAACTCAAAGAGCTTGAGCCGCCCGACGCCATGCAGCGAACCGAGGATCATGTAGGCCAGCTCCTCGGTGTCGCGGATTTGAAATTCGCCGCTCGCCGCGCCCTTTTCCAGCACCTCCAGAATGTCGGCGTAGAGGTGCTCGTAGAACCCGACGGCTCCATGCCCCTGCCTGGCCGAGGCGCTTTGATACAGGAACTGCGCCCCTTCCGGGTTCTGGTCGAGGAAGGCGAAATGGTGGTCGAAAAGCGCGTGCAGGCTCGCAAGGGCGGTGTCGGTCTTGGGCAAGGCCCGCAAGGCGGAGGTATAGGCGGCGTCCAGCTCCTGGGCCACGGCCCGGATGACGCTTTCCTTGTTCTCGAAGTAATAGAAGAGCAGCCCCTTGGCCACGCCCGCCTTGGCGGCGATGGCGGCGATGGTGGCGGCCTTGACGCCCTTTGCGGCGACAAGGCTCTTGGCGGCGTTGAGTAAGGCGCGGCGATTGTCCATCAGCACCTCTTTGACCACTTGGTCAA
Source organism: Humidesulfovibrio idahonensis (assembly GCF_054657715.1). Taxonomy (NCBI): domain Bacteria; kingdom Pseudomonadati; phylum Thermodesulfobacteriota; class Desulfovibrionia; order Desulfovibrionales; family Desulfovibrionaceae; genus Humidesulfovibrio; species Humidesulfovibrio idahonensis. Next base: position 570,063 of record NZ_BAAHYE010000002.1, on the reverse strand, counting down.
CTTGCCTGAACGATCGACCTCTTTCGGCATCTTGTCAAGCCGCTGCGGCGCACGAAGACAACTATCGACAAGAGGGCGCACGCTGCGGCGTGGTGGGGCAACGTCGCGGTGTGGCGGAAGACGGGAATGATCCTGGGGGATTTCCGTTGCCAAGCGCTCCCACAGTGCGGACGTGGAGTCAGGTGATTGCGCCAAGTCTGCCGGGCCAAACCTGCCGGGGCCAGTCCGCCCGGCCAGTCCGCCCGGCCAGTCCGTCAGGCCAAACCGGTCAGATGACGATGGGTTCGAGCGGCAAACGTCTGGTGGCGTGGTCCGGCAAAATGGGGATGATGCCGCGGGGCATGGGGTCGGTGCAGGGGTCGCGGCGCAGCACATCCCGCGCCCAGGCCTGCGTCCACGAGGGGAAGAAGCCGGCGTTCTCCAGCACCAGCCGCGCCTTGGACAGGGCGTCGTCCTGCCGGGCCATGGCGGAGAAGCTGCCCTCGTGCACACGGTACAGGTAGAGCGGCTGGGCCACATGGGCGAAGCGCGCCCGCTTGAGCGCCAGCTGGATCCAGAAGTCCCAGTCCTCGTACAGCGTGTCCGCACGGTAGCGCGCGCCCCGGTCCCACAGCACGCGCCGGAACAAGGCCGTCGGCGAAAGGATGTTCTGGTTCGCCAGCAGAAATTTGTGATACCCGCCCAGGCGCACCTCGCGCCGCTCGTCGCCTTCCCCTTGCAGATAGTCCGTATAGGCGACATCGGCCCCGTGGTCCAAGGCCTCCAGACAGCGGGTCAAAAAGTCCGGCAGCAGTTCGTCGTCCGGGTCCAGGGTCAGCAGGGCGTTGCCCTTGGCCTGGGCCAAACCGGCGTTGCGCACCGGGCCAGGCCGACCCTGGCGCGGCAAGGACACGATCCTGTGCCCGGCAAAGGGCATGGACGGCAGCAGCTCCCGCGCCAGTTCAAGGGAGCCGTCGCTGCTCGCGTCATCAACGAAGATGACCTCCACGCGCCTGGGGTTGACGCTCTGGGCCAAAAGCGAATGCAGGCAGCCGGAGAGGAAGCTCCCGTAGTTGTGGTTCGGGATGATGACGGAGACCTCAGGACGGCAGGGGAGGCCGCCGCGCGCGGGGCTGCCCGCTATGGTTCCTCGTGGCATGGGACCCCGCCTCCTCATCGCGCCGGACTTGCAACAGGCACGGCCGTTGCTGCGCATCATCCTTATCGGCCGGGGCGGACAAAAGCTTAGCCTTGACGCGCGCCCCCCAGGATGGATAGCTTTGGGCCGCAATATCCCGGCGTCCCTGCGCCCTGCCCCGCAAACACCCGGCCGATGGCCGAAAGACCTTTGGAGAACACCATGCGTTGCGCTTGTCTTTTGTGCGGCTACATCTATCATCCTGAAAAAGGCGACCCCGAACGCGGCATCGAGCCCGGCACGGAAGCCCGCGACCTGCCGCCCGAATGGACGTGCCCCAAGTGCAAGGCCGATCAGGACGCCTTCGCCATGATGGAGGACGAGGAAGAAGAATAGCGGCGAAAAGCCGGGGGAGACAGCTGCCGTGCTTTCAGGACGCAACGAGCTGCGGCAAAGGCTGCGGGTGAGGAGAGCGCGGAAGGAAAAGCGCGGAAGGAAGAGCTCGAGGAATCGCCGCTGGCGCGCGGACTCAGGCGATCATGTTCAGCACGGTGCCGGAGGTCTCCTCTCCCGTGCGGATCATGGCCGCGTTGGCCGAATACGCCTGGTCGATCTGCATCAGGCCGACCATGTCCCGGGCGAGGTCCTCGCCGCCGGACTGCGCGCGTGAGATGGACGCCACCTGCACGCCCTGCCCGCCGGGGCCGTCGGCGAATTCGGTGCGCAGGGGCTGGTAGCCCTCGGTGCTGACGTTGGCGATGTTGTGGGCGGTGGTGTTGAGAGAGACATCCAAGGCCCCCAGGGCCTGCGCGCTGATGGAAAGATCGCTCATGTTCCGTCTCCTCTACGCCGTGTAGTCGGCAATGCGCCCAAGATACTGCTGGTCCGTGTAGGCCGTGGCCGCCAGGCTGGACGAATAGGCCTGGTCGAGCTGCGTCAGGGTCGAATAGTCGCGCAGCCTGTCCTGCGGGCCTCCCACGTCATTCGCGCCCGTGGGCCGCAGCTCGCCGGACGCGTAGTCCGAGGAAGCGCCGACCTCGTGCTCGCGGGCTCCCTGGCCGAGAGAATCAAAAACCCTGCCGCTGGTCAACTCCACCGCGCCGGACAACGGGGGCGACCCGGCCGCGTCCGTCAGCGACATCTGCTCCCGCGTGCTGCTCTGGCTGGAGGACTGGGCGATGCTCTCCGACGCGGACAAGGCGGCGAGATCCAGGGCCGAGACGGCCTGATCGCTCCAACCGATGTCGAGAGTCATGCTTCCTCCACGCCCGGCACGCTGCTTGGGGCCTTACAATGCCTTCCCTACGCCCTCTCCACGAAACTTTCAATACATGCCTGGGCGGAATGGCCGTGGATGGATTCGAAGGACTCCACCTCGACCTTGAACCAGGTGATTTTCTCGTGCTCGGAAAGTCCCTTGGCCGCGGAGCGCACCACATCCTCCACAAAGGCGGGCTTGGCGAAGGCCGCCTCGGTGACGAACTTCTCGTCCTCGCGCTTGAGCAGCGTGTACACCGGGGAAGACCCCGAACGCTCGGCGATTTCGATAAGGTCCTCCAGCCAGAGGAAGCCCTTGAACTTTGCGTGGATGCTGACATTGGAGCGCTGACTGTGCGCGCCCATTTCGCTGATGGCGAGGGAGCACGGGCACACGGTCATCACCGGCACCACCACGCCCAGGGTGAAGTCCAGCTGGCCGTCCTCGTACGCGCCGATGACCGAGCAGGAGTAGCCCATGAGCCCCTTGGCCCTGCTCATGGGCGAGGCCTGGCGCAGAAAATACGGAAAGTCGAAGCGGGCGTAGGCCCGGCGCGCCTCAAGCCGCACGGAGATGTCCGAGAGCAGCTTCTTGAGCGACGGACGCGAAAGCTGCTCTTCCCAGTTCTCCAACGCCTCCACAAAGCGGCTCATGTGCGTGCCCTTGAAAGCCGCGGGCAGGTCCACGGCCAGGTCCACGCGCGCCACGGTGTGCTGCTCGCCGGACTCGCGGTCGCGCACCACCAGCGGCAGCTGCAAATCCTTCACGCCCACGCGGTCGATGGGCAACTGCACCGGGGCCGGATGCTTCTGAACGTCTTCCATGGGAACGGCCATTAATCGATCTCCTGCCCGGTGGTGGTGAGCACAAGATGCCCGTGCTTCACGCCCTTGGTGGAGATGAGCTTCTGCCCCAGGCCCTTGATGACCTCGGCCGAGCCTTTGAGCACCAGCACTTCCAGGCAGTTGTGATGATCCAGGTGCACGTGCATGGTGGAGAGGATGACCTCGTGGCTGTCGTGCTGCAGTTCGGTGAGCTTCTGGGCCAGGCCGCTGGCGTGGTGATCGTACACCAGGGTCAGGGTGCCGGCCACTTCGCCGTCGGAATTCTCCCACTGGCGCTGCACCAGCATGCTGCGGATGAGGTCGCGGATGGCCTCGGAGCGGGTCTGGTAGCTTTTCTCCTTGCAGAGCACGTCGAACTTGTCGAGCAGGTCGGAGTCGAGCGATACGCCGAAACGGATGGTCTCTCCCATGGTCAGCCTTCCTTAAGTGTTGCGTGTAAGGTTGCCGCCGCGCGTTATCTCGCGCAGGTGCACCGTCATGTTCTGCCCGCTCTGGGCCACCTTGGCGGTGAGCGGTGTTTCAATGCGCCAGCCCAGGGCGCGCAGGCGCTCGCAGGCCCCGGCGGAAACGCTCCGCTCCGGGTCGGCGATGAGCGCCCGGCCGGCCGGGGCCAGGGCGTGGTCCAAAAACGCGGCCACGGGCTCGAAGAACCGGCGCTCGTATAAAATGTCCGCGCCCAGGATCACCTCGGCCGCGCCTTGCGACACGGCGGGCCTGCGCCAGTCCATGGCCGCGAAGAGCGGCGCGGGCGCGCCCGGGGCAAGGTTTCTCGCCGCGTTCCGGCGCGCGTAGATCAGCGCTTCCGGCTCGTAGTCGAAGGCCAGCACGCGCCCACCGCACGAGGCCGCCACCAGGGCGGGCAGCCCCAGACCGCAGCCGGCGTCCAGGCACGTGCGCCCGGCCACAAGCTCGGGCCGGGCCGCTATGGCCCGGGCCAAAAGCACGGCGGCCGGCCACAGCTCCACCCAGTAGGGCAGGCGCTCGTCGGCCTCCCAGCCGGGTGCGGCGGCGCCTTCGCCCATGGCCTCCCACAGGCTTTCCAGGTCCGCCGGACGCTCCAGCATCCAGGTGCGGCCCGCCACCTCGGCCATGACGAAACCGGCCGCTTCCGCTTGGGCGGGGGCGGCGTTCTGGTCGTGGCTGTGGGTGATCGTGCTCATGCGTGGCAGGCTCCTGGCGCAAAATATACTCAACATGCGCCTTTCGTCAACGATTCGTAGCACGATGAGCAACACGCGGCGGGCGCCGCGGCAGTCAGAAAGCCGGGGTGCTAATTGTCGTCGCCCCCGCCGAAGCCGGAATCGCTGCCGCCGCCGCCGAAGTCGCCGCCGCCGCCGGAAAAGCCTCCGTCGCCGCCGCCGCCCATGCCGCCGCCAAAACCGCCGCCGCCCATGCCGCCGCCAAAACCGCCGCCGCCGAAGCCGCCGCCGCCCCGTCCGCGGAAGATGCTGGCCAGAAGGCCGAGCAGGAAGCCGATGGAGAACGAACCGCCGGCGCCGGGGCCAGCGCCGTCATACCCGGAGCCGTAGCGGGAGCCCCGGCGCGTCCACAGCACGCCAAGGCCGAGGAACACGGCCACGGCGATGAGCGCCAGGGTGAAGGGAAAGGGCTGGTCGCCTTGCGCCTTGGGCCGCACGGCCAGGGGGTCGGTCTGGGCGGTTGCGTTGGCGTCGCCCGTGGCGGCATCGGGAGCCAGCAGCCGCTCCATGGCGGCCACGGTTTCGCCAAGGCCCTGGGCAAAGCGCCCGGCCTTGAAGTGCGGCACGGTGATCTCGCGCTGGATGCGCTTGCACACCACGTCGGGAAGCTTGTCCTCCACGCCGCGCCCCACCTCGAAGCGCACGCGGGATTCCTTGCGCGCCACCAGGATGAGCACGCCGTTGTTCTTGTCCTTTTGGCCCACGCCCCAGGCCCGGGCCGCCTTGTTGGCAAAGCCCGCGGCGTCCTCGCCCTCCAGGGAGGCGATGGTGAGCACCACGATCTGGTTGCCCGTGGCCTCGGCGTAGCGGCGCAGCTCCGCGCCGAGGGCGTTCTTTTCCTCCGGCGCCAGCAGTTGGGCGTTGTCCACCACCCACTGGCCCTGATTGGGCGGGACCTCAAGGGCCAGCGCCGCGCCAGGGCCGAAAGCCGCAAGCGCCAACGCCGCGAAAAGCAGCGCCGGGGCGAGGCGTCGCAACGCCCCGGCGCAACGGGTCAGAATCACTTCGCCTCACCACCGGCCGCAGCGGCGGCGGGAGCGGCGACAGGTGCGGCGGCCGGGGCGGCCGGAGTGCTGAAGCTGACCTTGGGCGCGGCCTTGGCGGCTTCCTCGGCCTGGAACACCTGCCGCTCCTTCACGTGAGCCATGAGGGCGTTGACCAGGCTGCCGGGGAAGGTGCGGATCTGCACGTTCAGGCCGGTGACGGCCTTGTTGTAGTTGTCGCGCTCGATCTTGATGCGGTTCTCCGTGCCCTCAAGCTGGGCCATGAGGTCCTGGAAGTTCTTGTCCGCCTTCAGGTCGGGGTAGCGCTCGGAGACCATCATGAGCTTGCCCAGGGCGGCGGAGAGCTGGCCCTGCGCCTGGTTGAACTCCTTCAGCTTGTTCGGGTCGGAGAGGGTGCTGGCGTCGAGCTTGATCTGCGTGGCCGAGGCGCGCGCGGCGATGACCCCGGTCAGGGTCTCTTTTTCATGGCTCGCGTAGCCCTTCACGGTCTCCACAAGGTTGGGGATCAGGTCCATGCGGCGCTGCAGGGCGGAGTTCACCTGCCCCACCATCTGCTCGCACACGGCGTCCTGCGTGATGATGGCATTGGAGGAGCTGACCAAGGACGCGCCGCCCAAAAGCAGCAGGGCGACGACAACGATGCCGGCTATGGCAAGGGGTTTCATCATAAGCCTCACGGATGTGGGCAGGCGGCAAGGCGCCTGCACCGGTTTTTCAACGCTGCGGGAGAATTGGACACTTGCGCCCTTTCTGTCAAGGGCGGCGCAAAAGCGCAGAAGAGTCTTCGGCCTCAAGGGCGGCATTTCCCCTAAGCCTTTTGCCGCGCGGATGAATTTTCGTCGGTGCGGCCATGCGAAATCAGGGTTTTCATTCGCGCCAGGGAATGGTATGAGGCCTCACCCCGTAAACAACCTTCCTGAATGGAGGATATGCAGATGATTCCCAATGAACTGAAGTACGCCAAAAGCCACGAGTGGGCCAAAATCGAGGGCGACGTCGCCACCATCGGCATCACCCAGTTCGCCCAGGAACAGCTGGGCGATTTGACCTTTGTGGACCTGCCCAAAGTCGGCGCCGCGCTGACCGCCGGGACCGAGATGGGCTCCGTCGAATCCGTGAAGGCCGCCAGCGAGCTCTATGCGCCCGTCTCCGGCACCGTGCTCGAGGTCAACGCCGCCCTGGAAGGCGCGCCCGAGGCCGTGAACCAGGATCCCTACGGCGCGGGCTGGATGCTCAAGGTGAAGCTTTCCGCCGCCCCGGCCGACCTGCTGGACGCGAGCGCCTACGCCGAAGTGTGCGCCGCCGAAGCCCACTAAGGAGCCGACAATGCCCTACGTTCCCCATACCCCGGAGGACATCCGGCGGATGCTCGACGTCATCGGCGCGCCCAGCGTGGCGGCGCTCTTTGACGAAATCAGCCCCGCCATGCGCCCCAAAAGTTTCGACCTGCCCGAGGGCAAGAGCGAAATGGACGTGCTGGCCCACATGGAGGCCCTGGCGAAGAAGAACGTCTGCGGCCAGGTGAGCTTCCTGGGCGCCGGGTTCTACGACCACCACATCCCGGCCGCCGTGGACGCGCTGTCCATGCGCAGCGAGTTCTACACCGCCTACACGCCGTACCAGCCCGAGGCCAGCCAGGGCACGCTCCAGGCCATCTTCGAGTACCAGACGGCCGTGACGCGCCTGACCGGCCTGCCCTACGCCAACGCCAGCGTGTACGACGGCGGCACCGCGCTTTTCGAGGCGGCCATGATGGCCGTGCGCCACACCGGACGCCGCAAGCTCGTGGTGTGCGAGGCCGTGAGCCCCATCTATAGGGTCATGCTCGGCTCCTACACCTCGAACCTGCACCTGGAGCTGGTCACCATCGCCCACAAGAACGGCGTGTGCGACCTGGCCGCGCTGACCAAGGCCATCGACGGCGACACCGCCGCGGTCATTGTGCAGAATCCCAACTTCTTCGGCACCATCGCCGACTTCAGCGCCCTGTTCGACACCGCCCGCGCCGCCGGCGTGGTTTCGGTCATCTCCGTGTACCCGGTGCTGCAGTCGGTGCTCAAGTCGCCCGGCGAAATGGGCGCGGACGTGGCCGTGGCCGAGGGCCAGAGCCTGGGCCTGCCCCTCAGCTTCGGCGGCCCGTACCTGGGCATAATGACCTGCAACAAGGCCCTGGTGCGCCAGATGCCCGGCCGCATGGTGGGCCGCACGGTGGACGGCGAGGGCCGCACCGGCTACGTGCTCACCCTGCAGGCGCGCGAGCAGCACATCCGCCGCCAAAAGGCCACGTCGAACATCTGCTCCAACCAGGCCCTGTGCGCCCTGCGCGCCCTGATGCACCTGTGCCTGCTGGGCCAGGAAGGCCTGACCCGCACCGCCGAGACCTGCATGGAGCGAGCCCACTACGCCAGCGAGCGTCTCACCGCCATCGACGGCGTCGAGCTGCTCTCCGGCTCCGCGCCCTTCGGCAACGAGTTCGCCATCACCCTGCCGGTGAACGCCTACCAGGTCATCGACAAGCTGACCGCGCGCGGCTACGTGCCCGGCTTCCCTCTGGGCCGCTACTACGCCGGCCTGGAGAATGCCCTGCTGGTGGCCTGCACCGAGAAGACCTCAAAGGAACAGATCGGCATTCTTGCCGAAATGCTGCGGGGGATCCTGTAATGAACACCGTCTTCAAAAAATCCACCACCGGCCGCGAAGGCGTCTGGCCGGCCAAGCCTGAAAAGACCGCCGCCGACCTGCTGCCCAAGGAGCTTTTGCGCGGCAAGTCCGCCGGGCTGCCTTCGCTCTCCGAGCTCGACGTGGCGCGCCACTTCACCGGGCTCTCCAAGCTGAACTACGGCGTGGACGGGAACTTCTACCCGCTCGGTTCCTGCACCATGAAATACAACCCCAAGTTCGCCGAAACCGTGGCCGCCATGCCCGGCTTCACGCGGCTGCACCCGGTGCTGCCCCAGCTCAAAGGCGCGGGCCGCCTGTGCCAGGGCGCCCTTGAGGTGATGTACGAGACCGAGCAGCTCTTGTGCGAGCTCTGCGGCATGAAGGCCTTCACCCTGCACCCCATGGCGGGCGCGCACGGCGAGCTCACCGGCGTCATGATCATCGCCGCCTACCACAAGGACAAGGGCAACAAGAAGACCAAGATCATCGTGCCCGACTCCGCCCACGGCACCAACCCGGCCAGCGCGCACATCGCGGGCTTCGAGGTGGTGAACCTGCCCAGCAAGGACGGCATCGTGGACCCCGACGAGCTGGCCAAGGTGCTGGACGACGACGTCGCCGGCATGATGATGACCTGCCCGAACACCCTGGGCCTGTTCGAAAAGAATCTGCCCAAGATCGTCGAGATGCTGCGCAGCGTGGACGCCCTGCTCTACTACGACGGCGCGAACCTGAACGCCATCATGGGCAAGATGCGCGTGGGCGACGCGGGCTTCGACGTGGTGCACCTGAACCTGCACAAGACCTTCGCCACGCCCCACGGCGGCGGCGGTCCCGGCGCGGGCCCCGTGGGCGTCTCCGAGCGCCTGGTGCCCTATCTGCCCATCTCCCGCGTGGAGAAGCTTGAGGACGGCCAGTTCTACCTGAACTACGACTTCCCCAAGTCCATCGGCTACGTGGCGCCCTTCTACGGCAACTTCGGCGTGGTGCTCAAAGCCTATGCCTACATTCTGCGCCTGGGCAAGGCCGGGCTCATCCGCGCCACGGAAAACGCCGTGCTTGCGGCCAACTACCTGCGCAAGCGGCTCGACAAAGTCCTTGAGGTGCCCTTCGACCGCGTGTGCATGCACGAGTTCGTGGCCAGCGCCTGCAACATGAGCGAGTGCCACGTGCGCGCCCTGGACATCGCCAAGGCCCTGCTGGACAAGGGCTACCACGCCCCGACCATCTACTTCCCGCTCATCGTCAAGGAGGCGCTCATGTTCGAGCCCACCGAGACCGAGAGCCTGGACACCCTGGACCAGTTCGCCGACGACCTCATCGCCATTCTGGCCGAGGCCGAGAAGGACCCGGCGTTCGTCACCGGCGCGCCGCGCACCCTGCCCGTCTCGCGCTTGGACGAGACCCGCGCCGCCCGCAACATGGAACTCACCGACGACCTCTAGAAGGAAGGGCATGACCACGACATACGATCTGCTCGTGCTGGGCGGCGGTCCCGGCGGCTTCGACGCCGCCGTGGACGCCGCCGCCTCCGGCCTCAGAACCGCGCTGGTGGAGGCCGCCGACATGGGCGGCGCCTGCCTGAACTGCGGCTGCATTCCCACCAAGCTCTGGCTTGGGGCAACCTGCGCCATCGAGGAACTGGCCGCCCAGGCCAAGGTCCGCGTGGCCTCGGGCGAGGTCCGCGTGGACTTCGCCGCGCTGCAGGCCAGAAAGGACCGTCACATCGCGGCCACGCGCAAGGCCATGGGCCAGCGTCTGGCCGCCCTGGGCGTGGACGTGTTCGCCGGGCGCGGCCGCGTGGCCGAGGCGCACGTTCTTGAGGTGCAAACGCCCCAGGGCGCGCAGTCCGTGCACTACCGCAAGCTGCTGGTGGCCACGGGCTCGCGGCCGGCCGGCTTCCCCGGCCTGATGCCGGACGGCAAGCGCGTGCTCGACTCCACGGGCTTTCTGGCCCTGCAGCAGATGCCCGCCAGCCTCATCGTGGTGGGCGGCGGGTTCATCGGGCTGGAGATGGCCCAGGCCGCGCACCGGCTTGGCGCAAAGATCACCATCGTGGACGCCCTGCCCCGCCTGGCCGGGGTGGAAGACCCGGAGGTGAGCAAGACCCTGGAGGCCGTGTTCAAGCGCCAAGGCTGGGACATCCGCCTGGGCGTCAAGGTGGCCTCGGTGCTCACCCACGGCGAGGGATCGGGCGAAAGCGCGGTGCTCACCCTGGACGGAGAGAGCGGCGGCGAGGAGCTTGTGGCCGAATGCGCCCTGGTGGCCGTGGGCCGCAGGCCCAACAGCGCCGACCTCGGCCTCGAATCCCTGGGCGTGGAGCTTTCCGGCCCGGGCTACATCCACACCGACGAAAACCTGCTGGCCGCGCCCGACGTATACGCCGTGGGCGATGTGAACGGCCGCATGCTGCTGGCCCACGCCGCCAGCCACCAGGCCCACTACGTGGTGCAGCGCCTGCTCGACAAGGTGCGCGGCCCGTACGAATCCGGCCCGGTGCCGAGCATTCTTTACGGCGCGCCCGAGGTGCTCCGCGTGGGCGCCATGGCGGGCGAGGCCACGGCCAAGGGCGAGACCGTGCTCGTCAGCCGCGCCCAGCTCATCGCCAACCCCATCGCCCAGGCCCACGCCGCCACCCAGGGCTTTGTGAAATGCGTGTGGCGCGAGGGCCGCGTGGTCGGCATCACCGCCGTGGGCGCGGACGTGTCCCGCCTGGCCGTCACCGCCGCGCTCATCATCCGCGCGGGCTGGACGCGCGAGGACGCGGCGAACTTCATGTTCCCGCACCCCACCCTGGACGAATCGCTCAAAGCGGCCCTCTTGGCCGACAAGGAAGCCGCCTAACCGCGGCCACAGGAAATGCCCGTGACCGAAAGCACCACCAAGTCTCCGAAAAAGGCCCCTGCGCTGATTGCCACGGCCATACCCGTGCAGCCCGCGTTCGACCTGTTCACCTATTGCGAGCTCTCCGGCGAAACGCGCATCGAGAACGATTTGCTGGAGGAAATCGAGCCGCGCTTCGACGGCTGGCAGCAGTATCTCAAGGCGTACCGGCTCTCCGCCGGCGGCGAAAAAGACCCCGGCTACGTCATCCTCTGGCTGGAGAAGCCCGTGGAGGACGAGATCGAGGGCATCTGGCAGGACTCGCCCAGCGCCGGCATGGCCTTCCACAATCTGGCCATCCACATGGTGATGAGCGCCGTGCAGAACCTGGTGCCAGAGCTGGCGGACAAGGGCTGCGCGCCCCTGCCCAAGCCCGGCAAGGACGTGCTCGCGGCCTTCAAAAAGCTGGGGCTGGAGTGGAACAAGGAAGGCACGGTGAACCGCCAGTTCGCGGTGTTCACCAACATGCCCGCCCTCACCAGCTGCGGCACCTGCATCCTGAAAGCCAAGTGCGGCAGCCCGAACAAGGACTAGCCGAATAAGCCCAACCGAAAAGAGCCTGGCCGGGACAGTCCGCCAGCGTACAAACGCCAAAGGGGCGGTCCATCGTTAACGCGATGGACCGCCCCTTTGGCGTTTTGCGGCGCAGCGGCGCTACAAAAAGGCCACGTCGCTCGGCGGGGTCTTGCTCCCGAAGAACGCCTCCACGGCCTTGCGCTCCGCATTGCGGATGCGCAGGGCAGAGACCGGCAGCGGGTCGGCCAGCCCGGCGTAGAGCTTCAGCGCGCGGTCGACGAAATCGGCGCGCAAAAAGGCCGCCTGCACCTCGAAGTCCTTGTCGTCCCAGGTGAGGGTGAGCGGGATGATGTGCGTGTTGAAGGGCTCGCAGAACACCAGGTTGCCGGTGTGCACCAGCGTCTCCTGCACGCCCTGCGGAAAGCTCACGGCCCAGCGCGCCAGAATCTCGGTGAAGATGGGCTCAAGGGCCAGATAGTAGTCCGGGTCCACCTTGCACACCAAGGACTGCCCGGGCACGTTGATGACCTGCGGCGACTGCTGATAGCCGCTGGCCAGGCCTTTCTGCAGGCGGGTCAGCGAATCCTGATAGTCCTTAAGCGGCATGGTGGCCTCCTTTTGCCGGACGGCGAAATGCAATCACGCGATGCGCAAGTGCATACATTGCCGCGCGCGCGCCCGCAAGCCCCGCGTGTCCGCTTGGCGGCCGTGCTCTTCCCCACCGCCGGCAACGACAGGCACGCGGACGCCCCCCTTGGCGCGCGGGAACAGGCCAAAGGTCGCAGACGAAGCAGCCCTCCTGCGCGGACGCCCTTCCGGCGACGCAAGCCGCCCTCGCCCGGATGCAAAATTGTCGACAAATTGCAGCTTGTTCAGTGCCCATCCTCCTTGCTCCCTTGACATTCTCGCGCGCTCCTCCCTATAGTTCTATACCTTAAAATTCCAGGTGGGCTCGTTATTTCCCCGCCGGACCCGGTTTCGGCGGTAAACACGATACACGGAGTAAGGGATGTCGGAAGCGCTGAAGTCTCAACGGACGTACGTTTTGGTCGGTCATGGCGGCAGTGGCAAAACCTCTGTCGCGGAAATGCTCCTATTCAACGCCGGCGCCATTCCCCGCCTGGGAAAAATCGAGGACGGGACCACCGTGCTTGATTACGAACCAGAGGAAATCAAGCGTCGAGGGTCCATCCAGCCTGCCTTCGCCAATTTCAAGTGGAACAAGAACCAGCACTTCCTCATCGACACCCCGGGCGACAACAACTTCAACGGCGACCTGCCGTACACCCTGACCGCGGCCGACGCCGTCGTCTTCGTCATCGACGCCGTTGACGGCGTGAAGCCCCTGACCCGCAAGGCCTGGGCCGAGGTCAAAAAGGCCGGGCTCCCGGCCATCGTCTTCATCAACAAAATGGACCGCGACCGCGCGGACTTCATGACCGCCTTCACCGGACTCAAGGACAACCTGGGCATAAAGCCCGTGCTTTTGCACTACCCCATCGGCGAACGCGAGAGCTTCAAGGGCGTGGTGGACATGCTGGAGAACACGGCGCTTCTGTTCGACGGCAAGGGCGGCGCGCAAAAGGGCGCCATCCCGCCCGAGGTGGAGGCCGAAAGCACCCCCCTGCGCGAGGCCATGATCGAGAACATCGCCGAGAGCGACGAAGCCCTCATGGAGAAGTACCTCGACGCGGGCGAGCTGACCCCGGACGAACTTAAAAGCGCGCTGGTGACCGGCGTGAAGTCCGGCGAGCTGGTGCCGGTGCTTGTCGGCAGCGCCCTGGCCAACATGGGCGGCCCGCAGCTGCTCGACGCCATCCAGGCCCTGCTGCCGAACCCGCTGGAGCACCCGTACTTCGAAGGCGAGGACGGCTCCGCGCGCGAAAGCCACGAGGCCTCCCCCGTGGCGGGCTTCGTGTTCAAGACCCTGGCCGACCCCTTTGCGGGCCAGCTCACGGTCATGCGCGTCATCTCCGGCATGCTCACCGGCGACATGAGCCTGGTGAACTCGCGCACGGGCCAGCAGGAGCGCATGGGCCAGCTGATGCTCTCCACCGGCAAGGAGAACGTGCCCTGCAAAACGCCGCTGGGTCCCGGCTCCATCGTCACCCTGGCCAAGCTGAAGGACACCAACACCGGCGACAGCCTCTCGTCCGACAAGGCGCCCTTTGTGCTGAAAAAGCCCAAGCTTGCGCCCACGCTCATCACCTATGCCCTGGCGCCCAAGGAAAAGGGCGACGAGGACAAGGTCTACCAGGCCATGGCCAAGCTGCTGGACGAAGACGTGACCCTGAAGCTGGGGCGCGACGAAGAGACGGCGGACACCCTGCTTTCGGGCATGGGGCAAAACCACATCGAAATCAGCGTGGAAAAGGCCAAGCGCCGCTACAAGGTCGACATCATCCTCAAGACGCCCAAGGTGCCCTACCGCGAGACCTTCAAGACAGCGGCCAAGGAAATCCAGGGCCGCCACAAGAAGCAGACCGGCGGGCGCGGCCAGTTCGGCGATTGCTGGATCCACCTGGAGCCGCAGCCCAAGGGCGCGGGCTACCAGTTCGTGGACGCCATCGTGGGCGGCTCCATCCCCCGGCAGTATATTCCGGCCGTGGACAAGGGCGTTGTCGAGTCCGCCGCGCGCGGCGTGCTGGCCGGCTTCCCGGTCATCGACTTCAAGGTGACCCTCTACGACGGCAGCTTCCACAACGTGGACTCGTCTGAAATGGCCTTCAAGATCGCGGGCTCCATCGCCTTCAAAAAGGCCTGCGAAAAGGCCAAGATGATCCTGCTCGAGCCCATCATGACCGTCACCGTGGCCGTGCCCGACACCTACATGGGCGATGTCATCGGCGACCTCTCCAGCCGCCGGGGCAAGGTGCTCGGCAGCGAGGGCCAGGGCGGCGTGACCGAGATCAAGGCCCACGTGCCCATGAGCGAAGTGCTGAAGTACGCGCCGGACCTGCGCTCCATGACCGCGGGCCAGGGCACCTTCACCATGGAGTTCGCCCACTATGAGGAATGCCCGCCGCCCATCGCGGCCAAGGTCATTGCGGAAAACAAGCGCGAAGCCGCTGAAGAGGAATAACGTTCCATGTCTGCAAGCGGGGGGAGTGGCGACGCTCCCTCCGCTTTTTTGTCGCCCGCATTCCCCCCACCCCGCAAACCATGAGGAGTCCCCCGATGCCGAAATTCGCCTTGGCGCTGCTGCTGGCGTGCCTGCTGCTGCCCACCGCCGCCTTTGCCGACAAGCTCACGCCGCAAAAGGCCGCGGACATCAAGAAGCTGTTCGTCATATCGAAAATGGACGCCCTTGCCGCGGACATCATCGATTTGCAGATATCCCAGGGCACGGCCATGGCCGAAAGCGAAGGGATCACCACAACGCCGGAATTGAAGCGCCTGGTGGAAACGGAGCTGCGCGCCCTGTTCAAGGAGAAGATCGTCGGTCCCGGCGGAGCCTTTGACCAGCTTGTGCCCATTTATGCCGAGATGTTCACGCACAAGGAGATCAAGCAGTACATCGCCTTCTACAACACGCCGCTGGGCAGAAAAATCGCCGCGACCGAGGCCAAGGCCTCAACACGGGTCAGCCTTGTGTTTCTCGGCGCGTTGTCCAAGGCGGGCGAAGAGATACCGGAGCGGTTGAAGGCGCTGATGCAGCGCGAGGGCCTTCAGCAGAAGATGGAGCAAAAGGCGCCTGCCCAGATCTAGGTCCGTTGCCGGAACGCGCGGGGAACGCTGGCTTCAAAGCGGACGGCCGCCAGCGGGCGCCAGGGTACAAGCGCCTGTGCCGCCCATTTTGTCGCCCGCCGCTTGAAACAACGGCCGGCAACGCTTGTGCGGCCGGGCCGAATCAAGTAGTGACAAGGAAATACACGCAACACAGGAATCGCTCATGCTTCGAGTTCTCCGTTTCTTCGCCACCCTTGTGCCCGCCACCATCTACTACAGCGTGCGGCAGCTCATGCTCGACCAGGAGCACGCCACGCTGGACGAGAAGGACCACTTCGGCAAGGTGTACGGCCGGGCCATGCTGCGCATGGCCGGCATCAAGGTCGATGTGGACCTCTCCGCCCTGGACCCCAAGGGCCACTATGTATTTTTCTGCAATCACCAGAGCCTGTTCGACATTCCCATCCTGTTCGACACGCTTTGGGACTACCACATGCGCTTCGTCGCCAAAGAGAGCCTGTTCCGCATCCCCATTTACGGCAAGGCCCTTGGGAACGCCGGGCACATCTCCATCAACCGGGAGAACCGCCGCGCGGCCATGAAAAGCGTGGACGAAGCCGTGGCCTCGGCCAAATCCGGCATTTCGCCGCTGATCTTTCCCGAGGGCACGCGCAACCCGGACCTCTCGAAGCTCATGGACTTCAAGGTCGGCGGCATGGTGCTGGCGCTCAAGTGCGGCCTGCCTGTCGCGCCGCTGGTCATGGAGGGCACGGGAAAGCTGCTGCCCAAGAAGTCCATCCTGTTCAACCCGGACCAGAGAATCCGCCTGCGGGCCCTGCCCCCTGTGGACCCCTCGGCATACACAATGAAGGACCGCGAGAAGTTCAAGGACGACATGTACGCCCTGATGAACGCGGCCTATCAGGAACTTTTGAGGAGCTGACATGACTACCGCCCCCGGCGAACTGACAATCCACCCCCTTGGTGGCCTGGGCGAGATCGGGCTCAACTGCATGGCCTTCCGCGCGCACGAGGCCACCGTGCTGGTGGACTGCGGACTGATGTTCCCCGAAGACTATCTCTTCGGCGTGGACGTGGTGATTCCGCGTTTCGAGCACATTTTGGAGGAGCGCGAAAAGATCAAGGCCATCGTGCTCACCCACGGGCACGAGGACCACATCGGCGCGCTGCCCTGGCTTTTGCCCCACGTCGACGTGCCCGTGTACGGCTCGGACTTCACCCTGGCCCTGGTGGCCGCCAAATTGGCCGAGCGCGCCATCGAGGCCGACCTGCGGCCCGTGAAGCCCGGCGAACGCGTCGAGATCGGCCCCTTCGCCTTCAACTTCTTCCCGGTGTGCCACTCCATCATCAAGGGCTACGCGCTGGGCATCGAGACCCCGGCGGGCCGCATCATCCACACGGGCGACTTCAAGATCGACCGCAACCCGCTGGACGGCCACGCCACGGACCTGGAGGCCATCCGCCGCTTTTCCGAGCCCGGCGTCAAGCTGCTCATGAGCGACTCCACCAACGTGGAGCGCGACGGCTTCGCCCTCACCGAGCGGGAGATCAAGGCCAGCCTGCGCGAGATCTTCGACAAGGCGCGCGGCCGCATCATCGTGACGCTCTTTTCCAGCCACATCCAGCGCCTGCAGGAGATTTTCGACCTGGCCGCGGCCTGCGGCCGCAAGGTGGCCATCTCCGGCAAGAGCCTGGTGCGCAACACCGACCTGGCGCGCGAGCTGGACTACCTGCGCATTCCCGGCGGCACCCTGGTCGAGGTGGAGGAGATCGGCGGGCTCAGGGACGAAGAGGTCGTGCTGCTCGTCACCGGCAGCCAGGGCGAGCCCCTGGCCTCGCTCTCGCGCATGTCCCTCGACGAGCACCGCCACGTGCACATCAAGAAGGGCGATCTGGTCATCCTCTCCTCGCGCTTCATTCCCGGCAACGTGCTGGCCATCACCAAGGTCATCAACCGGCTGTACAAGCTCGGGGCCGAGGTGCTCTACGAAAAGGTCCAGGCCATCCACGCCTCGGGGCACGCCCACCGCGAAGAACTGCGCATCATGCTCGAAACCGTACGGCCCAAGTATTTTGTGCCCGTGCACGGAGAATACCGCCACCTGGTGAAGCACTCGCGCCTGGCCGTCGAATGCGGGGTTGCTCCGGAGCGCGCCCTGGTGCTGGAGGACGGCCAGCCCCTGACCTTCCTTGAGCAGGGCATCCGCCTGGAAGAGGCTGTCCCGGCCGAACGCATTCTGGTGGACGGCAAGGGCGTGGGCGACGTGGGCCAGAGCGTGCTGAAGGAGCGCCAGCTGCTGGCGGGCGAAGGCATGGTCGTGGTGCTGCTCGTGGTCGATCAGGACACGGGCGAGATAACCCTCGGACCGGACATCGTCTCCAAGGGCTTTGTCTTTGAGCAGCAGTACGCCCACGTGCTGGAGGACGCCAAGTGCGTGGTGCTGGAGGAAGTGGAGCTGGTTGGCGTGACCAACCTGAAGCGCCTGAAGGAACGCGTGCGCGGCTCGCTTCGGCGGTTCTTCCGCAAGGTGCTGGAGCGCGACCCGGTGGTCGTGCCGCTCATCATCGCCGTGTAGCGGTTTTTCCGCCGCCACCCGGCAAGCATCAGGATGTCATTCGGCGGCCGCGCAAGCGGCCGCTTTGTTTTGCGCGGTCCGGCGTTTAGCGCGTGGTGGTGGCGTAGGCGTTGGCCGCGCGCAGGCGCATGCCCGGCACAGAGGCGGCCGGCACGGCGGTCGTGTCGGGCGCGGCCAGCGGTGCAGGAGGTGCCGGCGTCTTGGCGGCGGCGGCGATTTCCGCGGCAGCGGCAGGCGCCTCGGCAGTGGCGGCGGCAACGGCCCTGGCGGCCTGGACCTGGGCGGGAACGTACAGCGCCGCGGCGATTTCCGGCGTGCTGGCCACCTGCGGCGCGGCGGCGGCCTGCGGCTCCACTGCCGGTTGCGGCGCTTCGGCGGCCGGCTGCGTCTCTGCGGCGGCCGCATCGGCGGCGGGGGCTTCGGTCGCCACCTGCGTCAGGGAGGCCACGCCTTCCTGATTGGGCAGAATTTGGGCGAACGCGCCCCGCAGACCCGTGAGGATGGTGATGACCTCCTCGACGATCTCCGGCTTCAGCTTGAGGTTCGCCAGCAGCAGCCGCTGATTGCAGAACAGGTAGAGGTGGAACAGGTTCTTCGCGATGTCTCCGCCGCGCTCCTTGTTCAAGCTCTCCTGCAGCTCGCAAATGATGGTGATGGCCTTGGTGATGAGAATCCCCTTGCCCGCCATGTCGCCCGCGCGCATCTTCTCGATGGCTTGGCGCAAGTGCTTGATGGCCGTGTCGTAAAGCATGACAAGCAGGTCTCCCTTTGATGCGGTGGAGACCTGTGTGTTCAGATACGCCTTGGCAGCCTTCAGCATACGATCCTCTTTCCCCGGCTCAACTGCTGCTGCTCGAGGACAGCTTTGAAATGGTGCTTGTGAGCTGGGACTGGGTGTTGGTCAGCTTGTTCAGCAGCGAATCCAGACGGGCGTACTGCGCCTGAAGCCTTGTCTTCATTGTGGCCAGCCGCTTCTTTTCCCGGGTTATCTTGTCGTCGATGTCCGTCATGATGTCGCCGTAATTATCTTCCAAAATGCTCAAGGGGCCATCGGTGGTGCTGGTCAAATCCGCCAGGGTGTCCACCATCTCGCCGGCCTTGCCCTGCTTCAGGCTCACCGTGCCGGTGTAGGTCGAATTGGCGTTGTGGTTGTCGAGGGTGACGACCAAACCAGCTGCGTCGCCGGTCAAGCCGGTGACCTTCCAGCCGTCGATGCCCGCCTTGACGCCGTTGATGGTGGCGCTTGAGATGCCCGTGGCGCTGGTGATGATCTTTACATCATAGTTGCCGGGCTTTGTGGTGCCGTTGATGCGGCCGGTGTATGAGAAATCCTTGGAGTCCGTCTCTCCCGCGTAGTTGGCGGAAAACAACGAGGCGACCCCGTCCGGATCCTTTTCCAGCGCGGCATCCAGCGTCTCATCATCAATCAATAATCGCCCGTATGTGCTTGATGCCTCGTTGGCGTCCGTGCTGATGCCGAGCTGAGACAAGGCGGAAAAATAATCCCCGCTTTTGGTCGTGGAGTTGTAGGCCGTAAAGCCGAGCCCCATGTCGGTGAGGACGTCCTGAAGCTTGCTCTGGATGATCTGCACGCCATAGTTGCCGGTCAAAAGCGATCCGGTGGCCGTGCCGGAGCTGTTGCTCACCTTTGTCAGGGCCTGCAACGTGGCCGTCACCAGGTTCATGTTGGAGACGAAGGCCTTGATGTTCGCCTTGATGGTCGCGATGTCCGTGGTGATGCCGATGTCTATCGAGGCGTTCGAGTTGGCGGTCTTGGCGGTCAGGGTCACGCCGGGAATCACGTCGCTGATGGTGTTCGAGTCTCGGGAAATCCACTGCCCGCTGCCGCCTGGGTAGCCGTCGACCTTGATGAGCGCGCTCTGCGCGTTTTGTGTGTTGTCAAAGGTGCCCGCCCCAAAAACCAGCGACCCCGTATTGGAGATGACGACCTGGTTCCCCGCGCCCGGGTCCATGCCATACAGTTGCAGGTGGTACGACGTGCCGTCGTTGATGGTTGTGGCGCGGACCTTGGAGTTGGTTGTGGCATTGTTGTTGATGTAGTTCACCAGACCGGTCAACGTTGTTCCGGCGCTGATGTTGCTGATGTAATACGTCTGCCCGGCATAGCTGAAGGAAATGCTGGTGTTCGAGGCCGTGACGGCGCTTGTGAGCGAGCTGACGCCTGTCGAGGTGGTCAGAATATCGTTCTTGGCCAGCTGCCCAACGATGATGGAGTGCGAGGTCGTGAGGGCGTCGGCGTCGGCCGTGGCCGTCAGTGCGGAACTGTTCGAGGTGCTGACGGTCTTGGAAAGAAATTCATTGACCGTGTCCATCTTTTGCAGCGTGGTCTTGAGGGAAAGCAGCTTATTGTTCAGATACTGAAAGCCGGTGACCTTGGCCTGCCAGGTCGCCTTCCAGTTCTGCATGGTGGTCAGGTTCGTGCTTTCGGCCGTAATCAGGCCGCTGATGAGCGAATTGAAGTCCGTTCCGTTGCCAAGACCGCTGACGTTGATGCTGCCAGAGGTAAAGGATGTGGATGCGGATGTCGTGCTGGTGGATGTCGTCACGGGCTACCCCCCTCAACGGGAAAAACGTGCCGGATACAAATATTCCACCATGATTGTGCAAACCTAGTGCCAGAATGAAACGGGCCGCCTTGCGGCGGCCCGTGTGTTCCTTCGTTTCCCTTTCCGGCGGTGTTTTCCCGCCTTTCCTACCAGGCTGGCCGTTAGCCCTGGATCAGGTTCAGGGCGAGCTTGCCGAGGCTGTTGGCCTGGGAGAGCATGGCCACTGCGGCCTGGGTCTTCACCTGCTCACGGGTGAACTGGGTCATTTCCGTGGCCACGTCGACGTCGGAGATCTGGGACTCGGAGGCCGCCGTGTTCTCGGACTGGATGGACAGGTTGGTGATGGTGTTCTCCAGACGGTTCTGGAGAGCGCCAAGGGCGGCGCGGATCTTGTCCTTGGACACGATGGCCTTGTTCAGCGAATCAAGAGCCTTCTGCGCCAGCTCCTGGGTGGAGATGGACTTGCCGTTGGTGGTCTTGGCGCCCATGCCGACGCCCAGGGCGGAGGCGGTGGCGGTGTTGATCTGCACGTAGTAGTAGTCTTCCGCCGAGTCGTTGCCGGTGCCGAAGTGGACCTTCAGCTTGCCGGTGCTGTTCATGGCGGCGCCGTTGTGCGTGGCGGAGGAGAGGTTGCCGTTCAGCAGGTGGATGCCGTTGAAGTCCGTGCTGCTGGCGATACGGGTGATTTCCGAAGCCATGGCCTGGTATTCGGAGTCGATGATGAGGCGCTGGTCGGACGAGTAGGTGCCCGTGGACGCCTGCATGGCCAGTTCCTTCATGCGGATGAGCTTTTCGTCGATGACGCCCAGGGCTCCGTCGGCCGTCTGGATCATGGAGATGGCGTCATTGGCGTTGCGCACACCCTGGTTCAACGAGGAGACTTCCGCGCGCATGATTTCGCGGACGGCCAAGCCGGCAGCGTCGTCGGCCGCGGTGTTGATGCGCAGACCGGAAGACAGACGGTTGGTCGAGGTGGACAGCGCACTGTACGAAGCGGAAAGGTTGCGGGAAGCAGTGGCGGCCATCATGTTGTGGTTGATAGTGAGCGACATAACATTTTCCTCCGTGAAAGTTTTTTGGCGTCCTTGCCATTCGGTGGTCCTCATCCTGGCGACATCGCCTGCGGGGCCAATCCGATTGTTTTTACGCTCACCTCATCGGCCTGCTGTGGGATTTCTTTAGGAGGCTTTGCGGTTTTTTTTGCCCCAGCGCGAAAAAGCCCGCCAAACGCGGGAAAGCGCGTGGGCTCGAAGCTTCGAAGAGGAAGGGGGAAGGCTAGTCGGCGGGAAGAAGACGCGAGGCGAAATAGCGGGCCTGGGTCACGGGCACGCCGGGCAGGCCCATGTCGAGGGAGGGCCCCACGCCCTCGTCCTTGAGCGCGCCGGCGGCCGCCAGGGGCCTGGCCTGGGCAGCGCAAAACTTTGCCGTGCGCCGGGCGGCCAGCTCCATAAGCTCGGCCAGGGTGCCGTAATACTTGTCGCCAGAGACCGGGTTGCGATAACTCAGCCGCCCCTCCACCGCGCCCTTCTGCTCGTAAAGCTGCGGGGCATAGAACAGGGCCGCTATCTCGCGCAGGCTTCCCGGCATGAAGGGGGAAAAGTCGCGCAGAAGCCCGGCCAGCACAGGCATGCGGCAAAGGCCCTGCATGGTGCAGTAGGTCTCAAAGGCGTCGCCTGCCGCCTTCTGCGCGGTATCAACGCCGCACCCGGCCAGCCGGGCCAGGCTCTCCGGCGGGCAGGCCAGGGCGAGAGGGCCTTCCAGCCCGTTCAGCAACGCGCGCAGCGACATGTCGCGCACTTCCTCCGGTCCGCCCACGGCCAGCATGTCGAGCAGGCACTCCAGCGCCCGGTGGCGGCGCACGGCCCCGGTGCGGCGCTTCTCGTCCGTGTCGTAGTAGTTGCCGGTCAGGTGGTAGATGAGCGGATGCAGGGTGGCGTCGGCAAAGATGTGCGAGGCCAGGCCCACAAAGAACGCCGTGGGCAGGGGCTCGGTTCTGCGCGCGTGCAGGTGCGCGGCCTGCAGCCGCAAAAGGTCGAAGCTGTCCTCGCCGTGGGAGCCGTGCAGACGGTGCGGCAGGGCCTTCATGCCCTCGGCGTGGTCGCCCCGCAGATAGAAAAGGGCGTCGTGGTACACCGCGCCCAGACGCAGGCCGTTCGGACAGCGGGCCAGCGCCGGGCCGAAGGGGCCGTCGGACAAAAGATCCGCGGCGCGCGCCGCCACCATCCAGTGCACGATTTCCTTCGGCATGGCCCCCTCTCCTGCTCGCGGCCGCGCGCGGGGAAGCCCCCTTGCTCACAGCCTGCCCCTGCGCTATATCCTGCCTGTTCGCGGGCGGCAACAACGCTCATGCGGCGCGAACGCGGAGGACGTGTGACAGAATTCATCCGCCGGGAATTCCACGTGAACGACCCGGACAAGACCACCACGATCCAGCAGGACGTGCCGGCCCCGCGGCCCGGCGCCGCCGGCGACGTGCTGTACATCATCGGCCTTTCCGGCAGCGGCAAAAGCACTGTGGCCGGGCACCTGGCCAAGGAGCTGCAGCGCGCGGCCCATGAGCTGCCCCTGGACGGCGCGGACGCCGCCCTGGACGCGATCCTTTCCGGCGGTCCGGCGGTCGTTGCCGTGCCGCACAAGCTGCTTGCGGGAGAGGCCTTCCGCCAGCGCCTCCAGTCCACGGGCCGCGTGCTCTACCTCATGGCCGGCGTGGAGCGCATCGCCGCCAGACAGGCCAAGACGCCAGAGGAAGACGCGGCCCTGCGCGAGCGCCTTGGCCGCCAGCGCACGGCATTCGAGCCCTATTTCATGCAGACCCTGCACCTGCTCGCCCCGGCCGACGGCCCCCTGGCCGAAGTGCTGGCGGATGTTCTGGAACGCGTGCGCATGTAGCGCGCCAGACGAACCAACCCCCGGAGCCCCCATGCCCGTCGCCCCTCTCAAGGTGGAACTGCTGGCCGCAACGCCAGAGGCCCTCTCCCTCATCTACGCCGCCTTCCGCCAGTGCTACCACGCGGGATTCGTGGCCGACATGTGGCCCAAGCTGCTCAGCGGCGAGGTGGACCGCGAAACCCAGGCCGACTTCGTGCGCAAGGTGATGGAGAGCGGACACGACAGCCCCATCGAGCACGCCAGCTTCACATTCGCCGTTTCGGGCATTTCACGCGCCTGCTCGCACCAGATCGTGCGCCACCGCATCGCGTCGTATTCGCAGCAAAGCCAGCGCTACGTCGACGGCTCGGACATGGACTACATCCTGCCTCCGGCCATCGCCAAAATTCCGGAGGCGCGCGAGCGCTTCGAAGCCTTCATGAAAGAGGTGGGCGGCGCCTACCGCGACCTCAAGGCCATTCTGGACGCCCACGGCCGCAAGGACAAATCCAAAGAGGACGCGCGCTTCGTGCTGCCCCAGGCGGCGGAGACCAAGATCGTCATCACCATGAACTGCCGCGCCCTGCTCCACTTCTTCCACCTGCGCTGCTGCATGCGCGCCCAGTGGGAAATCCGCGCCATGGCCGACGCTATGCTGGCCCTGTGCAAGGCCGAGCTGCCGGCCATCTTCGCCACGGCCGGGGCCAAGTGCGAGTCCCTGGGCTTCTGCCCCGAGAGCGAGCGCTTCGCCTGCGGGCGCTACCCCACGCGCGGCCAGCTGGCCGAGAAGGCGGCGGCCAAGGCCTAAGCCCCGGCATTGACGGAACGGCACAGGGGCCTGACGGAGCAATCCGGCCCGGAGCAGACGGAGCGCGCCTGCCGGGAGGCATTGACGGGACGGCCTGCGGTCCTTACCTTTGCGCCGTTCGGGTGCCTTGGGGAATTGCCAAAGAGGACCGCCATGACGAGCCAACTCAAAACCGCCTTTTTGCTGGCCCTGCTCACAGGGCTCATGCTGCTCATCGGCCAGGCCGCGGGAGGCCGCGCCGGGCTTTTCATCGCCCTCGTCCTTGCCCTGGTCATGAACTTCGTCAGCTACTGGTACTCGGACAAGATCGTGCTCTCCATGTACCAGGCGCAAGAGCTGAAGCAGACCGACGCGCCCTGGCTGCACGCCATGGTGGAGGAGCTGGCGCAGAGCGCGGGCATCCCCAAGCCGCGCATCTGCCTCATTCCGCAGGAATCGCCCAACGCCTTCGCCACGGGCCGCAACCCGGAAAACGCCGTGGTCGCCGTCACCCAGGGCATCATGCGCGCGCTGAGCCCAGAGGAGCTACGCGGCGTGCTGGCCCACGAGATCGGGCACATCACCAACCGCGACATCCTCATCCAGAGCATCGCCGCCGTTCTTGGCGCGGCCATCATGAGCATCGCCCACATGCTCCAGTGGGGAGCCATCTTCGGCATGGGCAGGCGCAACGACGAAGAAGGCGGCGGCGGAATCCTGGGCGCCCTGGCCCTGGCCGTCATCGCGCCCGTCGCGGCCATGCTCATCCAGATGGCCATCTCGCGCTCCCGCGAATTTCTGGCCGACGAAACCGGCGCGCGCATCTCCGGCCGTCCTCTCGACCTGGCGAACGCCCTGGGCCGGCTCGACGCGGCCTCGCGCCAGATTCCCCTTGAGGGCAGCCCCGTGGCCGAGAATCTCTTCATCGTGAACCCCTTTGCCGGGGCCGGCGTGGCCAATCTGTTCAGCACCCACCCGCCCATTGCGGAGCGCATAGCCCGCCTGCGCGAGCTGGCGCAGCAGCGGGGCCTGTAGGTGCGCCCGGCCATGCGCAGCGCAACCCGCCTGACGGCTGCCGCCGCCGTGCTGGCGCTGGCCGGAGGCCTGGCCCTGCTCCCGGCGGCTCCCACCCAGGCGGCGCACCCTGCCGCGCGTGATGTCTCGCGCCCGGCCACGCGTCAAGTCCAGCCCGCGGGCGACCAGGACCCGCGCCGCACCCCGGTGGTGCGCGTGGTGCAGGAGGCCGGACCGGCCGTGGTCAGCATCATCAGCGCGCGCGAGGGCGCCCCGAATCCTTTCTCGCACCTGCTGGCGCCGCCCAGCCTGCCCCAGGCCACGAACAAGCTGACGGACACGCTCTCGGACAAGCCGACGAACAATCCGGCAGACAATCCGGCCCACACTCCGCCGGGCAAGCCCGACGCCCAGAACAACAAGAACGCGCCCAAGACCTTCAGCCGCAACCTCGGCTCCGGCGTCATCATCGACGGCGCCAAGGCTTACGTGCTCACCAATGCCCACGTCATCACCGGCGCCACGCAGATCATAGCCCGCCTGCAGGACGGCCGGGTGTACAAGGCCTCGCTCCTCGGCGCGGACCAGGACATGGACCTGGCCGTGCTGCGCCTGGACCTGCCCAAAGGCGCGGAGCCCCTGCCCCAGGCGCGCATGGGCGATTCCAGCGACCTCATGATCGGCGAGCCGGTCATCGCCATCGGCAATCCCTTCGGCCTCACGCACACGGTCACCACCGGCGTGGTTTCGGCCCTGGACCGCTCCGTGAACACAGGCCAGCACAACATCACCGGCCTCATCCAGACCGACGCGGCCATCAACCCCGGCAATTCCGGCGGGCCGCTATTGAACATCCTGGGCCAGGTGGTGGGCATCAACGCCGCGGTTTACGCGCGCGGCGGCGGCCTGGGCTTCGCCATTCCCATCAACAAGGCCAAACGCGTGCTCGACGAGCTCATCACCACGGGCCGCGTGGCGCACATTTGGCTGGGCCTGCTGGGCGAGAACATGACCCCGGACCAGATGGCGCAGTACGGGCTCACGCGGCCCGGCGGCATGGTCGTCTCCTCCGTGTTCCCCGGCACCCCGGCAGAGGCCGCGGGCATACGGCCCGGCGACGCGCTGCTGGCCATCGGCGGGCAGAAGGTGCAGGACAAGGCGCAGTTTTTGGGCATTCTGATGGGCTACACGCGGGGCGACAACATGGCCCTGCTCCTGAGCCGCGGCGCGGAGAACTACCAGGCCGTCATGCGTCCCCAGGTGCTGGACCGCGAGGCTGGCCTGGGGCTCATCAAATGGCGCTGGGGCTTCAGCCCGGCCGCCCACGGCGCGGACGCCAAAACTCCGGGCGTGGCCGTGGCAGAGGTGCGCGCCAGCGGCCCGGCGGCGTCGTTGGGCCTCAAGCCCGGCGACCGCATCATCCAGGTGGGCAGCATGCGCACCAACAGCGAGGCCGACCTGCTCACCGCCTTCTACCGCTACCAGCTGCACAACCTGCTCATCGTCAGCGTGCAGCGCGGCGGCCAGGCCTACACCGTGCGCATGAAGATCTGACCCGGTTCCGTCTCCTTCTTTTGCGCCAGCGCACAACAAAAAAGCCCGGCGGCTCCTTGTGAGGAACCGCCGGGCTTCCGCGTCGTGGGATATTGTTGCCGGGCTAGGTTTCCGGCGTGGCCTTGGCGGGCACTTCCGGGGCGATGGGCGTGAGCGGCAGGTCCGGCTGCTTTTTGGTCGTGGGCACGGCGGACGGCGCGGACCCGGCCGGAGAGGCGGGCGCGGCGGCCGGGGGCGGCGTGGCCGGGGCGGTCAGTTCCGGTCCGGACGAGCTGACGGTCCCCTCGGCCTCTCTGCGGGCCTTGGCTTCCTCGATCTTGCGCAGGCGGCGCTCCTTGGCTTCGGCCTTGCGCTCCTCGCGGCGCTCCAGCAGCTTCACCTTGGCGATGCGCGCTTCCTCGCGCGAGATGACGCCGTCGTGGTTCAGGTCCATATCGCGGAACTTGTTCTCGCGGCGTTCCAGATATTCCTTCTGGCTCACGCGTCCGTCCTGATTTTTATCAAAGGTGGAAAGATACGGCTTGGGCGGACGGTCGGTCTTCTTGCGGCGCTTCACCGGCTTGCCCTCGGCCAGGCGCTTGGCGTCGCGCTTGGCCTGCTTCTCCAGCATCTTGGCCTTGGCCGCCTTGGCCTCCTGCGGGGAGACGATTCCATCGTGGTTGGTGTCCGCCTTGGCGAAGCGCTTCTTGGAGCCGGCGAGGAACTCCTCGTGGCTGATGCGGCCGTCGTGGTTCTTGTCCAGGCTGCGCAGATAGGGCTTGCCGTCGTTCTTCACCGCCGGCCCGCGCGAGGCCTTGGGCGCGGTCTTCTTCGGGCCGGCGCTCTGCCCGGCGGCCGGGGCGGACTTTTTGGCGGGCGCGGCCTTGGCCGCCTGTGCCTGCTTCGTCGGCGCGGGCTGGACTTTCTTGGCTTTGTGGCGGGGGCCTTCGCTCTCGTGGGGCGGGGCGTCCTGGGCGGCGGCGGGCCGCGCGGGCAGCAGGCCCAGCGGCAGCACGAACAGGGTCAGCAGCAGGCAGGGGGCGAAACGTCGAAAAAGCATCATGGTCCTCACTTCATGCGCAGCAGGGTCTGTGTCCACGTGATGGCCTCGGCGTAACTCGTGGCCGAGGCCTCCTGGTCCAATTCGCGGTTGTTCAAAAAGTCGAAAACGTCCTCCCAGTTGCCGATCTCGATGTCCTCCACGAGGGAGAGCCAGGACCAGTACGGCGAGGGCTTGGACAAGAGCGCGTCCTCCACGTCCTTGTCCAGGGCGATGTTCTGCAGCAGCTTGTCCATGGGCTGGGAGAGCAGCACATCCAGCTTGGAGAAAAGGCCCAGCATGAACAGGGTTTCGCTGGGGAACGCGCGGTTCTTGTACAGCTTGCCCATGCTCTCCAGGTAGCGGGCGCGCTGCAGCGAGACGTACGCGGCCTCCTGCACCTTGGCGGTGGAGTCGAAGTCGGAGATGATGACCGCGAGGAACCACTGCTTGATCTGCTGCTTGCCAAGCAGGGTGAGCGCCTGCTGGATGGACTGGATTTTTGCCCGCAGCGAAAACGCGGCGGAATTGATGAAATTGAGCAGGCGGTAGCTCACGCTGGGGTCGGAGGAGATGATGGTGGTCAGAGCGCGCACGTCGAAATCGTCGCCGGAAAGGGCGCGCAAAAGGCGCATCTTGGCCAGCACGGGCGTGGGCACCTTGCTGCCGGTCATGGTCTCCGGCCGGGAAAAGAAAAAGCCCTGGAACAGCGTGAAGCCCAAAATCTTGGCGAGCTCGTACGTCTCGCGGTCCTCGACCTTTTCCGCCAGCAGGCGGCAGCCGTAGCGGCGCAGGTCGGTGCTCACCTCGCGCAGGCGCTCTTGCGACATGCCGAGCAGGTCCACCTTGACGATGTCCGCCAGGCGGATGACTTCCTCGTAGCCGGGCTGGCCCACGTAGTCGTCCAGAGCCAGGGTGTAGCCGCGTTTCTTGATGTTCGTCAGCGCGGTGATCATCTCCAGGGTGGGGGTGATCGTCTCCAGCACCTCCACCACGCAGATTTCGCGCGGCAGGGCGTAGACCGTGTCGTCCAAGAGCAGGCGCTGGGGGAAATTGATGAAGGCCTTTTTGCTTTTGTCCATGCCGGAAAAAGCCAGGGCGAAGCCGTCCGCGATGACGGATGCCGTGGCCAGATCGTCTTCGGCCACATCGGCGGTCTTGGCCTGGGCGCTGCTGCGGAAAAGCAATTCGTAGGCCCAAATCATCTCATGGGCGTCAAAAATGGGCTGCCTGGCCACGAAGATGGCTTTGCAGGCCTGACCGTCCTGATCTGGCTGCGCGGAATCGCTCATGGAATCAGTATCGCCGTTTTTTTTGCGCTATGCAACCGGTGGAGAAGAATTACTTCTCTCCCTCCGGCGCAGGGGCCGGAGCTGCCGTGGCGTTCTGCTGGTCGCGCCCGCTCATGACTTTGTACTCTTCTTCAAGAATCTTGGGGATGGGCCGACTCCAGAAGGTTTCCTGCTGCTGCTCCTTGGCGTCCTGGTGCGTCTTGGGCGGGCAGACCTTTATGGCCCGGCTGGTGGGGCAGTCCGGCGAGGAGAAGTGTGCGGTCATGCACTTGCCCGCGGAATCCATGGTGTAGGGCACAACGCGCCGCGTGGCGCGCCAGGTGCGGTCCTGAATGATGACCTGGCCGTCGGACATGACCGCGCAGAGCAGCTCGGAAGGCTTGGACGCGTAAAAAACGCTGATGACGTACACGTTCTCGTCGACCTTGCCCGAGTAGTTGAACTCGTTGAGCTTCTTGCACAGCATGCGGCTCATGATCTGCTTGCACAAGGAGAGGTTCATGCTGTCGTCAGCCTGGGCCGCGGCGGGCAGGGCCAAAAGCAGCGCAAGGACGAGGCAAATAACGGGAACGCGCAGGTGGTCAGACATTGCGTTTATCCGGGGTAAGAAAGGTTTGGAAGCCCTCGGGGCTGTCGGTTTCGCACTGGGCCTTGCATCCGGCGCACTGGAAGCTGCCCGGCTTGAAGTACCACTGGGCCCGGCCAGGGTTTTCGCATTGGAAATAGGCATAGACCGAAGCCGACACCGTTCCGGTGTAGCGCCGGTAGCCCTGCTGCCGAACAAACTCAAGAAAGCGCATCCGTTGCCCCCAATTTCTGTGCGCACTCTAGCC
Organism: Humidesulfovibrio idahonensis; assembly: GCF_054657715.1. Classification (NCBI taxonomy): domain Bacteria; kingdom Pseudomonadati; phylum Thermodesulfobacteriota; class Desulfovibrionia; order Desulfovibrionales; family Desulfovibrionaceae; genus Humidesulfovibrio; species Humidesulfovibrio idahonensis. The sequence continues at coordinate 540,381 of NZ_BAAHYE010000002.1, read as the reverse complement.
TCATTGCTGAAAATTGCAAAGCCTGCAAAATCGACTGCACCAAAGAAACCGGCGGAGCGGGACAGAAGGGGCAGGAGAAACAGGTGGGGCTCCAGGCGCCATTTCCCAGACCTCTGCGGGGCCCCTTTCCCAAACGCGCCAAGAACCGCAAGCCACCCTTCATGGGGCGACGCGCAGCCGCTGCTTCTTGATATTTCCGATGACTCGTGACATCTTTTATCACATTCGACGATAACGCTGGCGATGGAGGCCCAGGTGGAGCAGCAAGGAACAGTGGAAGACCGGAAATGCGTGCGCGTCGCCGTGCCGCAGGCCCTGTTTCTGGAAGGCGCCCTCTGGGTGCGGCCGGAACATGTGCCCACGCGCCTGCACCTGCTGGAGCTCGGCCAGGCGGACCTGCGCTTCGCGCGCGAGTCCTCGGCCCTGCGCATAGAGGACCTCTCGGCCAACGGCATGCGCATCACCCTGACCGAACCGGCGGCGAGCCTCGGCCCGGCGCTGCACCTGCTCACCTCCGGCCCTTGCCTTGTTTTCCTGTACCTCAAGCTCTCGCAGCCTCTTTCCGCCGTGGAGGACAGACCCCTGTCCCTGCTGCTCGGCATGGCGCCCATAGCCCTGCGCCAGCAGGAAGACGGCACCCTCGCGGCATCCTTGAATATTCTGTACCGTGGCCAACCCGACCGCGACGACAAGAGCCTGACCTTCTTCTACGTGGCCCGGTATCCCATCCGCGAACTGGCGGCCTGGTGCGACGAGGTGACGCTCATGGACCGGCTGCCGCAGCGGCCCGTGGCGCGCGGACTGCGCATGGACCGCTTTCTGCTCGAGCTCGACACCGCGCTGGCCCACGCCGAGCCGCAGGGCCCCCCCCAGAACAAAGACCAGGAAGGCTAGATGTTCACCATAATCGGCTTCATCATCGTCATCGGGGCGATCATCGGCGGCTTCGCCGTGGAGAACGGCCCCTTGCAGGTCCTCTTCCAGCCCGCGGAGTTCTTCATCATCTTCGGGTCGGTGCTGGGCGCGTTCTTCATCGGGTCCTCGCGCACCATGTTCGTCCGGGTCTTCAAAAGCGTGGGGCTCATTTTCTCCATGCGCCACAACAGCCGCCAGAGCTACCTGGAGCTGCTGGGGCTGTTGAACATCCTGTTCGGCAAAATGCGCCGCGAAGGCATGGCGAGCATTGAGCGCGACGTGGAGCACCCGGACGAGAGCAATGTTTTCTCGAACTATCCGCTGGTGACCAAGGACCGCGCCGTGGTGCTGTTCATCTGCGACACCCTGCGGGTGTTTTTGACCACCGGCGACCAGGGCGAGATCGAGAAGCTCATGAAGCTCGACATGGAAGCCATGCGCGACCAGGCCGAGGGCACCTCGAGCATGATCTCCAAAATGGCCGAGTCGCTGCCGGGCCTGGGCATCGTGGCCGCTGTCCTCGGCGTCATTCTGACCATGGGCCAGATAAGCCAGCCGCCGGAGATTCTGGGCCGCAGCATCGGCGCCGCCCTGGTGGGCACCTTCCTCGGCGTGCTGTCCTGCTACGGCTTCATAGGCCCCATGGCCATTAAGCTGGAGAACCTGGCCCAGGAGCGCGACATGTACTTCAACGTCATCCGCGCGGCCATAAGCGCCGCGGTCTCCGGCTCCAGCCCCATCATGGCGGCGGAATACGGCCGGCGCGCCATTCCGGAGGACGTGCGCCCCACGTTCTTTGAAATGGAGGAATGGCTCAAGAGCGGCGTGAGGCGCTAGGAGCGGGCATGGCGCGCAACAAGGGACACAGCGGCGGATCGTGGAAGGTGGCCTACGCCGACTTCGTCACGGCCATGATGGCCTTCTTTCTGCTCATGTGGATTTTGAACATGGTGCCGCCGGAGACCAAGCAGGTGCTCTCCACCTACTTTCAGCCCGTTGCCGATGTGAAGGGCTCCGGCGGGCCGCAGGTGCTGGACGCCGTGAGCAACGCCATGGTGCCCCAGGCACGCGGCATACCCAACCCCGACGCCGCCACGGAACAGTCCCAGCGCTTCGTCATCGCCTCGCGCCTCAAGCGCATCATCATGGACGACAAGAAGCTCATGGACGCCAGCGGCCTGTCTTCCGACGAGACCGGCGTGCTGTTGCGCGTCAACAGCGACGTCATGTTCCACCCAGGCTCCGCGCAGCTCACGCCGGAGGCCAAGCGCGTGCTGGCCGGCGTGCTCGATGTGCTCAAGGAGTACAACATGCATCTGCTGGTGCGCGGCCACGCGGCGGAAAAAGAGAACGCGGGCGGACCGTACGAGACCGCCTGGGAGCTCTCCGGCGCGCGCGCCGCAAACGCCGCCAGCCACGTGCTGGAAAGCGGCGAAATCATCCCCACCAGGGTGCGCGCCATTTCCTACGGCGCAACCCGTCCGCTCCGTCCCGACACCTCGAACGCCAACCGCCTGTCCAACGGCCGCGTGGAGTTCTACTTCCACCGTCCCGACGCGCTGAATTTCGGCTCCGGGCTCTAGCCAGACGGTACCCGCAGCGCGCAAACGCGGCCGCAAGACCGCCCTCTCCCGGTCCGGCACGTCATGCCGCTTGATTTTTTCAGCAAACAGGCCGAAGGGATAAAGAGTCTTGCAACGTAGGAACTACGCACAGCCAGTCCAAGACGCGCTTCCCCCAAAGCCGCGAGAGAAACGCCAGGAGCACACGTGGACGAAACCGCAGCAGCAACCGCAAGCCCTCCCCCTTCCGCCGGGAGCGCCGACAACCGGCCCCAGTGGCCCGCCAGGCTGGAGTCGTATCTTGGGGTGCTGCGCCCCCTGAAGGCGAAAAGTGCCCTGCGCGAGGTGCTGGAGCGCGAGCTGCTCCTCAGCTTTATCAGCGTCAACAGCGGGGGCATCAGCGAATATCCCCTGCTGGAAACCCAGCAGCAGAGCATCGTCAACCTGTTGTGCCGCCGCACCGACCATCCTGCGGACACGGTGCTGCGCAAGCTGGCAGGCAATTTCCCCGTGCTTTTGAACCGCCTGGACAAAGAGACCGGCAGCGGCGACGAAGCCGCGCGCGAGCAGACCACGATGCAGCTGCGCAACACCGAGTCGCTGCTGGTGAAAAGCGTGCAGGGCATGGTCTACGCCATGGGCCTCACCACGGACAATTTCGAGGAGCTCATCATGCGCCACTTCGGCGCGCCGGGACTGGCCCAGTTCGGCGAGCTCATCAAGACCCACGAGTTCGACCAGGGGTTCTGGAGCGAATTCGTGGAGCGCTTCATCGCCCAGCACGTGGCCGAGGGCTACGAACACCTCACCAGCGAGGGCAAGTTCCACCTCTCCAAAGACGGCCAGCAGGTGGTGGTGCGCTTTTTGTTCGACGATGTGCTGGCCACCCTGCACGACAGCCCCGGCCACATCGACCAGACCCGCGTGCAGACGGCCTTTGCCGAGGCCAGCGCCGACACGCCCGAGCGGCTGGCCGTGCGCAAGGTGGTGCAGGCCTGCCTGCTCAAGGGCCTGGGTTTCCTTCCCGGCGACCTGCTCCTGGAGCACTTGGAAAGCGCCGCGTTCATCGTGTGCATGGACCCGGTGGCCGCAAGCCTGTTCGCGGCCATGCAGGCCCGCGCAGCAGGCGGCCAGGCCCCGGATGAGCACGCCCTGCCCTTTCTCATGGAGCAGGCCGTGGCCCTGGCCCTGGGCGCGGTGCGCGTGCTCAGCCAATCGCGCGAGCATTTTCTCTCCGCCCTGGCAACCCTGCGCTCCGACGAGCTGGAGGCCGTGCGCGCCCTGGCCCAGGGGCTGTCCATAGAGTCCCTGGAGCACGTGCTGTTCTACCTGCTGGAAAGCGCCTTTGTGGGCCTGCTGCGCGACAAGGCCCGCGAGGAAGGCGGCAAGGTGCTGGTCAAGACGGCCGCCCTGCGCCGCTGCCCCGTGCCCGCCGTGGACGCCCTGGCCTCGCGGGGGCTCACGCGCATCCGCAAAAGCCAGCTCTTCGCGGCCGACCCCACCCGCCAGGACATGCTGCTCTTCAAGACCCGCACCCCGCAGCAGCTGGCCTCGCTCATGCAAGTGCTGCAACTGGAGGAGCCGCTGCAGGCCCTCATCCGCGCCCTGTGGGACAAGGCGCCCTTCCGGCGCGACTTCCTCGTGGTCATCGACCTGGCGCAGGTGGCGCGCACCACGCAGAACGTCAAGGCCAAGCTCACCGAACTGCTTTTGAAGTTCGGCGCGCTGCAAGCTCCGCCGCCATCTGTTCCGGGCGCGCCCGAACAGGAATAAGACAAGCAAGGGGCGCCGCCCCTTGGACCCGGTCAAGAGAAGAAATGAAACACCCGGACTAAATGCTCAGGTCTCTCAAAATGCCATAGGTGAAAGTCCCTTTCTCTTGGACGCGATTCAAGGTTGGAATGGAGCATTTAGACCGGCAACTGGCACAGGAACGCAGACTGGCAGTTCCCGAGAACGGCGTACTTGAGCGGTTCATGCGTCTTCATCGGCGGCACCTGCCAGGTAAGCTGTCCGCTACGCTCCGCGCACCTCACCTCCACTTGCCGTTTCCCCCGCCTCGCAACGCGCCTGCTGCCGCCGGGCAACAGCCCGGATCGCGCTGCCATCCCTGCGCCTTAGGGCCTCGCCCGCAGCCAGAACGCCGTCCCTCAACGACGCGTTTCCACATTCCATTGCGAAGTGACCGCGACCCCAAGCCTCTGCAAGTCATGGGTACGCGCCTATTAACAGGTTATACCGTCTCCTGAGTGCCTCCTCGGCTCAGGACAGGATAGGGAGTCCCGTTGTCCAGCACAAACGCATAATCGGATCTTGTGAGGGTACCCATCAATGCAGTAAGCATCGCGGGTGCTACTCGCATCTTTCCGCCTTTCCTGCCATGACGGGCGCCTGCCGATACGCGCTTGCTGCTATTCTTGTTGATGTGTACGGTACCTCTCAATACGTTGGGGCTATCTTCAGCCCCGGAGGGCACTTGCGTCTTGGCGCATTGCCCGGCTAGCAACGGAGCGCGGCTGATGCACGTTTTCATCACCGGGGCCGGGGGCTTCATAGGGTTGGCCTTGACTCGTCATTTCAAGTCACTGGGCTGGCGGGTCAGCGGATCAAGCCATCACGAGGCGGGGCTCGCACAGCTGACCGGGTTGGTGGACTGCGCGGTTCGGCTGGATCTTTCCAGTACGCCGCCAACGGCCTTGTTTTTGGGCTGCGACGCCGTGGTCCACTGCGCCTACAACCCTGCTCCGGGCTCAGAGGAGCAAAACGTGCGGGGAACGTGCGGGCATTTTTCCGCAGCGGCGGCAGCAGGCGTGCCCTATCAACTCTTCATGAGCTCTCACTCGGCGCGCCCAGACGCGCCGGGAGAATGCGGCCGGACCAAATACCGTTTGGAGCAGGTGTTCCTGGCCGCCGGACACGCCGTCGTCCGGCCAGGGCTGGTCGTTGGGGAGGGCGGGCTCTACGCCAAGCAGCGCCGGCCATTCTGCGGCTCCCCCTGAACCTGCTTCCCGCAGCGGACACAGCCCCGGTGTTTTACGTGGCTCTAAACGATCTTTTGGCCTGTCTTGAACGACTTGTGGCCGACAATCTTCGCGGCAGCTACAACCTGTTCGTGGAGCCTTGGGCGAGCCTAAGGGAATTCGTTGACGCCGTGGCCGAAGCCCAAGGTGAAAGGGCGCGGACCATCTCCTTTCCCCCCGGGCCGCTGTTCCTCGCGGCGCGGCTGTGGAGACTGCTTTCCCTTCCGCCAGCGGCAGGGATTGACCGCATAGAGAGTCTGCGCAAGAATCTCGAGGCGTGTCCGCATGCTTCGGATTTGTACACCTTACTTTCTGGCAGCACTTCCCTTGCCGACGCCATCGCAGTGTGCGGTGGCCCATCCGGGCTCAAATGATCCAGCGGGCAATTCGCCCCTGGTCAGCCAGCGTACCTGGCGGCCAGCGGCTGCAAGATTGACGCACGCCATTGCTCAGACTACCCGTTAGCTGGCAATAGCTGGAGAAATGAATGAAAACCGTGCAGCACATTGATGCGTTGAACATCATCCACCGGTCTGAAACGTTGACCATCGCTCGTCGTCCTGCGACGCAACCGGACGGTAAAGTCTATCTCAGCTTCACAGGGATGAGCCACATGTTTGGCCAGATGGGAGGCACTGAGTTCGCACGCAGCCTGGAGAAGTCCGGCGTGCACAGCGAGATCCTGTTCATCTCCGACCTTGCTCTTTCTTGGTACAACACACCGGCGGAAGAAATTTTGTCGTTCTTGGAGAAGCATTATCCGCGGCACAAGGTCGTCACGTTGGGCAATTCGATGGGGGGCTATGGCTCACTGCTGTTCAGCCGTCTGCTGCCGAACTGCGAACTTGCGGTAAACTTTTCGCCCCAGTATTCCGTCCTCCCCGAGCACGCCCCCGGTGAGAACCGCTGGCTCACGCGCGTGGATGCCGTCCAACAATGGAAATACTCGACCAGCCTCCCCGAGGAAGGGAACTGCCGGGCCAGGCAATATGTGCTTTTCGGTGCCACCAACGCGCACGACCTGAGTCAGGCGGGGCACTTCACCGGGAGGCTGAATCCCGGATCTGCGATCTTCATCCTCGATGGCTGCGGGCATGGCGTGGCTCCGTTCCTCAAGAACAAGGGATTACTGCCCGGCCTGCTGGGCTGCTGCTTCAACATGGACAAGGACGCTGATTGCGTCGGGCGATTTTTGAAGGAGGCAGGCGTGGGCTACAGGATTTTACCGTCTGGATAAAATCCGGTAATGAGGCTGTGCAGGGGCGACAGGGCCTCCGCCAGACGTTCCAGATCCACATCCGGGTAGCGCCGCCGGGGATCCACAGGGGTCAGGCGGCGGCGGAGCACTGCGCTCTTCGGGCTCAGGGACGCCAAGGCCTTTGCCGGGTCGGCGGCGATGTCCTCATAGCGCAGCACGCGCCCGGCTGGCAGGCGGCTGTAACGGCCCAGCAGGAAGCGCATGAGGATGATCTGGCGTTTCAAGCGATCCTCCTCCCCTTCCAACTCGTCTTTCAATTCCGGGCAGAAGCGTTCCATCATAGGCATGCGGCCGCGTTGGACGGGCATGTCCACTGTCTGCCAGGACGCCAGCACCGCGACGGGATGCCGCACGATCGCAAAAAGCGGGTATTCCGGCAGCAGCTCGTCCATCAGGGCCGTGAACTCCGCCGGATGCTTGAGGAACAGATCGAACGCGGGACTCAAAAGCTTGTCGAAGCGGATTTCCCCATGGACGGCGTCGATTCCTCTCAACGTCGCCCCCGGCAGGCTGATCACCGTATTGTCCGGCACAGCGCCACCCACATGCTTTGAAACGGCGGACCTCCGCTCCAGCAGGCTTTCCCGGGCTTGGTCAATAAACGCGGCCACTTCCTGCACAGCCGCCAGACGATTCCCCTGCAACCGGAGTTGCAGCGGTTCAGCCAGGGCAATCGTGTCTGGAAGCTCGTTCAGCAGCGAACAGATCAGCGTCGTGCCGGAGCGCGGCAAGCCGGTGAGCAATATGGTGGCCATCTGGGTGCCTTGTCGTCTGCGGCCCTGCTATCAGGCCTCGTTTGACGGGTCTTAAGCGCCCGTGCGGAATTCTGCCTCAAACCTGTTCACAGTCCAAAACGGTGGAACTCTTCTATCCAGGCGGTCACAAAGCGTTCGTACGTGTACTCCCGCGCGGTGGCCTGCCCGGCGTCGGCCAGCCGCATGGCCAGGGCGTCGTCGGTCAGGGCCTCCGCCATCTGGCGGGCCAGGTCGCCAAGCCTGGGATAGGCCGTGAAGCGGCCATTGTGCGCGCCCATGTAAGCGCGTCCGCCGAAGCCGTCCAGCCCCATGACGCAGGCTCCCATGCGCATGGTCTCCAGGGGCACGAGGCCGAATCCCTCGCACACGGACAGGGTCAGCGCGTACCTTTTGGTCCCAAGGAAGCGGAGCATCTCCTTGTGGCTGCGCCGGATGGTGGCGGCCGCCAGCGCGTCGTCCCATGGGATGCGCGCCTCAAGGTCAGCGTCGAGGCTCTTCAAATGCCCTCGCAGGCGATTCAGCAGAAGAGACTTTGCGTCAAAGTCGCCCTCCTTGAGCCAAAGCGCCAAAGACAGCGGTTCCCGCTCCAGCCAGGGCGGAGCCTCGGCTTCTGGCTGGCCGGGCAGGAAAGGAGCGATGAGCCCGGTCTCGATTCCGTAAACGTTGCGGACGAAGTCGCGCACGAAGGGGCTGACGGCGACATAACGGTCGAAAAAGCCGTCCAACTGCCGGAAGGTGCTGAAGCCCTGAACGTACATGAGCTTGCGTCCCTTGAGCCGCAGGCCGAAATTATGGTTCGAGAAAGAAGGGTTGCAGATGAAAATGTCGTCAGCTCCCACAAGCCGGTCCGCCTCGTCGATGGGCCGCGTCTCGAACGGCGTGTCGTAGACGAAGCTCTCATGTGCAGGCTCGGCCGAACTGCCCAGCACGACCACATCGAGGTTGAAATGCAGGTGCAGGATGCGTCCCAGGTGGTATGCCATGTATGTTCCACCGTGGGGCAGGAACGCCTCGACAATGTACACGGTGGGCTTGCCGCTCACTTGCATCCGCCTTCAGGTTGTTGTGGGGCCGGATTCCGACCGCCGGGGTCGCCGTTGCGGATCGTCAGCCAGTCATCGACGTCGAGGCCGGTCAGGTTTGCAAATTCCAGAACATCGGCGCGGTACAGCCCCGCGAGGTGCCGAATGTCCCGCTGCTCCAGCTCTGAAGGATAGACGATGTCTAGGCGGCTTCTCTCGCGTTTCGCCCCCGTGTTCGGGAAAGGGCTGATTCCAAGAAATGATGCGATGGAGGCGAGCACGTCCCGATGCCGATCGAGTAGATCCTGTGATCGGAGAAAGAGGATGTGCTTGCGGGGAAACAGGCCGAGCGCCCTTCTGGCCTGTCCTGCGTAGAACCCACGTTCGACGTAGCTGTGGACCCGCCACTGCGGGGTGTGCCTGTCGTCAGGATCGAGCCTGTCTCGTCCGGCCCTGATCGCCTCCGAGAAGGGGAGCGGTTCTTGCTGCCGCGCATACTCCATGCACCAGTGCGACCATGCCCTTTCAATGGGATCACGGAAGAGTAAAATCAGCCTGGCTTCGGGGTTATAGTCGCGGATGCGCTCAAGGGCGTTCGGCCAGAATGTGGAGATCGGCGTAGCCTCGAAGCGCAGACGGTTTTCCTGCGCGCGCTGGAACCTGGCGTGCAGCGCTTGATGGAATGGAACACTCCAGTCCCTTGATTCGTCATCGAAAAAATGCAGTTCCTTTCTGTCCGGCGCGGACAACTCCGGATGCTCGCAGAAGTAGGCGAACAGGCTTGTCGTGCCGCTCTTCTGAATGCCTGCGACGAAGACTGAGACATATTGCTCGTGTTGCATTTCAGCTCTTTTGACTGTGCTCGGCAGTGCTCGCCATGGCGGATTGCGTACGATCGGGTCTGGGCGTTCAGGAGTAACAAGCCGCCCCTCCATCCTAGCGGCCTGCCGGCACCTGCCGCGCTGTTTCAACGCCTCGAAGCCCATTGGATTGCCATCTGGATACTTCCGCTGCAAAGTACCGGATCCGGTCGCGAGGTCAAGAAGTCTCGCACCGCCAGGAGCCGCCAGCGAGCTTCTCATATGGGGTTGCCCGTGCGGGTCGCGGTACTCGGTGATGATTGCGTTGTCGTGATGCGGCAGGTAAGATCGCAGACAACCGATACACGCCAAAGGAGGGGCTAAGTGTTTCTTCTACTGGGTTTTCCCAGGTCCGGAACGACGCTGTTGAAGGAGATGCTGTGCCAGCACAGCGAAGTCTTCCTGCCCAACGAGACGAACCATATCATTCCCGCTGCCTTCATCATCAACACGGTTGCGGATGAGGCGGTCGGCCGTCGCCTCGTCGCGGAGACCATCGTCGCGTCCACGGGTTTTCCGGGCAGCCTGGGGCACGACCTGACGGCTGACGAGGTCCGCGCCGCCGTCCACACTGCGGAGGAGTACACTCTCGCCGCCGTGCTGCGGGCCATTTTCGCGGCGCTTGGAGCAAAGGTGGGCGCGCGCATTGTGGGCGACAAAAGCCAAAATGATTTTAGCCACTTTGGAATATTGTTCCAAACGCAGCTTCTCCCCAATGGCTGCAAGATCATCCATCTTGTGCGCGACGTGCGCGATGTCATGAGTTCCCTGTCACGCGGCACGTGGCATACGGGGCGGCGGGGGAACACCAAAGTCGCCAATTCCTGGGCGACGATGAACGCCAACCTGCACACGCTCTGCAAAGACGAGCCGTCCTATCATCTCCTGCGCTACGAGGACCTGCTGGAACAGCCGGAGAAAATGCTTGCGGCCGTATGCGCGTTCCTCGGCGTTGGCTTCGAGGAGCAGATGCTGCGCTACGAACTGCTGGGCTTGGGGCTCAACCACCTGCGGCACCACGCGAACCTCGGAAAGCCTCTGCTGGCGGACCGCCGCTTCGCCTGGCGAAACGATCCGGAGCGTGCCGAACTCGCGGTTGAGCTTTCACCGTCATACAGCATCGTGGATGAAGCTCTCACCCTGTTCGGCTATGAGCCAAGGTCGGCAACAGCCGAGGGGGCCGACTGAGAGGGGTCGACAGTGGGCGCTTTACCAACGGGACGCTGGCATCAACCTGGCCCTGGCCCGGCCGCTCAGTCGTCTTTCAGGCTTGGGGCGATCTTCCGCGATTGAATCAGCAGCCCGGGCCAAACCTCCACCCACGGTCCGCCATGCCAGGCACCGGGAACGACCACGCGCATTATCCGTGCATCCGGCAGGCGCTGGCACCAGGAGTCGAGGACGGCCCCTGGAACCACGTCGTCCCTGCCGCCCGTGACGTGCAGTTGGGGAATGTCCCGCGTGGCCTGCGCCGCGTCCACGGGGTTCAGGGAACCATGGAGCGGCGTATCTCCAAACAGCGTCGTCCATAATCCGGGGTCCAGGTTCCCCGCGACCGTGCCGAGAAAGCGGACGTCGGAACGCCGCTCCGCCAGAAGTGCAGCCAAGGCTCCGCCCCCTGAATATCCAAACAGGGCCACGGTCGCGCTTCCGGTGGCGGCCTTTGCCTGGTCGATGGCGGCGTTCAATGCCTCCACGGCCCGCGGGGAGAAGCGCGCCGAAGTCCAGTCCTCCGTCGAGCACCCGCGCCGGTCCGCCCCTTCCGTGTACTGGCAGGGGCGGCCCAGGTAGAGCACGGGATTCCCGGAGGGGTCCACGGCGGCCAGGCGCAGGCCGATGGGATCGGTCGGGGTCGGGTCGCTGGATGGCCGGTTCGGCCGGATCCAAGCAAGGCCGTCGCCCTCGATGTAAACGGCGAGTTCAGGGTGCTCCGAAAGACCTCTACGACTTTCACGCAGCCACCCCCGAAGCACGAACGGCGCGGTTTCGATGCGCATGGGCTGAAAGCCTGCCGCCTGTCCCAGGTTGGCGGCCTGCTCGCGCCCTGTGGCGCAGCCCAAGGCCGACACCAGCGCTCCGGCCAACAGTAGGGAGGTCAAACAACTCGTTCGGCTCATCAGGGGTTCCCTCCTGCGCCCACTGTCGGCACGGCCCGCCGTCCGCATCTCTTAGGCGCAAGCAGCGAGAGATACAGGGATCGTATCTTTTGGGCAACGCTTGGCATATCGTATCCCGCCGTGAGGATACGTTCACGCCCGGCCTCGCCCATGCGGCGGCGCAGTCCTGGATCAGCGACGAGCCGCGCCAGGGCTCCGGTCAGATCCTCGGCAGACTCCGGCCGCACAAGCAGCCCGGTTACCCCATCGCAGACCACCTCGGCCATGCCGCTGCCCATAACGGAAGTGGCGATGCACGGAAGCCCCCGGCACATGGCCTCCAACAGCACCAGCCCAAAGGCCTCGCTGCGGCTGGTCGAGGGCAGGGCCAGCACGTCGCTGCGGCGGTAGCAGGCATCCAACACGTCCGGCGGAATCTCTCCTGCCAGGAATATGCGGTTCCGCGCCTCCGACTGATTGGCCAGGGCTTCGAGCTTGGGCCGCGCCTCACCATCGCCGATGAGGCAGAGGGAGGCGTCGGCTGTCTGCAGCACTGCCTGGCAAAGGGTCTGAAAGCCCTTGTAGTGCGCAAGGCGTCCCACTGCCAACACCCGCAGACCAGAGGCCCCGGCCAGAAACGCCAGGGCCGAATGCTCTGCCGCGCCCGAGATCTGCGGGGCGGCGATGCCGAGTGGGATGACCCGGCACTTGCCATGATGCGGGGCCAGGGCCGAGCTTGCGGCAAGATAGGCTTGGGAGGTGGCGATGACCGCGTCTGCGCGGCGCAGGAGCAACGACTCCAGCGTCCTCCAGGCCGCCAGCAGGGGTGCATGCGGCCTGCGCTCTGGCGGAAAATCCACGTCGGCGTGCCAGTGCAGAACGAGCGGCGCTCGAGTGCGCAGCAGCGCGGGCCACAGGGCCGCAGTGTTGGGAGCATGCACGTGGACGACATCGGGCCGGAAGCGGACAAGGGCCCGCGCGTAGAGCGCAATCATGCCAGGGGCAACAGGCGCATAGTTGCCGAGGTTCAAGCGCACGGGCGCTCGCCAGATCCGCGGGCCAGAGCCTGAGCCGTCCGCAGGAGGCCCGGGATCTCCGTGAGCCAGCACGAGCACATCGTCGCCTGTTGCGGACTGCTCCTCTGCCAGCTCCGCCAGGAACGTCTCCATGCCTCCCCGGCGGGGCGGGTAGTACTTGCCACAATGCAGAATGCGCATCAGGCCCTCAACGGTCTGGAGGGGAAGCACCGCCGCCGGTCCCTTCCAAATCCTCGGTCATGTCGCCGCGCTCTGGCAGGGGCATGCCGTGTGCAGCGAGCGCCTGCGCCACCTCCCGCACGCGCAGCTCCAGGTGTGCGTGACGTTGGACAAGACGCCGCAGGCAGAGTTCGCGGCGCGTGCGGTCCATGTCGACAAAAAGCCCTCGCAAGGCGAGAAATGCGATGGCCAAAAACAGCGGCGCGGAGGGCAGGAGTTCTATGCCGAAGACCGCCGCCGCCGAGCGGAACAGCTCGGGAGCGGCGCCGGAGACCAGCAGCAGGAACGCCCCTCCAAGCCACCAGGCTGCGGCGGTGGACAGAAGGCGGTCGCGCCGGGCCAGACGAAGCACCAGTGCTCCAAACAACAGGGCGGCCAAGCCGAAGGTTATGCGGTGGATCATCGGCTGGGAACTCCGTTGTTTTTTTAGGGTGATAGGGGTCTGTTTAACGTCGCATGCAGGCGATGGCGAATGTGTACACCAAGTATTGCGTCACCTTCAACCACGAGGAGAATATGTGGGACTTGCCCGCGCCACGTTGCCGCATGTCCACCGGGATCTCCATGATGCGCAGGCCGTGACGGCGCGCAGCGAGCAGCACGCCAAGATCTTGATAATCGGCCAGGGTCGCCTCGTCGTTGAGCAGGCAACGCGCGGCTTTCCGGTTATAGGCTCGGTAACCCGAGGTGAAGTCTTTGGTTTTCAGACCCGTCAGCGTTCGGAAGAAGCGCCAGGCAATCCGCCGGGCCGCGCTGCCGCGCTCCGTACAGGAACCGATGATGATGTCCGCCTCGCCCGTGGAGAAGGGCGCAAGCAGTCTGGCGATGTCCTGCGGGTCGTGTTGTCCGTCGCCATCGATGGTGATGATGCGCCCGTAGCCCTCGCGCAGCCCCAGGCAGATTCCTGTCTGCGCCGCACCCCAGGCACCCATGCGCCAGGGCAGGTCAAGCACACGTGCCCCCGCCTCCCGCGCTATGGCCGCGCTGCGGTCGCCGCTGGTGTCGTTAACCACGACCACAGGTAGCCCCATGGCGAGGATGGCTCGAACGAGGGAAGCGATGGTCGGCTCCTCGTCGAGCACGGGGATGACGACAATCACCCGGTTTTGGCAGCTCACGGCAGCACTTCCCAAACGCCGCCGCGGGCGTGGTCCACCAGCACAGGGGCAAAACCTGGCAGGCCCGGGCCACCGGGGGCCAAAAGCCGGAAACCGACGGAGCCAATGGCGTCCTCATCGACAATATACAGCCAGGGAGAAACGTCGGACACCACGACATACGGCCCGGGGTTGCCGCCGCCCCAGGGCGGGGCGAGGGGAGCCCGACCGGTCTCGAACACGCCGCCGAACTTGCGGTAGCCCTTCTTCACTGCGGCATCCGGAAGCAACACCTGCGCATCCCCGGACGCGTAGCTGAAGCCAGTCCGGTCAAAGACGTCGATGTGCGGGCGCAGCGTCCGCGCGTCCGGAACGGGTGAGGCTCCCATGGCGAACCACCACTTGGAAAGGTTGAGGAAACGCTGCGGCAGATAGAGGAACACACGGCCCTGGGGAAACAGCCAGTCCGCCTTCGGGCCGGGCGGCTGCTCCGCCAGCGCAGCCAGCGGGTCCGGGGCGGAGAACACGGCTTCCAGCCGCCGCCAAACGACAGCTTCATCGCCCCATGCCGCGCGTAGTGGGTCGAGGCCCGCCTCGCCGCGTAGGGCAAAGAAGCGGATCCAGCGCCGCGCAAACTGCGGGTCCGTGGAAACCAGGGGATGCGCGGCGATGAAGCACATTCGGGGGGTCTGACTGCCGCCGTCGAACAACGGGGCATGCCCGCTGCGCGCGGCAAGAAAGTAGCCGTCATCCCACCAGTTCCACAGGCGTGCATCTGCCGTAGCGGCCTGTCTGAGGGCCAGGGCGAGGCGGTCCTGGGGGCGCTGAAAAATGAAATGCAGAGGCCGGACGTAAAGATTGTGGACACAACCTGCCAACACCAGAAGGCACACTCCCCAGCCGAGAATGTTTTTCACTCTGGTCCGGCCTTGCGCCTGCAAGAAGACTGGCTGCAAAAGCCCAAGGGAGGGGAGCGTTTCCGGGAGCAGCCCCACGCCGAGGGCTACGGGGAGACCCGCAAGGAACAGAAAGCGCTTCGCATAGAATGACAGCCCGATGCACAGCAGGGATGGGACGAAAAACAGGGCACATCTCGGCCTGCGCCAAAGCATCAGCGCAACGGCTACGAGCGCGGCGCCCCCTGTCCAGAGGCCACCCCCCAGGCCGTCAAGGACGTCCGCCGCGCCGAGTGGCTCCAGTTCATCAATGGAGCTGAAGACCAAAGCCCGCGATCCGCTGAGGGATATGTCCGCGTGTCTGAAAAAATAGCCGCGAAGGGTGGCGGCGGCCTGGGGCAGCATGGAGTCCGGCAACACCCAGCAAAGACCGCAGGCGACCACCACAGCGAAGCCCGTGACCAAGCGCCGCCGCTGCCAAGGCCGCGACTGCGCCAGCGCGAACGAGCCTCCCCACAAAAGCAGGCACAGGGGCAGCGCCAGCATTCCCGGCCGCCACCACCAGCCCAGCAAGGCGATGCAGGCCAGCAACCAGCCCACGTGTGCGGTCCTTGGCCTGCCAGGGGCAAAACTCACCCAGGCCGTCGCAAGCAGGGCACCGTGGAAAAGTAAAAAGACGCCGGGATCGGTGTCGTACCACCCTGGACCGCCCCGTTCCAAGACGGCGGGGATGAATGCCCCCAGGAAGGCAGCGGCGAGAACACCGGACTGCGGGAGCGCGAGCAATTTGCCCCACCCCCAAAACAACAGCCCGGAGAAGGTGGCGATGGCCACTGGAAGCCAAAACGCGACAATTTCAATCGGCTGGCGGGTGGCTAGGTGGACGCTTGCGCCAAGGACGCTGAGCAGCGGCGCTTGCGCCCAGGCTATCCGCCCGGAGAGCATCTGCTGCGACTGGGCCAGGTGGAAATAGCCGTCTGCTTCGCTCAGCATGGGCAGAAGGGTGTCGCTGTAGCGCAGGTCGAATTCTGTCGTCATGCGGTGCAGAAAAAGGGCGGACGCGCAGGCGCAACCAAGGGCGGAGGCGACGAGCGCCCAAGATGGTGATGTGTATTTGCTACCAGTTAACATGCCGTCTCCTGAAGGCAGAGTAATTGTTGCATTCGAGAAAGCAAAGGTATAATTCACCAAAAAAAAGAGAGGTGTTCAGTGCGCATCCCCAGTGTCCTGATAGCTCTGTCGCTATTCTGTGTTCCGGCGTTCGCCGCTGGTCCCGTCTCTGCGCCACACGCCGTGCCCATGGTCGTGGCGAACATCCAGTCGATGAAAATCAACGAAGTCATCCAAATGAAGGTGACGAACGCCAAGGACTTCGCTGCTACAGGCATCGAAGGTCTCGGCGTCGGAGAGGATGTCGAGGTGCGCAAAATCGCTGCGGACAAGCTGGAAGTGAAGCGTCTCTCCACTGGCCAAGTCGGAGTGATGCCGGCCCAATAGGTCCGAAAGAAGGGTCAGCCACGGTCGTTCTTCGAGCCGGAACCGATTTTGGGACCACTGCACGTTGCGCCGGAAGAGGTGGAGCGTGACACCATTAAGGAAGAAAGAAGCAATAATGAAACGCAATATGATGTTTGCCCTGGTGTGCCTTCTGGCGCTGATCGTTCCGGTCGGAGCCCACGCCGGAAACACGACCAGCGAAGAGAGCAAGTCTCTCGTTACATCGAACATCGCGCAGACTTCGTCTGCGGTCAACCTCGGCATGGTTGCCACGCGCATAACCTCGCTGACAACCCCTGGCACTTTCACAAGTGGAATAAGCGGTGGCGGGTTTGCCCCTAGCGGCGGAGGGTTCGGTGCCCCTGGCGGTGCCCCCGGCGGCGGTTCTGGTGGGGGGGCTGGTGGCACCAGTGGCGGACGGTCCTCCGGCAATGAGCCCGCAGGAATTGATGTCTGGGCGCTCGGGGGCAGCTTGTACCTCGACAACAGCAAGAGCGGCGGGAGCTATGACGGCACCCTCTCCACCGCCATGGTCGGTTTGGACAAGCGCCTGGGCGATTTGATCATCGGTTTGGGCTTTGGTTACGAACGCCTCAATCTCACCACCAAGTACAATTCCGGCAACATGGATTATGACGGGCTGTCCATCATGCCCTATCTGAGTTACTCCTTCACCAAGGACTTGGTGGCCGATGCCGCTCTCAGTTACACGTGGCTCAATTACACGATGAAAGACACGCAGAGTGATGTAAAGTACCAGGACAGCATGGTCGCCGCCCGCACATTTGCCTCCGTTGGCCTAACCAAGTACCTGGTTTGGGATAAATTTTTGCTCAGCGGCCGCGTTGGCTCCCTGTATCTGAATGAGAACCAGGGCAGCTACACGCTTAAAACCACAGGGTACGGCAAGTCAGACATCTATCTGTGGCAGGGCAACTTGGGTGTGCGCGGCACCTTCGACTTGGGGAACTTCAAACCCTTCGTCGGCGCGACCTACTCGCACGACCTCCTGAAGTCTGGCAACGAAAGCGTGGACCTGTGGGGAACCGATTTCGACCTCGGCTTCAACTACACCGTAACGGACAGGATGACCCTTGGGCTCACAGGAACTTACGGCATTCGCGAGAACCTGACCAAGGCCGGGGGGTTGATGAACTTCATGTACCAGTTCTAGTTTCGCGACGAGACGAACGGCAGGGGGGCTTACGGCCCCCTTGTTTCATTTTCAGCCCCGTTCGGACAAAATGCTTTGTGTCTGTGCCTCGACTTCAGGCGGTGGCACCACGGAATGGAGTGAGGCGCGGCATTGGCAACCATCTGCGGAGAAAGAGTGAGCGTGATGGAATCCGTTCAAGGGGCGGCAGCGACGGTGCTGCTTACCGGCCTACCGCGGTCGGGAACGACGCTTGTCTGTGCCCTGCTGAACGAATTGCCCGAGACTGTCGCCCTCATCGAGCCCATCCCCTTCCTGTCTGATGGCGATCACGGGCGCGCCCTGGCCCAGATCGACGACTTCGTCGGCACGACGCGAGACAGGGCCGTGCGTTCGGGAGAGGTTATTTCCCGGCACATCTGCGGTCTCATCCCCGGCGACCTTGTCTCCCCGCCAGCCTCCGGCGAAGGATTGCGCAGCTTCCATCAGGAACGAGGCGTCGTCAGGCTCGGCCAGCCGGTCACCCCGAACTTCCACCTGTTCATCAAGCACCTTGGCGAGTTCACAGCTATGGCCGACCCGCTGGCGAAGCGCTATCCGCTTGTGGCCATCGTGCGCAACCCTCTCCATGTGCTCGCTTCCTGGCAGACCATCGACCTGCCCATCAACCGCGGCCACTTGCGCTCAGCTGAGTGCTTCTCCCCCGCGCTCGCGGCGGACCTCTCACGCGAGTCTGAGCGGATCAGGCGGCAGGTGCTGCTGCTGGCTTGGCTGCTGGGCATATACCGCACCTTTCCGCCTGACAGGATCTTGCGCTACGAGGACATCGTTCAGGGGCCACGTGCCAGCATCGCCCGGCTATCGCCGCGGGCGATGGCGCCTACAAGGTCCATCGCTGTATTCAACGCTGCGCAACGCTATGCTAGTGTCGACTTCGTCCCGCTGGCGCGCGCGCTGCAGAGCATTGAACCTTTGGTCTCGCATTTTTATCCCGGCTTCGCGGCGCAGCTAGAAACATGTCTTGATGGACAAACGATATGACGCGAGGAGAAAAATCGGTTGCTCCGCTGATGAACCTGCATTCTCCGGATGTGGGGCCGGAAGAGTTGGCAGCGCTCCAGACCGTCCTCGCCTCGGGCTGGCTCGGCAAAGGAGTGGAGACCGCGTCCTTCGAAGACGAGTTCGCCCAGCACCTCTGCGTTCCCAGGGAAAGCATCTTCACCGTGCCTTCCTGCTCAGAGGCGTTGTTTCATGCCGTTCGGCTGCTGGACCTCCAGCCCGGCGACGAGGTGCTCCTTCCCACCATCAGCTTTCTTGCCGCAGGCCAGGCCATTCGGGCCGCAGGTGCCATTCCTGTGCTCTGCGACGTGGACCCGCGCACACTGAACGCCACAGCCCGGACCGTCGCCGAAGCCATCACCCCTCGGACCAAGGCGGCATTGCTGCTCCATTTTGGAGGCTTGGCCTGCCATCTGGACGAGATCATTCCCATCCTGCGGGAACGGGGGGTTGTGGTCATTGAGGATGCAGCTTGCAGTCCCGCCACACAAATTGGCGGCAGGGCGTGCGGGACGCTGGGCGACATTGGTGTCTGGTCCTTCGACTCCGCTAAGATCATGACCATGTCCGAAGGCGGCGCGCTCTACGTGGCCGACCCGGAAATGCGGAAGCGGCTGGCTCCGCGGCTGCGACTGGGGCAAACCGCCGCGCCGGGCATCAGTTCGGACCAAGCCGCCCGCTGGTGGGAATTCGACGTGGTGACGGAAGGGCGCAAGGCCCAGATTTCGGACGTGGCCGCAGCCATGGGACGGGTGCAGCTACGCCGACTGCCGGAGATGCTTGAGCGACGGCGGCGCGTCCAGACGAGGTACCGGGAACTGCTGGGCAATATGCCTTGGGTGGTTCTACCGCCGCAACCGAGGCAGGGAACGGAAGCCTCACCCTACCTGTTCTGGATTCAGGTCGACCCTGCCCGGCGCGATGCTCTGGCCCAGCACCTGCGGGAAAACGGAATTTACACCGCGTTCTACTACCATCCTCTGCACCGAACGACCCTGTTCGCCCAGCCTGGTCCTTTTCCGGGGGCCGAATGCGCTGCGGAGAACACGCTCTGCCTCCCCAGCCACTCCCGGCTGGATATGGCCTCCGTCGGGCGTGTTTGTGAACTCATTGCCGTTTTCTGGAAATAGCATGGCGCAGCAAGCCCCCCGGCCAGAGGCCACCATTTCCGAGATCTGCTCACAGGCGGAGAGACTCGCCCAGTCAGACCCCGTTGCGGCGGTGCAGTTTCTAAAATGTCACCGTGCTCGTGATGACTTTCATCCTTGGGGCGAAGTCTTCAGTCTGCGATGCGCCGTGCTGGCCCAGGAGGGGGAGTCCGATCCGGAATGTGCTGCAACGCTTTTGGAAGCGGTCCGTACCCAGGCCATTGCCTTGTTCAACACTGAGCCGGACCTCCAGGCGTGCTGGCCGCTTGTGCTGCGGCTAACCCGCCGCACAAACCGTTACGCAGAAGTCACTGTCCACCTGCTTGAGCGGATGCGGTGCGCGCAGTCCCTGGCTGAGTCCTGGCTCTGCGAAACTGTGATGGAGTGCCTGCTCAACCACAGCCCGGACGCAGGGGAGAGCGTAATGGACAAGGCCCTGGGCGTGGGGCTCTTCTCCTCGGAAGCTGGCGAAGGGCTAACGCGCCTTGCGCGTTTCCTGGAGTCGGTCCGCCAGGACTTGCGTGAGCATCCCCGGGTCGAGCGTTGGGGGTTCTGTTTCGGCCAAGGTCCAGCTGCCCGCGTGGCGGATGACGGGCGCGTCGGCATCAATCTCTCGGCCCTATGCCTTTCGCGCATCGAGGGCTGGGAGCTGCCGCTGTCTACGCCGTTTTTCACGGCGCTCTCCGCCCTGCTGCATTGGAGTGTCCCGGTCGTTGACGATCTGTTCCTTGAGAATTGGCAGACAATGCGGCGGGAGGACGCCCACGCCGGGTTGTTTGCGCAATTGATGCTGCCCCATTTGCCGAAGGATAAGAACACCCCCAACGCCGCGCCAAAGCCGAAACGGCTCACGCCCGCCCAGCCGGAAAAGGGGAGCCTGTGGGTACGCGTCGGAAATGGGCAGATGTGGGCGCTCCACAACTACCTTGCGGCGCCGGAAGAAACGTGCTGCGCGGCGCGGCGCATTGCCGAGATGGCGCAGGCTGGGGCGGGTGACGAAATCGCTGGGTTGGCAGCTTCAGACCCGTGGTGGCCGCACTGTTCTCCTCTGGCCAATGTGGCGCGGATAGCCGTCAATGCAGGATGGTACGCCACACCCGACACAGCGGAGCGAGCTTTCCAGGACTGGGCCGAGCGCTATAAGTCGGCGCTTGAGCGTGGGCATATCCTCGCTGGGCATGCCCATACGTTCCTCCCGCTTGTTCCGCTGCTGCCGACATTGCGAGAAAAACAGCTCCATGAGCTCAATATTGAGGCGTTCCTGCGGGATCTTGATGGCCTTTCCGTGGTGTTCGCCAGTGCCTTCGCTAACCAGGTTCAGGCTCATTTCGATCAGGGCGGGCTCCACGCGCTCTGGCTCGGCTGCGGGATCCCGGTACGGCTGAAAAACCTTACATGCGTCATGCCGCCCATGTCCGCCTGGCCTTACCGCCCGCACCGGGACTGGTCAGAAAGCTTCGCGGTGCTCGTCCACGAGAGCGAGGAGGCCATTCGCGCCAGCGGCGCGCAAGTATTCATCGGCGCCTGCGGTGGATATGGCATGCCGCTTGTGGAGGAAATCCACCGCCGCACGGGGATTACCTGCGTGTCCATGGGACACGTTACCAATACACTTTTCGGCATCTATACCGCCACCAACCTCAGCGTTCCATTCTATCAGCGCAACCGCCGACTCCCACACTGGGTCCGCGGGCGGCTGGACGAAATGTACCCGGAGGTCCGGCGCATCGATCGCGGCCGGTATGTTGCACCTGCCCCGGAGGACACACAATGACGTCCAGCAAGACCGAGCTTGGCCCAGGGGACGCCTTGCCCCCTGCCGGACAGCCCCTCCAGAATCCGTCTGTGGGTCTCTGCCCGACCGAGTTCCGCATGGCCTTCACCAGCATTGAACAATGGCTGCAATGGGCCGAGCAGAACCCGTGGGTCTTCCAGCAGGCGCACGTGGAGGAACTTGCGCAGGCGTTGCGCCGAGAGGGCTTCGCCTGCCCTATCCACAACTGTGCCGCCTCACCCCGAGAATTGGAGACACCTGACAGCAATTATCGTGAGGGCTTCCGCTTCCGAGGCCTCAATTGCCGCTTGCGAGCGGTTTGGCTTGAACTGTGCCACGCGCTCCTGAACATGCGGCCGGAGGACGCCCGCATTTACGCTCCGGAGGCCGTAACCGAGTTCGCCTGCCAGTTGGCACATCGCTACCCACAGTTCATTGGCTCGGAATATCATCCGCCAGGGAGACAGATCAGGCACGAGGATCTCGCCTGCTTGAGCTTTTCCGACGCAGTCTTCGATCTGGCCGTCGTCAACGAGGTTTTCGAGCATGTTCCCGATTTGGACCGTGTGCTGCGCGAACTGCTGCGTACGCTTCGCCCAGGGGGGAGGTTGGTCAGCACGTTCCCCTTCAATATCGGTGGACAGAACACGTTGATCAAGGCCCGCGAAACCTCGAACGGCACCGAGTTTCTCGCTCCGCCGGAGTATCATGGCGATCCAATCAATCCCAAGGGCTCCCTCGTCTACCAAATTCCGGGCTGGGACATTCTTGAAAAGATGCGCGACGCGGGCTGGTCGCGTGTGGAGATGGTTATGCGCATCTCCGCTGAGCACGGGATCATCGCCGCCAACATGCCTGGAGTTTTCGTGCTTGTTGCGACGCAATGACGCCCCCTTCGCGAAGGAAATAAGCGTTGGAGGCGACCTGCTTCTCTGGCCTGGCCCCTGCACGTTGCAGCACGAGATCATGTGATAGATATAATGCGCCGCAAGAACCAAAAGGGGGGAATGTCCCTGCACGATCTCGCCTGCATCATCGTCCACCATGGGGACATCGCGGTGACGCAGGACTGTGTGGCGTCCTTGCTTGCTGGCTGCGCTCCCCCACAGATCATCGTCATCTGCAACGCTGCGGACTCCGTCGCCGAGTCCCTTGAGCAGCTGCTTCTGCAAGGCGGAGCGCCCTGCCGGATCGTGTCGCCCGGAGACAAGGAACCCGGCCAGGCCGCAGTTCGGATCATTCCCGCCGGGGCGAACCTCGGGTTTGCCAGGGGCTGCAACCTCGGCATCGCCCTAGCGCTCCGCTCCTCCGGTGTGCGCTGGCTGTGGCTGTTGAACAACGACACATGGGTCAATGCCGACGCTCCGGCGCTGTTGCGCGAGTGCCTGGAGCATAACGCGCGCGCCATAGTCGGCACAGCGGTCGTCCGCGACGACGAACCCGCCCGGCTGGAGCTGACCCTCGGCTGCCGCTTCTCTCCGGCGACCTCCATCCTGCGCCCGCAGGGGCCTGGCGCATTACTGGATGAGGCCATCTTGAGACCGGCGCCGGGCGTGGACTACGTGTACGGGGCAAGCCTGGCCTTCCCGGCGGAGATGGCGCGGGAGGTGGGCCTGCTCAATGAGGCGTTCTTTCTCTACTACGAGGAGTTTGATCTCTGCGTCCGGGCCAGAGCCGCGGGCTATGCGTTCCGCTGGTGCCCGGCGGCCGTCGTCCGCCACGGCACGGGCCGGTCGGCGGGGGCGACGCGTGAAGGCCGCGCCATGCGTCATCATCACGAAACCCTGTCCACTTTTCTTTTCCTGCTCTGGCACCATCGCTGGGCCTTATGGACGGCGGTGCCGTTCCGGACCGTGGCCAAGCTTGTTCTGCTTCCTCTGCGCGGTGAAGTCTGGTTGTTGCCGAGCTATTTCTCCGGCTTAGTGATGTTCCTTCGGCGCGCCCTCACGCACGGGGACACGGAATGACGATCATCCTCCACGACTACATTGACGCCACGGACGGCGGGAGCAGACTGTGCCTGGAACTGGGGAGGGGACTTGGCGCGCCGCTTCTGTGCGGTTTTGTCCGCAAAGGGCACCCCTACCTCGAAGCGGGGTACCCGCCCGGCCTGCGCACACTGCTGCCCACGCTCCCCATCCCACTGCTGCGCCAGTATCTGCTGGCCCAGGCCTTTGCGGGGCGCGGGGCCGTCCTCGTGGCCGACCACAGGACGGCGATTTTCAGCGGCACCTATGCTCCTCTTGCCGTGTTGCAGCAGCCCAAGCAGGACGGCAACGTACTCTACTGCCACACGCCCCCGCGCTTTTTGTACGACGACGCCGAGATGTTCCTGCGCGGCGTCGCCGCACCCCTGCGCGGCCCCTTGCGGTATTTCTGCGACTGGCTGCGCCCCCGCTACGAGGCAGCCGTGGCGCAAATGGATGTCGTTGTCGCCAATTCGCAGACCGTGCGAGAGAGGATTGCGCGTTTGCTGCGCCGCGAGGCCGTGGTGGTGTCGCCGCCATGCGCCACCTCGACCTTCCAGTGGCGGCCAGCGGCGGGCTATTACCTCTCGCACGTGCGCCTGGACCGCCTCAAACGGGTGGACCGTGTCATCTCGGCGTTCCTGGCCATGCCGGACCGGAGCCTCGTGATCACCTCCAACGGGCCGGAAACGAGGCCCCTGTTGCGCTTGGCTCGGGGAGCCCCGAACATACGCTTCGTCGGCCCCCTTTCCGAAACGCGCTACAGGGAGGCGCTTGCCGGGTGCATCGCCACCATCAACGTGGCCTGGGCGGAAGATTTCGGCATGTCCGCGGTGGAGTCAATGGCTTCGGGCAAGCCGGTCATCGCCGCGCGCGGCGGCGGTCTTGCGGAAACCGTCGTGCATGGATGGACCGGCACCCTCCTCTCGCCGGATCCCGATCCGGACGAGGTTCGCGATGCCGTCCTCGCGCTGGGGCCGACCCGCGCGGCGGCCATGCGCGAAGAGTGCCAGCGCCGGGCGCGGTGCTACGATACCGCGCATTTTCTGACGGCGATGCGTTCCGTTATTGCCTCCGCAGGCCGCGACTGACATGATGTGTTCGAGAAGGGATGAGAAATGAAGGCATTCTGCATCGGCATGCACAGGTCCGGCACTTCGCTGCTGGCGCGGCTCATCAATCTGATGGGCGTGTCACTTGGCGCGCAAGACGCCCTGTTGCTCCCCAAGCCGGACAACCCCAAGGGTTTCTGGGAAAACCAGGAGGCCATGGAGCTCAATGACGCCCTGCTCTCCCTTGCTGGCGCAGCCTGGAATCGTCCGGAGCGCTTCCGACTGGACAGACTGCCCGCCGAGGGACTCACTCCTCTCCGGCAGCGGGCCGAACGGCTTCTGGATAATTTCAATAGCGAACCGGATTGGCTCCTGAAGGACCCCCGCCTTTGCCTGACGCTGCCCGTCTGGCTTCAGCTCGCGCCCCGGCCTGTGATTGTCCATGCCGTGCGCCATCCGCTTCGCGTGGCGCTCTCCCTGCACCGGCGCGACCGGCTTCCCCTGCACCATGGCCTTGCCCTCTGGGAGCACTACACAGCCGCCGCCCTGCGCAACTCTCAGGGCCTGCCATGCCTGTTTGTTGAATTCCAGGCCCTGGCCCAGAGCTATCCGAGCGAGATGGCGCGCATCCTTGGATATTTACGCAGCCACGGTGCGGCTGTCTCTGCGCCGGACGAAGCCGCAGTCTCAGCTTTTCTTGACTACGCCCCGCACAGAATCGCGCCTCCGCTGAGGAGTTCCCTCCTCAGCCCGGAGCAAGAGCAGCTTTGGCGCGATCTCACCGCCGCCGCCAGCGGCGGGCCGAATCCGGAACCCCGCCTTGTCTCCGCCGCCGCACAGGACATCCTGCGGGCAGGCTCACGCACGCTCCTCGCTGCCGCCCGGCTCCGCGATTTCGCAGGCCATGTTCCACCCGAGGAGGCCGAGGCCAGGCTGGAGATGCTGCAACAGGAACATACCACGGCGCTTGGAGAACAGGCCGCCACCCTTGGCAAGGAGCATGCGGAGGCGCTGGCGCTCCAGGCGGAGACTTTTCGGCAGGAACGGGACAAGGCGCTGGAATTTCAGGCCGATGCCCTGGCCAAAGAACACGCGCGGAACATTGAATCCAGGGAATACGCCCTGCGCACGACATTTCAGGCGAACTTCGCCGAGCAGGCGCGGGAACACGAGAGGTGCATGCACATTCTCGAGCAGAACATCGCACGGCAAGGAACAGCCTTCAGGGCTCTTCAAAGTCAGGCAATCGCCGCCGGGGAGCTGGCGCAAACGTTCGAGGCTGAGGTTAAGCGGAATGAGGGCGAGCTGGCGAGAGCGCTGGCCGGGCAGGATGCGCTACGAGGCATGCAGCGCGAGGCGGAAGAAGAGGCCCGCGAGGCGCAGGCGCGGAACGAACGGGACATTTGGGCGCTGCAAAACTGGCTGGAGCAAAGCGGCGAGGCCGCGCAGGCCCTTTCTCGCTCTTGGAGCTGGCGCCTGGGCAATCTGCCGGCGCGGCTCGGCGGTGCGCTGCTGGGCCGGTCAGTTGATTCCGCCCTCACCCATCTCTCCAATATCAATCGGGACTTTTTGGACTGGCGGCACCAGCACAATCCGGCCAATAGCTGGCATGCGGCCCCCTGCCAGCCAACCGGGCTTCCGGACCTGCTGCGCGGGGCTCTCGCCGCTCCTGGACTTGCTCTGCGACTGCTTTCCCTGGAGCGAGTGATCAACTTTTGGCGGACCCTGCGCTGCCATGACAAAGACCAGCGCGCCAGGATATTTCGGCACTATATCGAGCTGTTCAGCGGAGCCTCACGGAGCACAGCGGCCACCCTTCCCACGCCGGTCGGCATGCAGCCGGTGCCGCACGTCGAACACCCCGAGGTTTCGATCATCATCCCCGCCTACAACCAATGGGCATTCACCCGTTCCTGCATCCGCTCCATCCTATATAGCGGAACCCTGGTACCCTACGAAATTCTGCTGGCCGACGACGCCTCGACGGACGAGACGCGGCGGGCGGCAGAGCTGTTTCCCGGTCTCGTCGTGGTGCGAGGCGAGGAGAACCTGGGATTTCTGCGCAACGGCAACAGGTGCGCACGCAGAGCCCGCGCTCCCTTTCTGCTGTTCCTGAACAACGACACCGAGGTCCAAGGCGACTGGCTGGGGCCGCTCCACCAGCTTATGACTCAAGACCGGAGCATCGCCATCTGCGGTTCGAAGCTGGTTTACCCGGATGGCACCCTGCAAGAGGCCGGCGGCATCATCTGGAGCGACGGCTCCGGGTGGAACTACGGCCGCCACGGCGACCCGGAGGCCCCACAATACAACTATGTCAAGGATGCCGACTACATCTCCGGCGCAAGCATTCTTGTTCGGCGCGACTTCTGGGAGCGCGTTGGCGGCTTTGACGAGCGTTATGCCCCGGCCTACTTCGAGGACACCGACCTGGCGTTCAAGGCCAGAGAGCAAGACCTGCGCGTCGTTTACCACCCGCAATCCGTGGTGGTGCACCACGAGGGCAAGTCGCACGGCACGGATACGGCGGCAGGTGTCAAGCAGCATCAAGTGCGCAACAGAGAAACCTTCGTGCGCAGGTGGACCGACAAACTGGCAGCGGAGCACTTTCCGAACGGAGATAACGTGTTTCTGGCCCGCGACCGTTCACGCGGGAAACGAACCGTACTCGTCATTGACCACTATGTTCCGCACTTCGACCAGGACGCTGGTTCCAAAGCGACGTTCCAGTACATGCGCCTGCTGCTCAAGGCGGGTTATGCCGTGAAGTTCCTCGGCGATAATTTTTTCCGCCACGAGCCCTACACCTCGGTCCTGCAGCGGATAGGCGTGGAAGTTCTGTATGGCGACGAGATGGCCCGGAACTGGCGAACTTGGCTTGCCGAGAACGGCCATCACCTCGACGCTGTGCTGCTCAACCGCCCGCACATAACGGAAAAGTTCCTCGACGCCTGTCGGCAAAACACCTCTGCCCGCTTGCTTTACTGCGGCCACGATCTGCACCACCTGCGCAAGCAGCGCGAGTATGAGCTGAGCGGGCTGCGGCAGGATCTTGAGGAGGCCTTGCGTTGGGAACAATTGGAAAGCCGAATCTTCCACGCGGTCGATGTTGTGCTCACGTTTAGCAGCATGGAGCTGGACCTCCTCCGCAGGCGGTATCCGGAGGTGGCCAGCGCGCACATCCCGCTTTACGCTTATGAGGAGCTCCCTCACATTTCCGGCGGATACGACACACGGAGCGACCTGTTCTTCGTCGGCGGGTTCGGGCATCCGCCGAATTTGGACGGCGTTTCATGGTTTCTGGATGAGGTCTTTCCTCTGGTTCTGGAGCGGTGTCCGGGGGCTGTGTTCTGGTGCGCTGGTTCGAAAATGCCGGAGGCCCTGCTCCGGCGAAAATCTTCCAACGTACGCATTCTGGGCCGTCTTACCGAGGAGGAACTGTCCCGGCAGTTGGGGGTGCGGCGCGTCAATGTGGTGCCCTTGCGCTACGGCGCCGGAGTGAAGGGCAAGGTTGTGGAGGCCTTGGCCAGCGGCATGCTGCTGGCGGCCACGGGAATTGCGCTGGAAGGGTTGCCGGGAATCGCCGCTTGCTGCCCGGCCTGTGACAGCGCGGAAGCCCTCGCCGCAGAAATTTGCCGCCTCCTGTGGCTGGAGCCCAGCGAATGCGAGGTTCTCGCCATTCGAGGGCGGGAGTATGCATGGGGGAATTTTTCGGAGCGGGCCGCAGCGGAGGCTCTTCTGCCGGTTATCGGCTGCGGGGAGCCTTTGGCGCGCTTTCTAGACAGGCTCGAGTAGTCTTGGCTTTGTGTGCTGCGTTCTCTGGAACTGCGGGGCAGTGGGTTGTGATCCCTTTGCGTACCCGGTATATGTCCGCTCCGGCGGGACGAATAAAAACACTTGCTTCTCGGCGGATGCGGCGCTCCGGGGCACAGCCAAACTCACCGCAGACGAACGACAGGGACCACACGAAATGCGCTTAGCCTCCCTCCTCGATTTACTCTTTTATCAAGCCCGGGCTAACCTGCGCGCCGAGATATCGCGGCTGTACCTCAACTTCGTGTGGTGGGTTCTAGAACCCTGCATCACGATGGCTATCTATTACGTCGTTTTTGGTATCTTCATGAACCATACGACAAAGCACTTCAGCTTGTTTCTTCTCATCGGCACAACGCAGTGGCAATGGTTCTCCGCAACGCTAAGCCACTCGACCCCGAGCATTCAGGCAGCGAGCGAGCTCATGCAGCATGTGGACATCCCCAAGATTGTCTTTCCGCTGGAGATAGTCATTCGCGATTGCTACAAGCACGTCTTCGTCCTGCTCCTGATGGGGCTGCTGCTCGCGGTGTATCCGATTCCGCTGTCCACATCATGGCTGGCCCTGCCGCTCATAACCTTGGTGCAGGGCCTGTGCGTCATGGCTGCAGCAATAACCCTGGCCGCTTGCTGTCCATTCTTGCCAGATCTTCCGTATATCGTCTCGGCAGTGTTGAACGTCATGGTCTTCATCTCCGGTGTCTTCTTCGATGTGGACAGTTTTGTGCTGCCGCAGCACCGGTACATCCTGTATCTTAACCCCATGGCTGGCCTCATCCGCGAATATCGGAGAGTCATCCTTGACGGCCAGTGGCCGGATTGGACGTACTTGGCGACCGTCGCCCTTGGCGCGGGGGCGTGCTTGCTTGCGTCGGTGCAGGCCATCAAGCGTTTCGACCGTGTATACCCCCGCATCTGCCAGCAGTAGGACGCCATGCCCACCCCCCCCCTCGTTGAACTGACAGGTGTTGGCTGCACCTATTACATTCGCAGCAGCCGCCTGCGCATGCGCCGTTTTGAGGCGCTGCGCGGGATTGATCTCTCTATCCGCAACGGCGAGACGCTAGGGCTCATCGGACAGAATGGTGCCGGCAAGTCGACGTTGATGCGCATCCTCAGCCGGATTTTGACGCCCAACACGGGTCGCATCAGCTTCCGCCCCGGCCTGACCACCGCGCTACTGACCCTGCGCCTGGGGTTCTGCCCGGATCTCACGGGACGGGAGAACGCCATCCTCGGCGCCCTCTACATGGGCTACACGCGTAAGGAGGCGGAGGCACGCATGGACAGAATCCTCGCCTTTGCCGAACTAGGGGACTGGATCAGCGAGCCCATCCGCAGCTACTCCACGGGCATGCTTTCACGTCTGGGCTTTGCCGTGGCCATTGAGATGGAGCCGGACATCCTGCTGGTCGATGAGACGCTCGGCGTCGGCGATGCATATTTTCGTGAGAAGTCATCCGCCGCGTTGCGCAAGAAGATGTGCGGCGGCCAAACCACCGTGCTGGTCTCGCACGAGCCTGAAACCATCAGGCGGCTTTGCACCCGTGTCGTCTGGCTTGACGGTGGAATGGTCCGGGCGATCGGGGACATTGAAACGGTTCTTGCGCACTACCACGATAGTGTGCTCAAGGAGCGCGGAACAAGTCCGCCCGCCTGCGCAGGGAATTGACCGCGCGGACGCTCCCGCCACCTGGGCCGGAGACCACGTTGTTGCCGTTTTCGGGCATTGCCCGTAAGGAGGCTTTATGCATCGCGTTTTAGGTCTTTTGCTCGCAGCCAGCTTGCTGCTTGTCTTGCCTGCCTGCTCCCGCGACGACGCGCAGCAGAAAACGAGTTCGACTGGCGGGAGGGGCGCGACGGGTGCCTCCGAGCCTAGTTATGCCGCCACGCCCTCGGAAGGAATCAACTTCGCGAGCGAGGGCATGCCTGGGTTCCTCGCCTCCGTCACGGGCCTTTCGGCAAAAGAGCCTTGGGGGCGCTGGTCGGATGCTACCCTTGCGCCTACAGTGACCTTTACGTTCAAGGAGCCGTTGCCGCAGAAGTTCACCGTCGTGCTCTCTGCTTTGTGCACCAAGGAGAATGAGAACATCCCGGTCAAGGTCTATGCCGGGAGTGTGGAGAAGAGCGTGAAGCTGACGTACGCCGCCAGCGTGCACGAGGTTTCTTTCGCCCTTCAAGAGCCGACGACGACCCTGGTCTTTATCCCCGCCAAAACCTCATCACCAAAGGCATTGGGCGAAGGGGAGGATGTGCGGCATCTGGGCATCGGCTTCGTCAAGCTGAGCATCGAACCCCGATAGGGCCCGCGGATAGTCCCGAAGTGAGAAACACGACGGGGCAGTGAAAGATACGGGCCAAGGCCACATTGTAGAATACACCCAAACGTACATGCGAAACCACGATAGGGGTGCTCCAATGCCTGACGGCGAATCCGGAATCTATTGGCTCACAGGGCTTTCCAGCTCCGGCAAGACCACACTGGCACGGGCGGCGGGCGTTTTGCTCGCTACGCACGGCGTGAAGTATGTCATTCTGGATGGAGATCTCATGCGTGAAGGGCTGTGCGCCGACCTCGGCTTCAGCCCGGAGGACCGCAACGAAAACATCCGCCGCGCAGGTGAGGTTGCCCGGCTCATGTCACGGCAGGGTTTGGTCTGCCTGTGCGCCTTCATCACACCTTTCCGGGCCATGCGCGACCAACTCCAAGCGAGGCTGGGGGGGGCGTTCCATGAAATTTACGTGCAGTGCCCCCTTGAAATCTGCATGGCCCGCGATCCCAAGGGATTCTACCGCAGGGCAAATAGTGGAGAGGTGCAAGGCTACACAGGAGTCGGCGCCCCGTATGAGCCGCCGCTGAACCCGGAACTTCGTGTAGAAACCTCTGTCCTTACCATTGCTGAAGCCACCCAGCGGATTCTGGAGCACATTCTGCGCACTGAATCGTGACGGCGCATAAAATTCTACTGAACCAAGCCCATTGCCAAGTAGTGATTTCTGGTCAATACCGGGGCCGTAATTTTGCTTGCGCCAAACAATGCTCGCGAGTTCGAAAGTGTTGTGCTTGACACGGCCACCGAGGATGACCTGCATGCCCCTTGCTGTAGAGATAGTGAACGGCGAAAGTTCAATGCTCAAGAACCGGCTGCACCTTGGTTTCAAATATTCAATAGGGCGCGATAAACGTCGACACTTCCCGCACCTCTGTCCCCCGAACCCGAGCGAAACGCCGCTCCCCCTCGCCGTCGCACATACTGGTTCCACGACCGCGCACAGAAGCGCGCACTCTTCCCCTCTGCTCTAACGGGCGAAGCCACCGCTGTGTCCGGTTTTGTTGACGGCCACGCGTTGTCAACAAAACCGGACAGGATTTCATTCCCGCCAATTTCACAGCCTCCTTTCAAAAACCCATTCTCCGGCACTTGCATTTTTTTCAGCCCAGGGCGCAGACTACTCTGTGCCTTTGTTTTGTTTTTGGGCTTCGGAGCCTTGGGCTACGAGGACGCCGCCCGCTCGACGGAGTGGCTGAAATCGCCCACCAACAGTTTGCCGGGGTGACCAGGAAGTCGCCTCAAGGCCCAGAATCGCTCGCATACCGCGAGAGAACCACGGACGGTCCAGTCCGAACAACGCTGCAAGAGGAGACGCAGCGCAAATTGGATCGGCGGAGTTGCTACCGCTGGCGCAAGGACAATTCCTGGCGCACATGCCGACAAGCTCGGCGCGTGAGCCTGCTCGCAGAAAGAGCACACTACTCAACGAGAACGGCAGCGAAACGGAGCGGAACGGAAGGGCGGAGGACATGGGGACGAATAGATGGCCAAAGAATTTGCACGGGCAAGCGGAGGCGCTCCTCGGCGGCATCCGTGCGATTGGAAGGAAGAAGGGCACCGTGGACAAGCGCTTCATCCGAGGCACAGGCACTTGGGCCGTATACAGAAAGGACATCCATCGTTTCGTGGAGTTCCTGCAGCGCGCGGCCCTTCACGACCTTCGCCAGGCGCGGCGTGTCTCCGGCTTTGTCCGCATGTACATCACAGGTCGTGGCCAGACGCTGCGCGACGCTGGCGGCTCCTTCCAGACCCTTGAGCGCGAAATCTCGGCGCTCACGAAGCTCTCCCATGCGCTCGACGTCTACGCCGAACGCCACGGAGGGGAGTCCGCCGAGGGCATGCGCACAGTCCTGGCGGAAGGAAAAGCCCACTGGCGCGCCGAGCTTTCCGCGCGTTCCGACGGCTACACGACTCGCGCGTATCCCGACCCGGAGGGGCTCTACGCCGCCATTCCCGATCCTACTTTGCGCCTGCAGGCTCGCCTCATGGGTGAAACCGGCTGCCGCGCGGAAGGCGTCGGCGCTCCGGCACGCGGCAGCAACCCGTTCACAGCCACCAACCTGCTCGGCATGGGAACGGACCCTGTCTCCGGTGCGGCCGCCGGGCGTATTGTG
Source organism: Humidesulfovibrio idahonensis (assembly GCF_054657715.1). NCBI lineage: Bacteria > Pseudomonadati > Thermodesulfobacteriota > Desulfovibrionia > Desulfovibrionales > Desulfovibrionaceae > Humidesulfovibrio > Humidesulfovibrio idahonensis. The sequence goes on along the minus strand of NZ_BAAHYE010000002.1, from coordinate 507,734 downwards.
GTCACGGAGAAAGGCGGCAAGCGGACCGAGCATTTCCTGACGCCGGAGACGTACCTCGAACTCGAAGCGCACATTGCGGAGCACGGCCAGCTCGCTTCACCGTACCGCACCTTCCTGCGGGCAGTGGAAGCAGCGGCGCGGGCAACGGGACAGTATGCGCCTGGCTGGGGAACGCACGGGCTCAAGCACAGTTTCGCCCAGGCGCGCATGCACGAAGCCATCGAAGAAGGCATGTCCCACGAAGAGGCGAAGCAGGCCGTGGCAAACGAGATCGCGCACAACCGCATGGACAGCGTGGACACGTACTTGAGGTAGGCCGTGCCGAAGCTCGCGACGCATCCTTCCGGCTTGAGCACAGCGAATGAGCGCGCCCGCGCTCTCCGTTGGCTCGTTGGCCTCGCCGAAGCTGACCGCGAACGCATCCTTGCCGACGCCTTCGCCGCGTGCGCCACGGCCTCGCCACCCACTCCGTAAGTCGCCCTGCTCATTGCCATCCGCCGCTTCGGCTTCGACACGGTCCGCCGACGTGGTTTTCGGGTCGCCGGGCCAGAGCAGTTTGCAGATTTTCAGCGCGTGCGCGAGTCCCGCGCCAGGAACTTGAGGGAGGAGCGACCGTCGCCCAAGCGGGACAAAATGCTTCAGCGCTGGGCGCTTGTACGTGAGCTCCACGGCCAGGGCCTGGGATTCCGGCTTGTCGCGCGCTACTTTTCGAAGCAGCTGCGCATCCAGGTTTCGCCGTCATACCTGCGCAAGCTGTGGGGCGAGTTGGAGCCCGGCGGCGAAAACCGCCAGCCGCAACCGTAACGTGCCCGGTCGCCAGCGATGCTGTCTGCCGCCATTCTTGTTCTTCTGCTCGCGTTTTTCGGCCTGCTGCTACTCTTCGTCGCCGCCGTCACTCCGCAGCGCGTGCCGACGGTTCATTTCCCGGCGGCTCACCCTCTTGAATGCGCCTTTGCCGACCATGCGCCCCATCACACGGCGAAATATCCCCGCTCCATTGCGCATTCTCCGCGCAAGCGCTGGCGCAGAACGCCAGGCATGCATTCGGGTTTGCCGCCGCCAACCCTCTGGGCAGGCTGAACAAGCCTCTCCGCATGTTCCAATGTCTGACGCGCCCCGGCGTCGTCGTAAGCATGGGAACGCAAGCTCCTGCTCGTTTGCTGTGGTTTGGAGTGACGGAGAGGTTTACGCTTCATCGCCTTGCGGCAACACGCTGAAATCGCATGAAATGAAATCGAGACGGCTCAAAATTGCCCGAAATGCCAGGCTTCGAGAGCCTCGAATATCAGGTCCTCTGGGTCGACTTCGGAGCGAAGTTCTGGGAGATCATGATCCCTTTCACCTCAACAGGAGATGCACCATGGTCAACCCGTCGCCGACCCGAAGGATTCTGCTCACCCTCTCCCACGGCGTGGTCGTTCCCGCCCTGTCCCGCCACACCGGCGCGCCTTGCCGCGCGGTGCAAACCCGCTGGCTCGTCGTCGAGATGAACAAAACACTGCGACTTATGGGCTGCCTCGACCGGAAGGGGCGAGTGTTCCGGACCTCCGTGCGCGACAGCGTGCCGCTGCAGGCCCTCATCCGCGCCCTGTGGGACAAGGCGCCCTTCCGGCGCGACTTCCTCGTGGTCATCGACCTGGCGCAGGTGGCGCGCACCACGCAGAACGTCAAGGCCAAGCTCACCGAACTGCTTTTGAAGTTCGGCGCGCTGCAAGCTCCGCCGCCATCTGTTCCGAGCGCGCCCGCCCCCTAGCCGCGCTTCAACCTTTGCATAAAGACCCCGAGCTGGGGCCGCAGCTCCTCGAACAAAACATTGTCGCGGTTGGCCAACACCACACCGCCCAGCAGCTTGAGGCCCAGCACAAGCGCTGGCGCTCCGCCCTCGGCCAGCCCGAGCTGCTGCGCCCTGCCCAAGAGGCGGAACCAGTCCTCGTGTCCCGCAGCCTGGAAGCACAGTGTCGTTCCGCCGTTCTCATTCCATTCGCCCATTGGCGAATCATCCGGCGTGCCATTCTGCATGCCCGGCACGCAGGCCTGCTCCACAGTAATCTGATATGCGTAGGTGTTCATGCTCCAGTCTCCTGTGCTCATTCTTGACCGCGGCGACCGCCGCCTCGCCTTCCCGGTCCACTTCCGGCGGTACCGCAGCGCCCGCCGGGACCGCCATGTCCAAGACCCCGCCCCCGACCGTGGCAGTGCCCGCCGTGCGCGTGATCCTCGTCCGCCCGGCAGAGCGGATCGATCTCCAGCGGAGCGGCCAGCTTGAGCAGCAGCGCGCGCAGCTCGATGCGCTCCGCCTCGTTCAGCCCGGCGAACAGGGCCTCGGAGGCCTCGCGGCGGGCGTCGTCCGCGCTTGCGTCAACGGCCCCGGCTCCGGGCATGGCCTCGATGATGAAGCTGCGGCGATCCTGTTCGTTGCGGCGGCGGCGCACGCGCCCGGCGCGCTCCAGCTTGGCGAGCACCTCGCTGAGAGATGAGGCGCGCACGTCGAGGATCTCCAGCATCTCTCCCTGGCCCATGGGGCCGCGTTGGGCCAGCAGTTCCAAAACATGGGCCTGGGCGTGGCCGGAGTGATCTCGCCGGTGGAAGGCCCGGGCCATGAGCCGTGTGACGCGGTGGAACAGGTCGGCCAGATCCTCGGCGTTCACGGGCGTCGGGAATGTCTGCGTCTGCATGCCCCCCTCCTAGCGTGCCGCGCGCGCGGCAAAGGCGCAGCCCTTGGGGCAGCCCGGCGCGTCGAGAGGGCAATGGTTGCGGCACAGGGGGCAGACGTTTTCGGTAGGTGCGGCCCATGCGCTTGCCAGTTCCACGCGCGGGTCGGTGGCTGCGCCGCAGAAGCGTTGGTCCTTGCCGAGGCCGAGGCCGCGTCGGCTGCCCTGCCCGTGGTGCATTCCGCTCTGGCGATGGTGTCCAAACATGTGTTGCTCCTTGGCTTGGTTAGTTAGGTGCCTTATAGACACAAGGAGACAATAATCCTCCGGGCGCGCCTGTCAAGATAAAAAGGTACCTAACTATCAAATTTGCGGCAACCCCTTGCGCAGACAGGGCAATCCGCAGGAATGATTGGCTGGACCCGCCTGGGCCTAAGCGAACACGATGGTCTTGTTGCCGTCCACCAGCACGCGGTCCTCCAGGTGCCAGCGCACCGCGCGGGAGAGCACCTGCCGCTCGATGTCGCGGCCGAGGATCTTGAGTTCCTCCAGCCGGTGCCGGTGCGACACGCGGATGACGTCCTGCTCGATGATGGGGCCTTTGTCGAGCTTGCCGGTGACGTAGTGCGCCGTGGCGCCGATGAGCTTGACCCCGCGCTCCGCGGCACGGCGGTAGGGGTCCGCGCCCTCGAAGGCGGGCAGGAAGGAATGGTGGATGTTGATGATGCGCTGGGGAAAGCGCTTCACGAAGGCGGGAGAGAGGATGCGCATGTAGCGCGCCAGCACCACGAGATCCACTGGGCCGCCGGGCGCGTTGTCCAGCAGTTCGAGCATGCGCTCCTCGGGCAGGGAGAGCCCCTTGCCGCGCGGGGCGTCGTGGGCCTCGGGCACGTGCACGTGGTGGAAGGCCACGCCGAAGGACTCCACGGCGGCCCGCAAATCCTGATGGTTGCTGATGACGAGCGGGATCTCGGCGGGCATTTCGCCCCGGCCCACGCGCCACAAAAGGTCCATCAGGGCATGGTCCAGGCGGGAGACGAGAATGGCCATGCGTTTTTTGCGCCGCGCGGGCACAAGCCGCCAGGTCATCTTGTACTGGCTGGCCACCTCGGCCTCGAAGTCGCGCAGCAGCTCGTCCAGGCAGTTCTCCAGGCCGGAGAGGTAGAACTCCTGGCGCATGAAGAAGCGGCCGCCCTCGGGGTCGGTGGAGTGCTGGTCGGAATGGGTGATGTTCACCCCGTGCTTGTGCAGAAAGCCGCTCACCGCGGCCACGATGCCCGAGCGGTCCGGGCAGGTGGCGAGCAGGCGCGCGGTTCCGGCCTGGCCGAAAACGCCAGGCTTGGCGACGCAGGAAACAGGCATGGGGCTAATAGTCCTCAATGGGTTTGGAGTCCGCCTCGGCGGCCGCGCCCATGGCGGCGGCGGCGGCGATGGGGCCGGCCGCGCCGCAGTAGCCGGCCTCGTCCGCGCCGGTCTTGGCCAAGTCGGCCCAGCGCCACAGCATGCACATGGAGCCCAGGCAGAACTTCAGCTTGTCGTCCTTGGTCTTGAGCAGCGGACAGTACTTGAACTTGGCGTCGGATTCGCTCAGCAGCATGGCGGTCTCCTTGGGGTTCGTGCGGGCTAGCCGGCCTTGTGCCGGGTCAACACGGCGGGCGAGGGAGCGGGGAAGTCCACCAGCGGGTGCTTGCCCAGGCGGCTCTTCAGGTACTCCACCAGAATGGCGCCCACGCGCTCCTCGTGGGTGAGGATGTTGGCGTACTTGCCGTTCTCCACAACCTTCTGGAACTCGCTCTTCTTCATGGCCGGGGAGGTCTTGGCGATGTTCTCTATGGCCACGGCGTAGGCCGCGATCTTGCGGCTCAGCTCGGCCTCGCTCATGGTGGAAAGCTCGCGCACGCGCGCGGCCAGCTCGTCCGGGTCGGGCAGGCGGTCGGACTCGACGATGCGCTTGAAGGCGTTGGCGTAGCGGGTCACGCCGTCGTTGATGTGGTCCTTCTGCACCATGTTCATGCCGGCCCAGCCGGCGCGCAGCCACTTGAACAACATAAAGGTGGTCTGGTGCCCGTTGTCCTCAACAAACACCTGCACCGAGGCGGAGTCGTAGAGGTAGGTGTCGGCCCAGCCGATGAGTCCCTTGTTCAGGCCGTTGATGCCGGAGTAGAAGTAGTTCCACTCGCCCTCATCCAGAATGACGGCCTTCTTGCCCACGGTGGACTTGTCCTTCTGCTTGGAGATGGAGATGAGCACGTTCTTGCCGTTGTGCTTGGTCATGATGAGCAGGCGGTTCAGGTCATAGCGGTAGTAGCCGCCGCCGAAGGAGTCCGGCGCGTTGACCTCGTACTCCTGGCCCCACAGGGCCTCGGGCTTGTCGGACTTGCCCAGGTTCAGCCAGGGCTTGGAGTCCTTGGTCAATATGTCGCTGCCCTGGTACCAGCCGGAGAGGCGCAGCACGCTGGGAAACAGCAGGTAGTTCGGAATGGAGGGGTTGTAGCAGTAGCGCATGAGCCGGGCCAGGCCGGTCTTCATGGTCACGCGCAGCACGGTGCCGTTGGCGTCCAGCCTGCGGGCGGGCACAAGCTCCCGGCCGTCGCCCTTGGACATGGTGACATAGTCGAGCAGCGCGTCGTAGTCTTGCGGATTGATGGCGGTGCCGCGCCGTTGCGAAAGGGCCAGCAGGGCGGTCAGGTTCTGCTCCACGGGCTGTGGCACGGAAACGGCCAAGGCCAGGCCGGGCAAAAGCAAAGCCAAACAGAAGCCGGCAAGGCAAGCGGCCGCGCGGCGGCGAGAAAAAACACGCAGAGCCATCGGGAAACCTCATGTGCGGTTGTGCGGCGGAACAATATGTTCCACCGCCTGGAACCAAATATGATATGCAGGAACGTTCCGTTTGACAAGCTGCGCCCCCCGGTTCCCTTCCGGCCGGAAAAGAGATAGAAGCGGCCATGCCGGGCCGATATGACGGCGCACGGACAGTCAACGCAACGCGGAGTGCCCCATGCCCATGCCCCTTGCCGTGCTCGTTTCTGGCGGCGGTTCCAACCTCCAGTCCATTCTGGACAAAATCGACGCAGGCCTTGTCGACGCCGAAGTGCGCGTGGTGCTTTCCAACAAGGCCGACGCCTACGGCCTCACGCGCGCGCGCAACAAGAACATTCCGGCCATAGCCCTGCCGCACACGGCCTTCGCCACGCGCCAGGCCTTCGACGCCGAAATGGTCCGCCTGATCCATGAGCACGGCGTGGACGCACAGACCGGCGCCATCGCCCTGGCCGGGTTCATGCGCATGCTCACCCCGGAATTTCTGCGCGCCTTTCCGCACCGCGTGGTGAACATCCACCCGGCGCTTTTGCCCAGCTTTCCCGGCACCCACGGCGCGGCCGACGCCGCCAGCTACGGCGTGCGCCTGGCCGGCTGCTCCGTGCATTTCGTGGACGAGATCATGGACCACGGCCCGGTCATCATCCAGGCCGCGGTGCCCGCCCTGCCCGGCGAGGGGGGAGAGGCCCTGGCCGCGCGCATCTTGAAGCTGGAGCACTGCATCTACCCCCAGGCCATAGCCTGGCTGGCCAAGGGACGGCTCAAGGTGCAGGACCGCCACGTGCTGGTGGACGCCGCCGCCCCGGCGTTTTGCGGCTGCGCAGCCCTGCCCTTTTTGGCGAGCCCCGGCCTGGAGCCGGGTTTCCAGCCCGCCTAGGCCGAAGGGCAGGCCCCGCTCAAGCGACGGGCGCGCCGACGGACCGCCCCATCAGCCGATCCCGGCGCTGCGCTCCGTCGCCGCGCCACATTCATATGGCCAGATCGGCCTGACAGGACAGACCCGGAAAGGAGTTCGTCATGGCGCATTTCCAACTTTCCCCCACCGAAGCGGACAAGGCCTACCTCAAGGGCCTTGTGCCCCTCTCCATCGCCAGCGGCCTGGCCGGAAAGGACGACGCGACGCCCCCGCCGCCGCCCTCCGAACTGACCCGGCGCGACCTGGGCGCCTTCGTCACCCTGAAACGCAACGGCCAGCTGCGCGGCTGCATCGGCAACATCGTCGGCCAGGGCCCGCTCTATATGACCGTGTGGAACATGGCCCAGGCGGCGGCCTTTCAGGACCCGCGCTTTTCCCCGCTCACCAGGGGCGAGATGGCGGACCTGGAGATCGAAATCTCCATTCTGGGGCCCATAGAACCCTGCCCGGACCCGGAGCTGGTCGAGGTGGGCCGCCACGGGCTCATCATGCGCCAGGGCGCGCGCAAGGGCCTGCTGCTGCCCCAGGTGCCCGTCGAGTGGGGCTGGGACCGCCAGCAGTTCTTGGCGCAAACCTGCCGCAAGGCTGGACTTCCCTCCACCGCCTGGCGCGATCCGGCTACGCAGATATACTGGTTCGAAGCAGTATTTTTCTGATGCACCATAAGCTGTTGCGATAATCAGCCCTCCCTGTTGATTTTATTTCCTCCAGGGTTTATCTTCTATAGTCCATTATCCGTGGCCGCACATAGGCCCGCGTAATAACTATTACAACAGGAGGATACCCTGTGAAGCGCATGACCATCAAAGCGCTACTTATCATATTGGGCTGCGTAACTCTTGCAGGATTCGCCTCGACCCTCATTTTATTCACACTGCAGTCGAGGCATATCGACAGCACATTCGAGGACATCATCAATGTAGACGAGGCGTTGCTTGGGCAACTGCAGGAAATGTACGCCCAAGGGCTGCAGACCGAGCAGGCCACGCGCAACGTGGTGCTGAACCCCGTGGATAAAACCGCGCGCAAAAACTACGAGACAGCCAACAACAAGTTCAGCAAGTCCCTTGAGGTGGCGTTGCGTCTGTCCAAGGGCCCCATGGCCGAGGCGTTGAAGCCCCTGCCGGCCCTCTGGACCGAGTCTGGCGCGCTGAAGGCCGAGGTGATGACCCTGGGCACGGAGGGCAAGACCGAGGCGGCCATCGATCTGCTGAACACAAAAGAAACCAAGAAGTGGCGCGAGATCAAGGACATCGTCCAAAAGGCCATCGAGGAACAGGGCAAGACCTCCAAGGCCGCCTTTGAGGCGTACAAAGCCAGCGAGGGCCGCTCCTTCCAGGTGGTGCTGACCATGGGGCTCATCCTGCTCGCGGCCATGTCCGTGCTGCTGTTCATGGGCGGCCGCATGATTCTGCGCCCCCTGCGCGAGATCCAGGCCTTCGCCCTCTGCCAGGCCGCGGGCAACTTCGAGCAGTGCCTGCTGGGAGAGTTCACCGGCGAGCTCAAGGAGGTCTCCGGCGCGCTGGAGGCCATGGCCGCCAAGGTGCAGGACTCCCTCGGCTTCACCCAGGGCGTGCTGGGCGGCATAGCCACCCCGTATGTGGTGGTTGATGAGTCCAGCAAGCTCTCCATGACCAACCAGCCCCTGCTGGACCTCTTGCAGCACCAGGGCAGGCCGGAGGACTTCATCGGGCAGAACGTGGCCCACTTCTTCTACGGCGACGCCACGCGCAAGACCGTGCTCAGCACCGCCATGGAGGAGAACAAGACCGTGCTGCGCGAGGTGGACCTCACCGGGCGCAAGGGCGCGGTGCGCCGCATCTACATCTCCGCCTCGCCTCTTTACAATTCCATCAACGGCAAGCTCATGGGCGCGCTGTGCCTGTACACAGACCTGACCGAGCTGCGCGAGAAGGAATCGCAGATCATGGCCCAGAACCAGGTCGTCACCGACGCGGCCAAGCAGGCCGAGGCAGTGGTGCACGCCCTGCTCGACTGCTCCAGGCGGCTCTCCGACCAGATCGCCAAGGCCGAGGACGGCGCGGCGCAGCAGCGCGAGCGTGCCGGCGCAACCACCCAGGCCATGGGCGACATGAGCGAGTCCATCCGCGGCGCAACCGAGAGCGCGGACGTGGCGGCCAAGGGCGCGGAAAACGCCGGCGGCAAGGCCGACGAAGGCGCGGGCGTCGTGCGCGAGGTCGTCTCCTCCGTGGAGGAGGTGCGCACCCAGGCCATGGCCCTGAAGGAGAACATGGGCAACCTGGGCCGCCAGGCCGAGGCCATCGGCCAGATCATGAACGTCATCAGCGACATTGCCGACCAGACCAACCTGCTGGCCTTGAACGCCGCCATCGAGGCGGCCCGCGCGGGCGATGCGGGCCGCGGCTTCGCCGTCGTGGCCGACGAAGTGCGCAAGCTGGCCGAAAAGACCATGAACGCCACCCGCGAGGTGGGCGAGGCCATCGGCAGCATCCAGCAGGGCACGCGGGCCAACGTGGCCCAGGTGGACCAGGCCGCGCGCGCCATCGAGCGCACCTCGGAGCTGGCCGGCCGCTCCGGCGAGGCCCTGAGCCAGATCGTCGGCATGGTCAACGACACCACCCTGCGCGTGCGCGGCATAGCCACCGCCGTGGAGTTGCAGGCCAGCGCCAGCATGCAGGTGGACGAGGCCGTGGGCGAGATCAACGACATCGCCCTGCGCACCTCCGCCGGCATGGACGAGGCCGCCCGCGACGTGGACGAACTGAAGCGCCTGGCCGACCAGCTGCGCGAAGTCATAGAGGGCATGGCCAAGGCCTGAGCCTCCGGCGCGCGGCAAAGAAAAGGCCCGCCCCAGGCATGTCCTGGCGGCGGGCCTTTTGGCGTCTTGTGAACGGACCTGCGGCGGCCTAGGCCTCCACGCGGCGCACGGTGACGTAGTTCTCCTGCATGGCCACGGCGCCGCCCGCCTTGTCCCAGCGGCCGAAACCGCCCGGCATGAGCTCGTTGTCCGAAACGCCGCGGCCCTGGGCCCGGCTCTCCACCGGCAGGGTGTGGCCGAAGCCGTGCACGGTGAACACGCACTCGGCGTGGATGAACTCCGTGACAAAGGCGCGCAGGCGTCCAGGCGTGCCGCCCGCGGCCACGGGCGCCACCTCAACCATGTCCATGTGCTCGATGCCCAGGGCCTTGGCCCGAGTCTTGTTGATCCACAGCACGTTCTCCGGCATGAGCTCGAAGAGCAGCGGATTGTTCACCGTGTGGCCTTGCGTGTGCAGTCCGCAGCGGCCAAAGGCGATGCGGAAGGCATCCTTCGGCGGATGCGCCGGCGAGACATACGCGGGCAGGGCCTCCAGCCCGTCCTTCAGCAGCTTGGCCGAAAGCATCTCGATCTTGCCGGAGGGCGTTTTGAACGAAAGCGGCTTGTACGTGGGCTTGGGCGCAAGCTCCACAAAGCCCTTGGCTTCGAAGTCCGCCAGACTGACGCCCGTGCCCTCGAGCTGGCGCGACCACAATTCCTCCGGCCGGGTCACGGCCAGGGGCTCCATGCCCAGGCGCTTGGCCAGCCCGGCGTAGATCTCCCAGTCGGCGCGGGTGTCGAAGCGCGGGGCCACGGCGCGCTTTCTGATGAAGAACTGCGGCTTGAGCCCGCCCTTGCTGCCGAGGATGCTCTCCCGCTCCAGGTACGTGCTCATGGGCAGCACCACGTCGGCGTTCCAGGCCGTGTCGGACCAGCTGAAGGTGACGGCCACCAGCAGGTCGAGCTTCTCCCACAGCTTTTTCACGGCCTGCTGATCGGGGAAGGCCATGAGCGGGTCGTGCCGGTGGGCGATGTAGGCCTTGATGGGATAGGGCTTGCCCGAGGCGATGGCCTCGAAGGCCAGGTTGACCAGCCCGGGCCCGCCGTCGAAGTGCGTTCTGCCCTCGCCCCACCCGGCCCCGTCCACGCGGGGCTTCTCCGGCTTGGGAAACAGCTCCATGAGCGGCCTGAGCCCCTTGCGGCCCACGTCTCCCGGCTTGCAGGAGAGCGGCAGGCCGCCCTTGGCGCCTATGGCCCCCATGAGGGCGTTGATGATGTACGCCGTGCGGCTGACGTAGAACGAGTCCTCGTAGCGCGCCGTCATCCAGCCCGGATGCCAGATGACCTGGGGCGCGGCCTTGGCGAACTGGCGCACGAACAGGCGCAAAGCCTGGGCGGAGACGCCGGTTTCCTTCTCGGCGAACTCCGCCGTGTAGGGCTCGACAAAGGCCCTGAGCGCGTCCAGGTCGGCTATCCATTCCTTGACGAAGGCGCGGTCGTAGAGCTTTTCGGCCAGGATGGTGTTGATGACCGCGAGGTTGAAGGCATAGTCCGTGCCGGGGCGGACGAGGAAGAAGTTGTCCGCCTTGGCGGCGGGCACGTTGGCGCGGATGTCCACCACGGTGAGCTTGCACCCGGCCTCGCGGGCGTCCATGAGGTCGTTGACCTCCTTCACGTTGATGGCTTCCAGGATGTTGCGGCTCTGCAGCACCACGTGCCGCGCGTTCTTCAGGTCGTACACCAGCTCCTTGCGGCCGCAGCCGAACACGGAAAGGGCCGCGTGCTGCACGTTGCGCGCGCAGGCTGTGTCGTGGTTGCAGTAGTTGGGCGAGCCGAACCCGCGCACAAAGGCGCGCGTCAAATCGACGAAAGGTCCGCCGCGGTCGGAGAGCAGCAGCGCCTCCGGTCCGTGCTCGGTGCGGATGGCCGCGAGCTTGTCCGCGACGTAGTCGAGGGCTTCGTCCCACGAGACGGCGCGCCATTTGCCCTCGCCGCGCCCGCCGGCGCGGATGAGCGGCGTCTGGGGACGTTCGTCGTCGTAGAGCAGGGCCGGTCCGGCCGCGCCGCGCGCGCACAGGGCGCCCTTCACTCCCGCCGCGTGCGGGTTGCCAAAGACCGAAACCACCCGGCCGTCTTCTACATCAACAGCGGCGGGACAGCGCACTGTGCACATGCCGCAGACGCTGTACGTTATTTCTCGACCCATGAGGCCCTCCTGAATACAAGTCAAAAGACGATGCATACCCCCTTAGCACAACCCATCAGTCCTGGCTAGGGGGGAAGAGCGATATTCCAACACCAGAGCCGCTATGCGGCGAAATCTATTCCATCCCACAAAATAGGAATTGATGTGCGTATATGAGAAAAAAAGAACGAATAGGCGCGTCACTTGACAACCCGCTTAACGTTATGGTTTACGATGCTGAACTGGGAATACCTCTCCAGGGTGTGCTGGCGCGTTGCGCAAACGCTCACGCCCTGCCAGCAACGGGAATCACTTCAACTTTTGGAAGGACAGGGCGGGGTGAATCATGAGCCTCTACCGTATCGCGCTTAATCCCAACCGCTGCATAGGCTGCAAGGCCTGTCTTGTTCACTGCAACATGCGCAACAAGCTCCCGGCCGGATTGTCGCTGAACCGCATCAAGGCCCTTGGCCCCTTTACCGGACCGGACGGCAGGCCGCGCATGGAGTTCGTCTACCAGAACTGCATGCAGTGCGACGACCCCTTCTGCGTCAAGGTGTGCCCCGCCGGCGCCCTTGCCAAACGCCCGGAGGACGGGCTGGTCTGGCTCGACAACGACGCCTGCATCGGCTGCCAGCGCTGCGCGGACGCCTGCCCCTGGGATGTCCCCGTCTTCATCGAGGCCTGGGGAAAAACGAAGAAGTGCGACTATTGCAAGGACCGGGTCGACCAGGGTATGGACCCCGCCTGCGTTACCGGCTGCACGGCAAAGGCCCTTACGTTCGTCCGTCCCGCCTCATAAAACCGCGACCTATGCTCCGCGTGTGCGGCGCGGAGCTGTGACATAGGGCTACTATAATCTGGAGGAGTGTTGTGAACATGAACAAACGTCATTACCTGACTCTTGCTGCCGCCACATTGGCGGTCAGCCTGTGGCTGGGCGTTGCAGCAGCCCAGCAGGCCGCTCCGGCCCCGGCCGCGACGGAGACCAAAGCCGTTGAAGTGGCCAATGCCACCAACGCCGCCAAACCGGCCGACGCGGCCAGCACCGGCAACAAGCTTGCCGACGCCATCGCCAAGGCCCCCCGCGGCACCGAGCCCGGCATGATCGACGAGACCAAGCCCACGGGCTTCCTCGGCATTCCCGGCGCGCCCAACGTCAGCATCATCCTGGCCTTTGCCTGGGCGGTGTGGGTCGGCTGGATCTTCTCCACCGTGGGCGCCTTCGGCGGCGTCATGGCGGGCGTGGGCCACATGAGCGTGTTCGGCTTCGGCAACTATGCCGGCGGGCTGAAGAAGACCGCGCCGGAACTCGGCAAGATCGTCACCGACTCCATCAAGGCCTCCAACCAGTTCCTGGTCGGCACCTCGGCGGCCATCAGCTCCTTCAACTACCTCAAGATGAAGCGCCTTGTGCTGCCGCTGGCCATCAGCCTGGGCCTGGGCTCCCTCTTGGGCGCTTATGGCGCGGCCGCCCTTTCCGCGGGCAAGCTCGACTTCAAGTCCTACCAGGGCTACTTCGGCCTGTTCGTTCTGTTCTTGGGCTGCTGGCTTTTCTACCAGACCACCCCGGGCGCCAAGAGCAAGCAGAAGACCGCCAAAGAGGCCGCCAAGGCCTTCGAGGACGCCGTGAAGAAGCAGAAGTGCGGCGAAAAAATTGAAGAATGCAATCTTGGCCTCAAGATCCAGCGCTTCACCATGGCCACCTGCGAATTCACCTTCTACGGCGTGCCCTTCCACTTCAATCCCTTTGTCCCCTTCCTGGGCGGCATCGTGATCTCCGCCGTGGCTGCCTTCCTGGGCGTCGGCGGCGGCTTCCTGCTGGTGCCCTTCCTCACCAGCGTCACCCAACTGCCCATGTACCTGGCCGCGGGCACCAGCGCCCTGGCCGTGCTCGTCAGCATGATCACCAGCATCGTCACCCTCATCAGCAAGGGCACTCCCATCGAGTGGCACCTGGTGGGCATCGAGCTCGTGGGCATCACCCTCGGCTCCATCGTGGGCCCCATGACCTCCAAGTACCTCTCCGACGCCCTGATGAAGCGCATCTTCATCGTGCTTTCGCTCTACATCGGCCTCGGCTACACCCTGGCCGGCTTCGCCGGCATCAAGATTCCCGGCGTGTAAGACGCCAGGCATCGGGCTCCTCCTCCGCAAGGGGGAGGGGCCCCTTTCGCCAACGCCATGAACCCCTTCCAAATTCTCGACGCGATATTGATCGCCCCCTTCCGCCTGCCGGGACCGCCCGAGGCTGGCTTCGTCTTTGGCGTCTTCGTTCTGGCCGTGGCCAGCGCGGCTTTGGGCAAAGCCAGCATGGCCCTGGTGGCCCGCGTGCAGCGCGTCCGCCAGGAGCGCGAGGAAGGCGATGCGCAAAAGCACAGCGACCTTTCCGTGCGCGCCCTGCAGGAGGGCGACAAGAAGGCCTACCTGGCGCAAAACCACCTGGCGCAGCAAGCCTACGGCAACACCCTGGCCCTTTCCGCCGGGCGGGGCGCCGGCCTGCTTTGGCCCGCCTGCGCCGCCCTCACCTGGCTTTCGTGGCGCTTCGACGGCATCCCCATGCCCTTCTTGTGGCGCAGCGCAGGTCCGGCCTCCTATTTCATTCCACTGTACATCCTCGCCCTGTGGGGCCTTGGCCGCTTGCTGCGCAAATAAAACGCCGCGCTCCCCGGCCATGCGGAAAGCGCGGCGCAAAAAGCGCGATGTTCAGGCGGATCAGCCGGGCGTCTGCATGCGGCTGGGCTCCACCAGCCGCGATATGCCCACCACCTCGAAGACCTTGCGGAAGTTCTCGGACAAGCCGCGGATGCGCACGCTGTCGCCGTTGTCGCGCGCCTCTTGCAGCAGGCGCGTCAAAATGGCCAGCCCGGCCCCGTTGATGCTCGCGTTCTCGTCGAAGTCCAGCACGATTTCGGCCTTGTCCAGGGCCCGCGCAGCGGCCATGGCCCGGATCAGAAACGGCTCGGAGCGCGCGGTGACGCTGCCGCGCAGAATGAGCGCCGCCGCCCCGTCCTCCTCGGTTACAGCGATCTCCTGCTTGTGCGTTCTGGCGATGGCCAGGCGCTCCTCCGCGCGGGAAAGCGCCTGGCTCAAGCCCTGGCGCTGCACAGGCTTGTTGAGGAAATCCGTGGCGTCGAGGTTGAGCGCGCGTATGGCCAGCTCCATGTCGCCGTGGCCGGTGATGACGATGACCTCGGCGTGGGGGTCCAGGTCCTTGATGCGCCGCAGGGCCTCGATGCCGTCCATGACCGGCATCTTGATGTCCGTGAGCACGATGCCGGGCCGTTCGCGTTCGAAGATCTCCACGCCCTCGGCCCCGTTGGCGGCGGTCAGGGTCTCGTAGCCATAGGCCCCCAAAAGCAGGCGGAACATGTTCAGCGTGGGCTGCTCGTCGTCGATGACCAGTATTTTCTTGTCCATGCGTGCTTCCTTCCTTCTGCCGCCGTTCTCATGCCGCTTGGGGGAAAATCAGGCTGATGCGCGCGCCGCGCCCGGGTGCGCTCTCGATGCGGATCTCGCCGCCGTAGTCGCGCACGATGCCATAGCTGATGGCCAGCCCCAGGCCCATGCCCTGCCCCGTCTCCTTGGTGGTGAAAAAGGGCTCGAAGATCTTGTCGCGCACGCCCTCGTCCAGCCCGATGCCCGTGTCGGACACGCTGACGACCACGAAACCGCCGCCCGCGCACGTCTCTATGGTGATGAGCCGCAGCGCGCCCGAGTCCGTCGGCTGGCTCTTTTCGTTTATAGCATCGCGCGCGTTGGTCAAGAGGTTGAAAAAGACCTGCTGCAGGCGGTTGTCGTGGGCCAGCACCGGGGGCAGGTTTTCGCCCAGGTCGAGCCGGAAGCGGATGTTGTCCAGCTCGAACTGGCGGCGCACGATGGTCAGCACGCTGGTCACGGGATGGTTCACGTCCACGCGCTCCTTGAAGATCTCCGCCTTGCGGCCAAAGGCCCGCAGGGTGTTGATGATCTCCGCGGCGCGGTCCACCTGGCCGCTTATCTCGCGCACCACCTGGCGGAACGACTCGGGCGTGACCGCATGGCCCTGCTCGTCCAAAAGCGCCAAAAACTCGCTGCCCATCTTGATGGCGTTGAGCGGCTGGTTCAGCTCGTGGGCGATGCCCGCGCTCATCTCGCCCAGGGACTTCATCTTGCCCGCCTGAATGAGCTGGGCGTCCTTTTCGATCATCTCGGTGATGTCCGTGACGGAGATGATGATGGCGTGCCGGCCCCGGTAGGAGATGGAGCAGGCGTGGACGTTGACGTAGAAGGGACGCTGGCCTTTTTTGTAGTGCAGCACCTTGGGATGATACAGGCAGCCCGCGGCCGCGGTCGGGCCTCCGTCGCCTGCTCCTGGCGCGTCTTCTCCCGCAAAGGAGAGCAGGCAGTCGTCGCGGTTCTCCGGTCCGAGGGAAAGATAGCTCTTGCCCAGCAGCTCGTGCTTTTCATAGCCGTAGAGCTCCAGCGCGCGCGGGTTCGCGTCCTTGATGGCGAAGTCCGCGCAGTCCACCACGAACACCGGGTCCGGGCCGGAGTCGAAGAGCGAACGGTACTTCTCCTCGCTTTCGCGCAGGCGGCGGCGATAGAGCTTGATGCTCCAGACCATGTTGCGGAAGCTGTCTCCCAACTGGACCACCTCGTCGCCCTGGCGCTTGCGGTAGAACACGCAGCTTTCGCAGGTGCGGTGCACCACGGCCTGCCGCGCGGACTGGTCGAAGTGCCAGCAGGGCATCTCGGTGTCCGCATAGGCCGGGCAGTCCATGGGCCGCCAGCGCTCGTCTTCCTCCTGCATGTCGAGGGAGATGTTGAAGTTCCCGCGCGAGAGCTCGTCGGAAATGCGCGTGAGCTTGGACAGGGGCCGGATGATGTGCCGGGTCAAGCGGTCGGAAAGATAGAAGGTGATGAGGATGACGGCCGAGATGAAGCCCAGGAAGGTGAGCCGCAGGGTGGCGATGAGGCTGTCGATGTGGCTCTTGGAAAGGCCCACGTGCACGGAGCCGATGCGGTACAGGCCTTCGTTCATGGGCACGGCGATGTCGTGGATGGATTCGTGCTCCACGTTGACCAGCCGCACGCTGCGGCTTTCGCCCGGCTCAAGGACGTTGGCCTGGCGCAGCTCCGCCGGAAAGGCGCGCGTCATGGTGTGGGCCAGCACCAGGCCGTCCTGGTCGGTGACGAAGATGTAGGCGATGAGGTTCTTGCGCTCGTGCAGGCGCGCTTCGTCGAAGATGAGCGAAAGCAGCATGGGCGTGTTCTTGTCCAGCACATACGCGCCGCCGCGCTCGGCCACGGAGTGGGCGATGGCGCTGCCGCGCAGCTCCAGTTCCGCGGTGAGCGAGGACACCAGGATGTACCGGGCGAGAAAGGCTATGGCCACGCTGATGCCCAGCACCACCCCAAGAATGGACAGGAAGATCTTGTTTTTGAGGCTCAAGGACTCGTAGCGCGCAAGGGCGCGGCGCACCGGGCTCATGGCGCGCCCCCGTTGCCGGAGCCCCGCTGGCGGGTCAGGGCGCGGCCGACATTGGGCCAGGAGTCCACAAGGGTGAACTGGCCTTCCACCAGCCGCGTGAAGAACACCTGGCGCAGCCCCTGGTGGTTGTCCGGCCCGAAGGAAGCCACCAGCCCGGGCCCCAGCTCCAGGTCGCGGATGGACTCCAGGGCCTGGATGAAGCCCTCGCGGGTGAGGTTTCTGCCCGCGCGCTCCAGGGCCTCCACAAGAATGCGGGCGTTGTAGTAGCCCTCAAGCCCCACGGAGTTGGGCTTGTCCTCCGGATAATACTTGGCCAAAAGCTCCACGTATTGCCGCGCGCCGCCCTGGGGCGCGCTCGAGGCGCTCTCGATGGGCGGCACCACCTGGCTCATGATGACCACGGCGCCGGGCTTCGGCCCCAGCCTGCGGGCCAGCTCCTCCGCGCCCACGAACGACACGGCGTAGAAAATGGGCCCGAAGCCGGAGTCTTTGGCCAGCTCCACAAAGCGCGCGCACGGGTCGGAGGTGCCGATCATGACCACGGCCTCGGCGCGGGAGTCCTCGATCTTGGCGAAGCCGTCTTCTATGTCCAGGGTGCCGCGCACATAGGAACCGCGCGCCACCGGAGCCAGACCGAACTCCTTCAGCGCCAGCTCCGTGCCGGTCAGGCCGTCGAAGCCGTAGGCGTCGTACTGGTAGAACACGGCGATGCGCTTGAGGCCCAGGTCCGCCACAAGATGGCGCACGGCCGCCGCGGTCTCCTGATAGTAGGAGGCGCGGATGTTGACCAGAAAGCGGTTGAAGGGCTCGCGCAGGGCGTTGGCCCCGGTGAACATGCCCAGCAGGGGGATGCGCGCGTCCTCCACCATGGGCAGAATCTTCACCGTGGTGGGCGTGCCCACGTAGCCGAACAAGGCGAAGACCTTGTCCTCCACGATGAGCTTTTGCGTGTTGGCCAGGCAGCGCGGCGGGTCGTAGGCGTCGTCGTAGGGCACAAGCTCGATCCTGCGGCCATGCACGCCGCCGGTCTCGTTCACGTGCTTGAGGTAGCAAAGCGCCCCGCGCAGGGTCTGCGAGCCCAGGTAGCTCGCGTGGCCCGTGAGCGCCAGGGAGGACCCCAGGGTGACGCGCGTCTCCGTGACGCCGGGCGCGCTTTGATCCACGGCCTCCTTGCCGCCCTGCGCGCGGCAGGCGCAAAGCAGCGCGGCCAGAATAAGCATGCACACCGTGCGGTTGAACCAGCTTGCGCCCACATGCCTCCCGAGCAATGATTCCTGCGCGCGGCCGGCGGCGGCACGCGGAAGAGTTCCCGCAGCGTACGTCAGTTGGGGGGCCGCTTCAACCGAAAAGGCGCGCCAAGGCCGCTTTGCCGGGGCGGAAGGATCATCGCCGCGCCTACCCGTCGAAAATCCTCCCCATGCCTTGGCACAGGGCGGACTTCGTGCTATGCAGCAGGGCGAGGTGGCCTGAACATGCCCAACGAGACCGACACCCCCCCGGCTGCGCCGGCAAGCGAGGCCGATGCCCGCGCCGAGCTTTTGGACCTTTGCTGGCCGACGGGCCAAAAGCGTTGCCCTCGCTGCAACACGCCCGCGCCCTATCAGCTGACCGGCGGACGGCTGCGCTGCGGCGGCTGCCGCTACACCTTCCACGACTTCACGGGCCGCTGGCTGAACGAGGCCGGCCTCTCCGCCCTCAAGTGGAACGCCCTGGCACAGGCCTTTACCGAGGAGCTGAGCACCCGCGAGGCCGCGGCAAAGGTCGGCATCTCCTACAACACCGCCTTCAAGGCCCTCACCGTGCTGCGGCTGGCCATTCTCGCCCAAGGGGCGGACGCGCCGCAGCTGCTTGGCCCGGGCGCGCCCCTGGCCGCCCTTCTGGACAGCGGCCGCGAGCCCGAGGAAGCTCCATCCGGCGCGGGCTTGCCGGTGTACGGCATCTTGCACCGCAACCAGCACATCTTTGTGGACCTCTTGCCGGAGCTGACTGCGGAGAGCGTGCTGCACTTCAACCACAACTTCCACCTGCGCGTGGCGCGGCACGGCAGCATCCTCATCACCGACCGCTACAAGACCTACGACGCGCTGATTCTTTGCGGCGACGAAAGCCTGCCCTACCACTACCTGCTGCGCCACCCCGGCCAGGTCTTCGCCGAGAGCGGCGGCTGCGCCTTCTGGGACTTCGCCAAGCCGCGGCTCAAACAATTCAAGGGCTTGTCGTGGCGGCGTTTTCCCCTGTACCTCAAGGAACTCGCCTTGCGCTTCAACCACCGCCAAAGCGACCTGCGCCCTTTTCTGCTCAGCGCTTTGTGCGCGCCGGTGCCAAAACTTGCATAACCGTCCCTTCTTTTGACGCGCACACGTTTTTATGGCCTATCGTGATCCTCATACCGTGGAGGTATTTTATGGATTCCCCATCTTCCACAGAACGTGATCCCGGCCTGACCATGCTCCCCTTCGGGGGCCTGGGCCTGGATCTGGCGGAGGTCCGGCGCAAGGTGTCGGGTCTTTTGCTTGTGCCCTTCCTCAAACAGGAAGCGCCCCTGCAAGAGCCCCGCTTCGACGCGCCCCCCGTGCTCTCCGGAGCCGAGCTGCTCATCCGGCTCGACCGCGAAACGCTCGGCAGCTGACTTTAAACCTCATAACCAAGGAGGCACCATGACGCTTTCACGCAGAGGGTTCTTGAAACTCTCCGCAACCGCAGCCCTCTCCTCCGCCTTCGCCGGAATTGGCTTTGCCGCCAAGCCCGCCGCGGCAAAGGCCGCCGTCGACCGCATAGCCCAGCTCAAGCCAGAGTGGAGCAAGCAGACCACCACCGTGTGCTGCTACTGCGCCGTCGGCTGCGGGCTCATCGTCAACACGGCCCTTTCCGGCGCCAAACGCGCCCTGAACATCGAGGGCGACCCGGACCATCCCATCAATGAAGGCGCGCTGTGCGCCAAGGGCGCCAGCATTTGGCAGCTCGCCGAGGGCAACCCCGGCCAGCCCAACCCGCGCCTGCAAAAGGTCATGTACCGCAAGCCCTACGGCACCAAGTGGGAAGCCAAGAGCTGGGACTGGGCGCTGGAGCGCATCGCCAAAAACATCAAGCGCGACCGCGACGCCAGCTTTGCCGAAAAGAACGCCAAGGGCCTGACCGTGAACCGCTGCGAGGGCATCGCCTCCGTCGGCTCCGCCGCCATGGACAACGAGGAGTGCTGGGCCTACCAGGCCTTTCTGCGTTCGCTGGGGTTAACCTACATAGAACATCAGGCCCGTATTTGACACAGCGCCACTGTGGCGGCTCTGGCAGAGTCGTTCGGACGCGGTGCGATGACCAATCACTGGATCGACCTCAAGAACAGTGATTGCATTCTGATCATGGGCAGCAACGCTGCCGAAAACCATCCCATTTCCTTCAAGTGGGTCACCCGCGCGCAAGAAAAAGGCGCAAAGGTTGTCCATGTGGACCCGCGCTTCACGCGCACCAGCTCCAAGGCGGACCTTTACGCGCCTCTGCGCTCCGGTTCGGACATCGCCTTCCTTGGCGGCCTCATCAACTACATCGTTGAAAAGAACCTCATCTTCAAGGAATACGTGGTGAACTACACCAACGCATCCTTCCTTGTGGGCAAGGACTTCGACTTCAACGACGGCATGTTCAGCGGCTTCAACGACGAGTCCAGAAAGTACGACAAGGCCAAGTGGGCCTTCGACAAGGACGCGGACGGGAACATCAAGCGCGACAACACGCTGGCCAATCCCCGCTGCGTGTACCAGTTGTTGAAAAAGCACTACGGCCGCTACACGCTGGACCGCGTGGTGGAGATGTGCGGCACGCCCAAGGAAAAGGTTCTTGAGGTGTTCGACACCTACGCGGCCACGGGCAAGCCGGACAAGGCCGGCACGGTCATGTACGCCATGGGCTGGACCCAGCACACCGTCGGCGTGCAGAACATCCGCGCCATGAGCATCGTGCAGCTGCTTCTGGGCAACATGGGCGTGGCCGGCGGCGGCGTCAACGCGCTGCGCGGCGAGTCCAACGTGCAGGGCAGCACCGACCAGGCCCTGCTCTACCACATCATCCCCGGCTACCTGCCCACGCCCAACACGGGCGACAAGGCCCTGGCCGACTACCTGAAGCGCATCGCCCCTTCCACCAAGGACCCCAAGAGCCTGAACTGGAAGAAGAACCAGCCCAAGTACGCCGTCAGCCTCATCAAGAGCTTCTACGAGAACGAGGAGCCCGCCAAGGCCTTCGACTGGCTGCCCAAGCTGGAGCCCGGCAAGGACTACTCCTGGCTGACGCTCTTTGACGACATGCTGAAGGGCCAGTTCAAGGGCTTCTTCGCCTGGGGCATGAACCCCGCGTGCTCCGGCGCGAACACCAACAAGACCCGCGAGGCGCTGACCAAGCTCGACTGGCTCGTCAACGTCAACATCTACGACAACGAGACCGGCAGCTTCTGGCAGGGCCCCGGCATGGATCCCAAGAAGATCAAGACCGAGGTCTTCATGCTCCCCTGCTCCGTCAGCGTGGAGAAAGAGGGCTCGGTTTCCAACTCCGGCCGGTGGATGCAGTGGCGCTACCAGGGCCCGAAGCCCCTGGGCGACAGCCGCCCCGACGGCGAGATCATCTACGAACTGGCCCAGAAGGTGCGCGAGCTGTACAAGAAGGAAGGCGGCGCCTTCCCCGCGCCCGTGCTGGGCATGAACTGGGAAGCCATGGGCCACGGACATGAGTTCGACGCCCACAAGACCGCCCGGCTCATCAACGGCTACTACACCCGCGACGTGGAAGTGAAGCAGCCCGATGGCAGCGTGAAGGTCTTCAAGAAGGGCACGCAGGTTGCGGCCTTCCCCGACCTGCGCGACGACGGCAGCACCACCAGCGGCAACTGGGTGTATTGCGGCTCCTACGTGGAGACCGACCCCAAGGGCAACCGCGCGGCCAAGCGCTCCAAGGAGCAGACCCCGGCCCAGGCCAACGTGGGCCTGTACCCCAACTGGTCGTGGGCCTGGCCGGTCAACCGCCGCGTCATCTACAACCGCGCCAGCGTGGACATGACCGGCAAGCCCTACGCCCCGCAAAAGGCCGTGCTGGCCTGGAACGCCGAGGGCAAGAAGTGGGACATCGACGTGGTTGACGGCGGCGGCGCTCCCGGCGCCATCCATCCGTTCATCATGCAGGTGGAGGGCATGGGCGCGCTCTTTGGCCCCGGCCTGAACGACGGTCCCTTCCCCGAGTACTACGAACCGCTGGAATGCCCGGTGAGCGCGCACCCGTATTCCAAGGTGCTGCACAACCCCACGGCCCTCAAGTTCGCGGGAGAGAAGCACAGCGTGTGCGACCCGCGCTTCCCCTTCGTCTGCACCACCTACCGCGTCACCGAGCACTGGCAGACGGGCCTGCAGACCCGGCCCCAGGCCTGGCTGATCGAGGCCGAGCCGCAGATGTTCTGCGAGATGAGCGAAGAGCTCGCGGAGCTGCGCGGCATCAAGAACGGTGAAAAGGTCTGGCTGGAAAACAGCCGCGGCAAGCTCTGGGCCATCGCCATCGTGACCAAGCGCTTCAAGCCCTTCACCGTGCAGGGGCAGACCGTCCATGAAGTGGGCATTCCCTGGCACTTCGGCTGGCGCTGGCCAAACGACAAGAGCGGCGGCGACGCCGCCAACCTGCTGGTGCCCTCCGTGGGCGACCCGAACACCGGCATCCCCGAGTCGAAGGCCTTCATGGTCAACGTCCGGAAGGCTTAAAGGAGGCGCGTCATGAGTAACGGAAAGAGCTTCCTCGTGGACCTGACCAAGTGCACGGCCTGCCGTGGCTGCCAGATCGCCTGCAAGCAGTGGAAAAAGCTGCCCGGCGAAAAAACCAAAAACACCGGCACGCACCAAAATCCGCCGGACTTCAGCTACAATACGCTGCGCGTGGTGCGCTTCAGCGAAAAGGAAGTGGACGGCAAGCTCAACTGGTTCTTCACCCCGGACCAGTGCCGCCACTGCCTGGACGCCCCATGCAAAACCGCGGCCGAGCAGCCCGACTCCATCATCATCGATGAGCAGACCGGCGCTGTCATCTACACCGAGAAGACCGCCAAGGAGAGCTTCGAGGCGGTGCAGAGCATCTGCCCCTACGACGTGCCGAGAATGGACGCCAAGACCAAGCTGATCCGCAAGTGCGACATGTGCAACGACCGCGTGAAAGCGGGCAAGCGCCCGGCCTGCGTCACCTCCTGCCCCACGGGCTGCATGAACTTCGGCGACCGCGAAGACATGCTGAAGCTTGCGGAGGTCCGCCTGGCCGAGGCCAAGAAGAAGCACCCCAAGGCCCAGCTGGTCGACGCGGACACGGTCCGGGTCATCTTCCTCACGGCGGATGCCCCCAACCTGTACGCCAAGAACCTGATGGCCGACGCCTCGACCGCTCCCGCGGGCGTGCGCCAGTACACCAGGCAGGAGCTTTTCGCCGCGCTCAAACGGCCGGTGAAGAACATCCTGGGATAACATTGCGAGACGGTACGCACCTCTAGATAGGAAGCCGCCGGTCCGGACGGTCCGGGCTGGCGGCTTCCCCATCCATGGCGAGGGCGCTGCCGAGCCGCGCAGAATGATTGCCGGCAGGCCAAAGCACGCAAACCGCACGGAGCCCGCATGAACAGACTGGCCGCGCCTCTTTTGGCGCTTTTGCTCTTCGCCGCCTCCATCTTCACCACCGCAGCCCTGGCCGCCAACCCCAAAGCGGGCGACGTGCTGCCGGACCAGGAGGTGAAGGTCCTGCTCACCCCGGCCGAGGCCGAATACCTGGGCCTGCCCGCGGGCACCCGGAGCTTCCGGCTGTCGCAAATCAAGGCCGAGGCCCTGCTGGTGGAGATTTACAGCATGTACTGCCCGCGCTGCCAGGCCGAGGCCCAGGCGGTGAACCGCGTGTTCGCCAGGCTCGCGGCCTCGCCCGAGGGCAAGCGGCTCAAATTTCTGGCCATCGGCGCGGGCAACTCCCCCTTCGAGGTGGAGTTCTTCCGCAAGAAGTACCAGGTGCAAATGCCCATGCTGCCCGATGCAAGCTATGCGCTGCACAAGGTCTTCGGCTCCGTGGGCACGCCCTCGTTCTTCGTCCTCAAGCCCGGGGCCAAGGGCCTTGGCGTCGCCTTCTTCCAGGAGGGCGCGTTTTTGAACGAGGACGACTTCTACGCCCAAGTGCTGCGCGCGGCCGCCCTGCGCTAACCCCCGGCCCCACACAGGAGGAAAGTCATGCGCACACGTCTCTTCGCCCTGGTCCCGGCCCTTGCGCTGGCCCTGCTTCTGACGGCCGCGCTGTGCGGTCCCCTCACCCTGCCGGGCGTCGCCCTGGCCGTGGACCTCAAGGAGATGATCCTCGACCCCGGCCCGCTCAAGCCGGTGGACAGCGTCCTCAAGGTGCGCCCCGGCGACATGGCCCCGGACTTCACCCTGCCCGGCGTCATCATGGACAAGGGCGGCAAGCGCTCCGTGCGCCTCTCCGACTACCGGGGGCGCAAGAACGTCATGCTCTCCTTCGTGCCCGCGGCCTTCACCCCGGTGTGCTCCGACCAGTGGCCCGGCTACAACCTGGCCAAGGATCTTTTCGACGAATACGACACGGAAATCCTGGGCATCAGCGTGGACAACCTGCCCAGCCTGTACGCCTGGGCCGTGGAGATGCGCGGTCTGTGGTTCCCGGTGCTCTCCGACTTCTGGCCCCACGGCGGCGTGGCCCAGGCGTACGGCGTGCTGCGCAGCAGCGGCACGGCCGATCGCGCCATCGTCATCATCGACAAGAAGGGCGTGGTGCGCTTCGCTGAAATCTTCAACATCAACATCCGCCCGGACCTGGGCGTCATCATGGCCGAGCTGCACAAGCTGGAACCCCTGCCGCCCAGCGGCGCGCCGGGACCGCGCTGACGCCGACCGCCCAATTTCACCATGCGGATCGCGGGCGCGACAGATTTTGCCGCGCGAAGCCTACCCGCGTCCCCCTGACCGCGCCTCCTGACCGCGCCAACAATGGCCTCCAAGCATAGCCGCGCCGAAACCGGCCGCGTTGACGAGCCCGCGCCGAAGGGATAGAAAGACCCCGCTTATTCTCAGGGCGGGGTGCAACTCCCCACCGGCGGTATCCCGAACGCGCTTCGGGGAGCCCGCGAGCGCCTGCTCCATCGGGGAGCGGGGTCAGCAGATCCGGTGCGATTCCGGAGCCGACGGTGACAGTCCGGATGGAAGAGAATGAGGCAGCCGACCCGCCGGTTTTCCCGGCGTGCCACCCGCATGGCGCTTTTCGTGCGCCCTTGCGGCTGGCGTCTGTCTTTTACGCCCTGATTCTGGTCTTTCTTGCCACGGAGGCAAACCATGAATCAGTCCCTGCTTGAACGCTTCGGCAATCCCAAAACACGCGTCGAAAGAGCTCTTGAAAGTCTGCGCAGCGGCAGCGGCGTCCTTGTGGTGGACGACGAGAGCCGCGAGAACGAGGGCGACCTCATCTACCCGGCCGAGAGCGTGAACGAGGAGCAGATGGCCCTGCTCATCCGCGAGTGCAGCGGCATCGTCTGTCTGTGCCTCACCGACGAGCACGCCGACGCGCTGCGCCTGCCCCCCATGGTGGAGCACAACACCAGCCGCAACAAAACCGCCTTCACCGTGACCATCGAGGCCGCCAAGGGCGTGACGACGGGCGTTTCCGCCGCGGACCGCGTGACCACGGTGCGCACCGCCGTGGCCAAGAACGCCAAGGCCGAGGACCTGCACCGGCCCGGGCATGTGTTTCCCCTGCGCGCGCGGCCGGGCGGCGTGCTGGAGCGCGGCGGCCACACCGAGGCCACGGTGGACCTGATGCGCATGGCCGGGCTTGCGCCCGCGGGCGTGCTCTGCGAGTTGACCAACCGCGACGGCAGCATGGCCCGCCTGGCGGAGGTCACGGCCTTTGCCGAACTCCACGGCCTGCCGGTGCTCGCCGTGGCCGACCTGGTGCGCTACCGCCAGGAATTCGTCGCCTAGGACCGAACAATCACAAGAAAAAAGGCCGCCAGGAGATTGCTCCCGGCGGCCTTTTTTTCGCGCTGTTGCTGTGCGGGCTACTGCGGCCCCTGTTCTTGAGCAGGCGTGCCCTGCCCATTGCCCTGCCCGCTGCCCGGCTGCTCCTGGTCCAACTGCGGCTGGCCCGGCTGCGGCTGGCCCGGCGCTTGCGCATCAGACTGCTGGCCGGCGGGCAAAAGGCCCATGGCCCGGCGGCTGACCAAAATATGCAGCTGCCCAGGGTTCTTCATCCGGCCGGAGACGAACTCCGCATACGCCCCGGACCCGCAGAACAGGTCCACATGGTTGCCCACAATGGCCCCGCCCGTGTCCTGGGCCATCATGAGCCCGGACAGACGCGTGGGGCCGCCGCTCTTGGGCGCGGGCAAAGGCACGCTCATGGCCAGGGCCGCGCCCAGGGGCACCTGCGAGCGGTCCACGGCAATGGAGCTCATGGGCGTGAGGATCTTGCCCATGCTGCCGAAGGGGCCGTTCTCCGCCAGGCGGAAGAACACGTAGCTCATGTCCTCGGACAAAAGCTCCTTGGTGAGCTTGGGGTTCTGCTGCACAAAGCTGCGGATGCGCGGCATGCTGGCCTCGTCGCGGGTCATGTAGCCCCGGCGGACGAGGGTGCCGCCGAGCATGTGCCGCTCGCGCCCGTTCTGGTCGGCATAGAGCACGTGGGTCACGCTGCCGTCCGGCAGGATGAGCCGCCCGGAGCCCTGAATCTGCAAAAAGTACAGATCGATGCGGTCCTTGACCCAGGCGATCTCCACACCCTTGTTCTTGAGCGCGCCGCCAAAGTCGATGTCGCCGCGGGAGTAATAGGGTTTGATGCCGTTTTTCTGCATGCGGTAGTAGAGCTTCTGCCCCTTCCAGCGCGGGTGGAATTCGCCCAGGTCCACCTTCAGCAGATCGTTTGGGTGCCCGTAAACGGCGTAGGGGTAGGCCGGGTCCGGCTCCAGGCTGGCCTCGAGGAACGGCTCATAATAGCCGGTCACCAGGGTGTTCTGCTCCAGCGGGAACCAGGCGAAGAGCTGGGCCAAGAGCGCCGGGTCCTCGTCCAGGTACGGCAGGGCCTGGAGCAGGTCCTCCAGGGTCTGGCGCATGGCTCCCCAGGTGAGCTTGAGGCCCGGGCGCTCCACGGCGTAGGCCCCGGCGGGCTTGCCCGAAACATAGGCCAGGTTGGCCTTGAGGCCGGGCTCCAGGTCGCGCCAGGAGCGCAGGCCCTGGGTGGAGGCGTGCATCTGCCGCGCGCGCTCCAGCGCCTGGGCCGCGCTCAAAGGCTCGAAGCTCGGCTTCTCCACCACCGGCGGCGGCGGGGGAGGAGACGGACGAGGGGGCGTGACCGGCCGGGCGCAGCCGAAGCTGAGCAACAGCACGCAAAAAAGCATGCCGCACAGGCGGCGCATGGACCGCGACGGACAAGGCCGGCGCGCAACAAGGCGGTGGATCATGGTTCGTTCCTGTATTCGCTGTAGGCGGAGCGCGAGGTCAGCACGTCCTTGTACTCCTCGCCGTAGATTTTCAGCATGACCATGAGGAAGGTCAGGATCAGCGGGCCATAGAAGATGCCCAGCGCGCCAAAGGCGTTGATGCCGCCAAGGATCGCCAGGAAGATGTAGAAGGGCGAGACCTCCGCGGCCTTGCGCATGAGCATGGGCCGCAGAATGGTGTCGATGTTGGTGACGATGAGCACGTTGTACAGCAAAAAGAACAGCGCCCACTGCCAGTCGCCGAAGAAATACAGGTAGGCCGTGGCCGGTATCCACACCAGGCCGGTGCCGATGATCGGAATCAGCGCGGCCAGGCCCATCATGGTGCCCCAGAACAGCGGCTTGATGCCCACGATGTAGAGTCCGAGCGCGCCCACAAGCCCCTGCAGCACGGCGATGAGCAGGCTGCCCAAAAGCACCGCGCGCGAAACGCGCTGCAGGCTCTCGATGATGATGTCTTCCTGGTGCGTGCGCAGCGGCGCAAGATACTTGAGCTTCTGCACAATGCCGCGCCCCTCGCGCAGGAAGTAGAAAATCATGAAGATCATGAGGAAGAAGCGCAGCACCAGCTTGGCCATGTTGCCCACAAGGGTGGCGCTGGCGTTCAGCAGCGACTGGCTGGAGTTCCGCGCGACGGCAAGGATGCGCGCCTGGATGCTCGCGTCGTCAATGGTCACAAAGGGCAGGCGCTCGCGAACCCAGTTCAGGAAGGGATCCAGCCTGTGGCCGCGCAGAATCTCGGCGAAGTCGTTGCGGTCGGCCCAGGCGCGGATGGTCATCATGGAGTCCAGGCCCTCGGTCACCAGCCCCCACACAAGAAACGCCGTGGGCAACAGGATGAGCACCACCACCAGCAGGGAGGTGATGCCCGCGGCCAGGTTGGCCCGCCCGCCCAGGCGGTGGAACAGCCGCGAGTTGATGGGCGAAAAGATGATGGCCAGCGCGGCCGAGAGGATCATCGTGTTCAGGAACGGCTCCACCAGCACGAAGCCGAAGAAGAACGCCACGACCAGAAAGAAGAGCATGAAATAGGCGAAGATTTTGTTGGAGTGCGGCTGCGACAACGGGGTGTCCGGCGTCTCCGGTGCGCTGTTCATCATGGTGCGTCCGCCCCCTGGCGGTCAGTGGTTCTACTCTCGACAAACGATCGCCTGGCGAGCAATTCCGCCAAGCGTTCCAGGCACGCGCCGCAATCATCGGTCTGCGCCAGCACGTCGTCCATGCCCGCGTCCAGGCGTCTGGCGCGGCCAAGCTCGCTCTCGCTGGCAATGACCCCGAGCACCGGCGTTTCGGCCACGGCCTTGGTGCGTCGGTCGCGCAGCACCCGGGTCAGGGCGGCCGCGGTCTGGCCCTCCAGCGAGGCCGTGAACACAACGGCGTCCACACAGGACTCCGCCAGCAGCTCCGCGGCGGCCGCGCCGCCGCAGGCGCGCAGCACCTGGGCCCCGGCCAAGGCAAGGGCCCGGCACAAGGGCGAGGCCGGCGCAAGCTGCCCCTCGGCCACAAGCACCCGCGCCCCGTTGAGCGGGCTTTGCCGGGAGGCGGCGGAACCGTCCGGCGCAACCGGCTGCACAGGCACGCGCAACGTGAAGACGCTGCCCTGGTCCGCGGAGCTTTCCACGCAGACGCTGCCGCCCAGGCACTCCGCAACCTTGCGGCACATGGCGAGCCCCAGCCCAAGACCGCCCAGGCGGCGGGTCATGAAGTCCTCGCCCTGGGTGAAGCTCTCGAAAATCAGCGGCAGTTGCTCTGGCGCGATGCCGCAGCCGGTGTCGGCCACGCGCAGCAGCAGCATGAGCGAACCCGGCGTCGTGCCGGGCTCGGCCGAGGCGGTCACGCGCACACAGCCTTTTGCCGTGTAGGCCAGGGCGTTGTCCAGCAGATGTTCCAGGCACTGGCGCATGCGGTTTGGCGCGCCCACGACCACTTGCGGCAAGTCCGTGGTCGAAACGACGAAATCGAGCCCTTTGCGCGCAGTCTGCGCGCGGTACCGGTAAACAACGCCGTCAATGAATTCCCTCAGATTGAACTCCTGCGTGCCCAGGTCGCAAACACCGGCCTCCAGGGACGAAAAGTCCAGCAGCTGGTTCAAAATCCCCGTGAAGCTCTGCGCGCAATTCTTCAGGTGTTCAACGGTCTCGCGCTGGTCATGGTCCAAATCTGAAAGGAGCAGCAGTTCGGCCATGCCGAGAATGCCGTTCATGGGCGTGCGCAGCTCGTGCGAGAGCGTGCCGAGGAACGCCGTCTTGGCGTGGTCGGCCTCCTCCGCCGCGCGGCGCGCCCGCTTGAGGTCGCGCTCCGCCGCGTGCTTGGTCAGGGCTAGCTCGATGGCGCCGCGCAGTTCGCGGTCTTCAAAAGGTTTGATGAGATAGCCGAAGGGCGAGGCCCCAAGGGCCCGACGCATGGTGTCCTCATCGGAATACGCGGTGAGGAAGACCACGGGGACATCGCGGACCTGGGCGATGCGGACGGCCGCCTCGGTGCCGTCCATGCCGCCCGCCAGGCGAATGTCCATGAGCACCAGGTCCGGCGAGGCCGAAGCGGCAAGGGCCACTGCCTCCGCGCCGCTGGCGGCGCACCCGGCCACGCGGTACCCCAAGCGCGAAAGCGCGCTCTGGATGTCCAGGCTGACGATGCGCTCATCATCGACGACAAGAATGCTGGGCTCGGTCATTTTCTCGGCCCCGGTCGGATTGTGGTGGGCGCAAAACGGCAGCCCAGCCCCCGAAGCAGGGGCCTGACGGACCGCCTCACATGGGCTTTGTAAGCCGCGCCGCCGGCATGGTCAAGCGGCGGCGGCGCATGCTGCGGCTCCGAACCCCGCGGCCGCAGCGCAAAGGCAAATGCCATTTTCGTGAAGGCACCGGCGCGCCGTGCCCTGGTGCGCAAAACACCAAGCGCAGCCCTAAGGTCCGCCTCCACGTCCTTGGCCGATGCCGCCCAAGAGGACAAAAGAACTGCGCAGGCCGTGTTTGCGGTTCTTGTAATTTGTCAGGGATGTGTCTAAAGGAAATGCCAGTGCCGTGCGGTGATGGGTTTGTCCGCGCATGCACCTGATTTCTTCCCGGCCTGAGAGCGCTCAGGCGCGCAGTCCGGGGCGTTGTGTTTTTGTGTCTGCCCGCAAATAATTTTCAACTGGAGGAGTTCGCATGAAACGCCTGTTCAAATCCATCGTCATCGCCGCCGCGATGAGCGTCCTCGCCCTCGGCGTGGTCGGCTGCGGCAAGAAAGAAGAGAAGGCCGCCGAGCCCGCCGCCAACGCCACCGCGGCTCCCGCCGGTCCGAAGACTATCGTCTTCGCCTCCGACGCCACCTACCCCCCGATGCAGTACACCAACGATCAGAAAGAGATCGTGGGCTTCGAAGTCGACGTGATCAAGGCCGCCGCTGAAAAGGGCGGCTTCAAGGCCGAGTTCAAGAACGTCGCCTGGGACGGCATCTTCGCGGGTCTCGCCACCGGCAAGTACGACGCCATCTCCTCCAGCGTCTCCATCACCGAAGAGCGCAAAGCCACCATGGACTTCTCCGATCCCATCATGCCCATCGAGCAGATCCTCGTGGTCGCCAAGAACGAGAAGGCCACCGACCTCGCCGGCCTCAAGGGCAAGAGCATCGGCGCCCAGATCGGCACCACCAGCTACCTGGTCATCAAGGACGTGAAGGGCTTCAAGGCCATCAAGACCTACGACGAAGTGGGCCTGGCCATGGAAGACCTGGTGAAGGGCAGCATCCAGGCCGTCGTCGCCGACAGCCCGGTCGCCGTCGAGTACACCACCAAGAAGTACTCCGATAAGATCAAGATCGCCGGCACCCTCAAGAGCGACAAGGTCGAGAACATCGGCATCGCCGTCAAGAAGGGCAACAAGGACGTGCTTGATCTGATCAACAAGGGCCTCGCCGCCATCAAGGCCGACGGCACCTTCGACAAGATCAAGGAACAGCACCAGATGAAGTAGACCGGACCGCAACGGACCGATCTTAGAGATTCTCCCGGGGGGCCGCCATTTGGTGGCCCCCCGGCATTCCAACAGCAAAGGCCTCACACATGACCGAATCACGAAAAATCGACGTGGGCGAAGGGGCGGCCATCCCCAACAAAAACGATTGGGGACTCTTCAACGCCTGGATGATCAGCATCGTCGGCGCCATTGCCGGCATCATCTACCTGCTGGTCGCCTATCCCGACCCCTACATGCGGCTGCTCAAGTACCTGGGCGACGGCATCGTCATCACCTTCCAGGTCACCATCACCTCCATCATCTGCGCCTGCGCCATCGGGCTCATAACCGGACTTGGCCGCGTTTCCAAAAACAAGGCCATCAACCTCGTGGCCTCCACCTACGTGGAGATCATCCGGGGCATTCCGCTTCTGGTGCAACTTTTCTACATCTACTACGCTCTGGGGCGCTTTCTGAACGTGCACGACCTCACCGCGGCCATCATCGCCATGAGCGTGTGCTACGGCGCCTACATGGGCGAGGTGTTCCGCGCGGGCATCACGGCCATCGACAAGGGCCAGAGCGAGGCCGCCCGGTCGCTTGGCTTCAACGGCAAGCAGACCATGTTCCTGGTCATGCTGCCGCAGGCTTGGCGCACCATTCTGCCGCCGGTGGGCAACGAGTTCATCGCCCTGTTGAAGGACACCTCGCTGGTGTCCATCCTGGCTGTTTCCGACCTGCTGCGCCGGGGCCGCGAGTTTTCGAGCGAGACCTTTCTCTACTTCGAAACCTACACCATGGTCGCCCTGGTCTATCTCGTCATCACGCTCCTCCTGTCCAAGGGTGTGAGCATCATGGAAGCGAGGCTCAGCCATTATGTCCGCCGCTAGTCAGCCCATCGTCGATATCCGCCACGTGCACAAGAACTTCGGCGCGCTCAAGGCGCTGAACAACGTGTCCATGTCCATGAGCCTGGGCGAAAAGGTCGTCATCATCGGCCCCTCCGGCTCCGGCAAAAGCACGCTGCTGCGCTCCATCAACAAGCTCGAAACCGTCGATGCCGGCACCATCATCGTGGACGGCCAGGACATCAACGATCCGAAGACCGACATCAACAAGCTGCGCATGGAGCTTGGCATGGTGTTCCAGAGCTTCAACCTGTTCCCCCACAAGACCGTGCTGGAGAACCTCACCCTGGCGCCCATCAAACTGAAGGGCATGAGCAGGGACGAGGCCGACACCATCGCCCTCAAGCTGCTGGACAAGGTCGGCATCAAGGACAAGGCCCACGTCTATCCTTCGCGCCTTTCCGGCGGCCAGCAGCAGCGAGTGGCCATTGCCCGGGCGCTGGCCATGTCGCCCAAGATCATGCTGTTCGACGAGCCCACCAGCGCCCTCGACCCGGAGATGATAGGCGAAGTGCTCGACGTCATGGTGACCCTGGCCAAGGAAGGCATGACCATGGCCGTGGTGACCCACGAAATGGGCTTTGCCCGCGAAGTGGCCGACCGCGTGGTGTTCATGGACCACGGGGCCATCATCGAGGAAGGCACGCCCGAGCACTTCTTCCAGAACCCCGAGAACGACCGCACCAAGCTCTTCCTGAGCCAGATCCTGTAGCCCGTTCGCAACCGCCGATCCCCAAAGGCCGTCTCCCCGGAGGCGGCCTTTTTTGCGCCCCTTGCGCCCGGCCTCGCCCCGGCGTAGAGCATTTTCTCGAACCTATCGGAGGATTCCCATGCGCACCCTCGCCCGTTTCGCCGCGCCCCTTGCCCTTTCGCTGCTCCTGGCCGCCTGCGCCGCGGAGCGCCCGGCCGCACCGGCCCCGGAACCCGCGCCGGCCCCCGCACCCCAGGCCGCGCCTGCCCCGGCCGTGAGCGAGCAGCAGATTCTGGGCGCCCTCAATGTTCTGGTGAACGACACCGAGCCCGGCTCGGACGACTACGAGGCCAAGCGCGCAGCCCTGGCGCTGGCGGCCAAGTCCGCCTCGCTCGGCCAGTCCCTGCGCTGGACCGTGGCCCAGGTGCTGGCCTTCGATCCCCCGCGCCTGCGCGAGCGCTGGCAAAAGCGCCAGGAGGCCGAAAACAGCGCCGCCGCCCTCTACGCCGCCAATCCGCCGGAGAACTTCGCCGCGCTCAAGGGCGCGCGCGTGGTGCACCGCATCGGCGCGGCCATCTACCTTGTGCGCCTGCCCGGCGGAGACACAGCCCTGCTGAACACCAAGCGCCGCCTCAAGAACGGCACGCTCATCAAGACCCTGCTGGTTGCGGAGGTGCAGCGCCCCCAGCCCGACAGGAGCAAGGGCGACCTGGTGGACGAGCTGACCGACCAGCCCCGCGCCTTTGTCGAAATATCGAAGCAGGAGGCCCAGCGCCGCGAGTCGCTGCGGGCCCCGGCCCTGGCGCGCCTCAAGACCCTGGAGAGCCAGGGCGGACAGATGGAGCGCGCCGTGGCGGCGGATCTGGCCCGGCTCGACACCCTGACCCGCGACGTCAACGCCGTGGCCAGCCCCATGCTGTTGCCACAGGGCTCCAGAACCACGCCCACCGCGCTCATCCGCAAGGTGAAGCGCATGGCCAAGAGCTACAGCCGCGAGCAGTACTACCGCTACGCCCTGCCCGTCACCGGCAAGCCCAAGGTGGACGCCATGCTCAAGGGCTATCTGGACGAGCGCAAGGCCGAGATGCAGAGCCTGCTGCGCACCACAGGCGTGGGCCGCGGCCATGCGCGCGCCAACGTGGACCGCATCGCCTTTTCGGCCTTCACCGCCACGCCGCGCCTTTTGTCCATCCGCTTCGAGGAAATGCGCGACACGGGCGGCGCGCACCCCAACACGGCCTTCGCCACCTTTGTGTTCGACATGAAGCGCCAGACCAAGCTTGAGCTGGCCGATGTCTTCACCGATGTGCCCGCGGCCCTCAAGATCCTTTCCGAGCTGGCGGCGCGGCGCATGGAGCTCGTGCTCGACGGCTCCGTGTTCCCCGAGGGCCTTGCGCCCAAGGCCGAGAACTTCTCCGTCTTCCTCTTCGACGGCGCGGACATCGTGTTCACCTTCCCGCCGTATCAGGTTGCCAGCTACGCCCAGGGAAGCCAGATTCTGCGCGTGCCCCTGTGCCACCCGCGCCTGCGCCCGCTGTTGACGCCGGACCTGCTCGAGGCGCTGGCCGGCAAATAGCGCGCGGCCGCAAGGAACGTGCCCCTGGGTGCCCCTTCTGCGCCGGCCATGCCGGGCGCGCAGGACCGCTCATCCCAGTCCGGCCCCTCACGCCGCACCTCACAACCCAAAAAGGCTTGAGCCGCGCCAGCGTCCCAAGCCTTTTTTTTGTTGCAGCGCTTCCCCAAACCTTGCGCCCCGGCTTGCCCGCCATCCCAACGCGAAGAGCCCCTTCCGGCGGTTTCACCGGAAGGGGCTCTTCGCGTCCTGGGGAGTCCAGAGGGCGAATGCCCTTTGGCGGGGGTGCCGGGGGCGGAGCCCCTGGATTCTTCAGACGATGCCGATGGGGTGCCTGGATATGCCTCCGGCGGCCGGGGGCTGGCCTCCCCCGGACCCGGCGAAATGGGGAATGGAATGGTTGCCTTGACCGGGGTGCCGGGGGCGGAGCCTTGGCGCTTGATCGAGAGAGGTTCGCTAACGCCGCGTTACGAGCGCGGCCAGACGCTCTGCCCGCCTACTTCCCTTCCCTGCGGTCGTGGATGTTCTTCATGGTGACTCCGGCGAGGCAGCCGCACAAGAGCCCAAGGCCGAGCATGCGGCCCATTTCGGCGCCGGGGATGAGCCAGCCGGCGATGACGGCGACGGAGCCGCCGATGATGATGCCCCGCGCAAGATAGTTGAGGGTCCCGGCGAAGCGCTTGTCCGCGGGCGAAAGGCCCTCGTCCTGCGTTGCGCCCTTCTGTGCGGCTTCATCCTTGCGGTCGCGTTTGGCCTGCTTGCCCATGAGTCCTCCATAAGATTCGGTTGCGGGCGGATAGAACCACAAATCCGCCCGGCGCTCAAGCCCTGGCGCGAATTCTGACCTGCGGCGGATGAATTCTCCGGCTTTTACTTGACATCGATTTTCAATTTCATTATCTCTCCTCGTGACGGCGCAGGCCCGTGTGGGCGCGTCGAAACAAGGAGACTCAAGTCATGTGGCAGAACATCATCGTTTTCGCAATCGTGGCTGTGGCGGGTGGCATCACCCTGTGGCGGTTCTACGAGAAGTTCACCGGCAAAGCATCGTGTTGCGGCGGAGGATGCACCTGCAAGGGCTCCTGCGGCTCGACCGGCATGAAGGATCCCGGCGGCAAGGACAATGGGTTGAAGCGGCTTGATTCCGCCTCGTGCGGCGGCTCCTGCTGCTCCCGCTGACCTGACCGGTTCTGAGAGAATGCCGACAAAGCCTGTAAATGAGTAAGGAGACACCCATGGATTCGTGCAATACGCTGCGCCGCGCACAGGTTAACAAGAAACTGCGCATCTGCTCCATCGATGCCCAGGGCGAGCTGGGCCGCAGGATTCGGGACATGGGGCTCATCCCCGGCGCGGAGCTGACCGTGGTGGGCAAGGCTCCGCTCAAGGACCCCGTGGCCCTGCGCCTGCGGGACTTCACCCTGACCCTGCGCAACAGCGAGGCCGACCACATCGTGGTGGAGCCCGCGGAGTAGATTTATGCCCACCCAAACGCTGACCATCGGTCTTGCCGGCAATCCCAATTGCGGCAAGACCACCATGTTCAACGCCCTCACCGGAGCCCACCAGCATGTGGGCAACTGGCCCGGCGTCACCGTGGAGAAAAAATCCGGCAAGATCATCACCGACGAGTACATTCTCGACGTGGTGGACCTGCCGGGCACCTATTCCCTCACCGCCTACTCCGAAGAAGAAAAGGCGGCGCGGAACTTTCTGACCGACGACCACCCCCACGTGGTCATCAACGTGCTGAACGCCGACAGCCTGGAGCGCAACCTCTACCTGGCCATTCAGATCATGGAGCTGGGCGTGCCGCTGGTGCTGGCCCTGAACATGATGGACGAGGTGCGCAAGGCCGGCAAAGACATCAACGTGCCCCTGCTGACCAGGCTCATGGGCTGCCCCGCGGTGGAGACCGTGGCCCGCCAGGGCAAGGGCAAGCGCGAGCTGCTCGAGGAAGCCGTCCGCGTGGCCACCACCAAGAACGGCCGCACCGAGCCCCTGCGCATCTCCTATGGTCCGGACCTGGACCCCGTGCTGGACGAGATGGAGCCCATCATCGCCCAGGCCGGGCTCTTGGCCGAAAAAGGCCCGGCCCGCTGGGTGGGCATAAAGTACCTGGAGGGCGACGCCTCGGTCGTCCGCCACGGGCAGGAGCAGAACCCGAACGTCTCTCGTCAGTTGGAGGCCATGGTCGCCAAGGTCGCCCAGCACTTGAAGGCCACCCTGAGCGCCGGGCCGGACGGCATCATAGCCGACTACCGCTACGGCTACCTCGCGGGCATCGCCAAACAGGTGGTGAGCTACCCCACCATCAACGCCGAGCGCATCCGCATGTCCGACCGCATCGACCGGGTGCTGACGCACCAGTTCGCCGGTCCCATCGTCATGGCGCTCATCATCTACCTTCTGTACACCATCACCTTCGCCCTGGGGAAATTCCCCATGGACGGGCTTGAGGCGGCCTTTGGCTGGCTGGGCGACACGGTGAAGGACGCCATGGGCGACGGGCTTTTGCGCTCGCTCATCGTGGACGGCGCCATCGCCGGCGTGGGCGGAGTCATGGGCTTCGTGCCGCTCATCATGATCATGTTCTTTTTGCTCTCCGCCCTGGAAGACACGGGCTACGTGGCGCGCATGGCCTACATGCTCGACCGCGTGTTCCGCATCTTCGGCCTGCACGGCACCAGCGTGCTGCCCTTCATCATCTCCGGCGGCATCGCCGGCGGCTGCGCCGTGCCCGGCGTCATGGCCTCGCGCACGCTGCGCAGCCCCAAAGAAAAGCTTGCCACCCTGCTGGTGGCGCCCTTCATGACCTGCGGCGCCAAGGTGCCGGTGTTCCTCATGCTCGCCGCGGCCTTCTTCCCCGGCGCAGAGGCCAGCGTCATGACGGCCGTGACCCTGAGCGCCTGGGTGGCCGCCCTGCTGGTGGCCAAGCTGCTGCGCACAACCGTGGTCAAGGGCGAGAGCACGCCCTTCGTCATGGAGCTGCCGCCCTACCGCATGCCCACCCTGCGCGGCCTGTGCATCCATACGTGGGAACGCTCCTGGCAGTACATGCGCAAGGCGGGCACGGTCATCCTCGGCATCTCCATCCTGCTGTGGGCGGCCATGACCTTCCCCAGCCTGCCCGAAGACCAGGCCAAGCCCTTCGAGGACCGCATCGCGGCCATTCAGGCCCAGGCGGACGAAGCCAAGCCCGTGGTCCCGGCGGATGCCGTCGCGGCGAATGACGTCGCGGCGCAAGCTCCCGCCAAGGGCCAAAAGAGCAAGGGCGAGGACGACGCGCCCCTGACTCCGCAGGAAGAAGCCATCAAGGGCATTGAGGCGGAAAAGGCCGAGGCCGAGCTGCTCAATTCCTTTGCCGGACGCGCGGGCGTGGCCATGGAAAAAGTCATGTCGCCGGCCGGCTTCAACTGGCGCGTGAACATCTCGCTACTGGGCGGGTTCGCCGCCAAGGAAGTCATCGTCTCCACACTGGGCACGGCCTATTCCCTCGGCAAGATCGAGGCCGAGGAAGCCGCCCCCCTGTCGGAGAAGATCTCCCAGGACGACACCTTCTCCAAGGCCGGAGCCCTGGCGCTCATCGCCTTCGTCATCCTGTACGCGCCCTGCTTCGTCACCATCGTGACCATGGCCAAGGAAGTGGGCTGGAAGTGGGCGGCGTTCTCCATGGGCTTCAACACCGCGCTGGCCTACGTTGTCGCGGTCATCGTGTTCCAAACCTCGCGGCTTTTGGCCTAGGGCCTCCAACAGCGCGACAAAGCTATCCCTCCTCCCTCCGTAGGGGCTCCCGGAGACGGCTCCGGGGGCCCCCATAAAAAGAAAAGGCCAGACGCCCAGCAGGGTTCCGGCCTTTTCTTTTTTCCGCAAACCAGATACCCAGAAAGGCGCACAGCGCATCCCGCGCCCCCGGCCTCCGCGCGGCCCTTTTGCCGCATGGACCCTTTCTTTCGCCGGAACAACCCGCAACACAGGAGCCCGCATGCCCCTTGAACCTAAGACCGTCCACACCGACGCCGCCCCAGCCGCCATCGGCCCCTACAGCCAGGCGGTGACCTGCGGAGGCGTCGCCTACGTGAGCGGCCAGCTCGGCAGCGATCCCAAAACCGGGATCATTCCCGACAACTTCGCGGCCCAGGTCCGCCAGGCGCTGGCGAACTTCAAGACCGTCGTCGAAGCCTCCGGCTCCAGCATGGACCGCGTGCTCTCCGTGGACGTCTTCCTCACCGACATGGGGAACTTCGGCGCCTTCAACGAGATTTACGCCACGTACTTCCCCAGCCACCGTCCGGCGCGCGCCGTCGTCTGCGTGGCCGCCCTCCCGCGCGAGGCCCAGGTGGAAATCCGCTGCGTGGCCGCCCTTTCCTAGACGGGGCGCATAGGCCAAAAAAAGGCGGCTGACCCGATCATCTCGAGTCAGCCGCCTTGTCGTTGTCAGAGCAGGCCGGGTTCAGGAGCAGCCGCAGCCGCCGGACTCGCCGCCGGAGCCGCAACCGCCGCCGCAACCGCCGCCGGAGCCGCAGCTGCCGCCGCCGCCCATGGGGTTCTCGGAATCAACGCTGAAGCCGTATTCGGTCATGTCGATGGAGATGGCGCCGGAAGCGGCCAGCAGGGCCTTTTCGGCCAGCAGGGTGTATCCGCCCGCCTCGAAGGTGTCGTCGCCGTCCTTGGCCTCGTCAAGGGCAAGAGACAGCTTGGGGCCGCAGCAGCCGCCCGCCAGGAACACGCGGATGGGAGACTTCTCCTTGTCCGCGAAGTACCCGTCCAGCTGCTCCTTTGCGGAATCGCTCAATGTGATCATGGGGGAAACTCCTTTGTGCGCCGCCTTTGGCGCGCTGTCATGTCTGCGGCAGATGTGTCCGACTGGCTTCCCGCATCTTTCGCCGGGCCGGCCCCAAAAAATGGAGCGCCGCCCCTTTCGGAACGACGCCCCTATTGTACCGTGTCTTGCGAGCCCTAGCTGGAGCAGCTCCCGCTGCTGCAACTGCCGCCGCAACCTCCGCCCCCTGTACTCATGGGGTTTTCCGAATCGACGGTGAACCCGTATTGGGTCATGTCGACGCGGATGGTTCCGGTCTGCTCGCCCAGGGCCCGCTCCACTACGAAGCTGTACCCCTGCACGTCATAGGTGTCGTCGTTCTCACGCGGCTCATCCAGAGCCAGCGAAAGCCTCGGGCCGCTTCAACCCCCTGAAGCCATGAAAATGCGGATCGGGGATTTTTCCTTGTCCGCAAAGTACCCGTCCAGTTGGGCCTTTGCGGAATCGGTCAGTTCAACCATCTCTGCCTCCTTGGAGCGTTGGTGGAAGGTGGATAAATAATGACGCCCCCACCCTTTGTCAAATGAGTGAGGACCTGCCCCCGGACATTGACCGGGAAGTGACTCTGGGCTACATGGCGGGATGCGGATGGACGTGTTGTCCGCCGCCATTGTCCTTTATTTTTCGCTTCTTGAACGAGGCAGCGCATGAGCACCAAGGACCTGATCCTATCGACCGCCAAGGACATGATCTCCGAGGTCGGTTTTCATAAAATGACCACGGCCAACCTGGCCAGGCGGGCCGACATCTCGGAAGGCACCATTTACCGCCACTTCGAGAGCAAGGAGGACATCCTCCAGCACATTCTGGACATCTTCGATCAAAAGTACCAGGTCCTGGCCGAGCAGTGCCGCCTGCGCATGGACAAGGGCACCCTGACCATCGAGGACCTGCTGGGCAGCCACTTCGCCTTTCTCGACGCCAACGCCGCGGACATCAAGATCGTGCTCGGCACCTACAGCATTTTGGAGATCACCAAGCGGTCCATGGCCCGGTTCATCGACCGCATGCGCACACTGTTCGAGGACTTCCTCTCGCGCGGCATAGCGCGCGGCACCATCCGCGACGTGCCCCTGGGCGACACGGGCATGATCATCGCCAACATGTTTTTCGGGCTCATGCGCATCAAGCTGTACTGGCCGGAAATCTCGGACTTCTCCCGCGAGGCCGTGGAATTCTGCCGCCGCAGCCTGGTCATCGAGCCGGAGGCCAAAGAGTGAGCGACTCCCGCACCCTCATGACGGCCAAGGAAATGGCCCGCACCCTGGAGCGTCTGGCCTCGGAAATCATCGAGCGCCGGGGCGAGGAAGGTCCGCTGGTCCTGGTGGGCATTCAGCGCCGCGGCGTGGACCTGGCCCGCAGGCTCAAGAAACTGCTCGACGCGCGCCTGCCCCGCCCGGTCATCCTCGGCATGCTCGACATCAATCTGTACCGCGACGACTGGAGCAGCCTGGGCAAGACGCCGGCCATCAGCAGCACCGAGATCCCGGCCGAGGTGGAGGGCGCCAGCGTCGTTTTGGTGGACGACGTGCTCTTTTCCGGCCGCACCATCCGCGCCGCGCTCGAGGCCATTCTCGACTTCGGCCGCCCGCGCCGGGTGGAGCTGCTTGTGCTCATCGACCGCGGCCACCGCGAGCTGCCCATCCAGGCCGACTACGTCGGCAAGCGCGTCAACACCTCCAGCGCCGAGCAGGTGGACGTGCTGGTGAGCGAGCGCGACGAGCAGGACAAGGTCGTGCTGCGCTCCAAACCCGCGGCCTGAACGCCGCCGCGCCAGCCAGAAGGCATTCCATGCACGCCGAACAGCAATCCGTCACGTCAAGCGCCCTGCCCCGCCTGTGGGACCAGGGCTGCGTCAGCCTCATCGGCATGGCCGCCGCAGGCAAGTCCACCCTGGGCCGCCTTTTGGCCGAGAAACTCGGCTGGGCCCACCTGGACACCGACCGCATGATCGAGGCCTATTACGGCCTGCCCTTGCAGGAAGTGCTGGACGGCATGGGTCTGGCGAAATTTCTGGAAGCCGAGGAAACCCTCGTGTCCACCCTGGGTGTGCGCCGCACGGTCATCTCCACCGGCGGCAGCGTGGTGTACGGCCCCAAAGCCATGGAGCGCCTGCGGCTGCTGGGTCCGGTGGTGCACCTGCACATCAGCATGGCGAGCTTTCTGAAGCGCGTGGGCGACGGCGGCAACCGGGGTCTGGCCATAGCGCCCGGCCGCAGCAAGGAAGATCTTTTCCTGGAGCGCCAGCCCTTGTACGAGGCCGCGTCCGACTTCACCCTGAACACGGATTCGTCCGACCACAACGTCAGCCTGGAAAAGCTCCACGCCTGGCTCATGGAAACACCGGCATGAAAAAGCCTTTGAAGAACCCCGTGCTGCGCCGCCTGCGCGAACTGTACACGCGCATGGACCAGGCCTACGCGGCCTCGTCCACGGCCATCGGCCTGAGCTGCGCGGGCTGCAAGGACAGCTGCTGCGAGACCATGTTCCGCCACCACACCTATGTGGAATGGGTGGAGCTGACCCAGGGCCTGGCCGCCCTGCCCGCCGAAAAGCAGGACGAGATACGCCAGAACGCCGAGACCTGGCTGCGCATCCACAAGAACGCCCTGCCCGGCACCAGCCCGCGCGTGCCCTGCCCTCTGTGCCTGGAGGCCGAGGGCTCGCTGATCTGCGGGCTGTATGAGCACCGGCCCATGGTCTGCCGGCTGCACGGCGTGCCCAACGTGCTGCTGCGCCACGGCGGCCAGCAGGCGGCCTTCCCCGGCTGCGAGCGCGCCCAGAATCTGGCCAAGACCTGCGCGCCCGCCCTGCTGGACCGCACGCCGCTGCTGTCCGAACTGGCGCGCCTGGAAATGGACCTGCTTGGGCGCGAGCGCATGGGCAAAATGCCCCGGATGGACCTGACCATCGCCGAGATGATCCTCATGGGACCGCCGCGCCTGTAGCAAGGCGCACAGCAAAACATCAACGCGCGAGTTCCCCTCGCGTGCGCCCGAAGCGGCACGGCCTTCCACTGCCGCCTTGCCGCTGTTTCCCGCTTCCTGCCGCACCATCCCCGCCCGCGCCGCGGCAAGCGGCCAACCGCCGGCGTTCGCGCTCCGCAGCGGCCGGGCACGCGGGCCGGCCTCGGCAGTCAGCCTCTGAGCAGTCAGCCGCATCGCCCAGCCCCATTGGACAAGGGCACATCGGGCAGGCGCTCGCAAGGCAAGTCCAGCAGCCAAGCTCAGCCTTGCGTGAGCTTTCCGGCAAGCATCCGTGCTCCCTCCTTCGGAGGGCTCGCGGTCCAGGCCGCCAGCTCATCGCCAGCTCATCGCCAGCCCAGCGCCAGCCCAGCGCCAGCCCAGCGCCGCGCAACCGTCGCAAAGCCGCGTGCCACTTCCCTCTTGGCAGCCGCCAAGCGGCCATGCTATACGCATCACAAGACCCGGGCCCCACGGGCCGCGTCCAAGCCAGCACATCCGCCCCCATTCCTCGGCTTCTTCGGCCGGCCGGTCTGGTGCGGCCAGTGGAGGAAGAATGCCGCAGTTCATCTGGGACGACAGCCTGAACCTGGGCGAGGAAATGATCGACCGCCAGCACAAGACCCTGGTGGAGCTCATCAACAAGGTGCACGAGGTCAGCCAAGCCGCGGACAGGGACGTGGAGGCCATGCAAAGCCTGACGGCCATGTACCTCTACGCCAAGGAACACTTCTTCGACGAGGAAGCGCTGATGGAGCGGCTGGGCTATCCGGACATCCAGCGGCACAAGGCCCAGCACAGGGCCTTTGTGGACAAGACCCACGCCCTGACCGACGCCTGCCTGGAAGGCGAGATGGAGATGGAGGAGCTTTCGAAATTTCTGGTGCTTTGGCTGCGGCAGCACATCGCCTTGGAAGACGCCAAAATCATACGCTTCATCAGGTCGAA
The DNA here is from genome assembly GCF_054657715.1 of Humidesulfovibrio idahonensis. Taxonomy (NCBI): domain Bacteria; kingdom Pseudomonadati; phylum Thermodesulfobacteriota; class Desulfovibrionia; order Desulfovibrionales; family Desulfovibrionaceae; genus Humidesulfovibrio; species Humidesulfovibrio idahonensis. The sequence goes on along the minus strand of NZ_BAAHYE010000002.1, from coordinate 464,569 downwards.
AGAGGACGCCTAGCCTTCCGTTCCGGCGGGCTGCGGCACGGCTTGGCGCAGCGTAGGCCTCCGGCTCTTCAACTCTTTCCGATCTTTCCGGCCGCGCGGCGCGCATCAGCTCGGGGCCTTCGGCTTTTCAATTCCGCGCCAGCGGCGCAGCGTAGGCCTCCGGCTCTTCAACTTCGCTCTGACCGCGCGTGGGGCATCAGCTTTGGGCCTTCGGCCCAGTCCGGTGGACTCCAACAGCCAGCCCGGCACACGCGCACAGGCAACACTCCCCTCTCGAACGGCCTGAGCTGTCCCGGCAGGCCCCCCGACGGATTCGACCAGCGGATTCACTTGGCGGATTCGACCGGCGGATTCATAAATCAGCCAGCCGCGCGCCGCCAGCCGCAACAAGCCCCTCGCGGCCTAGACGGCCCCGCCCAGCAGACTTGCCAGGCCGATCCCGGCCGCAACGGCCATGGCCGTCCACAACCCGGCCTTGAGCGCACCCGCGGCCACGCCGTCATACCGCACGGCGGCCACCGGGCTCTCCGGCGTGAACAGGTAACGTAAAAACCGCATCAATTCGGTCAGTAGCGGGATCATGGCGGCCTCCTTTTCGGGTGTTTGCAGGCTGGACGGTTGCGGCGCGGCGTGGCATCATCCGCGCCAACGCCGTCCACGCGTCCTGTCTAGCAGCGCGCGCGGGTCCGGGTCCAATCGCAATGCCTGAACCAGTGCTTCAGGAATCGTGATGCCCGCGGCGGTTCTTTTTCCCGTATATGCTTGGCCAGAGGAGAGGCATGGAACTTTACCAGTTGCGCACCTTTGTGACCGTGGCCGAAGAAGGGCACCTGACCCGCGCGGCAGAGCGGCTGTTCATCAGCCAGCCCGCCGTCTCGGCGCACATCAAATCCCTTGAGGAAGAGCTGGGCGTCGTGCTGTTCACGCGCAGTTCGCGCGGCATGCAGCTCACGCGCGAGGGTCAGGCCCTCAAGGCCCAGGCCGAAGCGGCGCTGCAAAGCGTGGGCGATTTTCTCTCCCAGGCGCGCAGCCTGCGCGAGAACCTGACCGGCGAACTGCACCTGGCCCTCAACACCGATCCCGAACTGCTGCGCGTGCGCCGCCTCATGGACAGCCTGCGCGCCGCGCACCCCAAACTGCAGGTGCACCTGCCCCAAAGCTCGTCCAACCTCATCATCGAGGAAGTGCGCCAAGGCCGCGTGGACGGAGGTTTCGCCTTTGTCTCCGGCCCGGCCGTGCGCGACCTTCCGGCGGAGCTCTCCTGCCTGCACCTGGCCGACACCAGCATGCATGTGGTGGCCCCGCCCGCCTGGCGCGACCGCCTGAACACCTGCACCTGGGCCGAGCTGGCGCAGGAGTCGTGGGTCTGGTTCACCGACGCCTGCCCCTGCCGCTCGCTCTTGGAGCACCAGCTCTCGCCCTACACCGGCGAGATAAAGAAGGTCGCCGTCACCGATTACGAAGGCACCCTCAAGGCCCTTGTGGCCAGCGGCGCGGGCCTTGGGCTCATGCACCGCGACGAGGCCGAGGGCTGGGAGAGGACCGGCGAGGTGTGCGTGTGGCCCAACGACCAGCTGCCCATCGGCATCTGCTTCCTCACCCGTTCGGACCGCGTGGCCGACCCGGCCATACGCGCCGTGACCCTGGCCCTGCGCGACGTGTGGGAGCTGGTCTAGCGGCGAGCGCAAGAGCCTAACGACACAGGCCAAGATCTCGCCCTGCCCCCTGTCCAGCGCCCATCCTTGCGGAGCCGCCCGCGCCAGACGCCAAGAACGAGCGCCCGGCCAAAGCCGCGCCGCAACGACCCCGCCCCAACTATTTCATCCGGCCCAGACCCTTTCATCCGGCGCAGACCCTTTCATCCGGCGCGTCGACAAGAACTTCTCAGTCAGAGCGCTTTGGCCTGCGCGTGCGTGGATTGCGGCGCTGGCATGCCCGTCCTGTGCGCAGGCGGGTCGCCAAAAGAAAAAGCCCCCTTCCGCGCATGACGCCGGAAAGGGGCTTTGCTTCTGCCACATGTTCAGCGGGGCTCAGGCCCTTTGGCGGGCCCGGGACCAACTGGCCAGCCCAGGCCCAATGGCCTCTCAGGCACTGGCCTGCTCAGGTCGCTGGACGGGCGCTCAAACGGCGTTGGCGGGGAGAGGCCCCTTCACGTTCCTGCTACTTCAGGGCCGCGGCGCCGGCCATGGCCACGCTCTCGTCCTCGTCCACGCTGCCGCCGCTGACGCCGATGGCGCCGATGATGACGTTCTTCTTGTCCACCAGGGGCACGCCGCCCGCGAAGATGGCCAGGCCGTTGTTGGTCACCTCGATGCCGTAGAGCGGCTTGCCGGGCTGCGAGGCCGCGCCCAGGGCGCGCGTGGTCATGTTGAAGTACCGCGCGGTGACGGCCTTCTTCTTGGAGATGTCGATGCTGCCGATAAAGGCGTCCTCCATGCGGTAGAAGGCCTTGAGGTTGCCCCCGGCGTCCACGATGGCGATGTTCATGGGAACTTTGATGGCCTCGGCCTTGACCAGGGCGGCCTTCAGAATCACCTGGGCCTGGGCCAGGGTGATGTCTCCGGCCAGGGTTTTTTTCGGTTCTTCCGCAAGGGCGGTGCTGGCCATAAGGAACAACAAGCACACTGTGGCCACGAGAATGGACTGAAGCTTACGCATAGTTCATTTCCTCCTCTGGTACAGGTTTGCATTGGCTGAATAAATATCCCTCACGTTTTTGATAGTCAACGTGTCGAGAGCGTCGTTTGTGATTTTTCTCACAATACTTTTCCCGCAAGTCGAAAGATCTCGGGCACGGCCGGGCGCAGATGCTTTCCGCCGCCAATGGCAAGGCCTCGCTCCTGCCAGCCGTCCATGACAATTCCCGGAAGATTGCGGCGGCATAGCCCGAATCGTTATCGGCACGCGGCCCAAGGGGCAGGCAGCGGCAGCGGCGCAAGACCGCCCAAACGTCCCGCGCGGGTTTGAACGCTTGCGCCGCGCGCCCTTGCCGCGCCCAGGCTTTTGCGCTATGCCGGGAACCCATGCACGAACTATCCCTTATCGAAAGCATGCTCTCCATCGTCCGCGAGGAACGGGAGAAGCACAACATGAAGCGCATCCTGCGGGTCAAGGTGGTCAACGGCCGGCTTTCCGGCGCCGTGTCCGACGCGCTCAGCTTCGGCTGGGAGTGCCTGACCCAGGAGGGCGACCTGCAAGGCGTGGCGCTGGACATCGAGGACGCGCCGCTCAAGGTGCGCTGCGGCTCCTGCGGCAAGCCCTTCACGCCGGAGGACGCGCACTACATGCCCTGCCCCGACTGCGGGGAAATTCTGGGGCACGAGATAGAAAGCGGCAGGGAACTCTACATCGACGAAATCGAGGCCGACATCGACGACGCGGAAAGCGCCGCGCAAAGCGATGCCGCGCCACACACGGGAGACTGACATGGGCAAGACCGTCACCATCGTGCGCAACGTCATGGAAGCCAACGAGCGCCGCGCCGTTAAGCTCAAAGAGTATTTCGACAAAGAGAAGATCCTCTGCCTGAACCTCATGAGCAGCCCGGGCGCGGGCAAGACCAGCCTGCTGGAGCGCACCCTGGCCGACCTCAAGGGCGAGTTCAAGATGGCCGTCATTGAGGGCGACCTGCAGACCGACAACGACGCCCGGCGCGTGGCCGCCACCGGCGCGCAGGCCGTGCAGGTGAACACCGAGGGCGGCTGCCACCTCGACGGCTCCATGATCGAGGACGCCGTGGCCGAGCTGGACATGCAGGGCCTGGACATCCTGTTCATCGAAAACGTTGGCAACCTGGTTTGCCCGGCGGAGTTCAACCTGGGCGAGGACCACAAGGTCAGCATCCTCTCCGTCACCGAGGGCGACGACAAGCCGGAGAAGTACCCGCTGATGTTCCACCTCTCCAGCGTGATGCTGCTGAACAAGACCGACCTGCTGCCTTACGTGGACTTCAGCCTGGAGAGCGCCAGCGCCCACGCCAGGAAGCTCAACAAGGACATCGAGATTTTCCCCGTGGCCGCCCGCAAGGGCGACGGCCTGGACGCCTGGTACGACTGGCTGCGCAAGGCCCGCGCGGCCAAGCGCTAGGAAGCGCACCATGCCCGCCGCGCCAATGACGTCCCCCAAGGTCTGCGTGCTTGTCACGGCCCCAACCGAGGCCGGCGTGCGCCGTTTTCTGGCGCACTACGTCAAGCCCGCCTTCGGCCTTTGCAAGAACCAGTGGCGCATGTGCTACCGCGAGCATTACGCGCTCACGGTGCTTTCGCGCCCGTTGCGCGCGGGCGAAAATCCGGCGGACCTCTACGGGCCCCATGCCCGAAGCGGCGCGCTGGTGCTGGCCGCCCTGTCCGCAACCAGCCCGGCATCGGGCTTCGAGGCCGCACGCGCCTGGCTCAAGGCCCAGGGCTTCGACCCCATGGCGGAGCTCGCCGTCAACCTCGCCAACACCGAGAACGAGAACATCGACCAGGGCGCGCTGGTGGTCAATTTCGTCAACGGCCACTGCCCCTGGCGCAACGACCCCATCGACGACCTGGACGCCTACATGGCGAAGAACAACAAACCGTTTTGGGCATAAGACCATTTGACAAGCGCCCCGCCCGGACCTAATTTCCCCCAATCAAGCTGAAATACCACCACCGGGCACGCCCGGGTTCAAGGAGACGACCATGAGCAAGGCATGTAAAAGCTGTCCCTCGGCCAGCGCTTCCGGGGGCTGCTCTTCCGGGCACGACCCCAAAAGCTGCGGCACCAAGCCAGAGGACGAAAAGATCGTTCAGACCCTGGCGCGCATCAAGCACAAGATCGTGGTGCTTTCCGGCAAGGGCGGCGTGGGCAAAAGCACGGTTTCGTCCAACATCGCCATGGCCCTGGCCCAGGCGGGCAAGAAGGTCGGCCTGCTCGACGTGGACATCCACGGCCCCAGCATCCCGCGCCTGCTTTCCCTGCAGGACGCCAAGCCGCACATCGAGCCCGACCACATGGAGCCCGTGCCCTACAACAGCAACCTCGGCGTCATGTCCCTGGGCTTTTTGATCCCGGACAAGGAGACCGCCGTCATTTGGCGCGGCCCCATGAAGCTCGGCCTCATCAAGCAGTTCGTGCGCGATGTGGACTGGGGCGACCTCGACTATCTCGTCACCGACTGCCCCCCGGGCACCGGCGACGAACCCCTGGCCGTGCTGCAGACCTTCGGCCCCGAGGCCCAGGCCGTCATCGTCACCACCCCGCAGGGCGTGGCCATCGACGACGTGCGCCGCAGCGTCACCTTCTGCAACCAGCTGGGCAACCCCGTTCTCGGCATTGTGGAGAACATGAGCGGCTTTGTGTGCCCCAACTGCAAGACCACCCACGACATCTTCAACTCCGGCGGCGGCGAGGCCCTGGCCAAAGAGATGAACGTGCCCTTCCTGGGCCGCATCCCCATGGACCCGGAAGTGGTGCGCAGCGGCGACGAGGGCTACCCCTTCATGAAGGTGCAGGGCGACACCCCCACGGGCCAGGCCCTGGCCAAGATCGTCGCGCCCATCCTGGCCCTCAGCAAATAGGGCAAAAAGCCTAGAGGCCAAGGCGGGCACGCCGCGGCCAGTCAAAAGACCCACAAAAACGGGGGACGTTGCATATGCGGCGTCCCCCGTTCTCATTCGCCCACAGGGCAGCCCCCGGCGAAATGCCGCCAGACCTCGATTCGTAGCAAATGTCTCCTGACCGCAGGCGATGCCTATGGCGTGCGCGCGTGCAATGTTCCACCGCGAGGACGTTCTTTCCGCGATGGTTGCGCGTGTTCTGACGGCGGGCTGCCGCCGCATCGCCGTCCTTGAAGCGGGCGCACGTGGCGAAACGTCCGGCGCTGCCCTCCGGCATCCTCTCCACGGGCCCGGCCCGCATCCACCGGTCCAGCCGCTTCGGCCTGCCGACCGGCGGGACTGGCCTGTCCAGGCGTCCGGCGACAAGCGCGCCGCCCCGCTCCGACTAGCTCCGACTAGCTCACGATCTTCAAATCCTCGGCCGCGATGGTGTACAGCACCGGCACCATGACCAGCGTGACGAAGGTGGCCACGATGAGCCCGCCGATCTGCGCGTAGCAAAGCGGCTCCCAGAGCGGACCGCCGTGCAGGGCCAGGGGCACCAGGGCCAGCACGGTCGCGCCCACGGTGATCATTACCGGCCGCAGGCGCATGATGCCCGCGTCGAGGATGGCCGTGCGCAGGTCCTCGCCCTCGGCCCGGCGTTCCTCGATGAAGTCGAAGAGCACGATGATGTGGCTGATGATGACGCCCATGAGGCTCACGATGCCCAGATAGGCCATGAAGCCGAAGGGCGCGCCCATGAGGTACAGCGACCCGAAGGCTCCGGCCATGCCGTACGGAACGGCCGCAAAGACGATGAGCGGCTTGACCGCGTTGCGGAACTGGAACAGCAGGGCCGTGTAGATGGCCAGAATGGACACGCCCATGACCATGGCCATTTCGCCGAAGCCCTTGACCTGCTCCTCGTACTCGCCGCCTATCTCCAGCCGGTAGCCCGGCGGCAGCTGCGCCCGGAAGGTTGCGAGATCGGGCTGTATGGCCTCGATGACCTCGCTGGAGAGCACGCCCGGCGCGGTGAAGCAGGACACGGTGACGGTGCGGAAGTGATTGCGCCGCACGATCTTTTCCGTATCAAGCCCCCAGTTGACGCTGGATATTTGCCCCAGGGGCACTTTGGTCGCGCCGTCGGAGGAGATGACATAGAGGTTCTTGATGTCCTCCAGCCCGGCGCGCTCCTCCATGCGCAGGCGGGCGATGACCGGCACGTCGAGCCGGCCCTCGCGTATGCTCGCCACCTGGAAGCCGTTCATGGCCGCGGCGGAGGACTTGGCCACATCAAGGTTCGTCACCCCGGCCAGGGCGGCCTTGTCCGGGTCGATGGACAGGCGCGCGCGGAAGATCTCCGCGCCCCAGTTGTCCTGCACGCGGTCGGTGTCCGTGCGGCGGCGCAGCATGGTCTTCAGACGTTCGGCCTGGTCGCGCAGGGTGGCCATGTCGTCGCCGGAGATGCGCAACTGCACGGGAATGCCCACGGGCGGACCGCTCTCCAGTCTGCGGGCGCTGACGCGCACGCCCGGCATGGCCTGGGTCAGCCGGGGCTGCAAATATTCCATGAAGGGCGTGGTGTCGTGCTCGTCGGCGATGTCGAGGAGCACCTGGGCGTAGTTGGGCTGGTCCAGCTCCGGCTCCACCGAGAACCAGAAGCGCGGGCCGCCCGCGCCCACGAAGGTCGTCTGGGTGCGCACCACGGGCCGGTCCTTGCCGCCGCGCGGGTGCTCATGGGCATACTCGCGCGCCACCCGGCGGATGACCTCGTCCACCTGGCGGGAGGCCTTGTCCGTGGCCTGCACGCTGGCGTCCTCGGGCAGCCAGATGTCCACGTAGGCCAGGTGCGAGAGGTCGTACGGGAAAAACTGGTTCTTGAGCTGCGACTTCATGGCAAAGGCGGCGGCCACAATCACCAGCGAGATCCCCAGCACCTTCCAGCGGTGCTCGATGAGCCCGCCCGCGAAGCGGTAATAGCGTCCGGTGAGGCCCTGGGTGCGCAGATCCGCAATGCTCTTGCCCGCGTTGCGCCCCGGCCGCAGCAGGTACTGCGCCAGGAAGGGGATGAAGGTCATGGAGACGATGCGCGAGGACACCAGCGAGCAGGCGATGACGATGGGCATGGAATAGAGGAACAGGCCCGTGTCGCCGCTGAGCAGCAGATACGGCAGGTAGGCCACGATGTTGGTGATGGTGGCGTAGAGGATGGCCTTGGCCAGCCTTGTGGGGCCGAGCCAGGCGGCCACGTCAAAGCTTTTGCCTCCGCGCAGCTCGGCCTTGATGGCGTCGTTGGCCACCACGGGATCGTCCACCAGCAGGCCCAGGGCCAGAATCATGGCCGCGATGGAGATCTGCTGGATGTCGATGCCGAGCAGATGCATCATGCCCGCGGTCATGGCCAGGGTGATGGGGATGGCCAGGGCCATGAGCAGGGCCGAGCGCCACTCGCGGAAGCCGATGTAGGCCACGGCCACCACCAGGATGATGGCCTCCCAGAGACTGGTCATGAACAGGCCGACCTTGTCGTCCACCTGCTTGGGCTGGTCCGAGGTGCGGGAATAGACGAGGTCGCCGGGCAGGCGCTTCTTGAGGCCGTCCAGGGCCGCGTCCACGGCCTTGGAGAACTGGCCTATCTGCGCGCCACTGCGCATGGTTATGGCCAGGGTTATGCCCGGCATGCGCGTCCAGTTGCCCTTGGCGTCGCGCTCAAGAAAGTAATGGCGCTTCGGCGCGGGGCTCACGTAAGAGCGCTCGATGTCCGCTATGTCGCGCATGTAGGTCAGGGCGCCGTTCTTGACGCGGCCCACGGCCACGCCGCCGAGGTCGGCCTCGCCGCTCAGCTCGCCGGAGGGGTCCACCAGCATGGACTTGCCGCCGCTCTCCACCACGCCGCCGCTTTGGCGCACGTTGCGGGCGCTCAGCGCCTCCTTGATGCGCCAGGGCCCGAAGCCGTATGCAGCCAGCCGTTCCTGGGAGTAGTCCAGGTAGATGGCCTCCTCGCGCACGCCCCAGCGCGTCACCTTGGCCACCTCCGGCAGGGCCTGCATGGTGCGCATGATCGTTTCGGTGCTGCTCTCCAGGTCGCGGTACGAGTAGCGGCTGCCCGCAACCGCGGCCAGGGCGCCGGTGATGCCGGCGGTGTCGGACGCGTCGCGCACGATGGCCACGGGCCAGGCGTCCGGGCTCAGCTCGCTTTCGCGCAGGCGCTCGGCCTTGAAGTCATCCACGGCGGCCTGCAGCTGCGCGTCCGTCTTGTCCGTGCGCAGATCAAGAAGCGCCAAGCCGGGAACAAAGCTGGTGCGGGCGTCCGTGCCCAGGCCCTTTTCCACGGCGGCCCGGGCGAAGCGCTCCACCACGCGGCGCACGCCCTGCTCCGGCGTGCCCGGCGGCAGCACCTGGACCAGGGCGGCCCGCTGCCCGGTCGCGTCGCCGCGCAACTGCGCAAGGGTCTTGGCGATCTGCGCCGCGCGCAGGCCCAGCTCCACCTCGCCCTCGGGCGGGGAGGCCACGGTCAGCATCAGGGTGGCGGTATCGCCGAAGTCCTTGATGAAATTCACGGGCCCGGCCCCGTCGGGCAGGGTGAGCACGGAATTGAGCTTGAGGTTCAGGTCGTCGAAGACATCCGACGGGCTCTTCACGTTGTCGCGCAGCTTGATGGTCACCACGGCCAGGCCCGTGCGCGTGGTGGAGTCGATGCGGTCGACCTTGTCGTTCTCCGCGATCTTTTCCTCCAGCCGCCGGGTGACGAGATCCTCGACCTTCTCGGCGGCCACGCCGGGCCACGTGCAGGTGACGGCGGCGACGCGGATCGGGATGTCCGGGTCCTTGCGCTGGGGCATGCGGAAATAGCTCACCACGCCCCAGACAAAGACGGCGAGGAGCAGCACCAGGGCTATCTGCCTGTTTTCGACGAAGAATCGGGCGGTGTTGTGCTTTTCCAAAAGCTTGGAATCATCGTGGCTGTGCATGGGCGTCACCTCGGGGGAGCGGGAAAAGGGTCGTTGATCCTGGGCGCGGCGAGAGAGAGCGGCGCGCGAGGGCGACGCGCTAGGGCGACGCTTTAAGGTATGACGGCGACGACCGCGCCGTCGTAAAGCTGCGCGGCGCCGGCCGTGGCCACCTGCTCGCCGGGCCGCAGCCCTTCCAGCACGGACACGCTGCGGCCGCTCACATCGCCGAGCTTCACCGGCCGGGCCTGGGCCACGGCGCGGCCGTCCTTCTCCGTCACCACGAACACCATGTAGCCTTGGGCATTGCCGGTTTGGCGCACCACGGCCTGCAAGGGCACGCTTGCGCCGCCGCCCTGCCCCGCGCCTCCAGTCGGCCCGGACGACCCGGCGCCCCCCTGCGCGGCCGCGCCGTCCATCTGCACGGCGGCGATCATGCCGTCCTTCAGCGCGCCGTCGGCGTTGGGAATGGTCACCTCCACGTCAAAGACGCGGTTGGCGGCATCGGCCGAGGGCGAGACGGACGTGACGTTGCCCGTGAAGCCGCGCCCCAGGGCGTCCACGTAAACCGAAAGCGGGCCGCCCGGCTTTATGGACGCGAGCTGCGCATCGGCCACGCCGAACACGGCCTTCACCGAGGACAGATCCACCAGCACAAAGGCCTTGGTGCCGCTGGCGACAAGCGTGCCCCGCTCCACCGAGCGGCTGGCCACCACGCCGTCCATGGGCGAGCGCAGCTGCGAATCCGCCAGCTGGTTGTCGGCCTGCTCCAACTGGGCGCGCGCGCCGTCGTGCTTGGCGCGGGCCGCATTGAACTTCGCCAGGGCCTGGTCGTATTCGCTGCGCGCCAGATAGCCGCCTGCCACAAGGGAGTGAGCGCGCTCATGGTCCTTCTGGGCCTGGACCAGCGCGGCCTGGGACTCGGCCAGGGCGGCGCGGGCCTGCCGGGCGTAGGCGGCGTGGTCCTTGTCGTCCAGGCGGGCCAGCACCATGCCGCGGCTCACGTGGTCGCCCGCGCGCAGTTCGCGCACGCTGCCGTCCGGCCCCTTTACGGAAACGATCTCGCGCACGTAGCCGTCCACCTTGAAGGCCAGCTCCACCTGCTCATGGGGCTTGATGCTGGCGGAATAGCGCAGCCCGGCGGCGCTCACCGCGCCCTCCGCCGCCACCACGCGCACAGGGATGGGGGCGGGCGCGGCCTGCTTGCCCTTGAAAAGGACATGCGCGGACAGGGCGAAGATCACCACAAGAACCGCCCCGGCAACGCCCAGCCGCTTGCCGCTCATGCGCAACGAAAACTGCATGCTATTCCCCCTTGAACCCCTTGGCCTGCGCGATGCCCGCCAATGAAAACTCAAACACGAATTTCGCCACGAACTCAACACCCAAGGCATCGAGGGAGATTTGCGGGCAGATGCGGAGGATCATCTGGCGCAAGTTGTCGAACAGCAGGCAGTGGCCGAGGATTCCCGCCGTGCAGAGCTGCACGGTGCGCTCCTCCGTTCCCGGAGGCAGAAGCTCGCGCACGATGCCGAGCAGCTGCGCGTGCTGGGGCTTGATGAAGCGCTCCATCAGCACGCCGAAATTCTCGGACGGGTCGCAGAATTCCTGCGTGAACAATTTGTTGAGCTTCTCTTCCTGGGCGTCGCCGCTGCCCGCGATCTTGTAGAGCAGGGAGGTGATGTACGCCTTGAGACGGTCCTGCGCCGGGGAGTTTGGCGGCAGGCCCATGTCGGAGGGGTAGCGCTTCTCGCTCGACAGCATGAGCTCCGTCAGCACGGCCATGAACAGTTTTTCCTTGCTGCCGAAGTGATAGTGGATGGCCGCCATGTTGGCTCCGGCCTTGGCGCAGATGTCGCGCACCGTGGCGTCCTTGACTCCGTTCTCGGCAAATGCCTCGCGCGCAACCTGCAATATGCGCTGCTTCGTATCCATGTCAGCTCCTTGTGCAAGACGATCCGGCACCAATTCAGTCAGCGATTCAACCAACGCTTGAATCGCTGATTAATGCGTTGACTGAACGCTGTCAAGCCTCAGCATCAGTCCTTGTTGGAGCGGACGCGCACAGGCCAAACACCAAGGCCCGCCACATGCGGAACGCATGGGCTGGCCATCCGCAACGAGCTGTAATGACGACAAAACGTCAAATGGGCAATGGATTCAGAGTGTGCGACTGTCGCTCATGCCGCCGGAAAAGCATGGGCTGTTGGCGGGAGACGCCCTGCGCCATGCTCCAGCTGTGGTCCCTTGGCAGGCGCAAAGGCGCCTCAGGCCGGGCAAGCCGCAACATTTCGCCGCAGGCCGCAAAGGATGCGACGTTGCCGTCAGCGCCGCGAACCGAGCACGTCTGGCAGCCCCCTCCGCCTGAAGGTTGAGCAAGGGCGGGACGGACGAAAGCGCCGGCGCGTCAAAGGAGCTTCAGTCCGACAGGGAAGAATCGTGCCGAGGCGCGCTTGCGCTATAGCGCGGATGCAGCCGGGGCGCGCGGTCGGCGTCGTAGGCCTCGCTTGCGGGCGTGGGCGCGGCGCCCATGGCCTTTTCGTAGCCCGCGCCCCAGTCGCGCATGGAGACCAGAATGGGAAACAGCCCCAGCCCCGGTTCGGTGAGGGAGTACTCCACGCGCGGCGGCACCTGGCGGTACACCTCGCGCCGGATGAGCCCGTCGGTCTCCAGCTCGCGCAGCTGCCGCGTCAGCATGCGGTCGGTCACGTCGGGCATGCTGCGGCGCAGTTCGCTGAAGCGCTGCACGCCCTTTTGACCCAGATGATACAGGATGATGGGCTTCCACTTGCCACCCATGACCGAGAGCGCAAGCTCGAAAAAGCAGCGGTATGTCTTGCCCCCAAGCTCCTTCATGGCGCAGGATTCGGACATGCGTTCCTCCTGGTGATGCTTATGCACTATACACAGTGTTAGTACCTGACAAAATATTCAGTACTTGTCATATGTGCATGTAGTTCGTATGAAGTAGGCGTGTCGGGTTCGGGAGTCAAGCACACCAAAACGGAGGTCCCATGAAAGTCATCGCCATCAACGGAAGTCCCCGGAAAGAAGGCAACACCCGCCTGCTGCTGGAAAAGGTTCTGGAACCCCTGGCCAAGGCCGGGTGGGAAACCGAAATCATCCAGATCGGCGGCAAGAACATCCACGGCTGCCGCGCCTGCTTCAAGTGCTGGGAAACGCAGGACAAGCGTTGTGTCTTCGGCAAGGACGCCTTCAACGAAGTCTATGCCAAGGTCATCGACGCCGACGCCATCATCCTGGGCTCGCCCACGTATTTCGCGGATGTCACGGCCGAGATGAAGGCCTTCATCGACCGTGCGGGCATGGTGGCCATGGCCAACGGCTGCCTGCTGGCCGGCAAGATCGGCGCGGCGGTTGTCGCCGTGCGGCGCGGCGGGGCCACCCATGTGTTCGACACCATGAACCACCTGTTCTCCATCTCGCAGATGATCATGCCGGGCTCCACTTACTGGAACATGGGCTACGGCCTGGAGCCGGGCAAGGTTGCCGAGGACGACGAGGCCCTGCGGAACATGAACCACCTGGGCAAGGCCGTGGACTGGCTGGGCAAGGCCGTCAAGGCCAGCACCACGCCCTACCCCGTGCGCAAAAGCGGCGAGGCCTAGGCGGAGAGAAGAATTGTTTCCGGGGGGAATGATTCCCCCCGGGCCCCCTCAGGGCAAGCAAAAGGGCTGGAACGCAAAGCGTCCCAGCCCTTTTGCTTGCGGAAAAGCGGGCGGCGAGGGGTTGAGAGGCTGGCTGGTCCAATTTTAGAGAAGCCCTGACGCTGTGCGCTGGGGCCCTGGAACGGAGCAGGAAGAGCACTTGGCAGCGGCGCAGCCTGTGTCCGCGGGGGATGCGGATCGAGAGGCTAGTCCTTGTTCTCTCCCTCGGGCTCCGGCCCAAGCGTGCGTGGCGCCGCGCCCGCGCGCAGCTCCGCATAGGCCTGGCCCAGGCGCGTCTGAATGGCCGCCCAGCCGCCGGGAGCGTGCGGCAGGGAGCAGCCGGTGCAGTCCTTCACCAGCCCGCGCCAGGCCGGGTTGCCGCCGCAGTCCTTGAGGAAGAACAGCGGGCAGTAGCAGAACAGGCAGTTGAACGCGGCCGTATCCACGCCCTTGTGGCAGGGAAAATACTCGCACGCGGCGTTCTGAAAATGCTTGAAGTGCTCGCTCATGCGCCCTCCCCCGATGCAAGCGTCTGCACCAGCACCATGCGCCGCCTTGGGCCGTCGAATTCGCAGAGGTAGATCTTCTGCCAGGTGCCGAGCTGCAGGCTGCCGCCGCTGACGGGCACAAGCTGCGACGGGCCCATGAGGCTCGTCTTGATGTGCGCGTCGCTGTTGCCCTCGGCGTGGCGGAAGCGCGAGGCGCCGCCGTCGAGAGGCACCATGGCGGCAAGATGTGCCAGCATGTCGCGCTTCACGTCCGGGTCCGCGCCCTCGTTGATGGTGACGCCTGCGGTGGTGTGCGGCGAGTAGACCAGCACCGCGCCTTCCGCAAGGCCGCTTTCGGCCAAGGCCTGCGCCACTTGCCGGGTGATGTCCACGAACTCCTCGCGCCGGGTTGTGGCCACGCCGAATTGCCGCATCAGGAGTCCCCCTCGGGGTTTGCGCCCTCGCGCCAGCCGTGCGTAAAGGACGGATCGTAAAGCTTGGAGCGCGCCGCGGCGGGGTCGAGATCCTCGCCCGGCAAAACGAGAAACACGGTCTGCCGGGTGAAGCCCGCCTCGCGGGCCGTGCGCGCAAGGTCGCCCAGCTTCGCGCGCCGCACCTCGCCGCCGGGCCAGCCCACCTTGTGCCCCAGCACCACGGTCGTCTCGGGCGCGTAGCCGCCAGCGAGCAGCTCGGCCTGGAGCCGCTCCGGATCGCCCGCGCTGAGCAGCACGGCCATGGCCGCGCCGTGGGCGGCCAAAAGCGGCAGGGACTCCGGGGCGGGCACGGGAGTGCGGCCGCTCATGCGCGTTAAAATGAAGGTTTGCGGCCCGCCGGGCGCGGTGAAGGAGACCTTGGCAGCGGCAGCGGCGGCAAAGGCGCTGGAAACCCCGGGCACCACGTCCCAGGCGATGCCGTCGGCATCGAGCAACGCGGCCTGCTCCTGCACGGCGCCGTAGATGGAGGGCTCGCCCGTGTGCACGCGCGCGGCCATGCCGCCCGAAAGGGCGCAGTCGCGCAGCAGGGCGTGGGTCTCCGGCAGGGAGAGCGGCGCGGAATCGATGACGCGCACGCCGGGGCGCACGCCGGCAAGCACCTCGCGCGGGACGAGCGACCCGGCGTAGACGATGAGGTCGGCGCTGGCGATGAGCCGCTGGCCCTTGACGGTGATGAGCTCCGGGTCGCCCGGCCCCGCCCCGATGAACCAGACCATTCCTGCTGCGCTATCGGCCACCATGCCCCCTTGGCGTTGCGGAAAAAAAAGGGAGGGCGCGCGGCCCTCCCCGTGTCGACTGTGTGCGCCTAGGCGGACAGCTTGGCGTTGATGGCCTGGCCGACCTTTTTGCCCAGCTCAAAGCAGGCCTGGTAGGTCTCGTGGCTGGGCAGGTTCTTGACCTTCACGGCGGGCTCGATGAGCTCCATGCCCATGCCGGTCAAATGCTCGGTGATGATCTTGACGCACTCGCCGCTCCAGCCGAAGGAGCCGAAGGCCGCGGCAAGCTTGTTCTGCGGGCGCAGGCCCTTCATGTAGGTCAGCACATCGGCCACCAGGGGCAGAATGCCGTTGTTGTGCGTGGGCGAGCCCACGAGCACGGCCGCGGCGTCGAACACCTCGCGCATGACGGCGCTGTGGTGGTTGTGCTTCACGCTCATGATGCGCACGCTGATGCCCTCGTCGGCCAGGCCGTCGCAAATGGCGCGGGCCATCTTCTCCGTGCTGTGCCACATGGTGTCGTACACGATGACGGCCTTCTTGGTGGGCTTCTGCAGGGCATACTCGCGGTAGCTGTTCAGGGCGTGGGCCACTTCGTCCTTGCCGCGCCAAATGAGGCCATGGTCCGGGCAGAGCATGTCGATGTCGAGGTTCATGCCGGCGAGCTGGTCCAGGGTCTTCAGCACCACGGGCGAGTACGGCAGCACGATGTTGGCGTAGTAGTCGGCCAGGGCGGCGTTCAGGGCATGGCGGTCCACCTCGTCGGCGAAGCGCTCGGTGCTGGCCCAGTTCTGGCCGAAGGCGTCGGACGAGAAGGCGATCTTGTCCTCGGGGATGTAGGAGATCATGTTGTCGGGCCAGTGCAGCATGCGCGTTTCGATGAACTGCACGGTGCGCTTGCCGATTTTGATGGACGCGCCCGTGGGCACGACCTCGACGGGCCAGTCCTGCGAGTTGTGGTAGTAGGAGCGCAGGGCTTTCTCACCCATGGGCGAGCAGAAGATCTTTTCCGGGTGGTAGCGCTCCACGATGGTATCCAGGCAGCCCGCGTGGTCCGGCTCCAGGTGGTTCACCACCATGTAGTCGATGCGGGGCGTGCCGCCGCAGGCCTGGGCTATGGAGCACATGAGCTCGCTGGTGAAGTCGGCCTTCACCGTGTCGAACAGGGTGATCTTTTCGTCCTTCACCAGAAACGCGTTGTAGGTGGTGCCGCGCGGCGAAAGGGAATAACCGTGGAAGTCGCGGCTGTTCCAGTCCACTGCGCCAACCCAAAAAATATCTTTCTTGATTTCAACTGGTTTCATGCTGGTCTCCGTTCGGGGTCCATTTGGGGGAAGGAAGCGTGAGGCCCGGCGCGAAAAAAGCGCGGGCAGCCGTGCATTTACGCGTTTTTGTCAAAACACGAGGAGCGCCCTCCTGTCAAGAAGGCGCTCCGTACGTAGTTGGCAGTATGCGGCTATTCTGCCGACATAATATACTTATTCAGGGCTGAAGTTCTCTTTGGAGGCTCCGCAGATGGGGCAGGACCACGCGGCGGGCACAGCTTCCCATTTGGTGCCGGGCTTCACGTCGTTGTCCGGGTCGCCGGCTTCGGGGTCGTACACATAGCCGCAGATATTGCACACGTACTTCTGCATCGTGGGTTCTCCTTGGGTGGGTGTGGGGCAGCTCACCTCGCGGGTGGAGCCGGGTCCGGCCAGGGGCCGGAAGCACTTCTTGCCTCCGCCGCAGATAGGACACTTCCAGTCATCCGGCAAGTCCTCAAAGCTGGTGCCCGCGGGAATCTTGCCTTTGCGGTCGCCCTTGTCTGGGTTGTAGATGTACCCGCAGTTGGTGTTCTGACACTGGTACATCTCTTCCGGTTCGGCCATTCGGCGTCCTCCCTCGCTCAACGTGACTGCTAGGACTTGGCGGACCAGAGTCCGTGCAGGTTACAGTACTCGCGCACGGAGACGCTTTTGGCGTCGGTGATGAACACGGCCTCGGGGGCGTCGCCGGGCTTGAGCAGCTTGGTCATGACCATGCCGTCGGCCATCAGCTCGATCCACTCGATCCAGTGCTTCTCCTCCATGGGGTGGGGCACGGCGCCGACCTTGACCTTGTAGCCGCCGGGAACCTTCTCGATGACCGGGACGTGCTTTT
The DNA here is from genome assembly GCF_054657715.1 of Humidesulfovibrio idahonensis. Lineage (NCBI taxonomy): Bacteria > Pseudomonadati > Thermodesulfobacteriota > Desulfovibrionia > Desulfovibrionales > Desulfovibrionaceae > Humidesulfovibrio > Humidesulfovibrio idahonensis. The sequence goes on along the minus strand of NZ_BAAHYE010000002.1, from coordinate 447,541 downwards.
CCTTGGCTGCATCGACGGTGTTCTCGACCATGAGTTTCATGGGCGCGCCGCAGCAGACCAGTTCGCCGCCGCCGGGATGCACGACAAGCACGATGTTCCCGCACGTATCACATTTGTAGACCTGTCCGCATTCGATTCCCATAGTTACTCCTCGCTCTTTGCGTTGGCTCAGGGTTACCAGTTCTCTTCAGACAGCTCGAAATGGGCCTGGGGATGCGCGCAAGCCGGGCACTTGTTGGGGGCGGCTTCGCCCTCGTAGATGTACCCGCAGTTGCGGCAGCGCCAGGTGACTTTCTTGTCCTTCTTGAAGACCTTGCAATTCTCGATGTTGGCGGCAAGGGCCAGGAAGCGCTTCTCGTGGAAGCGTTCGGCCACGGCGATGGCCTCAAAGATGACGGCGATTTCGGTAAGACCTTCCTCGCGGGCGATCTTGGCGAACTCGGGGTACATGGACGCCTGCTCGTGGTGCTCGCCGCCGGCCGAGGCCTTCAGGTTCTCCACGGTGGTGCCGATGGTGCCGGCCGGGAACGCCGCGGTGATCTCCACCTCGCCGCCCTCAAGCAGCTTGAACAGGCGCTTGGCGTGCTCTTTTTCCTGGTTGGCGGTTTCCTCGAAAACGGCCGAGATCTGGACAAAGCCTTCTTTTTTGGCCGCGGCCGCAAAGTAGGTGTAGCGGTTGCGGGCCTGGGATTCTCCGGCAAAGGCGGTGAGGATATTCTTTTCAGTGCGGGTTCCGCGAAGACTCATGATGATAACTCCTTCTTGGGCGCAAGCGCAGGCTTGGCTGTTTGCCACAATTCATCAATACCATATCGAGTGGAGAGCGCCAGAAAAATGTGACGGCTAAAGCGTGCTTAGCTGCATTTATTCTCGGCGCACATGGGGCACACCCCCACGAACTCCACATCGCACCGCAGGCTGCTGTAGCCCATGGACTGCTCCACCGGGAGCTCCGGCAGGTGCAGAGGATACTCAAGGTCGTCCACCCGGCCGCACACGGAACAACGCAGATGCGGATGCGGGTCCGGGTTGCCGTCGAAACGCTTCTGCGTTCCGGCGCCGCCAAGGCGGAGCACCACTCCCCTGCTGCTCAAGAAATCCAGGTTGCGGTACACCGTGCCCAGGCTGATTCTGGGCATGATCTTGCGCACCATGTCATAGACCTCGTCTGCGGTGGGGTGGGTTTTCACCTTGCACAGTTCCGCAAGGATGGTCTCGCGCTGGCGCGACAGACGGACACCTTTTTTTTCTTCAGATTCCATGGCTACCTCTCAGTGCTGAGAATAATTCCTAATAGCCAACTCGACCAAAGTCAAGCGGCGGGCATTATAAAAGTGAGGACGATTTGCGCGTCCATACTGAAATATGCCGCATTTGCCAAGCAATCCGATAGGGTATCGATACCGCATCAGGCAAACCGATAACAGCGGTCATATGCACAGACATCCGCGCATGGAGCCGCCAGGAGAAATCAGGGACTCAGCAAACCAGCTTTTGCAGGGTGTGGATGCCGACATCCAAGCTCTGGTCGAACTTGATGCCGAGTTCCTGGCCGTTGCGCCAGCGCACCGCGGCGGCGAGTTGTTGCAGCAGGCCGCCGTCATCCAGGTTTTGCACCGAGAAGGTCACGATCTTGGCTGAAGCGGGCAGCGCCGGGGGCGGCACGTGCTTCAGACGCGCCCCACCGGAGCTGATGTCGATGAGGACCGCGACAAAGCTTGCTCCGTCGATTTCCACGGTGCAGGTCTTGTCGCGGCCATAGGCAAGCAGATGCAGGCGGCCGAACTGGCGTCGTTCAAGAGGAGATTCCATAGATACACTCCGGGTTGAGCCGGGGGGCCTATAGACCGTCTACTCCTCGCTGCGGAATTTTTCAACCAGGCGCGCAAGCTCCCGGGCCATGTTCGCCACCTCGCGGATGCGCTCGTTCGCGGTCTGGATGTCCGTCGACATCTGCCCGGAAAGAGTATTGATCTCGCTCACGTTCAGGTTGATTTCCTCGGAGGTGGCGGACTGCTCCTCCGCGGCGGTGGCGATGGAGCGCACCATGTCCGCAATGCGGTCCGAAGCGCTCACGATCTCCGTCAACATGCCGCCCGCGCCGCCGGCAAGCTCTGTGGTCTTGTCCACGCGCACCTTGGCGGAGTCCATTTCGTGCACGGCGCCCTCGGTGCTCTTCTGCACCTGCAAAATGGCCGTCTCCACTTCCTTGGTGGCGGTCATGGTCTTTTCGGCCAGTTTGCGCACTTCGTCGGCAACCACGGCGAAGCCGCGCCCGGCGTCGCCCGCGCGGGCCGCCTCGATGGCGGCGTTCAAGGCCAGCAGGTTGGTCTGGTCGGCGATGTCGTTGATGACGCCCATGACCTGGCCGATGCCCTGCGCGCTTTTGGAAAGCTCGCCCAGCGCGCCGGAGAGGCTTTCGGTGGTGGCCGCCACGTGGCGGATCTCGGTCAGGGTGCTCTGCACCATGTCGCCGCCCTCGCGGGCCACGCTGTTGGCCTTGCCCGAGGCCTCGGCCGTTTCGCTGGCGTTGCGCGCCACCTCAAGCACGGTGGCGTTCATTTCCTCCATGGCCGTGGCCATGCTGTGCGTGCGGCCCGAGGCGTTGTCCATGCCCTGGGTCAGCTCGTCCATCTGGCCGGTCAGCTGGTCCGAGGCCTGCTCCAGGCGCAGGGCCACCTGGGTCACCTCGTTGGCAACGGAAAGCAGCACCTCGCGGTGCGCCTCAATGCGCTGCCGCGACTGTTCTTCCTGGGTCAGGTCCACCAGCATGGTGATGGCGCCCACGGCCTCGCCATGGGCGTTTTTCAGGGGCGAAACCTCTGCGTGCAGGGGAAACTCCACGCCGTCGCCCCGGGTGAAGCGCAGGTTGCCGCTCATGTTCGCGCAGGCGTTCAGGGCCTTCTGGGTCAGGGTTTCGCGCTTTTCGCCATAAAAGACCATGTCCGGGCAATGGCCCAGCACGTCTTTGCCCGGCTTGCCGAGGATGCCCAAAAGCGGCGCGTTGGCGAAGGTGATGACGCCGAGGCCGTCCGTGACCATCATGGGCACGATGATGCCGTCGAGCAGGCCCTTGTTGTATTCCAACTGGTCCTTGATGCGCTCCACCATGCTGCCGAGGTGGTTGGCCAGCACGGCCAGCCTGTCCTCTCCTTCCACGGCGAAGCGGGCGTTCAGGTTGCCCTGGATGACCTCGTCGGCGCTGCGCTCGATGGAGGTGATGCGTGCCAACACGGTGCGCTTGATGAACAAAAAGACGACGAAGCTGAGCGCCAGCATGCCCGCCAGGGAAAGCACGGCGGTAAGGGCCTGGGTGAGGCGCAGCGAGCCGAACTGCTTGGTCAGGTCCTGCCGGGTGATGAGCGCCCCTAGAATGGGGCGGCTTTGGCCGTGGCAGTGGTAGCAGGCGGGCTCGTTGGGAATGGACTTCACTTCCGTGTAGAAGTTGATGCCCGACATGTTCATGAGGTCGCCGGTCTCGATCTTTTCCTTGAGTCCCTTGGCCACAAGGGCGCGGCAGTCCGGGTGGGGCAGCACGTCGTTTATGGCCTTGCGCTCGGTGGCGTTGTCGGTGGAATAGGTGATGTTGCCATCATAATCCACCATGTAGATGTTTATGTCTTTATTTTGGCCGGACAAATCGGCGAAGCGCGCCTTGGTGGCGTCGTTGTCGCCCAGGCGCATGGGCTCCTCCACGACCATGGAGATCATGCGGCTGTCGCGCTGGGCGCTGTGCTCCACCTCGCCCAGCATGGACTTGCGCTGCCAAAAGGAGGTTGCCAAAAACAGGCACAAAAACACCACGCCGCTGACGGCGACGGTGAGCACCAGAACTTTTGCCGTCAGGGACTTGCGGATGGTTTCAGGGGTGATGATCATGGCCGGCCTCCTAGTGCGCCCCGCCGAAGAGCATGGGCTTGAAGCGGAAGTTGGCCACCCTCTCGGAATTGTGGCAGGTCTCGCAATCCTTGATGTTGAGACGGCCCTTGCCCTTGATGAGGTTCTTCTTGCCGCCGGAATCCACATGGGCGGAACCGGGGCCGTGGCAAACCTCGCAACCGGCGTGGCCCAGCTCCGGCGTCTTCTCGTAGCTCACAAACCCGCCGGGCTTGCCGTAGCCCGTGGTATGGCAGCCGTAGCAGCCCTTCAGCTCCTCCGGGGTGAGCTTTCTGGCCATGATCTTCACGCTGCGGTCGGAATGGGCTTTTTTGGCGTACTTGGTGAAGTTGGCGTATTCTTTCTCGTGACAGCCTTCGCAGCTTGCCGAGCCTACGTATTTCGCCTCGCTTTTGTCCGCGGCCACTGCTGTGGCGACGAAAGAGACAAGCGCCATGACGCAAAATATAAAACATGCGGACTTTTGCACGGCAAAACCTCCAGAGATGCTGCTCATATCGGCTATTTCGCAGTATACTTAAGCCCCGATAGCATTACCCCAGAACACCGCCATCGTCACTACCCAATCGTATTCCCCCAAAAAGAAAACAGCCGGGAGCGCCGCTTTCGACGCTCCCGGCTGTTCAATGCCGCGTATCTGTTTCCTACCAGTTCAGTGGCGCCTTGAAGGCCTCGGCCAGGGCCTCCACAGGCGACTGCAACAATGCCGTACCCGACTGCACCAGTTGCAAATCGCCCTGCGTCACGATGCCGATCCTCGCGCAATGCTGCCCGGCGAACATGGCCTCGAAGGCCGCGGCCTTGTCCGGGCTCACGCTGACCACGAAGCGGCTGGCGGACTCGCTGTACAGCAGCTCCAGCGCCGATTCGCAGCCGCACTGGGGCACAAGGGCCAGGTCGACATCCGCGCCCAGGCGGCCGCCGATGCACATCTCGGCCAGGGCCACGCCAAGACCGCCGTCGGAGCAGTCGTGGCAGGCGTTGACGAGCTTTTGCTGTGTGGCCTTGAAGTACGTCAGGTAGCGTTCGCGGGCCGAGACAAGCTCCACCTGCGGCACCTGGCCGCAGGCGAGCCCGAGCTCGCTGGCGAACTCCGAGCCGCCAAGCTCCGGCCGGGTCAGGCCCAGCACGTAGACGAAGTCGCCCGCGCGCTTGAAGTCGGAGGTCACGGCCAGCTTCACGTCCGGCATCTTGCCCATGACGGAATAGAGCACCGTGGGCGGAATGGAGATTTTGACCCCGCCGCCCTTGTAGTCGTTCTTCATGGAGTCTTTGCCGGAAACGCACGGCACGCCGAAGCCCCGGCAGAAGTGGTCCAGGGCCTCGTTGGCGCGCACCAGCTGGGCCAGCTTGTACTTGCCGTCGGGCGTGGTCTCGCTCTCAACGGGGTCGCACCAGCAGAAGTTGTCCGTGCCGGCCATGTAGCGCAGGTCGCCGCCGACGGCCACGGCCCCGCGCACGGCCTCGTCGATGGCGCAGGCCATCATCCAGTAGGCGTCCAGGTCGCTGTACTTGGGGCAAATGCCGTTGGAGATCACCAGCCCCTCGTCGCTGTCGTAGTCGGGCCGGATGACCGCGGCGTCGGCCGGGCCGTCGCGCTTCACGCCCACCAGCGGCTTCACTATGCTTCTGCCCTGCACCTCGTGGTCGTACTGGCGGATGACGTATTCCTTGCTGCAGATGTTGAGCCGGCCCAGCATGCGCTTGAGCAGCTTGTCCTGGTCGACGTTCTGCGGCAGCGGGTCGGCCTTGCACGCGGGGCGCTCCCAGCGGGCGGCAAGCTCCATCTGCGGCAGGCCCTCGTGCAGAAAGTGCATGGAAAGGCAGGTGACGGGCTTTGCGCCGTAGCGCACGTTGAAGAAGCCGGAATCGGTGTAGGTGCCGAGCGCCGTGCTCTCCACGTCCATTTCCTTCGAAAGGGCCAGGAACTCGTCGAGCTTGTCCTTGGGCACCGCGCAGGTCATGCGCTCCTGCGCCTCGGAGATGAGGATCTCCCAGGGCTTGAGGCCGTCGTACTTGAGCGGGGCCTTGGAGAGGTCGAGATCGCAGCCGCCGCAGTCCTGGGCCATTTCGCCCACGGACGAGGACAGGCCGCCCGCGCCGTTGTCGGTGATGGCGTTGTAAAGCCCGCGGTCGCGCGCGCGCATGAGGAAGTCATACATCTTGCGCTGGGTGATGGGGTCGCCGATCTGCACGGCCGTGGCGGGAGACCCCTCGTGCAGCTCCTCGGACGAGAAGGTGGCGCCGTGGATGCCGTCCTTGCCGATGCGCCCGCCGCTCATGACGATGACATCGCCGGGCAGCGCGCATTTCTCGTGGCTCAGGCGTCCGGCCACGCGGGTGGGCATGGTGCCTATGGTGCCGCAGTACACCAGGGGTTTGCCCAGGTAGCGCTCGTCGAACACGATGGCCCCGTTGACGGTCGGAATGCCGCTCTTGTTGCCGCCGTGCTCCACGCCCTCGCGCACGCCTTCGAGCACGCGGCGGGGGTGCAGCAGCCGGGGCGGCAGCTCGCCTTCATAAAAGGGCGAGGCGAAGCAGAACACGTCGGTGTTGCACAAAAGATTCGCGCCCAGGCCCGTGCCCATGGGGTCGCGGTTCACGCCCACGATGCCCGTGAGCGCTCCGCCGTAAGGATCAAGGGCGGAGGGCGAGTTGTGCGTCTCCACCTTGATGCAGACGTTCAGCTTGTCGTTGAAGCGGATGACGCCAGCGTTGTCCTTGAACACGGACAGGCAGAAGTCGTCTTTGCCCTTGGCCGCGCGGATGGCCTTGGTGCTGTTCTGGATGCAGGTCTTGAACAGGCTGCTGACGGTGCGCCGCCTGCCCTGCTCCACGTCCTCGAAGTCGATGTTGGCGGTGAATATCTTGTGCTTGCAGTGCTCGCTCCAGGTCTGGGCCAGCACCTCCACCTCGGCGTCGGTGGGGTTCTCCACCAGCTCCGGCGGCAGACCGGCGGCCTTGCGGGCGGCGCGCACGGCCGGGTCCTTGAAGTGCTCCACGATGGTCTTCATCTCGCCCAGGGAGAGCGCCAGGGTGTTGGCCCGGCTGAAGGCGGCAAGCTCCGCGTCGGTCATGGTGGTGAGCGGGATCACGGCCACGGCGTCGCTGGCCTGGCCGGTGACGCGCGCGGCCTTGGGCGCAAAGCCGGGCTCGGCCTTCCACTGCGCGGCGGACTTGTATTCAAAGCGCTGGATGAGCTCGTTGGCCAGCAGGTCGCGCGCGATGTGCAGCACGGTCTTCTCGTCAAGGTTCTGGCCCGGCGCGGCGCGCAGCAGGTACTGCACGCTGGTGTACACGCGGACCGGGGCCTTGGCGTCGAGCCCCAGCACCAGCAGGATGGTCTCCCGCGCGGTCTTGGCCTCGTTGTCCGTCACGCCGGGGCGAAAGCCCACCTCAAGCACCCAGTCGGGGCTTTCGGCCCTTTCACAGGGGGAGAGGGAAATTTCGTGCAGGACCGGGTCGTGCAGGGCGCCGGCGTCCAGCACAGCCTGGGCCTGGGCCGCGTCTATGCCCTCGACCGTGTACACGCGCACGATGTTGACCCCGGCCAGGTCGAGGCCCAGCTCGCTTTTGATCTTGCGGGCCACGCGCTCGCCAACCACGTCGCGCACCTGGGGCTTCAGTCCCAATTCAAAGCGCAGAAGCATACGAAGCTCTCCTTAAAAAGCCGGGGTTCCGGCCATTTCTAGCGTGTTTTCAGCGCAAACGGGGGGTCATTCCCCCACCAGGGTGTCGCCCCCGGCCGCCTTGGCCTTGTAGGCCAGATTGTCCGCCCGGCCAAGCAGTCCCTGCGGGGTGTCCTGCGGGCGCAGCATGGTCACGCCCACGCTGACGCTCACCAGCCCGCCGAACTGTTCGCGCACATCGGCCAAGATGCGCTGCCCGATGGAATGCAGACGCGCCTCGTCCACCTCGCTGACGATGACCGCGAATTCGTCGCCGCCGTAGCGACAGGGAAAATCCATGCCCTGGCGCACAAGGTGCAGCAGCAGGGAGCCCATGCGCTTGAGCACCTGGTCGCCCGCGAGGTGCCCGTGGGAGTCGTTGACGCCCTTGAACTTGTCCAGGTCGCAGAACACAAGGCCCATGCCGCGCCCGGTGCGGCGGCTGCGGCCCACCTCGCGCTCCAGGGTGGTGTGGAACTGGTAGTGGTTGTACAGCCCGGTCAGGCCGTCGAGCATGGCCCGCAGCTTGAGCTTGGCCTCCAGGCGGCGGATGTGCGTCAGGTCGCGTCCCACCACCAGGCATTCGCGGTTCAGCACGCCGCCGGAGCCTGTCCGACCACCGGCAGGCCCGCCCAGCGGGGCGAAGGAAAGCTCGAAGGCCATCTCCTCGCCGCCTTCCGGGTGCAGCACGGCCTCCACATGGCCCGGGCACTCCGCCGTCAGCAGGCAGGGGCTCCAGGTGTCCACGCAGCACTCCGAGGGCTGGAAGACCGTGAAGAAAGGCCTGCCTGCCAGGCCCAGGTCCTGGCGGGAGCAGAACGCGATGACGCCGTTTTCGCCCACGGTGAGCACGAGCTCGTGCATGGAGCCGATGAGCCGCTCCAGAAAATTCTTGCGGCGCAGGGTCTGCACCTCGACTTCGGAGAGCTCCCGCAGGTCCTCGATGAGCGCCAGGATGCTGCGGCCGTGCACGTCCTCCATGCGGTGGGCGGAGAGGTACAGCGCGCCGTCGAAGCTGGCCCCGCTGGCGTCCTTGGCCAGAAAGTAGTCGATTTTGCCGAACTGCCCGCGCGCGGGATCGGCCAGGAAATGCTCGAACTCGGCGATGGTCTCCTGCGGCAGGCGCTTGGCCAAAAGCTCGCTGAAGACGCCGCCCCTGGCGGGCCGCTCCAGGCTCAAGAACTCGTCGACTTTGCCGTTGGCCTCCACCACGTGTCCGGAGAAATCCAGCCGGGCCACGCCGATGGGGATCCTGTCAAAGGCCAGGGCCTTTTCCTCCAACACGGCCTGCCGGGCGCAGTAATGCTCGAACCCCTGGCCGAAGAAGCGCAGGTACAGGCGCAGGTTGTCCTGCTCGATGCTCGGCAGGTTGGCCTCGCCCACGCGCAGCTCGCCCAGGTGGTGCCCGGCGGAGCTTATCTCAAAGCCGGGAGTTTTGATGCGCCAGGGGATCTGGCCGATGGTGTAGCGGTCCTCGGCGCGCTCCAGCTTGCCTTCCGGGGTCAGGTGGTACAGCCGGTACAGGTCGCGGTGGGGCGACTTGAGGGCCACGTCCCAATTTTTGATGTCCCAGTTGAGGCGGATGTGCTTGCCCAGCACCTGGGCCACGGAGGCCAGCCCGCCCTCGGCGGTCAAAAGGTCCATGCTGAGGAAGCAGTAGCCCTGCATGGCCTTGACCGAATGGCGGTAGTAGGGCCGGTTTTCGTCGCCCTCGCCGATGCCCAGGGATTGCAGCATGGAGCGGAAGCGCGTCAGGCATTCGCCGCGCAGGGCGTCCACCTCGCGCTCGGTCATGCCCAGAATGCCGCGCAGCATGCCCTCGAACTGCACCACGCTGAAGGGCCCGCCCGCATGGCCCAGCTCCATCTCCGACCACTGGGTGGCCAGAATGACCGCCTGCGTCAGGGGCGCCTGGTCCTGCAGTCCGTCCATGTCGTGGTGGAAGCGGATGCTCTCGCACATTTCAAGCGGAATGCCCCAGCGCAGCAGCAGCATTTGCGAAAGCGCGCCGTGGTGCAGGCCCCAGACCTCGGCCTCGCGCGCAAGCTGGTCCTTGCCCAGCACGGTGATGCGGTCGCGCAGGTCCGGCTCGGGCAGCAGGTCCTTGGCGGCGCAGCGCAAAAACAGCAGCGAAACGTCCTTGAGCAGACAGCACAGGTAGGCCTGGTCGGTCTGCTCCGGGCAAAGCCGCGCGGCCAAAAGCTCGGCCGCGATGGACGACCAGACGATGAGCCGCCAGTCGGGGTAGAAATCGTAGTGGCAGTCGGGAAAGCCGTGCTCCAGGTCCTTGTGCAGGGTCATGGAGACGGCCATTTTGAGGATTTCGCGGCTGCCCAGCACCAGAGCGGCGCGGTTCAGGTCCGTCACGCGCTGGGGCAGGCTGTAAAAGGCGGAGTTCACGAGATTCAGCACGGTGGTGGCCAGGGCCGGGTCGAGGCGGATGATTTCGGCCATGACCGAAAAATCCGGCTCCGGCTTGAGCGCCTCCTGCATGAGGCGCAGCATCACCGGCGACAGAGATATTTTTTGAAGCAGATGCGGCGAGTTGAGCAGCAGATTCTCGGCCATCGGCCCCCCGGTCACTTGCGTCTGGTGAGAACGTACTCCGCGGCCTGGACCAGCACGGTCCGCTCCGGCGAATCCGGCAGGGACTCCAGCTCGCGCAGGGCCAAGGCGACGTAAGCCTTGGCGGCCTCGCGGGTCTTCTCGGCCAAGCCTTTCTCACGAACCGTAGCAACTATGCGCCCGGCCTCCTCCTCCGTCAACCGCTTCTCCCGAAGCTTCGCCAGCAATTCCGCGGCCTCGGCCTCCGGCAGGGACTCCAGCAGCAGGATGAGCGGCAGGGTCATCTTGCCTTCGCGCAGGTCGCCGCCGGCGGGCTTGCCCATCTCGCTCTCGGAAATGGTGTAGTCGAGGGCGTCGTCCACCAATTGGAAGGCGATGCCGAGATTGAGGCCGTAGGCGCCGGCCATGTCCTCCACGCCGCGCTCGCGCGTGGCCAGGGCCGCGCCGCAGCGGCAGGCGGTCTCGATGAGCCGGGCGGTCTTGCCGATGACGATGTTCAGATAGGTGTCGCGGTCGACCGTGGGGCGGGCGGTGTGCGCCAGCTCCAGAATCTCGCCCTCTGCCGTGGCCATTATGCCGCGCGCCAAGAGCGAGTTGAGGCGCGGGATGTCGTAGTCCGCCCCGAGCTTGTTGGCCAGGGCCAGCAGCACGTCGCCCGCGAGGATGGTCTCGGTGACGCCGTAGGCCACATGGGCCGAGGTTTTGCCCCGGCGCGTCTCGGCCTGGTCCAGCACGTCGTCGTGCAGCAGCGTGGCCGTGTGCAGCATCTCGATGGCGCAGGCTATGGCCAGCATGTCCTCTTTGCCGTGGCCAAGCACGCGGGCGAAAAGAATGGTCAGCATGGGCCGGATGCGTTTGCCGCCGGAAAGCAGCACGTGGCGGGCCACCTCGCGCACAAGGCCGTCGAACTTGTCCGCCTCCGCCGCGAGGAAGGCGTTGATGCCGGGAATCTCCCCGGCGAAATAGGCGCGCAGTTCGTTCATGCCGTCGCATCCGCTTGTTGTAGGTTTCATACCGGGCTCAGGGCGCCAGCAGCAGCCGCGCGGCCTGTCCCAGCGCCGCAAGGGCGCCTGGCAGGTCCCAGCCCTTGGGCGGACGCGAGCCCACGGGGTTCGACACCGCGCGCAGCTCCGCAAAGGGCAGTCCGGCCCGCCTGGCCCCGTAGGCCAAGGCAAAGCCTTCCATGTTCTCCAGGCGGGGCCCGTAGCGCTGGCAAAGCAGGGCCGCGCGCTGTGCGTCCGCGGTGACGCCGCTGACCGTGAGGCCCGCCGCCGGGGTCCACCCCTGCGCATAAAGCCCCATGGCCGAAAGTTCCGCCGGGCCGTTCCAGGCCAGGTGATCAAAGACGGCGTTCTCCGCCGTATTGGGCACGCCGTTCAGGGCGAAGCCCAGGCCGCGCGCATCGGCAGCGACAGCGCCCGTGGTCAAAAGACCGTACTCGGGCCAGCACTCCCGGTCCAGCAGGCGCACAGAGCCCACGGGATGCGCGCCCAGGTCGAAGCTGCCCGCCACGCCGAAATCCACCACGCCGGTCACGTCCGGCCGGGTCAGCGCGCGTCCCAGCTCCAGGGCCGCGTTCACAACGCCGATGCCCGTCACCAGGGCCAGCACGAGGCGGCCGTGGGCGGAAAGCTCCACCACAGCGCCCTGCGGGCCGTCGGCCTTTACCCCAAGGGCGGCGGAAAGCTCCAGCCCGGTGGCGGCGACGACCAGAAGCGGCATGACCTTACAACCGCCAGAGCGTGAAGCCCTCGGCCTTGGCCGCGGCCGGGTCGAAGCGGCCCTTCACGTCCAGCAAAAGCGGCGCCGAAGGATCGCGGAACCAGCTGCGCAGCTCGGCCAGGCCGATGTCCGCGTACTGCTCGTGCGCCACAGCCAGAATGACCGCGTCGAGCCCGCGCAGGGCCGAAAGGTCGGAAAGATCGATGCCGTACTCGTGCCGGGCCTCGGCCGGGTCGGCCATGGGGTCGTGCACCAGCACGGTGACGCCGAACTCGGAAAGCTCGCGCAGCACGTCGATGACCTTGGTGTTGCGCAGGTCGGGCACGTTCTCCTTGAAGGTGAAGCCGAGCACGCCCACGCGCGCGCCCTTCACCTTCACGTCGCCCGCGATGAGCTTTTTCACGCAGGTTTCGGCGATGAACTTGCCCATGCCGTCGTTGATGGACCGGCCCGCCAGGATGACCTGCGGCGAAAAGCCCAGGGCCTGCGCCTTGAAGGTCAGGTAGTAGGGGTCGACGCCGATGCAGTGGCCGCCCACCAAACCGGGCCGGAAGGGCAGGAAGTTCCACTTGGTGCCCGCGGCCTCCAGCACCTCCAGGGTGTCGATGCCCATGCGGTCGAAGATGACCGAAAGTTCGTTCATCAGGGCGATGTTCAGGTCGCGCTGGGTGTTCTCGATGACCTTGGCGGCCTCGGCCACCTTGATGCACGAGGCGCGGAAGATGCCCGCCTTGACCACCGCGCCGTACACGCCGGCCAGCAGGTCGGCCGTGGGCTGGTCCTGCCCGGCCACCACCTTGACGATGGTCTCAAGCGTGTGCGCGCGGTCGCCGGGGTTGATGCGCTCCGGCGAGTAGCCCACGAAGAAGTCCTTGCCGCAGGCGAGGCCGGACTGCTCTTCCAGCAGGGGCACGCAGACTTCCTCGGTAAGGCCGGGGTACACGGTGGATTCGTAGGCGATGACAGCGCCCGGGGCGAGGTTGGCCCCCACCGTGCGCGTGGCGCCCACAACCGGGCGCAGGTCCGGGCTTCTGTGCGCGTCTATGGGCGTGGGCACGGCCACGATGATGATGGCGGCGTCCTTGAGGCGCTTGGGGTCGCAGGTATAGGCGACCTTGGCGCTCTTGAGGTTCTCGGGCAGCACTTCGCCGGTGCGGTCGCTGCCCTTCTCCAACTCGTCCACGCGCTTTTGCGAAATATCGAACCCGATGACGGGAAAATGCCGCGACAACGCCACGGCCAACGGCAAGCCCACATAGCCCAGGCCCACGACGGCGATGCTGGCGCGCCCGGCCTTCAGATCCTCAAGGGTGGTGATCAAACCCATGTGTTTACCTTCCTCGTGAAGAGCCCGCTCCCCGCCGGTGGACAACCCGTGCCCGCCCGGATAGAAGGAGCGCATGAACCTCGACTGGTCGCTCTTCTTTATGGCCCTTGGCCTGGCCTTCCTGCTGGAGGGCCTGCCCTATTTCATCCTGGCCGAGAGGATGCCCGGCATCCTGCTCACCCTGGCCAGCCGCCCGCCGCGCGCGCTGCGCATCCTGGGGCTCACGTCCATCATTCTGGGCGTTCTGCTGGTGGCTTTGGGCCGGTCGTTCTAACTCGCCAAAAAATTCCGCAACGCGCTGGCCCAGCGCCTTTTCCGGCTTACCGCCGTCCACTCGCCGCCTACTCGTCTTCAGGACCCTTGCCCGGATCCTGCGGGGTGAAGCAGCGCAGAACGCTGTCCTGTCCTGCCGCGCCAGCCTGCGCGTTATCCGGTGATCCGGCCGGTGATACGGCCTCGCAGGGGCGCGTGTCCGCGGCGCCGCTTGCCGTGCCGGGCGCAGTATACGCGTCGGTTTCGCCGCGCAGTTCGCCCGCCTTTTCCGCCACATGCAGGTACACGATGCCCGAGAGCATGGCAACGTGAAACACGCGCGCGTAACCCGCGTCCATAAGCTCCTGCGAAAGCTGGCGTTCGTCCGGGAACTCGCGGATGGTCTCCGCCAGGTAGCGGTAGGCCGCGCGGTCGCCGGAGATGAGCCTGCCAAAGCCCGGCAGCACCGAATTGAGATAGAAATTATACAGCCCGCCCCAGACCTTGCGCCTGCCGGTGCCGAATTCGAGGATGCAGAAGCGGCCGCCGGGCTTGAGGCAGCGCAGCACCTCCTGGTGGGCGGCCATGCGCGGGCGGATGTTGCGGATGCCGAAGGCTATGGTGGCCGCGTCCACGGACTCGTCGGCCAGGGGCAGCTTGCGGCCGTCGCCCTGGGCGGGCAAAATGCGCTCACCAGGGCCGCCTTCCAGCTTTTGCATGCCGCGCGCCAGCATGGGCAGCGTGTAGTCCACGGCGGCCACGCGGATGTCCGGGTACTGGCGGATGAGCGCCAGGGACACGTCCATGGTGCCGGCCGCAAGGTCGAGCACCACGCCGCCGGGCTTGGGCAGGGCCACGCGGGCCAGCCGCCAGCGCCAGTAGATGTCCAGGCCGAGGCTCAACGTGTGGTTGAGAAAGTCGTACCAGCGGGCGATGCGGCCGAACATGGCCGCCACCTGACGGCCGTGCAGCTGATCGCGCTGGGTTTGCTCCGGGGAAGGAGGACGCTGCATGAGACTAATCGACCTTGTCCTTTTTCTTTGCGGCGGCCGCGGCGCTCTTCGGCGCGGCGCCGGGATCGCACACCGCTCCGCCCGCCACGGTGGTCAGGATCTCGCCATATATTTCCGCAAAATGCTCGGAGAAATTGGCCGGAGAAATGCGGCCGACCTCAATGAACTTGACCACGATTTCCTTGGCCACCTGCAGGGCCTGCTTCTCCAGCGAATCCATGCCTTTCTCCCGCGATCCGAGCCGCTTTGGCCCGGTTGTGCGACCGAAAAACCCGCCCGGTGGGAAATGGCCGTGACCGCACCACGCGGTGGACCCCGGGCGGGAAAGGGAAAGAAACCGGTGAGGCCCCTCCCCCTTTGTTTGGTCCGCCACCAGTAGCACGCCACCCCCCGCCTCGTCGAGTGCGACGCAGCCGGAGATTGCGCCAAGATGCTTCCGCGCCTACGCAGTTGCAGAGCGGGGCCGAGCCATGTATTTCTGACACGCGGCCCGCGATGGGGCCAATTCCTCACGACACTGGAGAATCAATGCTGCAGAAAGTCCTCATGGTGGAAGGGGCGGCGAACCCGCTCGGCTCCACGCGCGAGCAGCTGGCCAAGCGCTTCGAGCTGACCTGCGCCGTGGGCATTGAGGAAGCCCTCAAGGCCGTGCGCGCGCACGGGCCCTTTGCCGTGGTCCTCACCGACCTCAAGCTGCCCAAGAAGGACGGCCCGACCCTGCTCGACGTCATCCGCACCGCGCACCCGCACACCGTGGGCATCCTCTCCACCGGCCACGCCGACACGGACATGGCGGTGAACGCCATCATGGACGGCCGGGCCTTCCGCTGCGTGACCAAGCCCATCGCCCTGGAGACATTGGCGCGCAACATCGAGGCCGGCCTGGCGCAGTACAAGCTGCTCACCGCCGAGCAAAGCTTCCTAGAGGAGACCATGCACGGCTCGGTGCAGGCCCTAAGCGACGTGCTGAGCCTGGCCAACCCCGCGGCCTTCGGGCGCTCCCTGCGCATCCAGGGCCTGGTGCGCCGCCTGTCCGAAGCCTTGCTCATTCCGCAATTTTTCGAAGTGGACATGGCGGCCATGCTTTCGCACATCGGCTGCGTGTCGCTGCCGCGCACCGTGCTGGAGAAGATACGCGCCGGCAAGGACCTGGCCCCGGACGAGCGCAGGCTCTTCGAAAGCCACCCGACCATCGGCGCGGGCCTGCTGGCCCACATTCCGCGCATGGAGCTCGTGAGCGAGATCATAAGAAACCAGCACGCGCGCTGCGATGAGAACCCGCCCTACGGCGCGCGCGTCCTCAAGATCGTGCTGGACTACGACATGCTGGCCAACCGGGGCCTGCCTGCCGCCAGCATCTTCGTGCAGATGTTCGGCACCAAGGGCATGTACGACCCCGCCATCCTCAAGGCCTTCGAGAGCACCATTCCGGTGGACTCCGGCTACGTGCGCCGCCGCGTGAACATGCGCGAACTCAAGGAGAACATGATCCTGGAGGAGGACATCGTTTCCGTGGACGGCATGCTGCTGCTCGCCAAGGACGCCGAGCTGAACGAGACCAACATCTACCGGCTCATCGAGTCCAAGAACTCCTTCGACATCGTGGAGCCCGTGTCCGTGCTGGTTCCGGCGCGCACCCTCTAGCACCGGCCGCACCGGCGCAGGCGCAAAAAAAGGCCGCTCCCGAATGGGGGCGGCCTTTTGCATGGCGCTTTTCGTTGTGCTTATTCTTCGCGCATGGAAGCGGCCAGATGGGCGATCTCCTCGCGGATGACCTTTGCGGCCTCGCGCGGGACGGCGCGGGTGATTTCGGCAAAGACCTCGCGGTCGAGCTGGGACTGGCGGTTCTCCATCTGGGCCAGGCGTGCGCCTGCACCGCGTACGGTCATCTCGGCGCTTTCGACCCGCGGGGTCAGGGCGTCGGCCTTGTCCGAGGCGCTTTGCGCCTTGTCCAGGGCGGCCAGGGCCTTGTCCATGGCCCCAAGGGCCTTGTCCATGGCGGCCTGGGACTTGTCCGCCGCGGACTGGGCGGACTGCGCCAGCTCCTGCTGCACGGATTCGTCCTGGGTGCGCAGGCTCTCCTCCAGGTGCGCGCGCAGGGCGGAAAGCTCCTCGCGCAGGGCTTGCGCCTCGGCCTGGGAGGCTTCGAGGCGGGCCTCGATGTCGGCCAGATTCTTCTCGCGCTCGGCCAGCTTGCCTTCCAGGCGCACCACGGCGACGCTGTTTCCGGTCACCTGGGTGGCCAGCTGGGCCAGGCGCTCCTGCAGCGTGCTCAGTTCCTCGTTCGAGATGCCGACGGGCGCGGCCTGGGCCGACAAAGCAGGGTCCGACAAAGTGGAAGCGGCGGCGGCTCCTGCGGCCACGGCGCCCACGGCCACCGCGCCCACAAGGGCGGCATCGGCCAGGGGCATCTCCGCCGGGGCCGGCTCGGGCTGCGTTTCGAACGCGGGCTCGAGGACCGTATCCTCGTCGATGGGCCGCAGCAGTTCCGGCACCTCGTCCAGGTCCGCGCCAAAGGCGGATTCGGGCTCGACGGCAGGTTCAGAAGCAGCGGCGGGGACAAAATCCGCGGCAGGTGCGGCGGCGAAGTCAAAAGCGGGTTCGACCTCGGCCACAGGTTCGGCAACGGGCTCGCCAAGTTCGAAGGCCGGCGCGGACTGTGCCCCGGCGGCCGTTTCGGCATCGGGAATCTGGGCCAGCAGGTCCTTGGCGTCGAGGGAAATCTCGGGCTCAGGCTCGCCGTCGGAGGTTTCGATGCCCTCCATGAGGCCGCCCAGCCCAAGCTCGTCGCCCAGCAGCTGGTCCATGGACGCGGCAGCGGGCGCCGTCCCCGCAGGCTCCTCGGCCAGGGGCGCGGCAGCGGCCGCGGGTTCGTCCGCCACCAGATCGTCCAGGGAAAGGTTGAGTTCGCCGCCCATGTCGGCCTGCTCCTGCTCGGCCAGCAAATCGCGGCCAGGCTCAGGATCGGAGAGGTCCGGCAAGGTCAGGTCAAGGATGGAGTCCTCGGACGCGGTGGCCGCCGCAGGCGCAGCAGGCTCCAGGTCCAGGGGCTCGGCCTGGGGCTGATCCTCCACCAGGTCGCCAAGGGAGAGCTCCAGCAGGTCGTCGCCCGGGGCCTCCGGCGCGGCGGCCTTGGGAACGTCCAGGTTCTCCAGCAGATCGGCCATGTCCGTGCTGTCCAGGGGAAGGTCCGCCGGCGGGGCGGGCTCCTCCGGGGCGGCGGGAGCGGCGGGTGCGGCTTCCTTGCTGTCGCCCAGGCCGGAAATAAGCTCATCAAGCCCGGTGAGGTCGATGATGCCGTCCTTGCCGCCAGCGGTCTCGTCGGGCGGCGCAAGGTCCAGCTCTCCACCGGTGCCGAAGGCGCTCAGGTCGAGAATGTCCTCATCGTCGGCCTCGTCGGCTTCGCTGTGTTTCTGGCTGGGGGCCTCGGCCGGAGCCTGGGCCTGCGACATGACGGGCGCGTCCTCGACAAGGTCGTCGAGCAGCAGGGCGTCCTCTTCGATTTCCGGCGCGCCAACAGGCGGCGCCGAAGCGGGCTTCTCATCGGAGGAGGCCAGCTCCTCGGCGAAAAGGGCTTCCAGCTCTTTCTCGAAGTCGCTCTCGGCAGCCGTGGACTTCTTGGCTCCGGAAGGCTTCAGGTCCAGGCCGTCAAAGTCCAAGGCGTCATCATGAGAAGGGGGAGTCGGCGGCATGGTCTTCTCCTCCAGGAGGAAAAGTTAAAAAGGGGGAGCCGCTTGCGCAGCTCCCCCTTTGGTGAGCTAACGTCCTGAAACTAAGCGTGACACTTGTTGCAGGCAGTAGGAGCGTTCGGGTTGGAGTCCTTCTTGGACTTGTGGCAACCCACGCAGGACTTGGCATTGTTGCCGTGGAACGCGGCGTAGTAGGAATCCTTGCCCTGCTTGGCGGTCAAGTTGTCGTGGCAGCCCTTGGTGTCGCACTTGGCGTATTCGTTGGCACCGGCCTTCTTGTGGTGGCAGTCGACGCACTTCAAAGCGGCGTGCTTCTTGTGCGGGAACTTCACCAGGGGCTTGGTGGTCTTCATGCCCTCAGGGGCCTTGAAAGTAACATCGGCAGCCGGGGCGGCTTTGCCGGCGGCGTACAGGGGCAGCGCCAGGGCGCAAGCCAGGGCCGCAACGACCAGGCTCATAAAGAGAGAACGTTTCATGCTCCTCAATCCTCCTTCTTCACATACGTGAGAAATCCACTCTACCACAGCCTTATGGAAGCATCTCCCCGTGTACCCAGGGAGCCATTCCGAGACGAACAGTGATGCAGATACCCCCAAACCGCACATTCTGGCAAGGGAGGGCGCGCACTTTTCCAGGATTTTTTTCACAATCCCCGCGCGGTTCCATCCCCGCTCAGGCCGTACTTTCCCGCGTAACCGCGGGGGGTGAGCATGCGGTCCCCGGCCATCCGGGTCGCGGCGTTGCCAACCACCAGGATACTTTGCATATCCACGGCTTCCGGATCGAGCCCGGCAAGGGTGGTGGCAATGATCTCCTGTCCCGGCCGGTAGGCGCGCTTCACCAGCCCAACAGGGGTCGCCGCCGACCTGTGCGCGGCCAAAACAGCCAAGGCCTTGGGCAACTGGTCCTTGCGCCTGCCGGAGCGCGGATTGTAGAGCACGACCACGAAGTCGGCCCCGGCCGCGGCCGCCAGCCGCTTCTCGATGACCTCCCAGGGGGTCAGCAGGTCCGAGAGGCTCACCACCGCGAAGTCGTGCATGAGCGGCGCGCCAAGAAGAGCCGCCGCCGCGCACAGGGCCGGTATGCCCGGCACCACCTCAAGGTCGAGAACATCCAGAAGCCCGCGCGCCTCCATGAGTTCGAGCACCAGCCCGGCCATGGCGTACACGCCCGCGTCGCCGCTGGAGACGACGGCCGTCTCCACGCCGCTTGCGGCCAGGTCGATGGCCGCGTTGCAGCGCTCCACCTCTCCGGTCATGCCCGTGGAAAGCACCCGCCGCCCGGCCAGAATCTCCGGCTCCACCAGTTCAATGTACCCCTTGTAGCCCACGATGGCGTGCGCGCGCAGCAGCGCCTGGCGCGCCAGCGGCGGCAAAAGGGCGGCGTCGCCCGGTCCCAACCCTACGACAGTGATGCGCTTCTCCACGTCCTCTCCTTAGCCTGCATCACCTGGCGCCGGCCGCAAAGCCACTGCGCAGGTCACGCGGCTGGTCTTGGTCTTCTCCACCAGCAGGCCCGCAGCTCCGGAGAGCAGCAAGGCCGCTGCCTCGCACACGCTCCCGGTGCCGGTCCTGCGCTTGACCGTCTCGGACTGCCCGGCGGCTTCCACATCCGCCAAGGCTTCCGGGCTGAAAAATACATATTCCGCGCCAAGGGCGATCATCGCCGCGCAAATACCCGGATCGTCACGCTTTATGCTTGCCGTTCCGCTGGCGGCCAAGCTCTGCGGAGCCAGGTTCTCCCGCGCAAGAATGTGCTCCACGTGCGCAAGGATTTCCCGCTCCTCCACACCCTTGCGGCAGCCAAGGCCCAGGCACAGGCAGCGGGGATAGACGCGGAAGGTCTGCGGATGGCGGCCGCCGACGCGCCAGTGGCACCACACGCCCGGCGCTGCCGCGTCCCAGGCCTCTGGCGGCGTGGGCACAAAAAGCCCGCCCGCGTCCTCGCCTTCAAGCAGCCGGCCTTCTGGGTCGTAGAGCTGCACGGGCCGGCCCTCAAGCAGCGCGGCGGCGACGGCCTTCACGGCGGCGGCGTTGTCCACGGCCATGCCCTTTGCCGCGGCCAGTTCGTCCACGCCGGGCAGTCCGGCCGCGTCCGTGCCCGTGGTGATGACGGCCGTTGCGCCGGTGAGGCGCGCCAGCTCGCGCGCCAGCGCATTGGCCCCGCCCGCGTGGCCGGACACGAGGCTTATGGCGAAGCGCGCGGCCAGGTCCAGCACGGCCACCGCCGGGTCCAGCGTTTTGCCGCGCAGGTGCGGGGCGATGGCGCGCACGGCGATGCCCACGGCCCCGATGAACACGTGGCGCCGGTAGGCGGAAAAACGCTCGGCCATATGGCCGGACAGGTTCGCGAAGGCCCGGAGGCGCGCGGTTCCGGCATGGGTCGGTTTCGCGCTTGTGAACGCGGCGGCGGCCGAGGCCGGCTGTCCGCCGTCAAGGTCCTCGACGCCAGGGTCATCAACGGCCAAGCGCCCGGCAACTGGCTGCGCTGGGACCTTGCCCCCGGCGGCCGCATGCCCGACAACAAGGCGTTCGGGCGCATACACATCCGCGCCGAGAGGCCCGGCCAGGCGCAGGGACAAGGCCAAGCCCTGGGCGCTCAAGGCATGGATCACCGTACTGCGCGTGCCGGTGGTTTCGTCTTTGACGGCCGCAGCGTCCGCTGCCGGAGCAGCCGGTTCGACAGTTCGGACCTCGCGGGCGGCATGGGCGGAGGGCGCGGCAGGCTGCGACGCTTTGCCGGTTGCAGGTCCGGGCGTCGCGGTCTTGGCGCTCACGACGCTGCCGGGGCCGCTGGCTTGTCCGCCCAGATGATGAACACGGGATTCTGGGCGCGCAGGCGGAAGTCTCCGGCCAGGCGGTCGGCCGTGCTGGCCTGGAGCTGTGTGATGCCGAAGTTCCAATTGTGCGTGTTGAGGTAGTCCTTCACGCGCATGAGCGTATCGAGCAGAATGGCGTGAATGACGACGCGGCCGCCGGGTCTGAGCCTGCGGCAGGCGTGGGCCAGGGCGCGGGTGTCCTGCCCGAGGCCGCCGCCGAAGAACACCCGGTCCGGGTCCGGCAGCTCCACCAGGGATTCGGGCATCTCGCCCTGCACGGTCTCCACCAGCCAGGCGCCTATGCGCCGCACGTTCTCGCGGATCATGGCCGCGCGCCGGGGCTCGCGCTCCACGGCGAAGACGCGGCCCTCGTGCGCCAGGTGCGAGGCCTCGATGGCCACGGAGCCGCAGCCCGCGCCAAGATCCCACACGACGCTGTCGGGCATCACGCCCAGCATGGCCAGGCCCGTGGCGCGCACGGCCAGCTTGGTGATGAGCCCTTTCTCGTGGAAATAATAGTGGTCCGGAATGCCCAGCATGAGCGGGATTTCCGGGGGCGCGGTGCGCTCCACCAGCACAAGGTTGAGGTCCGAGAACGGCAGGTCCCAGGCGTCCTCAAGACGCATGCGCCGGGCGGTCTCGCCCGCGCCGCCAAGGTTCTCCAGCACGATGAGCTGGGCGTCGACCACGCCGCGCTCGAGCAAAGCCTGAGCCACCACGGCGGGCGTGTGCTCGGGGTCGGTGAACACGGCGATGCGCTCAAAGCGCGCCAGGGCGGCGAAAAGCGGCGTGAAGTCATTACGCCCGTGCAGCGAGACCACGCGCACGTCGTGCCAGGGCAGGCCCACGCGGGCAGCGGCCATCTGCAGCGTGCACAGGTTGGGATGCACCACCACAAGCTGCGCGCCCAGGGCCTCCAGCAGCCGTTTGCCCAGGCCGAAGAACAGGGGGTCGCCATCGGCCAGCACCACCACGGCCTTGCCCACGGCGCGCTCGCGCTTGATCTCGTCCAAAATGGGGCCAAGGGGGCCGGCGATGGGAATGGTGCGCTCCGGCTGGCAGGCGCGCGGCGCGGCGTCCAGCAGCCTGCGCCCGGCCACCAGCACCTGGGCGCGGGCAAGAACGTCCTCCACGCCGGGGGGCGGGGTCAGGGCTCCGGGCCTTAGGCCCACAACATGCACGGGGTTCTGGCTCTTCTCGAACATGGGTTCCCCTTATCGTGAACCCGCGCCGGGGTGAAGAGGAAAAACAGGAGAAAACAGCGCTTCGGGCACATCGTCTTCGTACAGCACGCCGCCCTCCAGGCCGAAAACCACATAGCGCACGTCGAGAGTTGTGGCCGCGCCCACTTCCGCAACCGCGCCGGAACGCCCCACCTGGGCAGGGTGCAGACCGTCTTGCGCCGCGCTCTCGGCGTTCGCTTCCGCACGCTCCGCAGCGGGCAAAGCCGACCTTGCGCCGGAGCCGCCTGCCGCACAGGACGAACCTGCGCCCGTTGCGGCATTCTCCGCGACTGCCGAGCCTGCGGCCCTTTCCGCGCTTACCCGGTCAGAGGAATCCGAGCCGGACAGATCCTCACGGGACAGATCCCCGCCGGACAAATCAGCCCCCGCGCCCTGCCCTGCCTGCGCCGCGGTAATATGCCTTCGGGCCGCGGCCTTGGCCTGGGTCACCAGCAGCGCGGTCAGCCGCGCCGCGACAGCGCCGGGCAAAAGCGCCAGCGCCTGGGCCGCTGTGTTGGCCTGGGCGACGGCGCTCGCCTGCGCCTCGTCCGCGCCCGCCTCCCGCGCCCACTCGGCCAAGAGGGCGAAGTCGAGCTCCACCTCCCGCGCGTGGGTGCTGGCGAAGCCCTGGGCCTGCTTCACCAGCTTGCCGAAGAACACGGCCCAGACCACGCAGGTGAAGCCGCGCCGCGCCGCGTCCTGCATGGACTGCGCGAAAAAATCCGCCGCCTGCGCGAGGCAGACGTCCGGCGTGAAGGGAAAGCGCTCCTGAAAAAAGCGCTCGCTGCGGCGGCCAGTGGTCAGCACCGCGCAGGCGTGCCCGGCGGCGCGGGCCACATCCAGGCTGCGGCGCACGCACTCGGCCCAGGCCCCATGGCTGTATGGCCGCACAATGCCGCCCGTGCCCAGGATGGAAATGCCGCCGATGATGCCCAGGCGCGGGTTCAGGGTGTGGCGGGCCATGGCCTCGCCCTCCGGCGCCTCGATGACCACCAGCGCGATGCCCTTGAAGTCCTCGGGCAGCACCTCCAGCACGCTCTGGCGTATCTGCGCCATCGGGCCAGGGTTGATGGCCGCCTGCCCAACCGCCACGGGCAGGCCGGGCAGCGTCACCGTGCCCACGCCCTTGCCCCCGCCGATGAGCACGTGCGGCCCCACGCCGGAAAAAGCAGGGTCCAGGGTCACGTGCGCTTCGATGCGCGCGCCGTGGGTGGCGTCCGGGTCGTCGCCGCCGTCTTTGACCACGCCCGCGCGCACGCCCAGACCGTCGTCGGCCGCGTCGGCTATGGCGATGGTGAGGCGCGCGCCCTGGTGCGGCGGCGGCAAAGGGATGTCCACGCTCTGCGGAACCACGCCGGTGAGGGCGAACAGCGTTGCCGCGCGGGCTGCGGCGGCCGCGGCGGAGCCGGTGGTGAAGCCCTCGCGGAGCGTGCCGCCGCGCGGCTGGGCGTCGGGCGAATGACCTTCAGGCGACTGACCTTCAGGCGACGGGCTCCTGTGAGCCTGGTCTGCGGAAGGATGGCCGCCGCACGACTGGTCCTTGGACGACAAGGTCTTGGACGCCGAGACAGCGGGCGGGTGCGCCATTCGCGGCTGGCCCGTCTCCGGCTGTTCGGGGTGAAGCTCTTTCGCGCCCAGAGTGTCGTTCACATCTTGACGGTGCGCCTTGGGTGCGCAGACAGCGGGCTTGCGGGGAGGGGCCCCGGCGGCGCGCCGGCTCATGCGCCGGCCTTTTTTGGCCCAAGCTTGGTGGGGCCGGAAAGGATCCTGGCCTTGGCCGCGCGGGCGATGTTCCGCAGCATGGCCGGAAACAGCAGACCATGGGCCGGGTACATGCTCCACCAGTAGGCCAGCCCCCACAGGCCGCGCGGGCGGAAGCTGGTGAGCAGCGAAAGCCGCGTGCCGCGTCCCGGCGCGCCTTCCATGTCCTGCGGCTCCAGGCGCAGTTCAAAGGTGGCCGCGCCCGGCACCTTCATTTCCGCCAGCAGCAGCAGACGGCGCTGCGGCTCGGCGTCCAGCACGCGCCAAAAATCCAGGGCGTCGCCCACGCCGAGACGCTCCGGGTCGCGGCGGCCGCGCATGTGCCCCGGCCCGCCGATGAGCTTGTCCGCCAGGCCGCGGATGCGCCAAAGGACATCGCCCGCGTACCAGCCGGTCGCGCCGCCGATGCGCGTCACCGCTTCCCACACCTGGGCCGGGGGCGCGTCCAGGGTCACGGCGTAGTCGGCGGTGAAGAGCGTGCCGCCCGCAAAGGGCGCATCGCCCGCCTTGGTCCACTCCGCCGGGCTGTCCACGGGGCAGCTCGTCCGCCCGGAAAGGAAGTCCGGCGCGCAGACGCCGCCCGCGTCGAAGCAGCAGCTGGGGGCCGGGCCTTGCGTCGTCTCGGAAAGGGCCTGGGCGATGGCCTCGTGGCAGGAGAGCAGTTGCTGCGGCACAAGTTCCAGAATGCGCTTGTCGCGGCACACGACCTCGTTGCGCAGGCCCTCGATGAGCGGACGGATGAGGTGCGCGGGCACCGGGGTGATGAGGTTCACCCAGTGGGCGCTCAGGGTGGGCGTCAAAAAGGGCACGGGAATGATGAGCGGCGCGCGCAGGTGCGCGGCCCGGGCGAAGATGCGGAAAAGTTCGGCGTAGGTGACGACATCCGGACCGCCGATGTCCAGCGTGAGCCCGGCCGTGGCCGCGTTCTCCAGGCAGCCCACAAGATAGCCCAGCACGTTGGACACGGCTATGGGCTGGCAGCGCGTGCGCACCCAGCGCGGGGTGATCATGAGCGGCAGGCGCTCCACAAGGTTGCGGATGATCTCGAAGCTGGCGCTGCCCGAGCCGAGGATGACGGCGGCGCGCAAGACCGTGGCGGGCACCGGCCCCTCCGACAGGATGCGCCCCACTTCCGAGCGGGAGCGCAGATGCTCGGAGAGTCCGGCCTCGCCGGTTTCTTCCGTGGCGCCAAGGCCGCTGAGGTAGATGATGCGCGAGACGCCTGCCTCGGCCGCGGCCTGGGCCATGTTCTGCGCGGCGTCGCGGTCGGCCTGGGCGAAGTCTCCGCCCGCGCCCATGGAGTGCACCAGATAAAAGGCCACTGTGCAGCCGCGCATGGCGGCGGCAAGGCTCGCCCTGTCCGTCACGTCGGCGGGCAGGATGCTCAGGCCCGGCTGCGCGCCCCAGGGCCGCGCGGCCAGCTTGCGCGGGCTGCGCACCCCGGCGCGCACGGCATACCCGCGCGAGAGCAAAAGCGGCACCAGCCGGCCGCCCACATACCCGGTGGCTCCGGCGACGAAAACCGCGCCCGGCTCCACGGGCTAGTCCTTACGCTGCCAGCCGAGACGGCGGTAGCACTCGTCCATGGCGGGCTTTTGCGCGGCCTCTCCTCCTTGTGGTCCGATCTTGTCCTTGCAGAACTGCGTGTCCTCGATGAACTGCTTGTCCTCCTTGCGCGGGTCGGCAATGCGCGGGTGGGTCCAGTCTTTGGAGGGCGGCAGGCAGCCGCCGAGCACGCACGGCAGGATTATAGCGAGACCGAGGCTGGCAAGAAGGGATTTGCTGCGCATGAAGAATGTGACCTCCAGGTTCGGGGAAGATCGATGTCCGCGGCGTTGACGACCTTGGCGAACACGGCGCCGAGTGCTGCCAAATACGCGGCCTGGACATCGGCGGCGGGCACAATGCGGCCGCAGTATTCCAGGTCGCGCGTGGCGCAGGCGTCGGCCACCAGACGGCAGGGAAAGCCCAGGTCGAAGGCGGCGCGCACGCCTGTGTCTACACACATATGCGTCATCATGCCACAGATGGTCAACCTTGTGGCCGTGAACCGCTGCAACACGGCCATGAGCCCCGTGTGGCGGAAAGAATTGTGGTCGTGCTTGCTGATGACGGTCTCCGTGGGCAGGGGGGCCACCAGGGGGTGGATCTCCGCGCCCTCGGTGCCGGGATGCAGAAAGGTCGCGCCGGGCTGCACGCTCTCGTGGCGCACGTGCACCACGGGCAGGCGCGATGCGCGGAAACGGCCCAAAACAAAGGCGGCCTTCTCGGCCGCTTCTTCCGCGCCAACGAGCTCCATGTGCCCGCCGGGGAAATAATCTTTTTGTATGTCGATCAGAATCAGTGCTTCGCTCATGTCTTGCCTCGCGAATGTTTCAGGACAGTTAGCCAACTTCCGGGGGGGTCCCTACCAGCATTCCGCGGGAAGGCCAATGTGCAAATTTCCACGGATTTTCCGGCTGATTCCCCCCTTCAATCGGCATCCGCGATGACGCAAAGTCATTCAGATTCGAGGCATAGAAATACATCTTGACTTTGGAATTCAATTTCAATTAAACACGTGGCGTCGGCTGACCACAAAAGTTTTTCCACAAACATCCGCTGACGCAAAACCGCCGCAAGCCCGGCACAACGAGAAAGGAGGCGCCCATGCTCAAACGCAACATGTGGGATCACGCGGACTACCACTGCCCCATCGTCGGCACCTGTCTCACCACCGCGGAGCTGCGCAAGCTGGCCGCGCGGGTGGGCCTCATGCTGCCCCAAAACGTTTCGGACTATGAGCTGCACGGCGCTTTCGTCACCCTGGCCAAGCGGGCGGAAAGACCGGCCAAACTTGTGCAGAAATTTCTGGACCGCAAGTTCAAGCGCCAGATGAAGCGCTTCTCCAAGGTCGAGGGCGACGAGGCCCTGTGGACCCTGTGGACCGAAATGGCCGATGCCGGCGACATCCCCGGCGCGTTCTGGTCGGTCATGCGCCACCAGGGCGCAAGCGAAACGCTGCTCGCCCAGATTTACGGCGAGGTGCACATGCTCTCGCATCTGGTCGGGGCGTCCACGCGGGCGGACCTGCGCCGCCTGGCCGAGACCCAGGCCCGGGTGGAGCAGTTGGAAAGCGCCCTGGCCGAGCGCAAGACCGTGCTGCGCGACGCCGTTTCCGTGTGGAAGCGCCGCACGCTGGAGCTGGAGCGGGAGCTGGCCGCCGAGCGCGCGCAACGCCGGAAGGTGGAGCGCGAGCGCCTGAGCCTGCGAGAACTGCTGGAGAATCGCGGCATCCAGGAGCTGGAGCAGGACCGCCACGCCCTGGCCGCCCAGCTGGAGCATTTTCAGGATCGCACCGTGGAGGCCGAGGCCCAGGCCCGCCGCCAGGCCGTCATCATTGAGGGCAACTACCGCGAGGAGGCCGCCCTGCGCGCCGCCCTGGCCGAGCGCGACCGCGAGATGGAGGCCTTGGAGCTGGCCGCGTTGGCGGGCCTGGGGCGGCAAACGCCCTGCGGCGGCGCCTGCGACGATCCCGCCGCCTGCCCCTGCCCGCACCTGCGCGGCAAGTGCGTGCTGTACGTCGGCGGCCGCAGCGGCCTCAAGGGCCAGTACAAGATGCTGGGCGAGCGCTTCGGCTGCGAACTGCTGCACCACGATGGCGGGCTTGAGCAGTCGCCGCAGCACCTGCAGCAGATGCTCACCCGCGCCGACGCCGTGGTGTGCCCGGTGGACTGCGTGAGCCATGACGCCTGCGCCCTGGTGAAGCGTTTGTGCCGCAGCAGCATGAAGCCCGTGCTCTTCGCCCGGTCGTCTGGGCTGTCCAGCCTGGCGTCGTCGCTGGCCCAGCTGGACCGGGCCTGCCAGTAGAGAGAAAGCATCAAGGGGCGCCGCCCCTTGGACCCACCAGGGGGTATGCACCCCCTGGACCCGCAAATGGGGCGAAGCGCCTGGGCCACATGCGCTGTCGGGTCTGTTCACCATATGAGGGGGACCGGGGGGAATCATTCCCCCCGGCGGAGGGCGCGGGAGGCGGAGCCTCCCGGTAAATCGAGGAGAGAGCCCGGCCTCCCGGCCTTCGCTTACGGCAGCTTCACGTCGGCGGCGTTGACGACCTGCGCGAACACCGATCCCAGCGCCGCCATGAACGAGACCTGCACCTCGGCCGCCGCCGCAGCGCGGCCGTCAAAGGCCAAGTCGCGCGTGGCGCAGGCGTCGGCCACCAGCTGGCACTCAAAGCCCAGGTCGAAGGCGGCGCGCACGGTGGTGTCCACGCACATGTGCGTCATCATGCCGCAAACGGTGAGCCGCGTGGCGGCAAGCCCACGCAGGTGCTCCAGCAGCGCCGTCTCGCGGAAGGCGCTGGGATAGTGCTTCAGGATGACGGCCTCGCCGGGCAGCGGAGCCACGCAAGGATGGATCGCCGCGCCCTCGGTGCCGGGCAGAAAGAACGTGGAGCCGGGGCGCACGCTCTCGTGCCGTATGTGCACCACGGGCAGTCCGGCGGTGCGGAAGCGCGCCAGCACGCGCGATGCGGCTTGGCCGGCCTTATCCGCGCCGACGAGCTCCATGCGCCCGCCGGGAAAGTAGTCGTTCTGGATGTCGATGAGGAGGAGCGCGTCAGACATGGGGAACCTCGCGTCTTGATATTATGAAGCCGTGCAAAGCATACATTCGGCGCGAGGTCGCAGCAAGACCGCGTCTGCCGGGTAGGGAGGCGCTCCGCCCGGCAGACGCGGTCGAGCCGCAAGGCCCGGTCTACTGGTTCAATGGAATCACAATGGGCTTCTGCAAATTCGGCAACCCTCCCTCCACCGGGTACAGGTGCGCCTGGACCGGACAACCGGCTTCAGCCTTCACGCCCTTGGTCAGGGCAAGAACGCCGACCGAAGCGGTGGCAAGCCCTGCAAGGCTCGTCATGGTCTCTGGGATCTTCGCGTCGGTCTTCTGCCCGACATTGGTGATCATGCCGTTGCTGAGCGCCACGGAAAGGTCCGACGTGCCGTAGCCGGACACAAAGCGCACCTGACGCTTTTCGGCTGGAAGCATCAGGACCGTCGCCGAGGAAACGCAATCCTTGTTGGTGGAGACAAAAAGAAACGGCTTGGCCTCATAATATGTCAGGCCTCTGTCCTCGCCAAAGTCCAGCCGGGCGCACCCGGCAAACACGATGGCGGCAACGATGCAACACGACACTGCAAACTTGTTCATGCTTCCCCCCTGGTTGTGGTTGGACAACGCGGGCCGCGCGCCAAACGGCGCGGCGGCGTCAGGTCCCGGAGGGCGAGAAAGAGAAAAGGCCAGCCCAAAGCCTCCGGGCGGCTCGCCTTGCGCCAGCCACCCTGAAACGACCCTTTGTCGTGCCATTGCATATTTAATTTTCTACGTAAAGAGGGGTGCCGTATTTTTCTTGCAGCCGGTGCCCCACAGGTTCGCCGGCAAGCTGCGTACACGGCAAAAGACCGCGTGCTCGCGGCACAACACGCTGATTTACAACGATCATTTTCGCCCTTCACAGCCGCCGCGTTTTGAGGTAGACGAACAGATTCCGTTGTTTGAGAATCCGGCCCGGCTGCCCAAAGGCCGCCCCGCGCCCCCAAGAGAGAGGTTCATCCATGCCCCTGTGCACCATTGAGGAAGCCATCGAGGACATCCGGCAGGGCCGGATGGTCATCATGGTGGACGACGAAGACCGCGAGAACGAGGGCGACCTGGTCGTCGCCGCGGAAAAGACCACCCCAGAAATCATCAATTTCATGGCCAAGTTCGGACGCGGCCTCATCTGCCTGGCCATGGAGCCGGCGATGATCGACCGCCTGGAGCTGCCGCTCATGGCCCAGTCGAACGAGTCCAAGTTCGGCACCAACTTCACCGTCTCCATCGAGGCGCGCGAAGGGGTCACCACCGGCATTTCCGCCTTTGACCGCAGCCGCACCATCTTGACGGCCGTGGCCGACGGCGTGAAGCCCCACGACATCGTGACCCCCGGCCACGTGTTCCCGTTGCGCGCGCGCAGCGGCGGCGTGCTGGTGCGCGCCGGCCAGACCGAAGGCAGCGTGGACATCGCCCGCCTCTCCGGCATGAAGCCCGCCGGCGTCATCTGCGAGATCATGCGCGACGACGGCGAGATGGCCCGCATGCCGGACCTGGAGATATTCGCGGCCGAGCACGGGCTCAAAATCTGCTCCGTGGCCGATCTCATCAAACACCGCATGAAGTTCGGCGGCAAGGCCATCACCAAGATCGCCGAGGCCGACATGCCCACCCGCTGGGGCCACTTCAAGACCTCGGCCTTCCACTCCGAGGCCGACGGCCGCACGCACATCGCGCTCTTCAAGGGCGACATCAGCCCGGACAAGCCCGTGCTGGTGCGCGTGCACAGCGAATGCCTCACCGGCGACGTGTTCGGCTCCATGCGCTGCGACTGCGGCGACCAGCTCGCCGCGGCCATGTGCATGATCGAGAAAGAGGGCGCGGGCGTGCTGCTCTACATGCGCCAAGAGGGCCGGGGAATCGGCCTGGGCAACAAGATCCGCGCATACCACCTGCAGGACGAGGGCTACGACACGGTCGAGGCCAATGTGAAGCTGGGCTTCAAGCCCGACCTGCGCGAATACGGCACCGGCGCGCAGATCCTGGTTTCCCTCGGCGTGTGCCAAATGCGGCTCATGACCAACAACCCCAAGAAGATAGTGGGGCTTGAGGGCTACGGCCTCAAGGTCGTGGAGCGCGTGCCCATCGAGATGGCCGCCTGCTCCGTGAACGAGCGCTACCTGCACACCAAGAAAGAGAAAATGGGCCACATGCTGACCTTCAGCGAGACGGCGAAATAGCCCCGGCCATCCGCACCATATCTTCCGAGAAGGAGACGACCATGCACCACATCAAGACCATCGAGGGACAGCTCGACGCCAAGGGCCTCAAAGTGGCCATCATCGCCAGCCGCTTCAACGACTTCATCGTCGACAAGCTCATCGGCGGCGCGGTGGACGCCCTGACCCGCCACGGCGCCAGCCGCGAGGACCTGACCCTGGTAAAGATCCCCGGCGCTTTCGAGATGCCGCTCATTGCCAAAAAGCTGGCCGCCACGGGCAAATACGACGGCATCGTCTGCGTGGGCGCGGTCATCCGCGGCGCCACCCCGCACTTCGACTTCGTGGCCAACGAATGCGCCAAGGGCCTGGCCATGGTCAGCCTGGAATTCGGCATTCCGCTGGGCTTCGGCGTGCTCACCACGGACAACCTGGAGCAGGCCATTGAACGCGCGGGCAGCAAGGCCGGCAACAAGGGCGTGGACGCCGCCATGGCCATGCTCGAGACCGCCCGCGTCGCGTCGCAGATCTAAAAGCACAAGCGCCCGCGCAAGCGGCGCATTTCCGGGCGGACCGCAAAGGCCCCCGGCAGGAGCACCCGGTGACAGTAACGGACAAGAGCAAAGGATCGCGCCGCCAAGGCCGCACGTTGGCCTTCCAGGTCATTTTCGGCCTCGGCTTCGACCCCCAGGAAGAACAATCCGCGCTGCGGCGCGCGTTTGCAAGAAACCCAGCCGTCGAGGACTGCGAGAGCGAGGAGGCCGTGGCCTTCGCGTCGCAGCTGGTCATGGGCGCCTGCGAGCACATGGCCGACATCGACAAAGTCATCGGCAAACATTCCGACCACTGGAAGATCGGGCGCATCGGCAAGGTGGAGCTGGCGATTCTGCGCCTCTCCCTTTACGAGATTCTGCACCGCCAGGACATTCCGCTCAAGGTGGCCATCAACGAGGCCATCGAGCTGGCCAAAAGCTTCGGCGACGAGAACTCCCGCGCCTTCGTCAACGGCATTCTGGACTCCGTGGCCAAGGCCGTGGACCAGGGCCGCTTCGGCGACGTGGACAAGAAGATCGACAAGAAGACCGAAAAGAAAATCGACAAAAAGGCCGAGACCAAGGCCGACGCGGCCAAATAGCCGCACGCTTCAAGGGGAGGCATACGAGAGATGGGCTTCGGCAAGTACGATCCGCAGCAGGTTGAGCAGAACTGGCAGAAGAAATGGAACGACAACCGCTGCTTCGAGGTGGAGGTCGATCCCTCGCGGCCCAAGTACTATGTGCTCGAAATGTTCCCCTACCCCTCCGGCAAGATCCACATGGGGCACGTGCGCAACTACTCCATCGGCGACGTTGTCGCCCGGTACAAGCGCATGCGCGGCCACAACGTGCTGCACCCCATGGGCTGGGACGCCTTCGGCCTGCCCGCCGAGAACGCGGCCATAAAGAACAAGACGCACCCGGCCGCCTGGACCTACTCCAACATCGCCGACATGCGCACCCAGCTCCGCCGCCTGGGCTATTCCTACGACTGGCGGCGCGAAATCGCCACCTGCCGCCCGGAATACTACAAGTGGGAGCAGCGCTTCTTCATCCAGCTGCTGGAAAAGGGCCTGGTGTACCGCAAGAACTCGCCCGTGAACTGGTGCGAGAGCTGCAACACCGTGCTTGCCAACGAGCAGGTGGAGGAAGGCCGCTGCTGGCGCTGCGACGGTCTTGTGGAGCAGAAGCAGCTGGAGCAGTGGTTCCTCAAGATCACCGCCTACGCCGAAGAGCTTTTGCAGGACCTCAAGATGCTTGAGGGCAGCTGGCCCGACCGCGTCATCACCATGCAGGAGAACTGGATCGGCAAAAGCGTGGGCGCGCAGATCACGTTCCAGGTGAAGGATTCCAGCGAGACCATCGAGGTTTTCACCACCCGGCCCGACACCCTCTGCGGCGCCACCTTCATGAGCCTGGCCGCCGAGCATCCCATGGTCGAGAAGCTCATCAAGAACAGCCCCGAGGCCGAGAAGGTGCGCGCCTTCTGCCGCGAGGTCGCCAACATGGACCGCATCAAGCGCGGGGCCGACGACCTGGAGAAGGAGGGCGTGTTCACCGGCGCATACTGCGTCAACCCCATCACGGGCAAGGACATGCCCATCCACGTGGCCAACTTCGTGCTCATGGGCTACGGCACCGGCGCGGTCATGGCCGTGCCAGCCCACGACCAGCGCGACTTCGAGTTCGCCCGCAAGTACAACCTGCCCATGCAGGTGGTCATCGAGCCCAAGGGCGAAACCCTCGACCCCGCCGCCATGGAGTCCGCCTATTCCGACCCCGGCGTGCTGGTGAATTCCGGCCAATTCGACGGGCTGCAGAACCAGCAGGCCAAAGCCGTCATCATCGAGCACCTGGCGAAAAACGGCCTGGCCAAGCCCACGGTGAACTACCGCCTGCGCGACTGGGGCATTTCGCGCCAGCGCTTCTGGGGCGCGCCCATTCCCGTGGTGCACTGCGAGAAGTGCGGCATCGTGCCCGTGCCCTTCGACCAACTGCCCGTGCGCCTGCCCGAGGACGCCCAGGCCCGCGCCGACGGCCGCTCGCCCCTGCCCCTGCTGGAAAGCTTCGTCAACGCCACCTGCCCCAAGTGCGGCGGCCCAGCCCGGCGCGAAACCGACACCATGGACACCTTCATGGAGTCCAGCTGGTATTTCATGCGCTACACCAGCGCCAGGAACGAAGACGCCCCGTTCGATGCCGAGGCCCTCAAGTACTGGATGCCCGTGGACCAGTACATCGGCGGCATCGAGCACGCCATTTTGCACCTGCTCTATTCGCGCTTCTACGTGAAGCTGCTGCGCGACCTGGGCTACACCGAGCTTGCCGAGCCCTTCCAGAACCTGCTCACCCAGGGCATGGTGCTCAAAGACGGCGCCAAGATGAGCAAGAGCAAGGGCAACGTGGTGGACCCCAACTCCATGATCGGCAAATACGGCGCCGACGCCACGCGCCTGTTCATTCTCTTCGCCTCGCCGCCGGAAAAGGACCTGGAATGGAGCGACGCCGGCATCGAAGGCGCGTTCCGCTTTCTGAACCGCATTTGGCGCCTGGCCGAGGAACTGGACGAGGCCGGGGCGCTTTTGCCCGTGGGCCCCGCAGCGCCTGTGTCCGCGCTGGCCAAGGGCGGCGAGCTTTCCGCCCCGGCCAAGGACCTGCGCCGCAAGGAGCACGACTCCGTGCGCAAGGTCACGCGCGACATGGAGAACAAGTTCCAGTTCAACACGGTCATCGCCGCGCTGATGGAGCTGGTGAACGAGATGTACGCCCAGAAGGACACGCTGAAAAACGTTCCCGGCGGCGCGGCGGCCTTGTCCTCGGCCATGTCCACGGTGCTCACCCTGCTTTCGCCCGTTGCCCCGCACATTTGCGAGGAACTCTGGGCGCACATGGGCCACAAGGGCCAGCTGTCGGCCATGCCCTGGCCGGGGTACGACGAATCCGCTCTGGTGAAGGACGAGATGGAGCTGGTGGTGCAGGTGAACGGCAAGGTGCGCGGCAAGCTCATGGTTTCCGCCCTTGCCAGCAAGGACGAGATCAGCGAATTCGCCATGACCCACGAGAACGTGCTCAGGCACCTGGAAGGCAAGAGCATCAAGAAGCTCATCGTGGTGCCGGGCAAGCTGGTCAACGTCGTGGCCGGATAACCCGCCGGAGGAAATCGTCATGCGCAGGCTCGCCCTGAATCTGGCCCTTTTGACGGCCCTGGCCCTGGCCCTTTGCGGCTGCGGCTACACCTTCACGGGCATGGGCTCGCCGGATTCCGAGGACGCGGCCTCGCGCCTGGCGCCGGACATGCGGCAAATGACCCTGGTGCGCGTGGACAATCCCACCACCGAGGCCTGGATCGAGCCCCGTCTGCGCTCCCTCATCCGCGACGAATTCAACCGCCGCAGGCTCGTGACCTGGGTGGAGAAGGCCAAGGCCACCAGCCTGCTCACCATCGTCATCAAGAAATACACGCGCGGCACCTCCATCGCCGGCCAGAAGGACCAGTCCGTGAAGCTCAGCGCGGGCATCACCGTCACCTTCCGCGTCACCCGCGCCAGCGACGGCGCGGTCATCTGGGACTCTGGCGAGCAGAGCCAGAACGAGTCCTTCTACCCTGGCGACGCCGACGGCGCGGACCAGCGGCTCACGGACCTGCTCGTGCGCCGCATGGCCGACCTCATGACCGAGAACTACTAGGAGCCCGCATGGCTTCGCCCCCGGCCCGCCCCACGCCGAACACCGGCCACGCAAGCCGCAAAGGCCACCGCTTCCTCATCTGCCCGGACGCCGAGCTGCTGCGCCGCCAGGTGGCCAAGATCTCCGCGGGCATGGGCGCGCCGGATACCGTTGCGCGCAAGGTCTTCTGGGGTGACGACGAGCCCTTCCCCCAGGCCTTTTGGCCGGAACTCACCACGCAGAATCTCTTCTCCACCCCGACGGTGCTTGTGCTGCGCCGGGCGGAAATGCTCAAGGCCGAGGTCTGGGACCGCCTGGACGAGGGCCTGAAGCTGCAAGCCACCACGGTCCTGCCGGTGTTCTGCCTTGAGGGCCGCTGGAAGGAAGGCAAGCCTCCGGTGCCGGTGTTTCTGACCAAGCGCGGGCTGTGGCAAAAGGCCGAGGAAAACGCCTGGCTCTGGCAGTCGCCCGGCCTCACGGAGTCCACGCTGCCCAAGTTTCTGGAAGCCTGGGCCGCCGAGAAGGGCCTTGCGCTGGACGGCCCGGCCAAACGCGCCCTGCTGGACGCCCTGCCTCACGACGGCCTGGCCGCAGGACTGGAGCTGGACAAGCTGGAACTGGCCGCGGGCGACGAGAAGCGCGTCACCGTGGAGATGGCGGATCTCATCGCCCCGCACGGCGACATGGATTTCTTCGACTTCATGAAGGGCCTGGCCGCCCGGCCGGAGACCAACCCCGAGGCCCTGCGCGACGTCTGGGCCCGCGTGCTGGACGACCAGCTGCGCCCCAGCGGCGACAAGATCTTGTTCCAGCTGTTGGGCTACGTGTCCTGGCAGGCCCGGCAAATGTGGATGCTCAACGAGGGCGAGGAGCACAAGGTGCGCATGAACCCGCGCGACAAGCCCGCCCTGGCCCGCATGTCCAAGCAGCTGGGCCGCGCCGGAATCGCGCGCATCATCGAGCTGACGCTGGACGCCAACCTGGGCGTCATCAGCGGCGCGCGCCGCCCGGACGACACGCTGGAATCC
The DNA here is from genome assembly GCF_054657715.1 of Humidesulfovibrio idahonensis. NCBI lineage: Bacteria > Pseudomonadati > Thermodesulfobacteriota > Desulfovibrionia > Desulfovibrionales > Desulfovibrionaceae > Humidesulfovibrio > Humidesulfovibrio idahonensis. Next base: position 411,585 of record NZ_BAAHYE010000002.1, on the reverse strand, counting down.
TACGTGGCGCAGCTCTCCGCTTTGTTCCAACAGCAGCCGGCAACAGGCGGGCGCCCGGCATGAGCCCGGCCAGAAAATCACCCGCCGCCAAAAGCGCCGACAAGGCCGCGGAAACGCCGCCGCCCCACTATCTGGGCCATCGCCAGCGCCTGCGCGAAAAGCTCGTGAACGAGCCCAAGGCCCTGGCGGACTATGAACTCATCGAACTGTTGCTGGGCCAGGTGCTGCCCCGGCGCGACACCAAGCCGCTGGCCAAGGATCTTGTGGCGCGCTTCGGCAGCCTGCGCGGCGTGCTCACGGCAAGACCGGAGGCGCTGATGGAAGTGAGCGGCTTCGGCGAAAGCCTGGCCGGGCACTGGGCGCTCCTGGCCGAGGCCTTTGCCCGCATGGGCGAGGCCCCGGTACGAGAGAAGCAGGTCTTCTCCGGGCCGGAGGTGGTGGCCGCGGCCGCCCGCGCGCGCATCGGCCATCTGGCGGTGGAGGAATTCTGGGTGGCGCTGGTGGACAACAAGAACCGGCTCATGGCCTGGGAGCGCGTGGGCAAGGGCACCGTGGACGAGACGCCCGTCTACCCGCGCGAGGTGCTGGCCCTGGCCTTGAAGCACCAGGCCTCGGGCCTCATTCTGGCCCACAACCACCCCGGCGGCGACCCCTCGCCGTCCATCCAGGACCGCGATCTCACCCGGCGCATCGCCCACTCGGCCAAGGAGCTGGGCCTGCGCGTGCTCGACCACCTCATCGTGGCCGAGTCCGGGCACTTCAGCTTTCAGGACGCCGGGCTCTTGTAGAAGCCGACAAGCTTATCCTGTTGTCGCTTCCAATTAATGGGAGGTTTGAGCATGGACCCACGTCAAATCCTTTGCGATTGGGTTGTGGCTGCACTTAATGACCTTGGTGGTTCCGCACACATCATCCCGATTTGTAAACACATCTGGAATCATCATGAGCATGAACTCAGGGATTCCGGTGATCTGTTCTACACGTGGCAGTATGATGTTCGTTGGGCTGGCCAAAAGCTAAGAGATACAGGCGTGCTGGCACCGGTATACAATCAGAGAGGGCTGCCTTGGACTCTGTTATAGCATTTACAGCGAGCTTATAAGCGGGTGACCCACAACCACCCCTGCGGCGACCCCTCGCCGTCCATCCAGGACCGCGATCTCACCCGGCGCATCGCCCACTCGGCCAAGGAGCTGGGCCTGCGCGTGCTCGACCACCTCATCGTGGCCGAGTCCGGGCACTTCAGCTTTCAGGACGCCGGGCTCTTGTAAAGACGAAACCGCCCGGCCGCCGCGAACACCGTCACCCCCCAGGAGGCGCCATGGACAACGCACCCGCCGACACCGTTTTCGCCCAAGCCCTGGTCCGCGATTACCTCGCCATCCCCGACAACAACCGCATTGAACCCGGCAGCGCCGAACGCGCCTGGGACGAGCCCCTTGTGGGCTTTGCCCGCGGCGACGACCCCCTCTTCGCATCCTACAAGACCCATGTGGACCCGCAGCACTGGACGCCCCTGGAGGCCTTCCGCCTGGGCTTTCCCGGCACGGATGCGACGGACGCCGACATCGCCGTCATGGCCTGGATTCTGCCCCAGACCGCACAGGTGCGCCAAGACCACAGGAAGGAAAAGGAACTGCCCAGCAGGCGCTGGGCGCTGACGCGCAAATTCGGGGAGGAGATAAACGCCGCACTGCGCGCCCACGTGGCGCGGGAGCTGTGCGCGGCCGGGGTGCAGGCCTGCGCGCCGGTGCAGCTCAAGGAGTGGACGCGTGTGGAGGGCGGGCCTTTCGTCTTCGCCTCAACCTGGTCGGAGCGGCACGCCGCCCACGCCGCAGGGCTCGGCACCTTCGGCCTGTGCGACGGGCTCATCACCCCGCTCGGCAAGTCCATCCGCGTGGGCACAATCGTGGCGCGCGCCCCCTGGCCCGCCACGCCAAGGCCCTATGCCGGGCACCGGGACTGGTGCCTGTTCTTCGCCACGGGCAAATGCGGGGCGTGCATCAGGCGCTGCCCGGCCGGGGCGCTCTCGCCCTCCGGCCACGACAAACGCAAGTGCAAGGCCTATATCCGCGGCGTCACATCGCCCTACGTGGAAGAGAAGCTGCTGGGGTGCAAGGTCAACGCCTGCGGCCTGTGCCAAACCGGCGTGCCCTGCGAAAAGGGCATACCGGCGGCGCTGCGCGGGCGCGAGGCCAAAGCCTAGGAGCCCGGCTTCCCGGGTCTCCTAGGGGGAAAATGTAGGGGCTACTGGGCGGTCTGGTTGGACTGGGACTGGCTGGCGTGGGCCTGGGCGTCGCGCTTCAAAACATCGGTCACGCGCTGGTTCAGCTCCGGTATCATGCCGATGGCCATGCTCTGGGCCACGGCCTTGGCGTCGCGCATGGTGGCGGGCATGACGGCCACGGCCTTGCGGCCCAGGGGCGACTCGTAGAAGGCCGCCAGGTCGCGCAGCTCCTTCTGGGTGAAGTGCTTGGCGAACACGGGCAGAAGCTGCTCGGCCAGGCCGCCGGGCGCAACGATCTTCTCGGTCACGGCGCTGGCGATCTCGCGCTCGACCAGGGGCATCTTGTCCGCCGGGATGTCCGGGCGGAACTTCTTCACCAGCCCGATGTTCTGACGGACATACTGCAAAATCAGGTCTTTGCCGCCAAGGGCCTCGATGAGGCGCAGGGCTTCCTGGCGGTTTTCCGGGGTCAGGTCCAGGGCAAAGGCGTTGGTGCACAACAAAACGGAAAGCAACACGCCGCAAAGAATTCTCACAAACATTTCAGGTCCTTTTTTGTTCATGGCTTCGGGCCGTGGCTAGAGCCGCTGCCCGCTCTCAAGCTTCTTCAAGCGTTCCTCGATCCGGGGCGCGGCCTTGGAGGTGATGTCCTCGGCCAGGCGTTCGCCCACGGCATCCATATCCTCCGCAATGCGCGGCTGCAAGGCCACCACCTTCTGCATGCGCGGGTCGCGCCCGACCGTGAGCAGGTAGGCCACGTCCTCGCGCGTCAGGTGCCGCTGGAACACGGGCACCATGTCGAGCACCGCGGCCTCCGTCGCCGCCTCAAGCTCGGTCTGCAATTCGTTGTGGATGAGCTCCAGCACGCCGGGTTCGATGTCCTTATGGGACTGGCGCACCAGCTCGATGACCACGTCCAGCTGGCGCTCGGCGCTCACCTTGAGCATTTGCCGGTAGCCGAAGAGCCGGATGTACTCCAGCACGTCGGCCTGGCGGGGCGCATTGGCCGGGATGGCCTCGCCGGCCGGGTCGGCCAGGTCGGCGTCTGCGGCCAGGCAAGGGCCGGCCAAGAGCACGCAAAGGGTAAGCGCAAAGGCTGCGGTCAAGTGGCGCATGGCAACTCCTGTGTTTGGCGCAAGCAACCACGCTTTGCCGAGAAAGGCAAGGGGCGAGGGGAGGCGGAGCGGCGGGAGGGAAACGGGCGGGGCGCTAGTCGGTCACCTGGGCGCCGGTCTTGCCGAAGCGGCGCTGCCGGTTCTGATAGTCGGCCAGGGCGCGCTCCAGCTCGGCCGCGTCGAAGTCCGGCCAGAGGGTCTCCGTGAAATAGAACTCGGAGTAGGCTGCCTGGAAAAGCAGATAGTTGGAGAGCCGAAGCTCCCCGCTGGTGCGGATGATGAGGTCCGGGTCGGGTTGGCCCGCGGTGTACAGCTCGGCTGCAAGGGCCTCCTCGGTGACGGCCTCCGGCTGGAGCCCCTTGGCGACCAGGCTGCGGCAGGCGCGCAGAATCTCCTCGCGCCCGGAGTAGTTGAGCGCCAGGTTCAGCGTCATGCTGCGGCAGTGCGCGGTTTTCTGCATGACATGCCCAAGGGCCCGGCGCGCGGCAAAGGGCAGGCCCTCAAAGTCGCCCAGGTGCTTCAGGCGGATGTCCTGGTCCAGCATGTTCTGCAGCTCGCCTTTCAAAAACTCCACGAGCAGGTCGAAGATCAGCCCGACCTCGTCCTTGGGGCGCGACCAGTTCTCGCGCGAGAAGGCGTACAGGGTGAGGTGCGAGAGCCCGAGCTCGCGGGCGCGGGTGATGATGACCTTGGCCGTGCGGACGCCCGCGCGGTGGCCCTCGCTGCGCGAGAGCCCCCTGCGGGTGGCCCAGCGGCCGTTGCCGTCCATGATGACGGCGACATGCGCCGGAGCGCCGGTAGCTTCCGCCATATGGGCTAAAGCTCCAGAATCTCTTTTTCTTTGCCGGCGAAGGCCTGGTCGCACTTCTTGATGGTCTCGTCGGTGAGCTTCTGCACCTCGTCCGTGAGCTTGTGCTGCTCGTCCTCGGTGATGGTCTTGTCCTTCAAAAGCTTCTTCAGGTCCTCGTTCAGGTCGCGGCGCACGTTGCGCACGGCCACCTTGGACTCCTCGGTGAACTTCTTGGCCATCTTCACCAGATCCTTGCGGCGCTCCTCGGTGAGGGGCGGAATGCTGATGCGGATGAGCTTGCCGTCGTTCACGGGATTGAGGCCCAGGTCGGACTTCATGATGGCCTTTTCAATGGCGCTGAAGGCGGCCTTGTCCCAGGGCTGGATGGTGATGGTGCGGGCGTCCGGCACGGAGAGCGAGGCGATCTGTCCCACGGGCGTGGGGTTGCCGTAGTACTCGGCCATGATGGGCTCGATGAGGGCCACCGAGGCACGGCCCGTGCGCAGGCGCGCAAATTCCTTGGTGAGGCTCGAGAGTGCGCCGGTCATGCGTTTCTTGCCGTCGTCGATAACTGCATGCATGTCTAGTTCCCCCCTTCAACGATGGTGCCGAGCTTCTCGCCCTGGATGACCCGGCGGATGTTGCCTTCCTTGAACAGATTGAACACGATGATGGGCACGTTGTTGTCACGCGCAAGGGAGATGGCCGTGGCGTCCATGACGCCCAGGCGCTTCTCCAGGGTCTCGATGTAGGTCACGGTGTCGAAGCGGACCGCGTCCGGGAACTTCTTGGGGTCCTTGTCGTACACGCCGTCCACCTTGGTGGCCTTCAAAATGGCCTCGCACTTGAGCTCCATGGCCCGCAGGGCGGCGGCGGTGTCCGTGGTGAAGTACGGGTTGCCGGTGCCCGCCGCGCAGATGACCACGCGGCCTTTTTCCAGGTGGCGCACGGCCCGGCGGCGAATGTACGGCTCGGCCACTTCCTTCATGGTGAAGGCGGTCATGACGCGGGTGTCGCAGCCAAGCTTCTCCAGGGCGTCCTGCACGGCCAGGGCGTTCATCACCGTGGCCAGCATGCCCATGTAGTCGCCCTGGGCGCGGTCCATGCCCTGCTCGCTTGCGGCCATGCCCCGGAAGATGTTGCCGCCGCCGATGACCAGCGCGATCTGCACGCCGCGCTTGGCCACGTCCGCTATCTCGCGGCAGAAGGTGCCGATGGCCTTGGGCTCGATGCCGAACTTCTGTTCGCCGGCGAGCGCCTCGCCGGAGAGTTTGAGGAGTACCCGTGAATAGTGCAGCTTGTCCATGTTCCTCCTCTCTGGTTGCGCGCGTTGACCGGCGGCAGTGTGTTGGCGGTATTTTTCAGGGTTTCAAAAAAAACGGGCCTTGCGGCCCGTTGTTTTTCTTATTCCTCGGTGGCGTCCGCTTCGGCGTCTTCGCCCAGAACCATGCGGTCGAACCGCCCGATCTGCATGTTCTCTCCGAGAACCGCGATGAGCTCGTTCAGCAGGTCCTTTATCTTCTTCTTGTCGTCCTTGATGAAGGGCTGCTCGAGCAGGCACACTTCAGAGTAGTACTTGTTCACGCGGCCTTCGACGATCTTCTCGGCGATGGCTTCGGGCTTGCCTTCCTGCATGGCCTGGTGCTTGAAGATCTCGCGCTCTTTGGCGAGCAGTTCCTGGGGCACCTGGTCGGGGCAGACGCAGATGGGGCACGCGGCGGCGATCTGCATGGCCAGGTCGCGGGCGAACTCCTTGAACTTCTCGTTCTTGGCCACGAAGTCGGTCTCGCACTTCAGCTCGACCATGACGCCGATCTTGCCGTTGCTGTGGATGTAGGAGCCGATGACGCCCTGGCTGGTGGCGCGTCCGGCCTTCTTGGCGGCCTTGGCCAGGCCCTTTTCGCGCAGGTAGGCAATGGCCTTCTCTTCGCTGCCGCTGCACTCAACCAAAGCTTTCTTGCAGTCCATCATGCCCGCGCCGGTTTTCTCGCGCAGGACCTTCACCGCTTGGGCGCTGATATCAGCCATGGCTTACTCCTCCTCGGCGGCGGCTTTCTCGGCGGCCGCGTCGACTTCGGTTTCCTTGGCCGGGGCGTTCTTGGCGCCGCCGGGGGTATTTTCCTTCAGGGCCGCGGCGCCTTCGATGCAGGCGTCGGCGATGTGGGTGGCGAACAGCTTGATGGCGCGGATGGCGTCATCGTTGCCGGGGATGACATAGTCGATCTCGTCCGGGTCGCAGTTGGTGTCGACCACGGCCACGACCGGGATGCCCAGCTTGCGGCATTCCTGCACGGCGATGTGCTCGCGGTTGGGGTCGATGATGAAGGCCACGGCCGGGGCGCCGTTCATGTCCTTGATGCCGCCGAGGGCGTCGTTGAGCTTCTCGACTTCGCGGGCGAGCTGGACGACTTCCTTCTTGGGGAACTTGTTGATGGAGCCGTCGGCGAACATGGATTCCAGGTTCTTCAGACGGTCGATGCTCTTTTTGATGGTCTGGAAGTTGGTGAGCGTGCCGCCCATCCAACGCTGGGTCACGCAATGCATGCCGCAGCGCTCCACTTCGGCCTTGATGGCCTCCTGCGCCTGGCGCTTGGTGCCGATGAAGAGCACCTTGCCGCCCTGGGCCACGGTCTCGACGATGAAGTCGTGGGCCTTCTGGAACAGCTTCACGGTCTGCTGCAGGTCGATGATATGGATGCCGTTGCGCGCGCCGAAAATGTAGGTGCGCATCTTGGGGTTCCAACGGCGGGTCTGGTGACCGAAATGGACGCCGGTCTCCAGCATCTGCTTCATGGTAACGTAAGCCATAAATCCTCCTGGGTTTTTCCTCCGCCCTGGCGCTTGGTCGTCTCCCGGAACGTCCGGGACACCCAGTGAAAAGCCAAAGCGTGTGATTTGTGAAACGGAAGCTTCTACGTCGAACGCGCGCGCTTGGCAAGGGGAAAATGCGCGCGCAAAAGAGCGCCCGCCCGTGCGGCGGTAGCGCTCCAGGAAAAAATGCGGCCCCGCCGGATTACTGCACCGCGGCCGGGTCGGCCGGGCCTTCGCTCACCACGGCGTTGGTCAAAAAGCCCACTTCGTCGATCTCGATGGTGACCTCGTCGCCGTCCTGTATCGGCCCAATGCCCGCCGGGGTGCCGGTCAAGATCACGTCGCCGGGCAGCAGGGTCATGACGCGCGAAACGAAGCTCACCAGCATGGCGGGCGGAAAGATCATCTCCGCCGTGTTGCCCTGCTGGCGCACTTCGCCGTTGACCAGGGCGCGCAGGCCCAGGCCGCGCAGGTCGTCCACCTGGGTCTCTATCCACGGGCCCACGGGGCAGAAGGTGTCGAAGCTCTTGGCCCGGGTCCACTGGCCGTCCTTCTTCTGCAAATCGCGGGCGGTGACGTCGTTGGCGCAGGAGAAGCCGAACACGTGGCGCATGGCCTCGGCCTCGCTCACAAAGCGGGCGGCCTTGCCCATGACCAGGGCCAGCTCGGCCTCGTAGTCCACGCGCTGCGAGCAGCTGGGCAAAACGATGGCGTCGCCGGGGCCGATGACCGAGGAGGGCGGCTTGAGAAAGATGATGGGCTCGTCCGGCGTTTTCAGGCCAAGCTCGCGGGCGTGGTCGTGATAATTGAGGCCCACGCAGACGACCTTGCTGGGGCGCACCAGGGGCAAAAGCTCCACCTCGGCCAGGGGGATGTCGTCCGGCAGGTTCTCCTCAAGGTTCAGGCAGCGCACCGTCTCCGGGCTGGTGATGGCGGCGTAGAACGAGCGGTTGTTGTGGCGGACGCGGATGATGCGCATGCGGCGGCCTACAGTCCCTTGGCCGTCTTGCGGCGGTCGTAGGCGATGTGGATGATGCCCAGAAGCTCGTCCATGGGATAGGGCTTGAGCAGATAGTCCGAGCCGCCGTGGGCCATCATCTCCGCGGCGATGTCCACCGAGGCGTGGCCGGTCAGGATGATGACCTCGATGTCCGGGTCGATCTTCTTGATCTCCGGCAGGGTCTCCTGGCCGCTCATGCCGGGCATCTTCACGTCCAGCAGCACAATGTCGCAGGGTTCGGCCTTCAGTATCTCCAGCGCCGCGGCGCCGCTCTCCGCGGTGGTCACGGTCATGCCCTGGGCGGTGAGCAGCTTGCCCAAGGTGTTGCGGAAACGTTCCTCGTCATCCACCACCAGGACCTTGATGACCTCGCCCATGCGCGCGCTCCTTGTCTGACGTCTGTCGTTGGGGCCTGCCGCCAGGCCTCTTGGCGAATCCGGCGCGGGCAGCCCCCGCCGTGGCCATTTCATGCCACATCGCCATGGATTCGTCGAGGGGTGAAGGCGGGATTCCCCGCCCTTTGCGCCGGGCCGCGGCCGCAAAAAGGCCCGCGCCGCCCCGAATGGGACGCGGCGCGGGCCACAGGTCAAGGGAAGGCGGTTTTCTAGGCCTGGCCGTAGGCCTCCTGGGCCTGGCGCGCCATGACCCTGCGGGCCTTGAACATGGCGCCCAGGATGATGACCGCGCCCAGGGTGAGGGCGGCGCACATGATGACGAAGCTCGCCTTGTCCATGAGGGCCACAGTGTCCGGGGCGATGTCCATCAGGCCCAGCTGGGCCAGATACTTGGGCATGGCCAGCGCGCGGCTGACGGCCACGATGAGCATGATGGAGCCCATGACGATCTTGATCATGACCTCGCGCACCAGGGTGGTGCCGATGGCGCCCAGCTGCACGCCGAGAAGTGAGCCCGCAAGGATGATGAGGGTGAGGCGAATGTCGACCATGCCGTGCATGGCCCAGTTGATGGTGCCGCCCAGGCCCATGGCGAAGGCGATGACCAGCTCGGAGGCGGAGGAGACCAGGCCGCCCACGCCCATGACGTAGATCATGCCGGGCACGCCGATGAACCCGCCCACGGCGATGGTGGCGGCCAACATGCCGGTGGCGAAGCCCACGGGCAGGGTGAACCACAGGGAGATGCGCACGTTGGCGGTCTTGAAGTGGATCATGGGCCAAAGGTTGATGCTTTGCAGCTTGAGCGCCAGGGCGGGCGTCACGTCCTTGCCGGTACCCGCGCGCGACTTCATGGCGTCGTAGAACACGTAGCTGCCCACAATGACCAGCACGGCCACGAAGGACACGCTGACGTACAGGTTGGAGCCGGCTTGGCCCCAGGCGCTCAAGATCAGGTTCTGGATCTTGATGCCCACCTGCACGCCCACCGCGGCGCTGGCGGCCAGCACGAGGCCGAGCTTGATGTCGACCTGGCCGTAGCGGAAGCGCTTGATGGCGCCCACCAGGGCCTTGGGGAACTTGTGGCACATGTTGCTGGCCACGGCCACGGTGCCGGGCACGCCCAGGCTCATCATGCCCGGGGTGAGCACGAAGGCCCCGCCGGAGCCGATGAAACCGCTCACCAGTCCGCCGATGAAGCCGACGATGAACAGAAAGATGATGGAGGACGTGGTCAGGTCGATGAATTTCAGACTGTCGAGTGCGAGATCCATGATCAAGTCTCCTTGCTGGCGCGCTTAGGCGTTTAAGGTGGCGCGCACTTCGGGGCGCTTGGTCTGGGTGGCCTGCGCGGTCTTGGCCGGGGCCTTGGCGGTAATGCCGAGCGCGGTCCAAAGATTGGAGGCGAAGCCGCCGTGCACATAGGAAACCAGGAGCACCGCGCCGATGGGCATGGCCGCGTACATTCCGCCGCGCGCGCACAGTTCGGTGAAGGCGTCGGCGTGCTGGAAGGCCAGCGTGAACATTGCGGCGCTGACGGCGCCAAAACCCACCATCCGCAGCAATGCCTGCTTTTTCGTCAATTCCTGAGCCATGTCATCCTCCGTTCTTGCGTATGTATTGACGGCTCCGCCGCCGGTTCGAACCACATCTCGCCGCTGTCGCGCGGCGTTCAGCACTTGAGGGAAAATTCCGGCACCATGAGAGCGGCCTGGCGGCGCTCCGCCTCGGGCCTGCGGGTGATGACGAACTCCACGCGCCGGAGCTCCACGCTGACGGCGGAGAGCACCTCGTCGCGGCCGCCCTGGCGCAGAATGTGCGCGCAGGAGACGCCGCGCTTGGCCGCCTCGGCGAACAGCGCGGCCGCACCGGCCTCGGCTCTGGCCGCAAAGTCGCCCCCGCGCCGCGCGCCCGTCTCCACGCTCAAAAGCACCAGGTCAAAGCCCAGGCGCTCGGCCAGGTTCACGCTGTACACGGCCATGGCCGCGGGCACGCCGTCGGCCTCGGCCAGGACAAGAATCTTGCGGTGCTCGGCGTAGAATTCGCCCAGAATCTCGCGCGCCAATTCGCCCTCGCCCGCCTCGGCCATGGAGACGGCCTCGCCGTAGGTCTCCATGGCTTCGCGCCAGCCGCCGCGCAGGCGCAGGGAGATTCCCGGCTGCGCCTTGGCGGCCTTGTCCGCTTGGCGGGTCTTGGGGGAGGACTTTGGCATCACACGGCTCCGGCTTTGAACTTAGGCCTTGAGGCTGGGGCGCTGGCGCTTGCCCTTGGCGCTTTCGGACCGGGAGCTGCCGGCCTGGGTGCGGGGCTGCGCGCCCTCGCCCAAAAATTCGCGGGCTTCCTGGTGCAGATTGCGCTCGGCAAAGGCGGCGGCGGCAAAAGCGGTTTGCATGGTGTCGCGAAGGCTGTTCATGGCGGTCTCCGGGTTGGCGTTTCAATTGACTTGCGCATTTCAAGTGACGTGCCGCGGACCGAATAATGCGCAACACATTGATATCAAATGAGTTTTATGCTTGAGGCAAAACAACCACGCCGCCCGAACCGTTGCAGATCGCAACATGGCAGGTGCGCAGAATCAGCAACATGCTTATTTTTAACGATATTAATTGTGCAACACTCGAAAGACCTGCGTGTTGCTATTTGCAACACCGGCTATTTCCAAGAGGAATCAGGCATCTGCCCCGGCGCTTTGACACAAGGGGAAAAGCGTGCGTAAACAGGGTGGAACTGGCGAGCAACCCGCCGTATGCGGGCGAGGACAAGGAGCGCACATGATTTTTTTCCGCAAGACCGAGGAAGAGGCCGCCACGGGTCCGGCCAAGGGGCTCGACGACCTGCGCGGCCAGGTGCGCGAGGCGGCCCTGCCGGATTCCGTGGCCGCCATCGTGGCCAAGGAGCTGGAGCGCCTGGACAAGACCGACCCCTCGGTGGCCGAGTACGCCATCGGCCTCAACTACATAGATTGGCTGAGCACCCTGCCCTGGACCAAGAGCACCGAGGACTGCCTGGACTTCCCCAAGGTGGAGAAGACCCTGAGCGGCAGGCACTTCGGCCTGGACCACGTGAAGGAGCGCCTGCTGGAGTATCTGGCCGGGCGCACCCTGGCCGCCAGCGCGCCGCCCCATGTGCTGGTGGTGGATGACGAGGAGATAGCGCGCACCAACCTGGAGCACGTGCTCAAGAAGGAAGGCTACGCCGTGCGCACCGCCGCCAACGGCGTGGAGGCGCTGGAGCTGCTGCGCGCCTGGAGCTTCGACCTCATCGTCACCGACCTCAAGATGGACAAGATGGACGGCATGACGCTTTTGGCCGAGGCCGGGCGGCTCTCTCCCGCGACGCAGATCATCATCGTCACCGGCTACGCCACGGTGAACTCCGCCGTGCAGGCCATGCGCACCGGCGCCGCCCACTACCTCACCAAGCCCATCAGCCTGGACGACCTGCGCGCCACCGTGCGCGAGGTGCTGGGCGGCAAAAAGACCCTGGCCCCCACGCGCGGCCCGGTGCTCTGCTTCACCGGCCCCCCGGGCACGGGCAAAACCAGCATCGGCATGGCCATTGCCGAGGCCCTGGGCCGCAAGTTCCACCGCATGTCCATGGCGGGCATGCGCGACGAAGCCGAGCTGCGCGGCCACCGCCGCACCTATGTGGGCGCCATGCCGGGCAAGATCATCCAGGCCATCCGCCGGCTCGGCGTCAACAACCCGGTCATCATGCTCGATGAAATAGACAAGGTGGGCCAGGACTTCCGGGGCGATCCCGGCGCGGTGTTTTTGGAGGTGCTGGACCCGGAGCAGAACCGCCAGTTCATGGACCTTTACGTGGACGTGCCCTTCGACCTTTCGCAGGTGATGTTCATCGCCACGGCCAACGACCTTTCGCGCCTGGACGCGCCCCTGCAGGACCGCCTGGAGGTGGTGCACTTTCCCGGCTACACCGAGACGGAGAAGGAGCAGATCGCGCTGCGGCACATGGTTCCCCGCCAGAGCGCGGAGCACGGCCTGACCCACCCCTACCCGGCCTTCACGCCCGAGGCCGTGCGCACCATCATCCGCGACTACACGCGCGAGGCGGGCGTGCGCAACCTGGACCGCGAAATAGGCGGCGTGTGCCGCAAGCTGGCGCGCATGGCGCTTCAGGACGGCGTCCACGGCGACTACCCTGCCACTGTGGACGCGCCCCTGGTGGCCAGCCTGCTGGGTCCCCGCCGCTTCACCCACGAGTCCGCGCGGCCCGCGCCGCGTCCGGGCGTGGTCAACGGCCTGGTGTGGAGCGACACCGGCGGCGAGATAGTGCTGGTGGAGGCGGCCAAGATGCGCGGCACCGGGCAGCTGCTGCTCACGGGCTCCCTTGGCGCGGTGCTCAAGGAGTCGGCCCAGACCGCCCTTTCCTACATCCGCGGCAACGCCGAGGCCTTCGGGCTCGACCCGGATTTCTTCGCCGCCCAGGACCTGCACATCCACATCCCGGCCGGGGCCATACCCAAAGACGGCCCGTCGGCGGGCGTGACCATCCTCATGGCCCTGCTCTCGCTGTTGACCGGGCGGCCCGCCAAGCCCGGCGTGGCGCTGACCGGCGAGATGTCCCTCGGCGGCACGCTGCTGCCCGTGGCCGGCATCCGCGAAAAGATTCTGGCGGCGCAGCGCGGCGGCGTGCACACCGTGGCCCTGCCCGCGGGCAACCGGCCCGAGGCCGAGCAGCTGGAGCCGGACATCCGCAAGGCGGTCGCCATCGTGCTGGCCGACGAAGCCTCGGAACTGGTGGACGTGGTGCTGGGGCCGAAGGCCTGAGGCGGCGGGGCGAAAGCGCCGCGCCCGCGCCCAGCCAAAGGGCGATGATGCGTAAGAGGGACGCGGCACTGCCGCCACGCGGTTGACTGCCCTTTCGCCTTGGGCATATGCAGAGCGTCCCGAACAAGATAATCAGCAGACCAAGAGGAGCGCACGTGTTTCCGCCGAAGCCCTTTCTCCGACTGAACATCCGCCGCCGCGTCCTTTTGGGGATGCTGCTCTCGGTCTTTGCCGTGGGGCTCATCGGCACCTTCTCCTACCACTCCCTGGCGCAGATAGAGCGCAAGATGGGCTTCGTCGAGGTCATCGACGATCTGGGCAACACCATTCTTGAAATCCGGCGCTACGAAAAAAACTTCATGCTCTATGGCCACCACGAGGACTTTGACGAGAGCCGGGAGTACGCGGCCAAGGCGCGCGACATCCTGGTGAAGCTCGAGGGCAACGCGGCGGAGTTCGGCCTCTCCCAGGAGCATGCCTCGCTCAAGTCCGTGCTGGCCGACTACGAGGCCGTGAGCGGCAGGCTCTTTGTGGAGCGCGGCCAGGGCCAGGGACCGCCGCCAGCCGCCCTGCAAGCCGACCGCGACCGCCTGCGCGACACGGGCAAGCAGCTGGTGGACCTCTCCCAGCGGCTGGTGACCCACGAGCGCGCGCGCATCCTCACCATCGTGCAGTCGCTCAAGCGCCAGCTGCTGTTCTCGGTGGTGGTGTTTCTGGCCCTGGGCGGCGGTTTTCTGTTCGTGCTGGGGCACAAGACCATCACCGCCCTGCGCAGCATCGAGGCGGCCACGCGCGAAATCGCCAAGGGCCGCTTCAAGGCCCTCGCGCCTTCCGGCTCGGACGACGAGGTGGAGCGCGTCATCGGCGCCTTCAACCACATGATCGCGGAGCTGCAGAAGCGCCAAGACCAGCTGGTGCGCGAGAAAAAGCTCTCGTCGCTCGGCGTGCTCACCAGCGGCGTGGCCCACCAGCTGAACAACCCGCTGAACAACATCTCCACCTCCTGCCAGATTCTGATCGAAGAGGGGCAAGAGGTGGAGCCCGCCTTCTCGCGCAAGCTCCTGGGCAACATCGACCAGGAGGTGGCCCGCGCGAGAGACATCGTGAAGGGTCTGCTGGAATTCTCCCGCGCCAAGGACTTTGAGCGCAAGCCGACCTCGCTGGCCGAGGTGGTGGAGCGCTCGGTGCGTCTGGTCTCAAGCCAGGTGCCCGCCGGGGTGGAGATCACCCGCGCCGTGCCCGCGGACCTCATCCTGCCCATGGACGCCCAGCGCATGCAGGAGGTCTTCCTGAACCTGCTCATCAACGCGCTGCAAGCCCTGCACGGTCCGCAAAACGGCCAGCAGCAAGCCGGGTGCGGGCGCATCGCCATCACCGCCGAGCGCGACACTGAGCACGACCAGGCCGTGGTCACCGTGGCCGATACCGGCGCGGGCATCGACCCCGAAGACATCGCCCGCATCTTCGATCCGTTCTTCACCACCAAGGAAGTGGGCAAGGGCACGGGCCTGGGCCTGTCCATCGTCTTCGGCATCGTGGAGAAGCACCAGGGCGAAATCGCCGTGGAGAGCGTCCCGGGCCAGGGCGCCAGCTTCATTCTGCGCCTGCCCCTCGCCCTGCCGCCGGTCCAGCCCGACGCCGGGACCGGAGCCAGCGCATGAGCGCCGGGCGCGTGCTGGTGGTGGACGACGAGGTCATCTCCCGCGAGAACCTGGCCCACGCCCTGACCCGCGCGGGGTACGACGCCCTGGCCGTGAGCGACTCGCGCGCGGCCCTGGCGGAGCTGGCCAACGCCGCCTACGACCTGCTGCTGACGGACCTGCGCCTGGGCGAAGGCAGCGAGCTGGACGGCATCGGCCTCATGGAGCGCGCGCGCAAGCTTTTCCCCGGGCTGGAGGTTGTGGTCATGACCGGCTACGCCACGGTGCCCGGCGCGGTGGCGGCCATGAACCGGGGGGCGTTCTCCTACCTGGCCAAGCCGCTCAATCTGGACGAGGTGCGCGCGCTGACGGCCAAGGCCGTGGAGTCGAGCCGCCTGCGGCGCGAGGTGCTGGACCTGCGCCAGCGCCTCAAGGACCGCGACGCGCCGCCGCTTTTGGTCGGCAAAAGCCCGGCCATGGCCAGCCTGCTCATGACCATCGCCCAGGTGGCCCCCACCTCCTCCACCGTGCTGCTGCTGGGCGAAACCGGCACCGGCAAGGAGCTTGTGGCGCGGGCCATCCACCAGGCCAGCCAGCGCTCGGGCAAGCGTTTTCTGGCCGTCAACTGCGGGGCCTTCAGCGAAGATCTGCTGGCCAGCGAGCTGTTCGGCCACGAAAAGGGCGCATACACCGGCGCCATGGAGCGCAAGGCCGGGCTTTTCGAGGCCGCGGACGGCGGCACGCTGTTTTTGGACGAAGTGGGCGAGATGACGCCCTCCATGCAGGTGCGCCTGCTGCGCGTGCTGCAGGAGCGCAAGCTCATGCGCGTGGGCGGCACGGCGGACATCCCCGTGGACGTGCGGGTCATAGCCGCCACCAACAAGGACCTGGCCGCCGAGGCGGAAACGGGCTCCTTCCGCCTCGACCTCTACTACCGGCTGAACGTCATCACCCTGCGGCTGCCCGCCCTGGCCCAAAGGCGGGAGGACATCCCGCTTCTGGCGCGGCACTTCCTGCTCAAGTATTCCGAGCTTTTGGGACGCGATGTGCGCGAGATAGCGCCGGACGTGCTGCTGGCCCTGGCGGCCTATCCCTTTCCCGGCAACATCCGCGAGCTGGAGAACCTCATGGAGCGCGCCGTGGTGCTGGCCGAGGGCCACGTGATGGAGCTGCGCCACCTGCCCCCGGACCTGCAGCTGGACCAGCAGCAGCTCAAGACCTCGCGCCAGGGCGGCATGGCCACCTTGGAGGAGAACGAGCGGCAGCATATTTTGTGGGTGCTGGAGCAGACCGGCGGCAACAAGTCGCGCGCGGCGGAGATTCTGGACATCGACCGCGCCTCGCTCTGGCGCAAGCTCAAGCGGGCCGGACTGGGCTAGGCTTCAGTCTTCTGGCCGTGCAGGCGCGCCACGGCCTCGCGCAGGTGGTCCAGCCAAATGCCCGCCAGCTCCTGGCGTTCGCCCGCGCCGCGCAGATGCGCCTGGCACTGGAAGCCCGCGTTGGCGAGGCCGCAGCGCCAGGAACCGCCGCCCTCCCCGGCCATGTCGCGCATGACGTGCACCCCGCGCGCAAAGAGAAGCGGCATCAGGTGCACCTTCTTCACGCCAAGCTCGTTTAATTCCGTCACTTTCTCCGCAAGGCCGGGCTCCGCCTCCAGCGCGCCGATGAGCACGCGCGAGCCCAGGGCGCGCAGCTCTCCGGCCAGGCGGCGGTACGCGCCATTGGCCTCGCCCCTGGTTCCGTGGCCCATAAGGAGCACCGCCTCGCCGGGGCGGGAGGCCTCCTCCAGAGCCGAGGCCAGGGTGGCCGCCACCAGCCGCACGTCGTCCTCGTTGCCGAGGAGCGGACGCCCCAGCTCGATGGCCTCGAACTCGCCGCGCAGACGCTCCACCTGCCGCTTCAGCCCGAGGTACTCGGCCCCCGGAACCACGTGCAGGGACTGCACGGCGAGACGGCGCACGCCCTCGCGCGCGAGGGCGTGCATCGCCTCCGCCGGGGTGCGGAGGTGGGGGGCGTGGACGCCCTTGGCGAAGTGCGCTCCGGCCGTGAAGACCTGCTCCACCCGGTGGCCGGGAAAGGCGGCCACGGTCTGGCGGAGGAGATTGTCCATGGCTTCCTGCGCGCCCGTGAGGCGCGAGCCGTAGGCGGCAAGGAGGATGGCGTCGTGGTTGGCGGTCATGCTGGCGGCAGCGTAGCGCAGAACCGCACCGTCCGAAAGGGATTTCTGCCTGCTGCGGCGAGAAGGCCGGGCCGGATGCCGGGGCCTGGCCGGACGGCAGAACAGACAACGGTCCAGGCGCCAGGCCAGACGAGAGGCAAGGCGATGGATCAGATTGCAGGCCAGATGGCGGGCCGTACGACGGAGCAGACGACAGAACAGGCGACAGGACAGGCGACAGAACAGACGACAGGACAGGCGGCGGACCAAATGATGAGCCCGATGATGAGCCCGATGATGAGCCCGATGGCGGGCCAGACGCCTTTGCCTGTCCGCGCCTCCTGCCGGTCATTGCGTTGGGGCCACGCGGGGCTCAGCCCGCCGCCGGCCCAAAAACAAGAAGAAACGCGGGGCCACCTGCCGGCTCCGGGCATGCGCGGCCCATCCATGCAGCAAAACGCGCAGAAAAAAGCCGCAAGGCGATCAGGAAAAACAGCGGGGGGGGCGGCCAGTGCGCCTCGGGCCAGCCGCGGCAGCAAGCTGGTCCCAGGCTTTGCACGCGTGGACGGGCGGACTCGGCTAGTGGGCCTCGGCCCAGTTGCGGCCCTGGCCCACGTCCACCTTGAGGGGCACGGCCAGGGTGGTCACGGTCTGCATGAGCCGGCCAAGCTCCACAGCCGCGGCCGGGGCGTTCTGCTCCGGCACCTCCAGCAGCAGTTCGTCGTGCACCTGCAAAATGAGCTTGGCGTCGAGCCGCGCCAGCTCCGGGCTGCCGAACACGCGCAGCATGGCCAGTTTGATGACGTCGGCCGCGCTGCCCTGGATGACGGTGTTGATGGCCTGCCGCCGCGCCTGGGCCTGCACCTGCTGATTGCGCGAGAACAGCTCCGGCAGCAGCCTGCGCCGTCCGGCAAGGGTCGTCACGTACCCGCGCGAGAGCGCCTCCAGCACGATGTCTTCGTAAAAGGCCTTGAGCGTGCCCAGCTTCTCGAAGTAGCGGGCGATGAACTCCTTGGCCTGATTGGTGGTGATGGACAGCTCGCGCGCCAGCTTCTGCGGGCCCATGCCGTAGATGAGGCCGAAGTTGATGGTCTTGGCCCCGCGACGCTCGTCCGGCGTGATCTGGGCCGCGTCCTTGTCGAACAAAAGCGCGGCCGTGCGGCTGTGGATGTCCTCGTCCTTCTGAAAGGCGTCGATGAGCGCGGGATCTTTGGAAAAGTGCGCCAGCACGCGCAGCTCCACCTGGGAGTAGTCCGCGCCGACGAAGAGCATGCCGGGCGAGGCCACGAAACAGGCCCGCATGCGCGCGCCCTGCGGCCCCCGGATGGGGATGTTCTGCAAATTCGGGCCGGAGCTGGAAAGCCGCCCGGTGGCCGTGGCCAGCTGGTTGAAGCGCGTGTGCAGGCGGCCGGAGGCATCGGCCAGGCGCGGCATGGGCTCCAGATACGTGGAGCGCAGCTTCTCTTGCACGCGGAAGGCCAGAATCTCCTCCACGATGGGATGCTGGCCCGCCAGCTTCTCCAGGGCCTCGCTGCCGGTGGAGAGCGCGCCGCCCGGCGTCTTGCCCGCGGGCTTGAGGCCGAGCTTCTTGAACAGCACCTCGGAGAGCTGCTGGCTGGAGCGCACGTTCACCGGTCCGCCCGCCAACTCCTGAATGCGCTTGGTGTGCGCCTCCACCTCGGTGGTCACCTCGGAAAGAAAGCTCTTGAAGGCCGCGAAGTCGATGCGCACGCCCCGGCGTTCCATGGCCGCCAGCACGGGGATGAGCGGGATCTCCAGGTCGCGCATGAGCGCGTCGAGCCCGGCGTCGTGCAAGCGGCGGGAGAGCATGCGGCGGCAGGCCAGGGCGGCCTGGGCCTGGGCGTCCGGGTGCGGCGCGGGTTCGGCGTTTGGCCCGGCGCCAGCGTCTGCATCCACGTCTTCCGGGTCGGCGAAGGGATCGGGCGCGATGAACAGCGCCAGGCGCAGGCGTTCAAAGGAATAATTGCGGTCTTCCGGATTCAGCAGATACGCGGCCAGCCCGAGGTCGAACCAGCGGTCCAGGGGCACGGCGTCCCAGGCGCGGCCGCGGCGCAGCAAATCCTGCAAACTCGGCGCGGCGATGGCCTCGGCCTGGGCCAAACGTCCGGCCAGGGCTTCGTCCGTGCCGGTGAACAGCATCTCGCCCGCAAGGACGTCGTCGCCCTCCAGGGCCAGACGGAAACCGCTCGGCTGTACTCCTGTCTGCGCTCCGGCAGGACCGGCATCGCCAAGGGGAACCAGGCCCACCACGCGGCCGGTGAAGTCCGGCAGCACCGAGGCGTCGGCGATGTGGCGCAGGGGCAGGGCCTCGGGCGCGGGCACCAGGGAAAGCAGGCTTGCGGCTGCCACGGGCGCCTTGGCGCCGGGCGCGGCCAATGCATCCGGCGCGGCTGACGCGGCTGGCGCGCCGAAAAGGGAAAGCTGTCCGACCGCCGCGGCCTTGGACTTGGCCTTCGACGAAGGCGCGCCAGGGCCAGACCCCGAAGCGCCGGCCCCAGCCGGGCCAAAGGCGGCAAAGGACGAAGTGGACGGCGCAATGGCGGGCGCAGACGGCTGCGCGGAAAACGGCTCGACATACGGCGCGGCCAGCGGACCGCCCTGCCCTTCCCAGGGCGCGGGGCCATTGTACCCGGCGGAGGTGGGCTGCGTCTCCAGCGCCTCTTCCTCCGGCGACTTCCGCGGCAGGGGAATCTCGCGCAGCAGGCTTTTGAACTCGTACGTGCGCAAAAACTCCGCCAGCTTGTCCACGTCCGGCGGCTGCACGGCCAGCCTGTCCAGGGTCAGGTCCGGGCAGCAGCCCAGGCGCAGCCGCGTGAGCTCGCGGTACAGGAACACGTCGTCCATGCGGCCCGCGAGCTTCTTGCGGAAGCTCTCCGGCAGGCGCTTGTCGCCGCGCTCTTCCGCCGCGCGCAGGTCCTCAAGGGTGGGAAAGTCGTGGATGACCTTGAGCGCGGTCTTGGGCCCCACGCCGGGCAGGCCGGGAATGTTGTCCGAGCTGTCGCCCATGAGGGCTTGCAAATCCGGCCACTGTGCGGGCGTTATGCCCAGCTCGGCCGTGAAGTCCGCCTCGCTCGTCACCTTTTCGGCCTTGCCCGCCGGGTCCCACAAGTACACGTTGGGCGAAAGGCACTGCTTCAGGTCCTTGTCCGAGGCCACGATGACCACGGGGCGCTCCTCGTGGTTGGCCGCGGCCAGGCTGGCGATGCAGTCGTCGGCCTCGATGCCGTCGGAAACCGTGAGGTTGAGGCCAAGGAGCTGCACGGCCTCGCGCAGGGGCTCTATCTGCACGGCCAGGTCCTCGGGCATTTTGGGCCGCTGGGCCTTGTAGGGCTCGAACATGCCGTGCCGGAAGGTCGGCCCCTTGCCGTCCATGAAGAAGCCGAGGTACTTGGGGCGGTCTTCCTTCAAGATGCGCAGCAAAATGCGCAGCACGATGAAGATGGCGTTGGTGGGCAGGCCGTCGGAGCGCTTGAGGTCCGGGTAGCCGTAAAAGCCGCGGTACAGAAAGCTCGTGCCGTCCACCAGAAACAGCGGATCGGCCTGGCCGGAAAGGTTGAGGCGGGCTTTGAGCGACATGCGTCAGATCCGCTGGAAGCCGGTGGTCTTGCCGCGCGAAAGCTTCTTCAGCACGTACATCTCCGGGTCCTTGCCATCCAGCGCCGCCAGAGGGATTTCGGCGCGGGCCGCGCCCTTGTGGCCGCCAGCGGAGCCTATCTCGCCGAAGAGCGAGGCCGCGAACTTGCCCATGTCCTTGCGGATGCCGTCGCCGCGGAAGATGACCACCAGATTGTCGCCGGAGATGCCGGAAACGGCGTCCCAGGAAATGGAGTGCACGCGCATGAAGAAATCGGCCACGACCACCAGGATGTCCGGGCTGCCCACCTTGCCCAGGTGCGCCGTGAGCCCGGTGCCTATGCGCCGCAGGTTGTAGAACGCGCGGGAGAAGTAGCGCATCCACTCCAGGTGGTACTCGCTGCGCACGATGCGCGTGATGAGCGTGTGGTCCGCGTACTTGGAAAGATACTTGAAGGCGTCGATGTCCGCGTCGATGAACTTGCGCTGGAAGTTCAGGGTGTCGGCCTTGATGCCGTACAACAGGGCCGAGGCCAGCAGCTTGGGCGGGCGAATCTTGAGGCGTTGCAGGTATTCCGTCATGAGCGAGCAGGTGGCGCCGAACTTGGGGCGTATGTCCACCAGGGGGGCGACGACGGGCTTGTCGGGCAAGATGGGGTGGTGGTCGATGACCACGGTGTACTCCAGCTTGCCCAGCTCCGGGTGGTGATGCGGCTGGCTGTCCACCAGGGCGAAGCGGTCGTACTGGGCGATGAGGTTCGGGATGAGCTTGCGCGTGGGCACGCGCAGGTAGCGGATCATGGCCAGGTTGTCCGGCCGGTTGATCTCGTTGATGTGCCCGATGCCGATATCGCGCACGCGGCGCGAAAGAATGGCCTTGAGCCCAAGGGCGGCGCCCATGGAGTCCGGGTCGGCGTTGATGACGATGAGCCAGCGTTCGTCCTTGTTGAGCAAGGGCAAAAGCGCCTGGATCTTTTCGTCAGTCAGCTTCGATACGCCCATGTTCCGCCTTTTTGAGCGCCAGCGGCAGCCCGGCGACAACGAGGTACGCCTCGTCGGCCAGGGCCGCCACGGCTTGATTGAGCCGCCCGAGTTTTTTCAGAAACGTCCTGGCCTCGCTCGATGCCGGCAACGGCGCGAAGCCAATCTCGCAGGAAACCAGGATGACGTTGCCTTCCCGGCAATGTCCGAGCGCGTCGAGGAAGGCCTCGACCACCTCATGGTCGCGGCACTCCTGTGAGCAAACGTACAGCCAGAAGTCCAGACTGTCCACCAGCACGGTCTGATATGCCGTCTTAGCCTCCAGCAGGGCGCGTGGCAAGTCCCAGCCCACCTCGACAACGGGCAGGGCCGGGTCGCGCCGCTCGCGGTGCGCGGCTATCTGGTTGCGGAACGACAAGTCCTTGGCCTTGCCCGTGGCCAAAAATAGCGCCGGGCCGGGCGCGGCTTCCAGCAGCCCCATGGCGTAGTCGGACTTGCCGGACTTGTTGCCGCCGATGACGAAGGTGATCACGCGTGCGCCTCCAGTTGCCCCTTGCGGCCGGCGAGGATCTCGTCCAGCACGGTCAGAGAATTGAACAATGCGTTCTCGTTGAACAATTCCAGCACCACCACGCCGCCCGGGGCAATCTGGTCGAGCAAACGCCCGCACAGCGCCCGTCCTGCGGCGTCCAGCGCCGAAAGGGCCGCGTGGTGCGAGGGCCGGGCCGGGTCCGGGGCGTTCAGGTGCAGCATGCGCGTGCGCGCGGCCAACCCCGGCAAGGCGAGAAATTCCTGCTGCCCATGCACCAGCATGTGCCCCAAATCCAGGCACACGCCAAGCCCAAAGGCCTCTATGACCGGCCAATGCAGGGCCAGGTCGCGGCCATTGATGTTCTCCACCAGCACTTGTCCGGGCGCGATGCCGCCGGCCTCCAGACGTTGCGCCAGCTCGGCCAGGGCTTGCGGCTCCCGCGGGGGGTGCAGCACAAAATGCCCGGGCGCAACATGGGCCGCCCGGTCCCGCAGACCGAGCACGGCCGCGGCCACGCCGCCCACGCCGGCGGCCCAGGGCAGGTCGAGGGGCAGGTGCATGTGCCAGCTCACGGGCAGTTGCGCAAGCTCGGCGGGAAATTCCTGCTCGGTGTAGGCCAGGCAGGCCTCGGTCTCGAAGAACGCCAAGGCGATTTCGTCAAATTCTTGAGCAAGAAACGCGCAGTTTTCGGCAATTCCGGCAGGCAGCACGCAGGAGGGCGCAGCCAGTGTCCAGGGGCGCTTTATGGCCGTATTCGGATTCATTCGCGATTTCACGACAGGCACGGCCTTTGCTTGAAAATGGCAAACACCCGTCCCCCGCCAAGGAGGGGGGCACCATGCACACTCTGCGCCGCCATCTGCAACATCTTCTGAATCCCCTGCACCTGTACTGCCGCCTGAAGGAAGCCGGAGTGACCGAGGCCATGGCCCGGCGTCTGAGCCAAGCCTACGAGCGCGCGCTGTACCGGCATCTGCTGGCCTAAACCAAGGCGGAAGCGGCGGCTGGCGAAAGTGCCCCGCCCCCTTTGCGGCACCACGCGCAATCTGCAACACTGCGCGCCCAAGCCGTCCGCGGGGCATGCACGGACCCTCCGCAGCAAAATCCCGGGCATCGGCGTCATGGCGCACCCCGCGCCATGTCCTTTCATACAGGACCCGCGCGCCGGGCGCAATCGTCCGCCAGCCCCTTTGCCGCGCCGCCGCAGTCAGCCCCCGCCCCTTGCCCACCATGCGCCCTCTGGGCTACACAGACGCCACCACACGACGCCGCCAGAAAGGAACACGCCATGCCCAGCCGCACCGCCCTCGTCATCATCGACATGCAGAACGACTTTGTGCTGCCAGGAGCCCCGGCCTGCGTGGCCGGCGCCCAGGCCACCCTGCCCGCCCTGCGCCAGCTGCGCGAGGCCGCGCGCAACCAGGGCTGGCGCATCATCCATGTGCTGCGCGAGCACCGGGCCGACGGCAGCGACGTGGAGCTCTTCCGGCGCGAATCCTTCGCCAAGGGCCGGGGCATCTGCGTCGCCGGCACCAAGGGTGCGGAGATCGTGGCCGAGCTGACGCCCCTGCCGGGCGAATACATCTTGAAGAAGCTGCGCTTCAGCGCCTTTTTGTTCACGGAGTTCGACGCGCTCCTGCGCCGCCTGGGCGTCTCCACCCTGCTCATCTGCGGCACGCAGTACCCAAATTGCGTGCGCGGCACCGCGGTGGACGCCATGTCGCGCGACTACCGCACCATCGTCGTCACCGACGCCTGCTCGGCCCAGAGCCCGGAGGTGGCGGCCGCCAACATCCGCGACCTGGCCAACATGGGCGTGGAATGCGTTGCCCTGAGCGGCCTGCCGGGAATTCTGCCCACGTTGTGAGCCCCAGGCGCAAAGCGCCGCAGCTTGACCAGAACCGCGCGCCAGCATACGAACTCCGGCATGGCACTTATCAGCGTAAACAACCTGTGTATGAGTTTCGGCGGCCCCAAGCTGCTCGACGGCATTTCCTTCCAGATCGAACCCGGGCAGCGCGTCTGCCTTGTGGGCCGCAACGGCGAGGGCAAGAGCACGCTCTTGCGCCTGCTCTCCGGCGACCTGACCCCGGACAGCGGCGAAATATCGCGCTCCGTGGGCCTGCGCGTGGCCCGGCTTTCGCAAAAGGTGCCCGAGGTGCTGACCGGCACCATCTATGAGGTGGTGACCCAGGGCCTGGGCGAGGTGGGCCGCGCCGTGGCCGAGCACCACCACGCCCAGACCATCGGCGACGACGCCCTGCTGGAGAAGGCCCAGTCGGACCTGACCGAGCTGAACGGCTGGGGCGCGCTTTCCGACGTGGACACGGCCGTGTCGCGTCTGGCGCTCAACCCGGACCAGCGCTTCGAGGACCTTTCCGGCGGGCTCAAGCGCCGGGCCCTGCTCGCCCGCGCCCTGGTGGGCGAGCCCGACGTGCTGCTCCTGGACGAGCCCACCAACCATCTGGACATCGATTCCATCGCCTGGCTGGAGGATTTTCTGCTCCGCCACGTGAAGACGCTCATCTTCATCACCCACGACCGCATGTTCCTCCGGCGCATCGCCACGCGCATCATCGAACTGGACCGCGGGCATTTGGCCGACTGGACCTGCGACTACGACACCTTTTTGGAGCGCAAGGAGGCCATGCTGGCCTCTGAGGAAAAGACCTGGGCCGAGTTCGACAAGAAGCTGGCGCGCGAGGAAGTCTGGGTGCGCCAAGGCATCAAGGCCCGCCGCACCAGGAACGAAGGCCGCGTGCGCGAGCTCAAGAAGCTGCGCGACGAGCGCGCAAAGCGGCGCGAGCGCTCGGGCAACGCCAAGATCATCGTGCAGGAGGCCGAGCGCTCCGGCCGGCTGGTCATCGAGGCCCAGGACATCAGCTTCCGCTGGAGCCCCGCGGCCGAGCCCGTGTTCAAGGACCTGGACCTGACCATCATGCGCGGCGACAAGCTGGGCTTCATCGGTCCCAACGGCGCGGGCAAAACCACGCTCATCCAGGTGCTGCTGGGCAAGCTCAAGCCCACCAGCGGCACCGTGCGCCTGGGCACCAACCTTGAGGTGGCCTACTTCGACCAGCACCGCGAGGAGCTGGACCCGAACCAGACCGTGCGCCAAAGCGTGGCCGAGGGCTCGGACCAGGTGACCATCGGCGGCCACACCCGGCACGTCATGGGCTATTTGAAGGATTTCCTCTTCTCCAGCGAACGCGCCAACAGCCCGGTGCGCATCCTCTCCGGCGGGGAGCGCAACAGGCTGCTCTTGGCGCGGCTGTTCACCCGGCCCTGCAACGTGCTGGTCATGGACGAACCCACCAACGACCTGGACGCAGAAACCCTGGAGCTGCTGGAGGACCGCCTGCTGGAGTACCCCGGCACGCTCATCCTGGTGAGCCACGACCGCGCGTTCTTGAACAACGTGGTCACCAGCACCCTGGCCTTTGAGGGCGACGGCGTGGTGCGCGAGTACGTGGGCGGCTTTGACGACTGGCTGCGCCAGCGGCCGGAGCCTGCGGAGCCGGCCACGGGCAAGGTCTCGGCCAAGCCCACGCTGGTGAAGCTGCCGGAGACGCCCGCGCCCGCGGAGGGCAAGCCGCGCAAGCTCTCCTTCAAGGAGCAGCGCGAGCTGAACGAGCTGCGCGAGGAACTGGCCGCGTTCCCCGCGCGCATAGAGGCCCTGGAACAGAGCATCGCCCAGACCACGGAGAGTCTGGCCAACCCGGAGCTGTACAAGAAGGCGCCCAAGGTTCTTGTCTCCGTGCGCAACGAGCTTTCGGCCATGGAAGCCGAGCTGGAGGCCGCCTTTGCCCGCTGGGAAGCGGCCGAGGCGCGTCAAAAGGAGCTCGCGGGCGAAGCCTAGGGCTTGCCGTCTTGGCGAAACTGCTTATCTATGACGAGAGTCCCGCGACGCACGCGGAACAAAGCCAGGAGGAAAGC
Organism: Humidesulfovibrio idahonensis; assembly: GCF_054657715.1. Classification (NCBI taxonomy): domain Bacteria; kingdom Pseudomonadati; phylum Thermodesulfobacteriota; class Desulfovibrionia; order Desulfovibrionales; family Desulfovibrionaceae; genus Humidesulfovibrio; species Humidesulfovibrio idahonensis. Next base: position 385,616 of record NZ_BAAHYE010000002.1, on the reverse strand, counting down.
CCATGAGTGATGCGGCAGACGAAGCCCAAGATTTTGAATCCAGCCGCCGGGCGGTGGCCCTTGCTGGCGCGGCTTCCGTCGATCGCGGCCCCGTGGCGCTGATGATCGACGGTGTGGCCCATTGCGCGGACTGCGAAGCCGTGATCCCCGAGGCCCGGCTCAAAGCCGTGCCCGGCTGCGGCCAATGCGTGGTCTGCGCCGAGGAACGGGAGGCGGAGCGCTAGCCCCGCCCGCGACCAGCCAAAGCAATACGAACAGCCCTTGCGACGACAAATCGCAGGGGCTTTTTGTTTGCGGCAAAAGCAAAGCGCAGTCCTGCGTGCGGTGGCGATTCCGAGGCGGAACCAGAGTTAACACTCTGAAAGGATAGCCTCTCGTTGCTGCAATCCCGACAACGCGGCGCGTCGGCCATGTCGGCGCATGCATGTAAATGATTTTCCTCATCCCTTGCCGGGATTATACAACTCCGACGGAACATACACGCAGCACTTCGCTAGCCGTCACGATACCGGCGAATTATGCGCACCCCTGGCCGCTGCAACAGAGAGCGACTCCCCTCCGCCAATGCCGAAGAAAATGCTCCCGCACGCCCCCGGGCGAGGCAAAAGGGCTCCTGCCGGAGGCGTTACAATTATGCGAGGGAAGCGTTAGCGAGGTGTGCCGAATTGCGCGCCGATCAGTGCCGAATTGCGCGCCGGCTTATGCGGGCCGGAAACTGAAAGCCCCGGGCGGGGCTGTACAAAAGGAAGCGTCGCCAGGGGCAAAAATAAAGGTCGCGCTACAGCTTCCTTGATCACTTCGCTTGGAGGTCCTCCACCGCTTAATGAACGTGGGGCAAAGTGGGACTCCATCTCTCTACAACGGAAAAGGCCTTACGAGGATTCTCGTAAGGCCCTGATCTTTCTGGTGCCGAGGGAGAGGACTGAACTCCCACACAAAAATTTTAGTCTCCTTTGCCCTCGACTGGTAGCAATAGGCGAGTAAAACGAAAAAGGGCTTGCGGCATTTCTGCTGCAAGCCCTTGATCTTCTTGGTGGAGATGAGGAGGATTGAACTCCTGGCCTATGCGTTGCGAACGCATCGCTCTCCCAGCTGAGCTACATCCCCAAGGAGTGTCCGGTTCGCCGGAACGGTTTGGTTCTTTAGCCCGTTTCTCAGTGGTGGGCAAGCTTTTTTTGCGCTTGCGAGCTTTGCGGCTCGGGAGCCCCGCTGGGAAAACGCAGCCGCATGAACGGGACCTGCGCCGTGTGGCCGTCGATGTGCCAGCGGTACGCGCCGTTGGGCGTCTTGGGCGCCGTTTGGGCGTTGTGCTCCAGCACCACTATGCCCTCGGCCAAGATGATGGAGAGGTCGCCGTCAAGATGCAGCCCAAGCGACGCGGTTTCGTGCACGGGCGCGGCGTCCTTCACCCGCACGCGCACGGTCCCGTCCTGGGCAATGGCATAGGTCAGCGGCTCGCCGAGCTCGCTGGATATCAAACGGTCGCGGTTCATGCGCCACTTGCCCAAGAGGCTGAAGCGCACCCGGCCGTCGCCGATGGAGTTGGCGGTCTCCACCTTGCCCTCGGCCTTGAGCTTGGCGATGTCCTTCAGCATGGGCTCCAGGGCCTCGGCCTGGCGTTTCTTCACATCTTCGGGCTTGAGCTTGCCGCTTTTGGACTCCGCGGCCACGCCGCGCATGGCGTGCATGGCGTCCGGATCGGCGGCGGTGCCCTCCAGGTACAGCTTATAGGAGCCGTCGCGCTCGATCTTGATGCGCCCGATGTAGGTCTCCGGCACCCAACACCCGGCCAGCGAGAACGCGGACAGCAGCAAAATCAGCGCGGGGGCGAAAATGCGGAAGGAAGAGGGACGCGTCATTTATTCTCCTGTGCGGCAAAGATACAGGGCATGTACCGCCGGCAGGGCCGGCTGGCAAGGCGCGGCCACGCGCACGTGGGGGAGCCGTCCCTTGACAGGCGCGGGTTGAGCCCCTACCTTCCGCCTCACCAAAACCAAGGAGTAACCCACATGTCTTACGATATCCGCCTGGTCAAGCTCATCAACGGCGAAACCGTCATCGGCAAGTGGAGCGAAGACGGCCAGAGCATCAACGATCCCGCCGTCATTCAGACCGTGCCCATGCAGCAGGGCGTGCAGATGATGCTTCTGCCCTTCGGCTACCCCTTCGAGCAGGAGATCACGGGCTCCATCTCCACCAAGCACGTGCTCTACGAATACACCAAAGCGCCCGAGGAGCTGAAGACCAAGTACCTGGAGGCCTCCAGCAACCTCACCCTTTCCGCTCCCGGCGCGGGCAACCTCTCCCAGCTCATCACAAAATAACCCAACATCCGCCTGTATCCACATGGGGGGCGGCGGGACGACCGGTCCTGCCGCCCCTGTTTTATTTCCGCGCACAAGCGTGAAGGAGCCCCCGCGTGAAGGAACTTCTGCCTCTGCTGCCCCGCCCCAGCCGCTACCTCGGCAACGAATGGGGCGTGACGCTCAAGGACCCGTCCCTGGTGCGGGGGCGCATCGCCCTGGCCTTCCCCGACATGTACGAGGTCGGCATGAGCTACCTGGGGCAAAAGATCCTCACCCAGGCCATAAACGACCGGCCGGACCTGCTGGCCGAGCGCGTGTACTCCCCCTGCCAGGACGCCGCGGCCATACTGCGCGCGCACAACACCCCGCTGGCCACCCTAGAGACCGACACCGAGCTGCGGCGCATGGACGCCGTGGGCTTCAGCCTCACGCACGAGCTGTGCTACACCAACGTGCTGTACATGCTCGACCTGGCGCAGATCCCCCTGCACGCCAAGGACCGCATGACCGGCGGGCCTGATTCGGAAAAGGGCGCCGAAAAAGGCGGTGGACAAAACGACGGCGCGGGCGCTCCCTGGCCCATCATCATGGCGGGCGGTGGCGCCTGCTACGACGCCGAGCCCCTGGCCGACTTCCTCGACCTCATGGTCCTGGGCGACGGCGAGGAAGTGATGCCCGAGCTGCTGAGCCGCATCGCCGACGCGCGCAAGGCGGGCACCCCGAGGCAGGAGCTGCTGCGCGACCTGGCGGGCCTGCCGGGCGTCTACGTGCCCGCGTTCTTCGCCTGGGACGGCCCTGGCAAGCCCGTGCGGCCCCTTGTGCCCGGCTACGAGCGCGTGGAAAAGGCCATCGTCACCGACCTTGCCGCCGCGCCCTTCCCGCTGTCCCCGTCCGTGCCCTTCGGCCAGGCCGTGCACGACCGCTACACCCTTGAGCTGGCGCGCGGCTGCACCCGCGGCTGCCGCTTCTGCCACGCGGGCATGGTCTACCGCCCCGTGCGCGAGAAAACGCCGGAGCAGCTGGGCGACATGCTCTCCAAGGCCGTGGCCGCCACGGGCTTCGAGGAAGTCTCGCTCTTGTCCCTCTCCACCGGCGACTATTCCGGGCTGGAGACGCTTTTCGACACGGTTTTCGACCGCTGCGCCGCGGAGCAGGTCTGCATCTCGCTGCCGTCCTTGCGCGTGGGCTCGCTCTCCGCGCACATCATGGAGCGCATGGCCACCATCCGCCGCACCGGGGCCACCATCGCACCGGAGGCGGGCAGCCAGCGCCTGCGCGACGTCATCAACAAGGGCGTCACCGAGGAAGGCCTGGTGGAGCACGTGCGCACGCTATTCGAAAACGGCTGGCAGCAGGTGAAGCTCTATTTCATGATCGGCCTGCCCACCGAGACCGACGCCGACCTGGACGCCATTGCCGACCTGTGCGTGAAGGTGCGCGACGCCGCGGGCCGCCACGTGAAGCGTTTGCAGGTGACGGCGGCCGTTTCGCCCTTTGTGCCCAAGACCCACACCCCGTTCCAGTGGGAGGCGCAGATCGGCATGGAGGAGATCCGCCGCCGCATCTATTACATCAAGGACGCGCTCAAGCCCTTCAAGCGCATCACCCTCAAGTACCACCAGCCGGAAATGAGCTTTCTTGAGGGCGTGTTCTCGCGCGGGGACCGCCGCCTGGGCCCGGTGCTGGAAACGGCCTACCGCAAGGGCGCGCTGTTCTCCAGCTGGCGCGACCACCTGCGCCTGGAGCCCTATCTGGAGGCCCTGGCCGAGCACGGCCTGAACGCCGAGGAGTTCCAGGGCGCTCGCGACGTGGACGCCCCCCTGCCCTGGGACCACCTGAGCTGCGGCGTGTCCAAAAAGTATTTGCTGACAGAGCGCAAGCGCGCCCTGGAGGAAAAGGGCACCGAGGACTGCCGCTACGGGGCCTGCCGCAATTGCGGCGTGTGCAACATGGAGGGCCGCGCCTCCGAGCTTTCCGCCCAGGCGGCCGTCAAGGACATCCGCCCCCGCGTGGTGTTCGCCCACCGCGACCAGGAGCCGGCCAACGCGGCAGAAACCGCCGCGGGCCGCGCCGAGGCGGGCCAGGCTCCGCCCGCCGATGCCGCGCCCACGCAGGAGATGTCCGCAGCGCCGGCCGCCTTCCTGAACCAGGGGGCCGAGAAGCGCACCAAGGCCGACGGCCCGCCGGTGCTGGGACTTTCCGACAAGCAGGCCCAGTACCGCATCTGGTACGAGAAGCGCGGCGAGGCCGCCTATTTGAGCCAGCTGGAATTGCAGAGCATTCTCGAACGGGCGCTCAGGCGCACGCGTTTTCCGCTGTCCTTCAGCGCGGGCTATCACCCCATGCCGCGCATCTCCTTTGGCCGGGCCCTGCCCGTTGGCGTGGAGAGCGTGAGCGAATGGTTCACCCTGACCCTGCGCGAGGCCCTGGGACCGGAGTACGTGCTCGACACCCTGGCTGCGCAGATGCCCGGGGGCTTGAACCCCATACGCATCGAAAGCCTGCCGGTGATGAAGCGCCCCGTGCAGGCCGTGCGCGAGCATTTCCTGGTGCGCTATTCCGGCAGCCCGGAGGACGTGGCGCGCTGGCAAAACGGCTGGGCCGCGTTCATGGAGCGCGATGTGGTGATGTTCGACCGCAAGAGCAAGAACGGGCCGAAGGCCACCAACCTGCGCGCCCTGGTGGCGAGCGCCACGCTCCAGCCGGACGGCGGCGTGGCCTTGAGCCTCGACTGGTCCAAGGACTACATGAGCCCGCAGGCGCTGGTGCTGGCCGTGGGCGCGCCCATCACGCCGCTGGCGGCGCATGTGCTCAAGGTGGGGCAGGAGTTTCCGGAAGAATAGTCGACAAGGCTAGTTGGGCAATTGCACGGCGCAGAGCTTCCAGCTGAAGACGCCGTCGCGCCGCAGCTCCAACACCAGCGGACCGGCGCCGGGCTTCTTGTCGCGCACGCGCACCACAAACCTGTTCATGCCCTCATACCCCATGCTGATGGCGGGCGCGCCGACGTTTGCGGACATCGCGTTCTGCTCCGCCTGCGGAGCAGGTTGCGAGGCTGGCTGCGGGCTCGGCTGCGGGCCTGGCTGTGGCGTGGACTGGGGCATGGACGGGGACGCGGACTGGTCGGCGGACTGGTTTGCCGGCTGGGCTGCCGCTTCGGACGCGGACGGCCCCTGGAAGGGGAACACTGCCGCAGGCCCCTGAGGAATGCGGCCCTGCATCAGCCGCACAAGGTTCTCCGGGGTGGTGAAGGCGTCGACCAGCTGGCTGACGATGCTTGCCCCGAACATGAGCCCGATGGCGGCAAGGGGATTTTTCGGGTCCTTGCGCAGCTCTTCGGTCAAGCGGCCGCTGAAGTCATCCTTGAGGCTTTGGCGCAGGGCCGGAAAATCCACATACTCCGAAAGCTTGGCCGCGTCCTGGGCCTGCGCCGCCTGGCGCATGCCGCGCACCGCGAGGTAGGGCGAGGCGAAGGCCAGCCCGCCAAGAGCCAGCAGCGCAAGCACCACTCCCGCAACTATGAACTTCGTCTTCCGCCGCATGGGCGCGCCTTCCTGTGCCGGGCGTGAGCCCGTCTAGTTCATTTCGGTCTGGGGCAGCGGATCCGGCTCCACAGGCTGGTCGCCGGGCTTGGCCGCTTCGGCCTTCTTCTCGTCGCCCTTCTTGTCATCGCCCTTCATGTCGGGCCGCAAATCCTTGCCCTCGGCGCGCTTCTTGTCAATCTCCGCCGCATCGGCCGCAAGGCCAACGTAGCGCTGGCTATGGCTCGGGTGGGTGGTGACGATGGAGATGCCCTTGGGATTCTCGATGGACATGCGCCGCCAAAGGTCCGCCACGTTGTGGATGTCGTACCCGGCGCGGGCGGTGTAATAGAGCCCCACATAGTCCGCCTCGGCCTCGTATTCCGGGCTGAAGGCGCTTGCGCCGATGCTCTGCCCCAGGCGGAGATTGTAGCCGGTGAGCAGGAGCACGGGCAGATCCACGAACATCTTGCCCAGCGCGGCGTTCACTTCCTTGCTGCGGCGGTGCTTCTGCGTGTTGTGGGCCATCTCGTGTCCGACAATGGCCGCAAGCTCGTCATCGGACTTCACGAACTTCATCATGCCCTGGCACACGATGATCTGGTCGCCGTCGGCAAAGGCGTTGAGCTCCGTGCTCGGGCTCAAAACCACAGGGTAGGCGCAGAGCCTGTCCGGCGTCAGGGTGAACTCCATCAGCACGCCGTCGCGCTCCACGTCCACCATGACCGGCTTGCCCGTTCTGACGATTTTCGCCAGGCTTTCGCGCGCCTGCTTCTTGTTCGCCACCTTTTCCTCGGCCACGGCCACGATGATGTCGCCGCGCCTGATCCCCGCCCGCTCGGCCGGGCCGTTCGGAACGGCCTGAAAAACAGTTGGCCGCCAGTGAATGCCCAGAACGCTCTTGACGGTCTCGCGCTTCTCCTTGGCGTAGTCGTCCAGCTCCAGGAGGTTGAGCCCCACGGAATAGCCCACGCGCTCGCCGCACAGGTCCGCGCTCTTGGCGCGGATGTTCCAGGCCACGCGGGTCAGGCGGTCCAGCGTTTCGACGGAGCTGCGCAAAACCAGCTCCTGCTGGATTTTGGCCTCGGCATCCACCTGCCCGGCCTCCAGCTGCGGCACCTTGGCCTGGGGCGCGCACGCGGCGAGAGCGCACAGGGCCGCAAGCGCGCACACGCGCGGCAGGGCGCGCAGACCCTGTGCCGAGCCGGATTTTGTGCTGAGCCGCCGTGCGGCGGGGGGTATGTTTCGCATGCTGACCATGTGTGGACTCCCTGCCTACGGCGGCGTTGGGGCGGCGTTGCGGCGACGTTACGGCGGCGGCCCTGCGCCAGGCCCGGGCTGCGCACCGAATTATGCGCGCCCTGATATCACGTCACCGCACCCCGGCACAAGCCTTGTTTCAAGCGGCGGAAAGGGAGATGGCCTTCTCCGGGCACATTTCCTGGCAGCAGAAACAGCCGATGCACAAGGCCTTGTCCACCACGGCGAGTCCGTCCGTTATGCTGAGCGCCTGGGCCGGGCACTGGGCCACGCAGGTGCCGCAGGCCGTGCAGCGTGCGGGGTCGGCCTTGGGCCGCATGGCGATGCGGTTCTCGAGGATGCCGAGCGTGGCCGCCTGGTGCGTGGCGCCGTCCTGCGGCGGCAGCCGGAAGCCCTCGATGGGCGTCAGGGTTCCCAGCAGCTCAATGCTCTCCGCCGCGAAGTCGCCCAGTCCCAGGGCCTTGGCCTTGCCCAGCAGCCGCAGCCGCGCCGGGTCCATGCCCATCATGCGGCAGATGACGCCGTCTACGGCCACGGCGTTTTCGCCCGCGAGGATGCGGCCCACCCAGCGCAGGTCCGTTGAGGCCGGGCCGTTGCCCTGCATGCCCAATATCGCGTCCACCAGGATGAAATCCGGCGGGCGCAGTCGGAACACGTCCACCACCACTTCCTGAAAGCGCTCCGGGCTGCCGGAAAGCTTGTGCAGATGCGCCTTTTGCGCGCCGGGCAGAATGCCGTAGCTGTTCTTTACCGCGCCGGTCATGACCGTGAGGCCGTGGGTTTTGAACTTGGGCAGGGAGATGAAGCAGTCCGCCTCCAGCACCGCGCGCGAGACGCTGACCTTGGACAGCACCGAGGTGTCGCCCAGCACCGAGAAGGGCACCTCCTCCGCGTCCAGGCCGATGTTCTCATAATGCCCAAGGCAGGCCTCGCGCAGGCCCGTGTGCTCGAAGCAGGCCTCGTTGGCTCCGTAGCCCATGACGCCGGGGTTGTCGCCCACGATGATCCGCCCCGCGCCCAGGTCGAGCAGGCACTCCACCACGGCCCGCAGCACGGCGGGATGTGTGGTCACGGCCTCCTCCGGCCGGGCCGCGCGCAGCACGTTGGGCTTCACCAGCACCTTTTTGCCGTGCACGGCGGGGGCGAAGGTCTTGAAGGCCTTCTCCACCGCCTGACGGCACGACTGATAGTCCGCGGGTTCGATGAGCACTTTCGACATGGGGGGGCTCCTTTGCGTTTGCCGGATCTACTTGCCGCCGAAGACCTTCTTGAGGATGGAGGTGGTGCGCTCCGCCGGATTGTTGCGGATGTCCTTCTCCTCCTTGGCGATCATGAGGAACAGGCCGTCCTGGGCCTTGGCATTCACGTAGGAGTCCAGGTCGAGGCCGTAGGCCTGTGCGGCGCTGGCGGCCAGAGGGTTCGCCGTAAGGCGCTTGTAGGCCTTGGCCACGCCCACGGACTCCATGCTCTTGCTGATGATTGGCTTCATCATCTCGCCGATCTTTTCGCCGCTGCTCTTGCGGAAGTACTGCGTGACCGAGTCCTCCCCGCCGGTGAGGATGCCCTTGGCGTCGGAGACGCTCATGCTCTTCACCGCGTCGCCCAGAATGTTCGCGGCCTGGGGCACGGCCTTTTCCGCCGCGCGGTTCATGGCCAGCACGAGGTCATCCACCAGCTGGCCCTGCCCGGCCATGCGCAGCGGGGCCTCCAGCTTCTTGAGCGAGTCGGGCAGCAGAATCTTCACGGCCTGGTTGGCGTAGTAGCCGTCGCTCTGGCCCAGGCTGTTCACGGCCGAGGTGGTTCCCTTGGCCAGGGCCTCCTTCAGGCCCTTGGTGATGTCGGTGTCGGAGAGGCCGGCGCCCAGGTTGGCGGCGCTATACGAGCCGGAGGAGGAACCGGAGGAGGCGGGCACCTGCTGCTGCACCTTGTCCAAAACATCGGCCCAGCCGGCCAAGGCCGGGGTGGCGAGCAGACAAAGCGCAAGGGCGGCGGGTGCGGTGGCAAAGGCGCGTTTCATGGCGGACTCCTGGCTGTGGTTGTTTGCGGATGTTTTCATGTACCCAAAGCTGGGGGCGGCGGCAAGAATGTCCTGTTCCGGCGGGTGGTCTGGATTATGCACATCCAGGCCAGGAGGAAAAAACGATGCGCATCAACCCCGCCCTCGCCAATCAGATGTACCTGAACTACATGGACAGCAGCGACTCCGACTCCAGCTCCAGCTCCAGCTCCAGCACCAGCTCGTCCATACTGCCCACCGGCACCTATACGAAGCTCGCTGCCGCCAAATATATCAAGGACAACGACAAGGACAACGACGGCAAGCTCACCAGCGACGAGGTGACGCTTTCGGCCGCGGCCTTTGCCGCCCTGGACAAGGACTCCGACGGCAGCATAACCAAGGCGGAGATGCAGAAGTCCCTTTCCGGCAAGGACAATGAAATTTTCTCGTATTATAAAAACGGTGGCGCAAAGTCCGGCAACGTGGACATCGTGGACTCCCTGCTGGATGGCAAGACCGCCAGCAACGCAACCATCAACACCTACGTGAAGATGGCCGCCAAGAGCTATATTTCCGCCTTCGACAAGAACGGCGACGGCGAACTGAGCAGCGCCGAGGTCTCCCTGGCCTCCAACGCCTTCAAGCAGATCGACACCAACTCTAACGGCTCGCTGACCCTTTCCGAGCTGCAGAACGCCCTGCGCGACGAGGGCGACAGCATCTACAAGTACTACAAGAACGGCGGCACCACCAAACTCAGCACGTTGACATCCAACCTGTTGGCGACCATTTAGAGGGCATGAGCCCTGCGGAAAAAGACTGCTGCACCCTGCCCGAGCGGCAGGCGGAAGAAACCCCGGCGCCCGACCAGGGCGAAGGCGCGCGCATCTACGGCAAAGAAACCTGCCCCCACACCAAGCGGGCGCGGGCCGCGTTGCCGCGGGCGCGGTTCATAGACGTGCTGGACGATCCGGCCGCCCTGGAGGAGATGCTCCGGCTCTCCGGCGGGGTGCGCCGCATTCCGGTCATCGTCCGGGGCGGCGAGGTCGCCATAGGCTACAAGCGCGGGGCCTGACACCTCTGAACCGCGGGGCCGTGCGCCCTGCCCCGACTAGAAAAACAGAAAGAATCCGTTGGCGAAGAACACCAGCCCGACGACGCCCACGGCCATGCCGCCCATCCACACGGGCTTGAGCTTCATGAGGGCGGACACCGAGCACAGCAAGATGGCTATCTGCAAAAAGATGATGGCCATGCCGAACGCGCCGGAATGGGCCTGGGCCTCGGCGATGGCCGCGTCATAGGCTTCGGCCTGCTTCTTGATCTCCTCCTTCTGCGTCTCGTACTTGGCGATCTTGGCCGCGTAGGCCTCCTCCTTGCTCCGCGCTGCCTTGGCGTAGTCGCCCTCGGCCTTGCCCGCGTTCAAAAGCGCCAGGTCCAGGCTGTCCTTCTGCAGCTCGTGCAGATACTGCTTCATGTCCTTGGCCTGGTAGTAGGCCCACTGGTTGGTGGCCTTGGACTGGGAAAGCACCGCGCGCGTGGAGTGCTGTCCTCCTTTGAAGGTGGACAAGGTGGCGCACACGGCGAACACGATGGTCGTCACCGCCACATAGCCGAGCCAGCTCTCTTTTTTCTCTTCCGCCATGCAAAAACCTCAGGTTCCGGCAAAATGTTCAGCACCGCAGATCGCCGCGCAGACGCCGCCGTCTGTGCGTATGGCTTGAATAACAGCCTTGCCCGCCGCCCCGCAAGCCCCTGCGGAGCCCTTTTGCCAGAACATTCCCATGATATCGGACGCGACGCTACATGCGGCCGCCTGGGCACGGCGTCCTGGGATGCGCTTGCGCACGGGCAGGACTACGCGGAGGCGAAGGATGTAGGGCGAAGGCTGTGGGGCGAAGGCTGTGGTCGCGCGATGTGAATGCGGGGGCGCGGGCTTCGCAGCGAGGAGGGCCCGGACAACGCGGAGCAAGGGCGCAAAAAAAGCCGGCAGGCTGTTCTGTCGGCTCTTCCTGTCGGCTCTTCCTGTCGGCTCTTTTTGTCCGCGACTCTGGCCCGCGACTCCTGTCGGCGACTCTGGTCGTCTGTCCTTTCGGCTTTCTTTTGGCGCTCTTCCACACGGGCGCATGCGGCCCGGGCCACGCGCGCTTGTTTGGCGGTGCCTCGCCTCAGCCCTTCACGTAGCCCAGCACCTTGGCCAGCACCTCGTCCTCGCCCAGGCTCGTGGTGTCGACCACGATGGCGTCGGGCGCGGGCTTGAGCGGCGCGATGCTGCGGTTGCGGTCCTGGTCGTCGCGCTGGCGGATGCTCTCGGCGATGGCCTTGAGGTCGGCGGGCTTGCCCTGGGCCTCCAGCTGGCGGCAACGCCTGCGGGCGCGCTCCTCCGGGTCGGCGTCGAGGAAGAACTTGTGCCGCGCGCCGGGGAACACCACCGTGCCCATGTCGCGGCCCTCCGCCACCAGCGCCGTGGTCTGGCCCAAAAAGATCTGCGCCATCTTCATGTAGGCCCGCACCGAGGGCACGATGGCGAGCTGCGAGGCCCAACGGCCGGTCTCCTCGCTGCGGATGGCCTGGGGCAGGGGCTGGCCGTTCAACAAAAGCCGCGTGTCCGTGCCGCTGCCGGCAAGGGAGAACTCGAAGTCGCCCAGCTTCTGCTGCAAAATGCCCTGGGGCCAGTCCCAGGCGCCCTCGCCCAGGGTATAGGCCGCGGCGCGGAACATGGCCCCGGTGTCCAGAAAGGCCACGCCGAGCGCACCGGCCAGGCGTGCGGCCAGGGTGCTCTTGCCCACTCCGGCGGGTCCGTCCAGGGTGACGATGAGCGGATCGGCGTTAGCCATTGAGAATCTCCTCAAGGGCCTTCAGGAAAGCCTCTGTTTCATCCTTTGTGCCCACGTTGACGCGGATGTTGTCCGGCAGGCCGAAGCTCTTGAGATGCCGCACGATGATGCCGCGCTTGAGCAGCTCCTCGCACACGTCGCCGGCCGGATACGGCGGCCGGAACATGACGAAGTTGGCCTGCGAGGGCCAGACCTCGCAGCCCAGCTGCGGCAGGCGGGCCAGCAGCCGCTCCCGTCCTTTGAACATCACCTCGAGGGTGGTGCTGTAATAATCGTCGTCGCCCAGGGCGGCCAGGGCCGCGGCCTCGGCAAGCAGATTCACGGTGAAGGGCGGGCGCGCGCGGCGGACATGATCGGCCAGCCAAAGGGGCATGGCCCCGTAGCCCAGGCGCAGCCCGGCAAGGCCGTACACCTTGGAGAAGGTGCGCAGCACCACCAGGTTTTCCAGCTCGCCCACCATGTGCATGACGGAATATTCTTCCGGCGGCCAGGTGAAGTCCATGTAGGCTTCGTCCACCACCAAAAGCGTTCCGGCCGGCAGCACGCCGGAGAGCACCATGATCTCCTCGGCCCGGGCGGCCTGGCCAGTGGGGTTGTCCGGGTTGGTGACGAAGACCATGGCCGTGTTCTTGTCCACGGCCTCGGCCAGAGACTCCAGCGGCAGGCGGTAGCCGTCGCCCCTGGGAACCTCGCGGTACTCCACGCCGCACAGCCGCGCGGTGAGGCCGTACATGCTGAAGCAGTGCTCGTAGCAGATGACGTTGTCCTTGCCGGGGCGGGCCACCACGCGCATGAGCAGGTCGATGACTTCATCGGAGCCGTTGCCGGCCACGATGCACTGCGCGGGCACGCCCATGGCCTTGCCCAGGGCCTCGGCCAGACGCGGGCTGTGGTTCTGGGGGTAGCGGTGCGCCTCGGTCGCCGCCTTGGCGATGGCCTCGGTCACCAGAGGCGAGACGCCCAGGGGATTCTCGTTGCTGGCGAGCTTGATGATGTGCTCAAGGCCGTACTTGGCCTTGATCTCCTCCACGGAAAGCCCGGGTACGTAGGGCTTGAAGTCGAGGATCTCGGGCCGGACGCGCTGGCTGGACATGGGTGCTCCTGTACGTTGGCGCAATCTGCGCGCAAGAGAAAAACGGCGCAGAGGCGACCCGGCGGGCCGCCCCTTCAAGCGCCTTCATATACGTAAACCCGCCCGGCCGTCCAGGCGTACGAATGGGCTCTAGTGCTCGGGCCGGATGGTCATGACCGGGCACTTGGCGCCCTTGACCACCTTCTCGGCCACGGAGCCGAACAGGATGCGGTCGATGCCCTTGCGGCCGTGGGTGCCCATGATGATGAGGTCGGCGTTTTCCTTGGCCGAAATGCCGAAGATCTCCTCGGCCGCGTAACCGGTGACCACATGGCCCTCGGCCTCGACGCCCTGGAAGTTCTCGCTCAAGAAGGCGCTCATGGTGGCCTCGGCGCCGGTGACGATCTCGCCCACGAAATTCTCGATGGAGCTGGGCGGAACATGGAAGCCCACGTACTGGGAAAGAGACGGGGCGACATACAGGCAGATGATCTTGGCCCCCAGGCCCTGTGCCAGAATCCGGGCGTACTCCGCAACGGCGGGGCTGTGCTCGGAAAAGTCCACTGCGCAAAGAATCGTCTTGATTTGGGCCATGACGCTCTCCCTTGGTAAGTCGTTTTGCCTCCCTTCTTAGAGGGAAGGAGACGGGAACAATGTGAAAATAATCACCAGACTCCGGTAATGCAAGCACAAAAAGCGCCGATAAGGATTGCGCGCGGCCGAAGCGGCCGGTGAAGCCCCGCGTCCGCAAGCGTGCAGAATGGACAAGGGCGGCGGCATTCTGTATCTTGAAACAGCGCTGGAGCAAGGGCCACGGGCTCCGGGGGCAAGATTTTCCGCCCCTGCGAAAACAAAAAGTTGCGCAATTTCAAGCCAATCGAAACACTACGCCTTGGCATGGTCTCTGCACATCAAAAGCAAACCATAGGTGAGGAGTTGCCATGAAGATCCTTCCTGACCAGTTGGAGAGCGTCCGCCTGGACCAGACCAGCCAGACGGCCCGCGGCACACAATCCAGCACCGCCTTTGGCGACATCTTGAGCGGCGAGGTCGCCAAGACGAGCACGCAGAGCACCAGCAGCACAGCATCCCTGCCTCCTCCGGGCGGGCTCGGCACGCTTTCGGCCCTTGTCGGGGTCCAGGACGTCGAGGCCACGAGCGAGGTAACCCAGTCGGGGAGTGCGATTATGGACAAGGTGGACAGCGTGCTCGACAAGTGGGACCAGTACGCCCAGAACCTGCAGACCACCTCCAGCGGCTCCAGCCTGAAGGCGGCCTACGGCGTGCTCGACGACATCGACAGCGCCGTGCAGGACATCAAGAGCGCCAATCCCAATCTCGCCCAGAGCCACCCCGCCCTTCAGGGCGTGGTCTCCGAGCTTGAAGCCATGACGGTGACGGAGCGTATCAAGTTCAACCGGGGGGACTACACCGCCTAGGCGGTGCCCTCCGCCGGACCCGCACCCTGCCCGCGGGCCGGAAAACATTCCAGGGCGACGTACTTGGGCTCCCCCGGCCCAAGTATGCTCCGCCAAAGCACAATATCCTCCACCCGCGCCGGCGCGAACACCTCTGCGCCAAGCTCGCGGTCCACAAGCCCCCAGTCCTCGTCCGCGGCGGCGGCCTTCACCCGGCCAAGGGTCACGTGCGGACGAAAGCCGCGCCCGCCCGAGGCAAAGCCGCAGGGGGCCAAAGCCGCCTCCACCCGCGCCGCAAGCGCGGTCACGGCCTCGTCGCCCTGGGCCAGCGCGGCCCACAGGGTTCTGGGCGCGCGCAAGGGACCAGAGGCGGAGAACGCCCCGGCCCCGCCAAGACGCAGTTCCAGAGGCGAAAAAACGATGGCCCGCAGCGCCGCGGAAATCTCCGGCAGACGCGCGCACTCCACCTCGCCCAGAAATTTCAGCGTGATGTGCCAGTTGTCCGGCGCGGTCCAGGCGATGCGCGAGGAAAAACGGGCGGCCAGGCGGCCGGCCACGCGGGAGAGCGCCGCGCGCCAGTCTTCCGGCAGGGGCAGGCCCGCAAAGCAGCGAACGGTCGTTGCCTTGGGCGCGGCCTTGGCGCTCACGGCCTTGGCGCTCATTTGATGAAGGTCATCATGCCGAACAGCGCCCCGGCCACGCTTTGGGCCTTGACCGCCGTGCGCGCCCCCCGGAACAAAAAGGCCTCGGCCCTGCTGCCGCCCGGCCAGGCCCAGGCCACCCACACCGTGCCCACGGGCTTTTCCCGGGTGCCGCCGGTGGGGCCGGCAATGCCCGAAACCGCCACGGAGCAGCCCCTATCCGCGGGCATGCCCGGCAAGAGCAGCGCGCCCTTGGCCATGGCCAGCACCACGGCCTCGCTCACTGCGCCGTGCGCCTCTATGAGTTCCGGCGGCACGCCGAGCAGGCCGCTCTTGAGCGCGTTGGAATAGGCCACCACCCCGCCGTGGAACCAGGCCGAGCTGCCGGGAAGGTTGGTCAGCGTGCTGGCCAGAAGCCCGCCCGTGCAGGACTCCGCCGTGGCCATGAGCCAGCCGTTCTGCGAAACCAGCCGCCCGGCCTCCGAGGCCAGACGCGACAGCCGGTACTGGCCCTCTTGCGCCAAAAGGTCATATTGCTCCGTCTTTTTCATCTCGGCCCCCTGGCCCTTGTTTACAGAAGCGGGCCGCGCGTGGCAATTGGAAGCCATGGAAAGCGGCACCCTGATTCCCCTGCTCTTGCAGCGCGTGCACAACGTGGCGCAAAAGCTGCGCCTGCGCCGCCGCGAGCCCTGGAACTGGCTGGTGCAGACCGCGAGCCTCGCGCTGCTGCCGCCGGGCCTGGTCTTCCACAGCTGGGCCGTTGTCGCGCTTTCGCTGCTGGGAATCGGCGCGGGGTGCTTGGCCCTGCCGCTGCCGCCCATGGAGCACACGGAGCTGCGCCGCCTGCTGCCCTCCATAGAGCGGCTCATCGGCATGGAGAGCGCCTGGCTGGCCAAGCCGCTGGACCGCCGCAAAAAGTGGCAGCTCTGGCTCTTGTGCGCGGGCGGGCCCGCCGCCCTGCTGCTGCTCTGGCTGCAGGACCTGGGGCCCATCGGCCTGACCATCGCCGTGCTGTACCTGCTGCACGTGCGGCGCAAGAACATCGAGCAAGGCATCGACCCGTAGACGCCCGCCCCCAATTTCCCCCTTTATTCCCGGCCCGGCTTTGGGTACACGGCGGGGAGCGGAAAAACGCCCGCGCCTTTATTTCAAGGAGAACGACCATGCTTGACCTCAAATTCGTGCAAAGGAACCTGGACGCAGTGAGCCAGAGCCTGAAAAAACGCTGCAAGACCGAACCCGACGTGGCCGAGTTCGCCCGCCTGGACGAGAAGCGCAAGGCGCTCATCGGCGAAAGCGAAGGCCTGAAGGCCGAGCGCAACCAGGGCTCCGCCGAGGTGGCGAAGCTCATGCGCGCGGGACAGGACGCCGCCGAGCTCATGGCCGCGCTGGCCAAGATGGGCGAGCGCATCAAGGAGCTGGACGTCGAGCTGACCGACATCGAGGCCAAGGAGTCCGACTGGCTGCTCAAGGTTCCGAACATCCCGCACGAATCCACGCCCGAGGGCGCGGGCGAGGAGGACAACCCGGTGCTGCGCCACTGGGGCGTCAAGCCCTCCTTCGGCTTCGCGCCCAAGGAGCACTGGGAACTGGGCCAGGCCCTGGGCGGGCTCGACTTCGAGCGCGCGGGCAAGCTCACCGGCTCGCGCTTCTGCGTCAGCTTCGGCTGGGCCGCCAAGCTGGAGCGCGCCCTGGGCGCCTTCATGCTCGATTGCGCGGCGGAAAACGGCTACACCGAAGTGCTGCCGCCCTTCATGGTCAACAAGCAGACCATGACCGGAACCGGCCAGCTGCCCAAGTTCGAGGAGGATCTCTTCAAGATCCAGGGGCAGGAGTACTATCTCATCCCCACGGCCGAGGTGCCGGTGACGAACCTGCACGCGGGCGAGGTGCTGGAGGAAGACCAGCTGCCCACGGCCTACTGCGCCCTCACGCCGTGCTTCCGCAGCGAGGCAGGCAGCTACGGCAAGGACACCAAGGGCCTCATCCGCCAGCACCAGTTCCACAAGGTGGAGCTCGTGCGCTTCGCCCGGCCGGACAAGTCCTTTGAGGACCTGGAGCTGTTGACCGGCCACGCCGAGATGGTGCTGCAGCGCCTGGGGCTGCACTACCGCGTCATCGCGCTGTGCGGCGGCGACCTGGGCTTCTCCTCCTGCAAGACCTACGACATCGAAGTCTGGCTGCCCGGCCAGGACAAGTACCGCGAGATATCGAGCTGCTCGAATTTCCAGGACTTCCAGGCCCGGCGCGCGAATATCCGCTTCAAGGCCAAGGGCGCGAAGAAGAGCGAGTTCCTGCACACGCTGAACGGCTCCGGCCTGGCCGTGGGCCGCACCCTGGTGGCCGTGCTCGAAAACGGGCAGCAGGCCGACGGCACCATCATCCTGCCCGAGGCCCTGCGGCCCTACATGGGCGGACTGGAAAGAATCACGGGAAGATAGCGCGAACCGGGCACGGCCTCCGATCCTCGCCACGGGAACACTTCCGCTCCCCATTGTGCCGGGTCCGGGGGCGGCCAGCCCCCGGCCGCCGGAGGCATCCCACGACGTCCCCCCTCGGCGTCGCCTCCTCGCCATCGCCAGGGAGAGCCAAGGGGCGCCTCCCCGCTCCCCGCCGGGTGGTAGGATTTCTCCCTGCCCCCCTTGAGAAAAACACCAAAGGCCTGGACCGCACGAAACGCGGCTCGGGCCTTTGCCTTTTCGACAAACCGCAGCGGGCCGAGATGACGCAACGCCGGCCCGGGCGGAGAAGCGGACTCTTTTCGACTAATTCTAAAATTATTCTGGAAAATATTGCCGGGTGTGCGCTTTCCCGCTCCGGCAACATGTTCCGCCGCGCATCCATTCCTCCTCCTGCGTTCGCCACGGCAAAATTCTTTCACCGCCCGTGCCGCGCCGCACTCGTCCGCACCCTGCCTCCCGCCGGACGCAGCATGTAAACGCAAGTTGGCGGCAACCCCCCCCAAGCGAAAATAAATAGTCCTTACAAAACAGGTAATTATCCATCCAATAAAAATGGCCCCGGACTTGCTTAGTCTGAAATCCAGATGAGGAAGGGGGGCCGCCCGTGCCGGAGCACACGCTTTGGGCTGGGCTGGGAGTGGGTCCCGAACCCCTGGTCCACAAGCGTCCGGTTCGGCGCGCCAGCTGCGGCCGCCGCGAATAACGACATCGAACATGCGTGCTAAGGAGGTTCACATGGCGGAAAAGAGATGGCTAACCGAGGATAAGCTCGCCCTGATTATGGGGCTTTTCCTCTTTGCCCTGGGAATGCTCAACTTCGCGGGGATTGACGCCCTGGGATGGAGCGTGAAGACAAGCGTTTGGACCAGCGCGGACAAGGTGTTCTCCGCTGCGACCGGCGGCTACAAGGGGGTTCCCGGCTATGCGGCCCTGATCTTCACCTACGTTTTCATCACCGCGTTCTTGAGCGTAGGCGTGAAGTTCCTGGGCGGCAGCGTGCCCCGGTTCGTCAAGTCCTTCTCCATCGTCTTCGTCATCAGCATGGCCTGCTGGGCCGCCGGGCACTTCGCCCAGATTGCCGCCACGCCTGACCAGCTGGCCAAGTACCACCTGGAGTGGTCCCTGGGCCTCACCGGCGAGGCGGGCTTCATCCTGGCCCTTCTGGCCGGCATCTTCATCGGCAACTTCATTCCCGGCCTGGCCGAGGAGCTGAAGGAAGCCCTGCGCCCTGAAATGTACATCAAGATCGCCATCGTCATTCTGGGCGCGGAACTCGGCGTCAAGGCCGTCGACGCCCTGGGCCTGGCCTCCTCGGTCATTTTCCGAGGCCTGTGCGCCATCGTCGAAGCCTACCTCATCTACTGGGCGCTCGTGTACTTCGTCGCCCGCAAGTACTTCAAGTTCAGCAAGGAGTGGTCCGCGCCCCTGGCCTCCGGCATCTCCATCTGCGGCGTCTCCGCCGCAATCGCCACCGGCGGCGCCATCCGCGCGCGGCCCATCGTGCCCATCATGGTCTCCTCCCTGGTGGTCGTGTTCACCTGCATCGAAATGCTCATTCTGCCCTTTGCCGCCCAGTGGGGCCTGTGGAACGAGCCCATGGTCGCCGGCGCCTGGATGGGCCTGGCGGTGAAGAGCGACGGCGGCGCCATCGCCTCCGGCGCCATCGCCGACGCGCTGATCCGCGCCAAGGTCCTGGCCGAAACCGGCGTCCAGTATCAGGAAGGCTGGGTCACCATGGCCGCCACCACCATCAAGATCTTCATCGACGTGTTCATCGGCATCTGGTCCTTCGTTCTGGCCATGGTGTGGTGCACGTTCATCGACTGCAAGCCCGGCGAGCGCATGAAGTTCAGCGCCGTGCTGGACCGCTTCCCCCGCTTCGTCATGGGCTACGTCATCACCTTCCTGGTCATGCTGGCCATTTGCGCCATGGGCCCGGACATGGTGAAGCTCGGCAAGGGCGCCATCGCCGGCACCGGCATCTTCCGCGGCATCTTCTTCGTGCTCACCTTCTTCACCATCGGCGTCGTGTCGAACTTCAAGAAGCTCTGGGCCGAGGGCATCGGCAAGCTGGCGGCGGTGTATGTCGTCTGCCTGTTCGGATTCATCATCTGGATCGGCCTGTTCATCTCCTGGCTGTTCTTCCACGGCGTGAAGCCGCCCATCGCCTAACAGCGCCCCGCCGCGCATCTACATAAGGAGCACAACCATGCAGCTCGAAGAAGACAAGATCGCAGAAGAAATGCAAAAGATGGAGTATGAGCCCCTCGAGCCCATCGAGATCAAGCTCATCACCTGGAGCATCACCATCGGGGTCGTCTCCCTGGTCGTCCTCTACTGGGTCAGCTCCACCTTCTTCCCCGCCGCCCACGGCGTGTAGACCGTCGCCACGCCCGGACCGGGCGCCCATTGCTCCCGGTCCGGGCCATGCCCGCCGCGCCCCGGCCCCGGCGCGGCGGGCTCAAACAGGACCTTCAGCATGATGCATCCCCTCCTCGGCAAGATTCAAAGCAAATTTCTGCTGGGCCTGGCGGGCATCTTCCTCCTGCTCGGAGGCATCTTTCTCTTCTCCCTCAACATGCACCTGCGCGAGATGCTGCACATCGAGGCCGAGGCCAAGGCCGAGCTCGTGTTCTCGCACCTGGCCTCCGTGCAGGACTACGTGCGCAACACCCTGCGCCCCACCGTGCGCCAGGCCCTGCCGCCGGACCAGTTCCTCATGGAGGCCATGAGCACCTCGTTCGTCACGCGCAAGGTGCTGGTGGACCTGAACACCCAACGCGACCAGTATCTGTACCGGCGCGTGGCCCTTTCGCCCCGCAACCCGGCCTCCGAGGCCAACGAGATGGAACGCGGGCTCATCCGCCATTTCCAGGCCGAGCCCGAGGCCACCAGCTACCGGGGCTACAGGGTCATCGACGGCATCGAGCACTTCGTCATGGCGCGGCCCGTGCATTTCGAGCACGAGTGCCTGACCTGCCACGGCGACCCCAAGGACGCGCCCCGCGTGCTCGTAGAGCGCTACGGCGACAAGCGGGGCTTCGGCCGCAAGGACGGCGAACTGGCCGGGCTGGACTTCGTGGGCATGCCCGTGGACAAGAGCGTCAAGCACATCCGGCAGTCCATCACGCTTTTCGGCGGCTCGTTCTTCGCCGTGGCCGCGGGGGTGTTCCTGCTCATCGTCCTCTTCTTCAACCGCCTGGTGGTGACGAACCTGCGGCGGCTTTCGGCCATCTTCCGCGAGAACTTCCAAAGCCCCAAGGACCAGAGCATTCTGGATCGGCTGGACGAGGGCGATGAGATCCACTCGCTCATGGAGGCCTTCGGGGCCTTCGCCTCGCACCTGCGCGCGGCCAGAAGCCAGCTGGAGGACTACGCCGCCAACCTGGAGGACAAGGTCCGCCGCCGCACGGCCGACCTGAGCATGGAAGCGGCCGAGCACAAGACAGACGTGCGGCTGTTCGTGGAGCTTTTGGGCGACCTGAACCGCAGCCAGGACCACGCGGAGCTGCTGCAGACCGCGCTGCCGCGCATAGCCGAGCGCTTCGGCGCCACGCGGGCGGCCTACCTGTGCGCGCCCCTGGGCCGCCCGCAGTACGCCTGGCCCGGCCCGGACTGCGAAGCGCTGATGCCCAAGGACTGGGTGACGGTGGTGAGCGCCGGGCAGGTGCGCATGGAGGCCGACCGCGTCTTCGTGCCCGTGAGCACCTCCGACTTCAACCGGGGCCTCATGGGCCTGTTCTGGGAGCACGGCCCCCGGCCCGAGGTGGCGCCAGAGGTGCTTTTGGCCCTGGGCCAGCAGCTCGGCATCGCCATCGAGAACCTGGAGGCCATTGACGCGCTGCTGCGCCAAAACCGCTTGCTAGAACTCATCTTCGAGGGCATTTCCGATCCCCTGCTGCTGGTGGACGAAAGCGGCTCCGTGGTGCTGGCCAATTCCTCGGCCCGCGCCCTGGCCCAGGGCATCCGCCCCGGCTCGCGCATCCAGACCTGGTTCGCCAGCATCTCCGCCCCGGCGGTGAAGGACGGCACCCTTGCCGCGGCCATCGCCGGAGCCGCGCCCTCCAGCCTGGAGTTCGAGCTGGCCGGGCCGCGCACCCTGGCCGTCAGCGTGTACCCCCTGCGCGACGGCGGCGGCGTGGGCCGGGCCGTGGTGTACATCCGCGAGACCACCGCGGAAAAGCGCCTGCGCGCCCAGATGCAGCAGAGCGAGAAGCTGGCCGCCCTGGGCAGGCTGGCCGCCGGCCTCGCGCATGAGATCAACAACCCCCTCGGCGTCATCAGCTGCTACGCCCAGCTGTTGCAAAAGAGCCAGCAGGGCAGCCAGGCCCAGGAGGATCTCGAGGTCATTGTGCGCCACACCAAGAAGGCGCAAAAGGTGCTGCAGGACCTGCTCGGCCTGGCGCGGGGCAACAAGGCCGCCACCGGCCCCACAGATTTGAACGCCGTGGTGCGCGCCCTGGCGCAGATATTCCGCGTGCAGGTGGACAAGACCGGCGTGGAGCTGACCCTCGACCTGGCCGAGGGCCTGCCCTTCGTCCAGGCAGACGCCTCCACCCTGGAGCAGATTTTGACCAACTTGCTGGTGAACGCCTTTGACGCCGTGCCCCCGGACACGGGCTGCATCGTCGTGGGCACGGAGCCCGGCGCGGGCGGCAAAACCGTGCGCCTGCGCGTGGCCGACAACGGCCCGGGCATTCTGCCCGAAAACCTGCGGCAGATCTTCGACCCCTTCTTCACCACCAAGGAGATCGGCAAAGGCACGGGGCTTGGGCTCACCGTGGTGCACGAGCTGATGCGCGAGCTGGGCGGCGAGGTGGAGGTCGAGGGAGCGGGCGGCGCCACATTCTACTTGACCTTGCCGGCCGCGCCCCAGGAAGATGCGGGGAATGAAAGCCATGCAAGCAGGGACGCCGCGGACGACGGCTGCAACAATGGGTCTGCCGGGCCGCAGGGGAGCGATGACATGAGCGGAGGCCAGGCATGAACAGCCAAACGCCCGCGCCCAGCGGAGCCGCCCTGCTGGTCGACGACCAGCGCGACTTCGCCGTGGGGCTCTCGCGCCTGCTTGGCGGGCAGTTTCCCGGCTGGACCTTCGCGGTGCGCACCTCCGGCGATGAGGCCCTGGCCGAGCTGGAGCGCGGCGACTACAGCCTGCTCATAACCGACCTGCGCATGCCCGGAATCTCCGGCCAGAGCCTGCTCACCGCGGCCCTGGCGCGCGACCCCGCGCTCACGGTCATCATGCTCACGGCGTACGGATCGGTGGAGACCGCCGTGGCCGCCCTCAAGGAAGGGGCCTACGACTTCCTCACCAAGCCCATCGACCAGGAGAATCTGTTCCGCGTGGTGGGCAAGGCCATGGAGCGCGGCCTGCTCCTGCGCGAGAACATGCGCCTGCGCGAAAAGGCCGCCGACAGCGAGCTCGGCCCCATGCTCATCGGCGAAAGCCCGGCCATGCGGCGGCTGCGCAAGTCCATTCTGGCCGTGGCCGCCTCGGACTACACGGTGCTCATCCGGGGCGAGTCCGGCACGGGCAAGGAGCTGGTGGCGCGGTCCATACAGGCGCTGGGGCACCGCTCCGGCGCGCCCTTCATCACCGTGAACTGCCCGGCCATTCCCGACTCCCTGCTGGAAAGCGAACTCTTCGGCCACGCCAAGGGCGCCTTCACCGGGGCGGACAAGAGCCGCAAGGGGCTCTTCATGGCGGCCAACCTGGGCACCATCTTGCTGGACGAAATAGGCGACATCCCCTCGGCCGTGCAGACCAAGCTCCTGCGCGTCATCCAGGAGGGCGAGGTGCGGCCCGTGGGCACCAACGAGGCCCTCACGGTCAACGTGCGCATCCTGGCCTCCACCAACCAGAACCTGGAGGCCAAGATCGCCGACCAGAGCTTCCGCGAGGACCTCTACTTCCGCCTCAACGTGCTGGCCATCCACGTGCCGCCCCTGCGCGAGCGCACGGAGGACATCCCCAGCATCGCCAGCCATTTTCTGCTCACGGTCTGCCGCGAGCTCGGCGTGCCGCAAAAAGAGCTCTCCAATGAGGCCGTCTCGTACCTCACCTGCCGGGCCTGGCCGGGCAACGTGCGCGAGCTTCTGAACCTGGTGCGGCGGCTGGCCGTGTTCTGCCCCGGCGAGCGCATAGAGGTGGCGCACGTGCGCCAGGTGGAGTGCGGCGCGGGGCTGGGCAAAGAGGCGCCCGGCGCGTTTTCGCCCTACAAGGAGACCAAGCAGATGGTGCTGGACGAGTTCACCCGCACCTATGTGCACCGCCTGCTGGAGCACACCCAGGGCAATATTTCAGAGGCGGCCAGGTTGAGCGGCGTGGAGCGCTTTTCTTTGCAGAAGATACTCAAGCGCCTGCGCATGAACACCGGCGACTACCGGAAAAGCTAGCAACAGGGAGAATTATGGAACGCGAAACGCTTCTTGCGAAGCTGTTGGACATGTTGCGCGAGGACGAGCGTCCCGCGATGGAGACGAAGATTGCCCAGGCCCTGGCCGAGCACACCAAGGGCGCGGCGAACGCGGACGAGGCCGAGGCGCTCTCCCTGCGCTTCCTCAAGGACCTGGACATCTTCGTCAACTGGCGCGGGGCCGATTTCATGTATTCGCGCGGCATCGCCG
This sequence comes from Humidesulfovibrio idahonensis, assembly GCF_054657715.1. Classification (NCBI taxonomy): domain Bacteria; kingdom Pseudomonadati; phylum Thermodesulfobacteriota; class Desulfovibrionia; order Desulfovibrionales; family Desulfovibrionaceae; genus Humidesulfovibrio; species Humidesulfovibrio idahonensis. The sequence continues at coordinate 361,470 of NZ_BAAHYE010000002.1, read as the reverse complement.
AAACCTTGCGCGTGGGCGAGGACATCTGGGAGCTGGCCTACCAGTTCAAGAAGGCCATGTGCTGAGCCACGCGCAGGACTGAGCGTATCAGCCGGATCGGGCTGGCCGAAACGGGCCGGTCTGAAAGCGCCGTCGAAACGTCCGGATTTAAGGTACTCATCAGCGGTGTGGAGCAAGCGCGCGGATCGTAACGTTTCCGGTCCCGCCCGCCGCTGCGCACGTGCCGGTCTATCGGGGCTCAAGACCTTTGAGTGGGCGGCATGTGCGGATTTTGTGGCGATGAAGCGCTGCGCCAGAAAATGCGGGGAGGGCGTGCGGACCCTCCCCCATTCTTGCCCGCGGAGGCGACGCGCAGGAATGCTGTGAAATTCCAGGCTGATCCGATCGTCCGGCCCAGCTGGCCCCTTTGGAGCACGGCCCCGGCCTGCGCCCAGAGCCGGACGCGGCAATCCTGCGGAAGAGCGGGAAGGGCGTCCTCCCAAACGTCCTTCCCTTTCCAAACGGTGGCTGTGGCTCGTGTGGCTTGAAAATCCATCCTGCCGCCTTGACGCCGCCGGTTGCGGACGCCCGCTACGGGTGGTTGCGGAACTTGTCCTGCACATGCGCGCTGCCGCCATGGCAGGGCGTGCAGTCCATGCGGCCCTTCAAAATGGGCGAAACCTTGCCCTTGCCGTGGCACTCGCCGCAGGCGGCCTCGGCCTTGGATTTGAAGACCGACGCAAAGCTTCCGTTCAGCTTGGCGTTCATGATCTCGATGGCCTTGGTGGCCACATCGGCGGTGACGCGGGCGCAACGCTCGCCGCGCTTGGGGCTTGAGGCGTCGATGCCAGTGGCGAAGCACCAGGTGCTCACCGACTGGTGGCACAGCACGGAGCCGGACACATGGGTGGGCAGCGGCCCCACCGCGCCCTGCCCGGCCGGACCCGGATCGTAGATGGGCAGGGCGGTCTTCTCGTACCAGCGGAACAGCTCGGTCACCATGGGGTCGCGCTCCTTGCGGCCCCAGAACAGGGCGTAGGCGCTGGCCGCGCCAAGCAGCGCGCCGCAGATGGTGCCCCACTCGGAAATACCGCTCTTGCCCACCTCCATCATGTGGAAGGGAAACTGGTCGTAGGGCGCGCCGTACTTCTTGGCCATGGCGCCGATCATGGCGTGGAACACCCCGTAGCAGCAGCCCAGGCCGTCCTCCCAATACCCGGCGTGGGCCACGGGCGCGCACTGGGCCGCATCCAACGGGTGCGCCACCCAGGCCGGAGCCTTGGGCGCTTCCTTGAGGCCCGGCTTGCCCTTGGCCGCGAAGCCGTCCCGCGCCGTCGCCACCACGCCGCCCACGCCCGCCAGCACGCCGCCAAGGGTCGCGCCGCCAAGCCAACCAAGAACGTCCCGTCTGCTCACATCCGTCATATCTCCACCCCTCTCTTGAATATTGTATTGTGCTGGCGCACGCCGCACGCAGGGGGCAAAGCAAGGCCCATGCCGCTCAGACACTCAAATAATATCTTTTGTTTTTAGCATATTACCAATCCAAGCCGGCGCGATATCGCCAACCGGAAGAGGCAGTGCGTCTGCCTGGGGTGGCAGGCAAAGGCCGCAAGGAACGCCCCAAGCGGTCCGAGAAGGCCCGCGGCGGCCAAGGGTGACGAGGAGCGGCGCAAGAAAAAGGCCGGACCAGGAATCGCCCGGCCCGGCCTCAGGCCGCGTGAATGAGGAAATGCGCGGAAGGGAAAACAATCCCGTTGAATGCGAAGGCCAACACGAAAAGATCAAAAAGGAGCGGATGCTTGATCTTGTCATTATCGAAAGCGCGGGCCTGCTTGCCGCGCAGGTCTCCCGCCTAGCCCGCGCGCCCCGCGCCGTCCGCACGGCCGTGCGCCTGGTCCGCCTTGTCCAGCCGGGCCAGAATCTCCAGCATGAGCTCGTCCTGGTGCGCCAGATGCTCCATGATGACCTTGATCTCTTCCTCGGCGGTGACGTTGATGCGGTAGTCGTGCTCGGCCCGGAGCCGGTCGTTCTCCGACTGCCTGTTCTGGCTCATCATGATGATCGGTCCGGCGTAGGCGGATTCAAAGCTCAGCACCAGATTGAGCAGGATGTACGGATACGGATCCCAGGCGTCGAAATAGCCCGGGGTGTTCTTGTACTGGTAGGCCAGGTAGGCGTTGACGCCTATCCAGACCAGGATGATGGCGCTCTGGATGAAGATGAACGGCCAGCCGCCCACCACGCGCGCCACGGCGTCGGCCACGCGCTGGCCCAGGGTCAGCGATTCCTGCGCGACGACATTGACGTTGGGCACGACATGCGTGCTGTGGCAATATGTCGCCGCCGGTCCGGGCTCCCTGCGCTGCTGCATGGCCAACCATCCTTCACGGCGCGCGCCGCGTGCTTCAATCCGCCGCTGTCAGGCGGAGCTTGGGAAATCCCGGCGCCTCGTGGGCAAGGCCCGCCGCGACATCCCCACAGCCAGGGCCGGCTTAGGCCAGCGCCACCAGGTCGTAGCTCTTGGCCTGCTCTATGTCGGCCATGACCATGCGGCCGGGCTTGACCTTGGGACCGCTGACATAGGTCACGCCGTCCACCTCCGGGGCCTGGAACCACACGCGGCCCACGTGCAGGCCCGGCCATTCCGGGCTCTCCTCCTCCACCAACACCTCCTGCCGGGTGCCGATGAGCGCCTCCAGGCGTTCGCGGCTGATCTCCTCCTGCAGCTTCATAAGGGCGTTGCGGCGGCGGGTCTTGGTGCCCTGCGGCACCTGGCCCGGCAGGTCCGCGGCCTTGGTGCCCTCCTCCTGATGATACGGGAACACGCCCATGTTGGCGAACTTCGAGCGCGCGACGAACTCCTTGAGCGCCTTGAAGTGCTTGTCCGTCTCGCCGGGGAAGCCCACGATGAGGCTGGTGCGCAGGGCGGCCTCCGGGAAGTGCGCGCGCACGCGGTCGATGACCAGCGAGGGGTCCTGGGCAAAGGGGCGGCCCATGGCGGAGAGGATCTCCGGGTGGGCGTGCTGCAGGGGAATGTCGAAATACGGCAGCAGCGGCTTGCCCAGCCCGGCCAGGTGCTTGAGCAGCCCGTCGGTGAGTCCGGCCGGATACAGATACATGAGCCGCAGCCATTGGAGGCCCTTGATGGGCATGAGGCGGTCGAGCAGACGCTTGAGCCCGTCCTTCATGTCCAGGTCGCGGCCATAGCTGGTCACGTCCTGCCCCACCAGCACCAGCTCCGGCACTCCGCCCTGCTCCACCAGCAGCCGCGCCTCGCGCTCCAGGTCGTCCAGCGAGCGGCTCACGTGCTTGCCGCGGATGCTGGGGATGGTGCAGAAGGCGCACTTGTGCGAGCAGCCCTCGCTGATCTTGAGATAGGCGTAGCCCGGCGCGGTGCTCAAGCGGCGCGGGCCCATGGCGTCCAGATTCTTTTTGCCCAGCGCCGCGCCCACCAGGGCGGGCCAGTGGTCCAGCTCCCGCGTGGAGAGCCACAGGTCCACCTCGGGCAGGTCGGCGGCCAGGTCCGCCTCGCCGTAGCGGCTCACCATGCAGCCGGTGACGGCGATGACGGGCTTTTTCGCCGCGGCCTCGGCCTCGCGGATCACGGCGAGTATGGTGTCCACGCTCTCCTCCACGGCCGGGCGGATGAAGCCGCAGGTGTTCACCAGCACGAGATCGGACTCGGCCACGGTCTCGGCCGGAACAAGCCCCCGGCCAAGAACGCCGAGCATGCGCTCCGTGTCCACGCGGTTCTTCGGGCAGCCCAGGCTGATGGTATGGACATGAATCGGCGGCATTATAGTCTCCTCAACAGGTGTGGGAATATTTGGTGCAGAATGTTGCGCTTTAATCAGAGTCGTGTAGGATGATTCCTCAGCGTATCCTCATGGCGCGTCACCCCTCGGCGCGGAAGGAGGCCCTGCATGGTGGAATCCCTGCGGGCGATGAAGCAATACCGCATTGGGCTCATAGGCGACAAGTCATCACTTGTGCCTTTCTGGGAGCTTTTCGCCTCGCTCGGCAACGAGCGGGTTCTGGGTCAGCTGGGTTTGCAGGCCCTGGCCCTGCACGACGGCGTGACCGGCGACGGCGACGCGCCCGGCGGCGATCTGCCCGTGTACCCCGGCTGGCGCGAAATGCTCGCAGCCCATCCGGACATCACCCTGGTCATTGAAACCACCGGCCACGCGGGCATATTGGCCGACCTGCGCCAGAACCTTTCCGTGAACATCGCCCTGGTGGAGCGCGCCGCGGCCAGCTTTTTCGTGCGCCTGCTCTCCACCGACCAGATGTGGGTGGCCTGCAAGCTCGACCTGTTGCAAAGCCAAAGCCTGGTCAAGGGCATCATCGACCAGCTGCGCGAGGAAATAGCCCTGATGGACGGCCAGGGCCTGGTGCTCGACTGCAACAAGGCCGTGCTCACCGCCCAGAACCTGGCCAAGCACGAAATCATGGGCCGCCCCCTGCGCCAGTTCTTCCGCCTGCCCGAGGGCCTGAACGGCAACGCCGAGGCCCTGCATCCCATAGAACACGCGCTGGCCACGGGCCAGGGCTCCGAGTCCACACTGGCCCACGTGGACGCCGAAGGCCGGCTGCACTACACGCGCGAGTACGTCTACCCCATCCAGGACGACACAGGCTCGCCCGCCAGCTTTCTGTGCATACGCCGCGACATAACCAGCCGCACCCAGATGGAGCACCGCCTCCAGCAGTCCGAGCGCCTGGCCTCCATCGGCGAGATGAGCACCTACATCGCGCACGAGATAAGAAACCCGCTCTTCGCCATCGGCGGCTTCGCCAACCAGCTTTTGCGCACCGTGAGCGAGCCCGCCGCGCGCGAAAAGATCGAAATCATCATCGAGGAGTCCAAGCGCCTCGACAGCATCCTGAAAAGCATCCTCACCTTCGCCCGGCCGGTTGAGCCCGGCAACGGCCTGACGGACCTGAACAAGATCGTGCGCGACACCATGGAGCTCATGGGCCTGGCGTGCGAAAGCCAGAACATCCAGTCCGTGCTGGGCCTGACCGAGGACCTGCCGCTCATCAAGGCCGACCCGGAGCTCATCAAGCAGTGTCTCATCAATCTGGTCAAAAACGCCCTGGAGGCCATGCCCGAGGGCGGCATTCTGGCCGTGCGCACCGGCATGAACCAGACCCAGGTCATCCTCGAGGTGGAGGACACCGGCCAGGGCATCGCCCCGGAAATACGCGACAAGGTCTTCAGCCCCTTCTTCAGCACCAAGGGCAAGGGCTCCGGCCTGGGTCTGGCCATGATCAAGAAAATCATGGACGACCTGGGCGGCGCCGTGGACCTGGCCAGCGTGCCGGGCGAGGGCACCCGCGTGACGCTGCGCCTGTCCCCGCAACTGGCGGTTGCGAAACCGGCCCCGGACAGGTAGACTGCCCCGCATGAGTGAAGCCGCAGCCCCCCTGGAAAAACGCATCGTCCTGGCCACCCGCAACGCGGGCAAGATCAAGGAACTCAACGACCTTCTGGCCGGATACGGCCTCACCGTGCTGGGTCTGACGGACTTCCCCGAGATCGGGGAAATCGAGGAGACCGGCGCGACCTTTGCCGAGAACGCGGCGCTCAAGGCGCGCACCGTGGCCCAGGCCACCGGCCTTGTGGCCCTGGCCGACGACTCCGGCCTGGTGGTCGACGCCCTTGGCGGCGCGCCCGGCGTCTACTCCGCCCGCTATTCCGACCCCGGCGCCACGGACGCGCGCAACAACGAAAAGCTTTTGGACGTCATGAAGGACGTGCCCGAGGCCAAGCGCGGCTGCCGCTTCGTCAGCCTTGTTGCGGCCATTGCCCCCAATGGCGAAGAAATTTTGGCCGAGGGCCGCTGGGAAGGCCGCGTGCTTTCCGCCCCGCGCGGCAACGGCGGCTTCGGCTACGACCCCCTGTTCCTCGACCCGGAGCTGAACCAGAGCGCGGCCGAGCTCTCCCGCGAGGACAAGAACGCGCGCTCCCACCGGGGCCGCGCCCTGCGGGCGCTTTTGCAGGGCTGGTCCGAGTTCTGGGCCCGCGCCTCCCAAAATGCATAACCCCCCTTTCCCCTGCGGAGGAATTCCATGTGCGGAATCATAGGCTACTGCGGTCACCGGCCGGCCGTCCCCCTTGTGGTGGAGGGCCTGCGCCGTCTTGAATATCGCGGCTACGACTCGGCCGGCGTGAGCTACGTCCAGGGCGGCGCGCTCTCGGTCATCCGGGCCGAGGGCAAGCTGGGAAACCTGGAAAAGAAGCTGGAGAGCCAGAACGTGTTCTCCGCCACCGCGGGCATGGGCCACACCCGCTGGGCCACCCACGGCCCCCCGGTGGAAAAGAACGCCCACCCGCACACCGACCACACCGGGCGGCTGGCCATCATCCATAACGGCATCATCGAGAACTACCAGGAGATCAAGGCCGAGCTCTCGGCCAAGGGCATCGTCTTCCGGTCCGACACGGACTCCGAGGTGCTGATCAACCTCATCGCCGAATGCCTGAAGGACACCGCCGGCGACGTGACCAAGGCCATTTCCAAGGCCCTTTCCCGCGTGGACGGCGCGTACGCCATCGTGGTCATGAGCGCGGACCACCCCGGCACCCTGTGGGCCACCCGCGTGGCCAGCCCGCTGGTCATGGGCGTGGGCACGGGCGAAAACTTCTTCGGCTCCGACATCCCGGCCTTTCTTCCCTACACCCGCGACGTGGTGTTTCTGGAGGACGGCGAACTGGTCAAGATCACGGCCGGCACCTGGGAGGTCATGGAGACCGCGACCCTCACGCCCATTGAGAAAAAGGTCGCGCACATCAACTGGGACGTGCAGGCCGCCGAGAAGGGCGGGTTCAAGCACTTCATGCTCAAGGAGATCTTCGAGCAGCCCAAGGTCATCCGCGACTGCCTGCTGGGGCGCATAGACGCCGCCACCAGCCAGGTGCGCCTGCCCGAGCTGGACAAGCTGCCCACGCCGGAGCGCCTGCACATAGTGGCCTGCGGCACCAGCTACCACGCCGGGCTGTGGGGCATGTACCTGCTGGAGAAATACGCCAAGATTCCGGTGCAGGTGGAGATCGCCTCCGAGTTCCGCTACCGCGACCCCATCCTGCCCAAGAACAGCGTTGTGCTGGCCATCAGCCAAAGCGGCGAGACCATGGACACCATGGCCGGCATCAAGCTGGCCAAAAGCCGCGGCCTGCCGGTCATCGGCCTGTGCAACGTGGTCGGCTCCAGCATCTCGCGCGAGGCCGACTACGTGATGTACAGCCAGGCCGGGCCGGAAATCAGCGTGGCCTCCACCAAGGCCATGTGCAGCCAGCTCACCGCGCTTTTGCTGCTCACCCTCTACTGGGGGCGCCGCACCGGCGCCATGACCGAGGCCGACTGCGCCGCCATGGTGCGCGAGCTGACCCACCTGCCCCAGGTGCTGGAAGGCGCCCTGCCGGGGCTGCGCACCACGGCCCAGCAACTGGCTCGCCATTACTCCGAGGCCACGAGCTTCCTGTACCTGGGCCGCGGCCCAAGCTTCCCCCTGGCCCTGGAAGGCGCGCTCAAGCTCAAGGAAATTAGCTACATTCACGCCGAGGGCTATGCCGCCGGCGAAATGAAGCACGGCCCCATCGCCCTCATCGACCCGCACTTCCCCACCTTCGCCATCGCCCTTGATGACGAATTCTTCCCCAAGGTGAAGTCCAATCTGGTGGAGGTGCAGGCGCGCGCGGGCGAAATCATCGCCCTGACCAACGAGGGCCTGGACCTGACCGTGGAGCGCCCCTGGGTGCTGCCGCGGGCCACGGGGCCGCTTTCGGCCTTTGTCATTCTGCCCGCGCTGCAGCTCTTCGCCTACGAAATGGCCGACTACCTCGGCAAGGACGTGGACCAGCCGCGCAATTTGGCCAAAAGCGTGACCGTTGAATAATGCCGTCTCCGGTCCGGCCGCCCCGCAGCGGCCGGACCGAAACAGACGGGAAGGCGGATTCGCCATGTCCCGCATCGCCCTGCCGCAAAAACGCCCGGTCCTCCTCTTGGTGACGCTGTTCCTCGTGCTCGGTTTTCTGAGCACCACCATCGTCAGCTACCAGGTCTCGCGCAACGCCATCCGCGACTCCATCCTGACCCAGGAGCTGCCGCTGACCTCGGACACGGTCTATTCCGAGATTCTGAAGGATCTGGTGCGGCCGGTGTACGTGGCCTCCATGATGGCCAGCGACACCTTCCTGCGCGACTGGACCCTGAACGGCGAGCGCGACCAGGCCCAGATGACCCGCTTCCTGCGCGAAATCATGGCGCGCTATGGCGCCTTCACCAGCTTTTTCGTCTCCGACACAACACGCAACTACTACCACCCCTCGGGCCTGCTCAAGAAGGTCAACGAGCTGGAAAGCCGCGACGCGTGGTACTTCCGCGTGCGCGACATGCGCGACCCCTACGAGATCAACGTCGACCCCGACATGGCCAACCGCGATCTCTTGACCATCTTCATCAACTACCGCGTGAACGACTACAAGGGCCGCTACCTCGGCGTGGCCGGGGTTGGCCTCACGGTCGAGGCCGTGCGCAAGGCCATCGCCCAGTACCAGCAGCGCTTCGACCGGCGCATCGCCTTTGTCGACGCCCAGGGGCGCATCCTGCTCTCCGCCGACCATGGACGGACCGAGACCAACATCCACTTCATCGAGGGCCTGCGCGACCAGGCCGACGCCATACTGGCGCTCCGCACCGGCTCCTTCGAGTATGTGGGCGGCGGCAAAACGCATCTGCTGAACGTGCGCTACATTCCGGAACTCAAGTGGTATCTGTTTGTCGAAAAGACGGAGGAAGGCGCGCTGGCGGGCATTCGGCGCACGCTGTACGTGAATTTGGCCGTGTGCCTGGCCGTGACCCTGCTGGTGGTGTTCATCACCGGCGTGGCCCTCACGCGCTATCAGAACCGCGTGGAGGAAATGGCCACCACGGACAAGCTCACCGGGCTTTTGAACAGGCAGACCCTCGACGCGCTCTTCCAGCAGGCCATCAGCCTGGTGCGCCGCGGCGACAAGCCCCTGGCCGTGGTCCTGGCGGACATCGACCATTTCAAGGCCATCAACGACCGCCACGGGCACCTGGTGGGCGACGAGGTGCTCAAGCGCCTGGCCGTCTGCCTGCGCCAAAGCCTGCGCACCTCCGACACGGTGTGCCGCTGGGGCGGAGAGGAATTTCTGATGATTCTGAAGGGCTGCGACGCGCAAGCCGGCGTGACCCTGGCGGAGAAGCTGCGCTTAGCCGTGGAGGCCGACCCGGAGCTGCGCACCCTGGTGCCCAGCGGCGTCACGGCGAGCTTCGGCGTGGCCCAGCTGACCCTGGACGAAAGCGTGGAGAGCCTTGTGGGCCGGGCGGACAAGGCCCTCTACGAGGCCAAGCTCACCGGCCGCAACTGCGTGCGCGTGGCGGCCTAGCGGTCCTCGCAGGCCAGGGCCAGGCCCAGGCTCACCAGCACCCCGCCCAAAACGCGGTTGGCCGCCCGCTCGAACGAGGAATTGCCGCGCAGCCGCCGCATGATGCGCCCGGCGCAAAAGGCCAGCCCCACATCCCACAGCAGTCCCATGACCAGCACGATGGCCCCGAGGCCAAGGAACGCGCCGACCTTGTCCTGGGCCTGCGGCGAAATGAACTGCGGCAAAAAGGCCAGGAAGAACAGCGCCACCTTGGGATTCAGCACGTCCGTGAGCACGCCTTGCAGAAAGAGCGTGCGGTCCTGGCGCTTCACCACAGTACGGGCCGCCGTGGCCGCAAGGCTGCCCGTGTTGCGAAAGCTCTGCACGCCGAGATAGATCAGGTACGCCGCGCCGATGTACTTGAGCACCAGGAAGGCCTCGGCCGAGGCCGCCAGAAAGGCCGAGAGTCCAAGGGCCGCGGCCAGCACATGCACGCTCGCCCCAGCGGTTATGCCCAGGGCGCTGACCACGCCCGCGCGGCGCCCCTGGGCCATGGTGCGGCCGATGACATACATGCAGTCCGGGCCGGGCATGGCGCACAAGGCCAGGGCGGCCAGCAAAAACGCCGGGAAGTTGAGAATCGCGCTCACCGCTGCTGCTCCTTCAAAATCCGTATGACCTGCGCCGCTGTTTCTTCCAGCAAGGGCGCGCAGAAGGTCGTTTTGAGCCCGGCCTCGCGGTAGGCCATGTGGCCTTCGTGCGTGCCCAGGTCATGTCCGATGAGCGTGCGGCACTCCAGCGCGCCGTACCGCTCCAAAAAGAACTCGCGGAACTCCTGCACCGGGCTGTAGGTCTCGTCGAGATCGTCCCGGCCGGAGTCGCGCCCCAGGGCCATCCCGAGGGCCATGACTCCGGCGGAGAAGGCGCCGCAGGGCCCGCAGCAGCGCGAAAGCCCGCTGCAAAAGCCCGTGGCCATGCGCGGGATGAGCGGCGAACGCACGCCAAGGCCCCGCGCCACGGCCGAAAGCACGGACTCCGCGCAGAGCAGCGGCCTGGCGTTGCTCCAAAACTCCCGCGCATACCCGGCCACGGCGTCGGGGTCCGCGTCGGCCAGGCGCACACCCAGCACGGGCCGCCTGGCGCTGGCCGCAAAGATGGAGATGCGCGCCGAATCCGAACCGTCGCACGCATCCGCGCAGCAATTCTCGCCGCAGCAGTCCACGGCCGCATCCGCAAGCCCGGCGCGCTGCAGCCAGGCCGAGACATCGGCGCGGGCAAAGCCAGGCCAGCGGTCGTGGTGCTCGGTAAGCAGAAAGCCATGGCTGTGGCTGTCCAGGTCGGTGATGACCAGACGGCCGCCGGGACGCAGGATGCGCGCCATCTCGGCGATGGCCCCTTGCGGGTCGTCCACATGGTGCAGGAACATGTTGGCGAAGACGAAATCCACGGATGCGTCCGGCAGGGGCAGACGCCCGGCCTCGCCCTCAAGGACGGTGAGACGCCCGGCAGCGCCGAAGCGTTTGCGCAGTTCGGCCAGCATCTCCGGCGACTGGTCCACGGCGAAGACGGCGAGCCCGGCCCCAAGCAGGGCCTGGGTGACGAAGCCAGCGCCGGCGCCCAGATCGGCGGCGGTCAGCCCGGGGCCGTTGCCCGCGCCGATTCCGGCCAGGGCCAGGGCCTTCTCGCGCACGGACTCGGGAAAAAAGCCGGAACGCAACGCGTCCCATTGCTCCGCAACCTTGGCGAAATACTCGCGGCTGGACATGGACAAACTCCTGAAAGAGGTCTTGGGCCGGGAGTTCCCGGCCGCGCAACACCGGTTTGCCAGAACTCGCGGCCGCGGTCCAATGGCAATGGCTGAAGCGGTCCTTCAGGAATGCTGATGGCTGAGGGCTTCCTTGACAGGAGCCCCAAAAAAAGCGCACGAAAAAAGCCCCGGCAAGCCGGGGCTTTCTCGTTTCGTCAATGGCTGTGGGCGGTGTTAGGCCGCGACAACCGCAGGGCGGACGGCGGGCTTCACCACGGAGCCGCTGCGGATGCAACGGGTGCAGGCGTGGATGTAGCGCACTTCGCCAGAGGCCAGAACGGTCTTGACGCGCTGCAGGTTGGGCAGAAAACGACGCCGGGTGCGGTTGTTGGCGTGGCTCACGTTGTTACCGGAGCTGGGGTGCTTGCCGCAGATATCGCACGTCTTGGACATGGGAAACCTCCTGAAACATTATCTTTATGCGGACACGGCCAACGCCGCGCTTCGACTCGATGCCGGGCTCCCGGCGTCAAGGAAGAGGACTTGTAGCTCCGGGGACAGAAAAAGGCAAGAGCTTTTTTCTTGACAAACAAAAAGCCGCCCGTATAGAGATGCGGCCTGCGAGGCAGCATGACCGAACTCTGGATTTCTCTACAGGACATCCCGGCTGAAGGCCGGGAATTTTCATTCACGGACCAGTCCATATGGACAGGGCCCATGAAGGAGTTTGGCGTGCCCGGCAAAGTGGGCACTCCATTTGCGGCCTCCATGCGCATAACCCCGCAGGATGACGGATTTCTCGTGACCGGCAGCTTTGCCGGTTCGGTCATTCAGCCCTGCGGACGCTGCGCCGAGGAATTCGAGCTTGCCCTCAAGGGCGACTTCGACAGCTTCGAGGAGCCCGGCGTTGCGGAGGATGAGCTGGAGGACGCCAGCCGCGTCCGCGTGGTCAAGGGCGTTGCGGAATTCGACGCCGCGGGTTTTCTGTGGGAGCAGTTTCTGCTGGCCCTGCCGGAAAAGCCGCTCTGCGCCGAGGATTGCAAGGGCCTGTGCCCCACGTGCGGCAGCAACAGGAACCAAGGCTCCTGCGCCTGCGTCGAGGATAAAGGCGATCCAAGGCTTGCGGTCCTGCGCAACTTGAAGTTACAATAACCTGAGCAGGCCGGGTTTTCGCGCCCGGCGTGTTTACTAGAACCTTAAGGAGAGCCATCATGGCCTTACCGAAGAAGAAGACCTCCAAGTCCCGCAAGAACATGCGCCGTTCCCACGACCACGTCGCCACCCCCAATGTCGTGCTGTGCAAGTGCGGCGAGCCCGTGCTTTCGCACTGCGCCTGCTCCGCCTGCGGCAACTACAAAGACCGTCAGGCCCTGACCCCCGCGAATGCCTGATAAGCCGACCCGCATCGCCGTTGACGCCATGGGCGGCGACATCGGCCCCCGGGTCAACGTTCCTGCAGCCGTGCAGGTCGCCCGCGAAGGCGTCCACATCACTCTCGTGGGTGATGCGGATGTCTTGCGCGCGGAGCTTGCCCGGCACGAGGGAGCGGACGCCCTGCCCATCGCCATCCACCACGCCTCCCAGGTGGTGGACATGGACGAAAAGCCCTCCGAGGCCCTGCGCCGCAAGAAGGACTCGTCCATCCAGGTGGCCTGCCAGCTGGTGAAGGACGGCCAGGCCGACGGCGTGGTCAGCGCGGGCAACTCCGGAGCCTCCGTGGCCTGCGGCATGTTCGTGCTGGGCCGCATCAAGGGCGTGGAGCGCCCGGCCCTGGCCAGCATTCTGCCCACGGAAAAAGACCCCGTGGTGCTCATAGACGTGGGCGCCAACGTGGACTCCAAGCCCTTCCACCTTGCCCAGTTCGGCATCATGGGCGACGTGCTCGCCCGCGACGTGCTGGGCGTGGAGCGTCCGCGCGTGGGCCTTTTGTCCATCGGCGAGGAAGAGGGCAAGGGCAACGTCATGGTGAAGGAGGCCTTCGACCTCCTGAAGCAGACCTCGCTCAACTTCGTGGGCAACGTGGAAGGACGCGACATCTTCACCGGCGACCTCGACGTGGCCGTGTGCGACGGCTTTGTGGGCAACATCTGCCTCAAGCTGTCCGAGGGCCTCGCCAGATCCTTCGGCCGGGTGCTGAAGCGCGAACTCAAGCGCCACATGCTCTCGCGCATGGGCGCGGCCCTTTCCATGGGGTCGCTCAAGAACTTCGCCCGCATGATGGACTACGCCGAATACGGCGGAGCGCCGCTTCTGGGCCTCAAGAGCATCCTCATCGTGTGCCACGGCGCCAGCAACCAAAAGGCCGTTACCAACGCCATCCGCATGGCCGCGACCTATGTGGACAAGAAGGCCCACGAGCACCTGGCCGTTGAGCTGACCGCCCACAAGGAGCTGGGACAGTTCAGCCGCCACAAGGCTCCAGAAGAGATGAGCGCGCCGGCTTAAGCCCGGGCGCACAACCAACCCGTCGGCTTCCGCCGGCACTAGCCCACATTTATGAGCGTGCCAATGAACACATCCTGCATCATCCGCGGAATGGGCCACTGCGTGCCGGACACCAAGCTCACCAACGCCGACTTCGAGCGCATGGTCGAGACCAACGACGAGTGGATCGTCTCGCGCACGGGCATCCGCGAGCGCCACGTGGCCCTGAACGGCGAGACCTGCGTGGACCTGTGCCACGGCGCATCGCTGAAGGCCCTTGAAAGCGCGGGCATGGAAGCGGCCGAGCTGACCCACGTGCTGGTGGCCACCTTCTCCGCCGATGCGATCATCCCCTCGGCCGCGTGCATGCTTTCGCACCGGCTGGGCATTGCCGGACGCATGTCCCTTGATATCTCGGCCGCGTGCTCCGGCTTTCTGTACGCCCTGGAGACCGCCCGCGCCCTGGTGACCCTGCACCCGCAGGCCAAGATCCTGGTGGCCGCGTGCGACATCGTCTCCTCCCGCGTGGATTACACGGACCGCAGCACCTGCATACTCTTCGGCGACGGCGCCGGCGCCATCGTGGTCACGGCCGACTCCCCGGAGTTCAAGGGCGGCCGCGTGCAGGACGTGCTGGTGGCCTCCGACGGCGCCATGGGCGACCTTTTGACCATCAAGGGCGGCGGCTCGGGCACCCCGTACAAGCTGGGCGACGTTGTGCGCCGCGACTTCTTTGTGGAGATGAACGGCCGCGAGGTCTACAAGCACGCCGTGCGCGCCATGAGCGGCGTGTGCGAGGAACTGATGACCCGCCACGGCTACACCTGCGCCGACGTGGACGTGTTCATCCCGCACCAGGCCAATCTGCGCATTGTGGAGGCCGTGGGCAAGCGCCTGGGCATGCCCGAGGAAAAGGTCTTCACCAATCTGCAGAATTACGGCAACACCTCCGCCGCCTCCGTGCCCCTGGCCCTTTCCGAGGCCCACGCCGAGGGCGTCATCAAGCCGGGGAACCTCGTTCTTTTGGGAACCTTCGGCGGCGGCTTCACCTGGGGCTCGGCCCTGGTCAGGTTCTAAAAGCCCAAGTGCGGGTTTGCAGTCCGGCGGATTTTCGGATAACAGGCGCGTAGCACACCGGCGGCAAACCCGCCGGAAGAGAGGGACCACATGAGCGATTTGCCCAAGGTTGCACTGGTGACCGGCGGTTCGCGCGGCATCGGCAGAGCCTGCGCGGAAAAGCTGGCCAAGGACGGCTTCGAGGTCTACGTGACCTACGTGAGCAAGCCCGAGGAGGCCCAGAAGACCGTCAGCGCCATCACCGACGCCGGCGGCGAGGCCAAGGCCTTCTGCCTCGACGCGAGCAACCGCCAAGCCGTCTCCGCATTTTTCACCGACGAGATCAAGGACAAGGTGAGCCTTGAGGTGCTGGTCAACAACGCCGGCATCACCAAAGACGGCCTCATCATCCGCATGAAGGACGAGGACTGGGACCGGGTCATCCAGGTCAACCTGACGGGCGCCTTCGCCTGCCTGCGCGAGGCCTCCAAGATCATGGTCAAGCAGCGCTCGGGCCGCATCATCAACATCGCCTCGGTCGTGGGGCAGATGGGCAACGCGGGCCAGGCCAACTACGTCGCCGCCAAGGCCGGGCTCATCGGGCTCACCAAGAGCGCCGCGCGCGAGCTGGCGGGCAGAGGCATCACCGTGAACGCAGTCACCCCCGGCTTCATTCAGACCGACATGACCGCGGTTCTGCCGGAAGCCATTGTGTCAAAAATGCTTGAGAGCATTCCCCTTGGCCGCCTGGGCGCGCCCGAGGACATCGCCAACGCCGTCTCGTTTCTCGCGGGACCCGGCGCAGGCTATGTCACCGGACAGGTTCTGGCCGTCAACGGCGGAATGTACATGTAACTGAAACGTCACGTCAAAAACACCTTTTGGAGGGAATATGTCCGTAGCCGAGAAAGTTAAAGGCATCGTCGTGGAGCAGTTGGGCGTTTCCGCCGATGAAGTGAAGCCCGAGGCCTCTTTTGTCGAGGATCTGGGCGCCGATTCGCTGGACCTGACCGAGCTGATCATGGCCATGGAAGAAGCCTTTGACATCGAGATCGACGACGAGGACGCGCAGAAGATCCTCAAGGTCAAGGACGCCATTGAGTACATCGAGAAGCACAAATAGCATCGGCCAAAAGGCCCTGCTTTAGTTGGATATTCGGAGCGCCCTGCCTGCATCGGGCTGCGGGGCGCTCCGCCTTTTCCTCCGCACGGGCTGCCCCCGCAAAAACGGATAGTGCTGCATGAACAGGGTTGTCGTTACGGCTTTGGCCGCCATCACCCCCCTTGGAAACGATCTCGAGTCGAGCTGGGACAATCTGCTCGCCGGCAAGTCCGGCATCGCGCCCGTCACCACCTTCGACGCCACCGGCTTCGACACCACCATCGCCGGCGAGGTCAAGGGATTTGATCCGACCAAGTACATCAACGCCAAGGCAGCGCGGCGTATGGAAAAGTTTGCCCAGTACGCTGTCGCCGCCTCCAAAATGCTCATGGAGCAGGCCAACTACGCCATTCCGCCCGAGGAAGCCCACCGCGCAGGCGTCATCATCGGCGTCGGCCTGGGCGGGCTCGACGGCATCGAGCACCAGCACCAGAAGCTCATGGACTCCGGCCCCGGCCGCATCAGCCCATTTTTCATCCCCACCATCATCGCCAACATGGCGGCGGGCATGGTCTCCATCGAGCACGGCGCGCGCGGAGCCAACATCTGCACCACCACGGCCTGCGCCTCCGGTACGCACGGCATCGGCGCGGCCTTCTCCGAGATCAAGCTCGGCCGCAACGACGTCATGATCTGCGGCGGCACGGAATCGACCATCACGCCCCTGGCCTTCTCCGGCTTCAACGCCATGAAGGCCATGAGCACCCGCAACGACGACCCCGAGCACGCCATGCGCCCCTTCGACAAGGACCGCGACGGCTTTGTCATGGGCGAGGGCTGCGGCCTTTTGCTGCTGGAGAGCCTGGACCACGCGAAAAAGCGCGGCGCCAAGATCCTGGCCGAGGTCGTGGGCTTCGGCGCCTCCGGCGACGCCTACCACATGACCGCCCCGCCCGAGGACGGCTCCGGTGCGGCCATCGCCATGCAGAAAGCCGTCGAGGAAGCGGGCATCGCCCCGTCCGCGGTGGACCACATCAACGCCCACGGCACCTCCACCTACCTGAACGACCTGTGCGAGACCCGGGCCATCAGGACGGTGTTCGGCGCGCATGCGAAAAACATCGCCATTTGCAGCAACAAGGGCCAAATCGGCCACCTGCTGGGCGCGGCCGGCGGCGTCGAGGCCTGCTTCAGCGTCATGGCGCTCACCACCGGCATCGTCCCCGGCACCGTGAACCAGATCACCCCGGACCCGGAGTGCGACCTGGACTACGTGGCCGACGGCCCGCGCAAAAAGCAGGTCGAGTACGCCCTGTCGAACTCCTTCGGCTTCGGCGGCACCAACGGCTGCATGCTCTTCAAGCGTTTCACGGACTAGCGGACGGCACAGCCGCCGTACCCCACGGCATCAATACAGCACACGAGGACGCATCATGGAAGAACTCTTCATCCAGGACCCGGAGATCGCCGCCTCCATCGCGAACGAGATCGACCGGCAAGTCAGCAAACTTGAACTCATCGCCTCGGAGAACTTCACCTCCACCGCGGTGCGCCAGGCCATGGGCAGCGTCCTCACCCACAAATACGCCGAAGGCTACCCCGGCAAGCGCTACTACGGCGGCTGCGAATTCGTCGACCAGGTCGAAGAGCTCGCCCGCGACCGCGCCAAACAGCTCTTCGGCGCGGGCTACGCCAACGTGCAGCCCCACTCCGGCTCGCAGGCCAACATGGCCGTGTACTTCGCCGCGTGCAAGCCCGGCGACACCGTGCTCGGCATGAACCTGGCCCACGGCGGCCACCTGACCCACGGCAGCCCGGTGAACTTCTCCGGCAAGCTGTTCAACATCGTCTCCTACGGCGTCTCCCCGGACACCCAGACCATCGACTACGAGGCCCTGGAGAAGACCGCCAAGGAATGCAAGCCCAAGATGATCGTGGCGGGCGCCAGCGCCTATCCGCGCGTCATCGACTTCGCGCGCTTCCGCAAGATCGCCGACGAAGTGGGCGCGGTGCTCATGGTCGACATGGCGCACATCGCCGGCCTCATCGCCGCCGAGCTGCACCCCAGCTGCATCGAGCACGCGCACTTCACCACCACCACCACGCACAAGACCCTGCGCGGCCCCCGCGGCGGCATGATCCTCTCCTCCGAGGACCAGACCAAGCTGCTCAATTCGCAGATCTTCCCCGGCATCCAGGGCGGACCGCTCATGCACGTCATCGCGGCCAAGGCCGTGGCCTTCGGCGAAGCGCTGCAGCCGGGCTTCAAGCAGTACCAGGAGCAGGTTGTGCAGAACGCCGGTGCGCTGGCCGGCTACCTCAAGGACGCCGGGTTCGACCTGGTTTCTGGCGGCACGGACAACCACCTCATGCTGGTTGACCTGACCAAGAAGAACATCACCGGCAAGGACGCGGAGATCGCACTCGACAAGGCGGGCATCACCGTGAACAAGAACGGCATCCCGTTCGACACCAAGCCGCCCACCGTCACCTCCGGCATCCGCATCGGCACCCCGGCCCTCACCACCCGCGGCATGATCGAAGAAGACATGCTGGCCGTGGCCGAGGCCATCACCGCCGCGCTGGAGAACATGGACAACGAGTCCGTGCTCGACGAAATCCGCCTCGAGGTGGAGGACTTCGCCCGCGAGTTCCCGCTCTACGCCTGGTAAATCGTTTCCAAGGCCGCCCGGACCAGCAATGAAGCCAGGTCCGGGCGGCCCTATCCAAAGGCTTCGGGAGGCCTCAACATGAGCGACCGCGTCCCCTGGCCCACCTATTTCATGCGCATCGCCCATCTCGTGGCCGAACGCTCCACCTGCATACGCCGCCGTGTCGGGGCCGTGGCCGTGCGCGACAAGCGCATGATCGCCACCGGCTACAACGGCACCCCGACCAACGTTCCCCACTGCGGCGAGGTGGGCTGCATCCGCGAGCGCCTGGGCATCCCCTCCGGCCAGCGGCACGAGCTGTGCCGGGGTCTGCACGCCGAGCAGAACGTCATCATCCAGTGCGCGCTGCACGGCCTTTCCCTCGCCGGGGCAGAAATTTACTGCACCACGGAACCCTGTCTCATCTGCACCAAAATGCTCATCAACTGCCAGGTGCGCGCCATTTATTTCGCGGAGCAATACCCGGATGAACTGGCGAACGCCATGCTCAAGGAAGCGGGGGTGGACTATGCCCATATGCCTGGAGACTACCGGTCCTCTTGATCTTTTCATGCGCCGCGCGGCCGAGCTGGCCCTGCGCGGCCGCGGGGCCACGGCCCCGAACCCCTGCGTGGGCGCTGTGCTCGTCAAGGAGGGCCGCGTGGTGGCCGAGGGCTGGCACAAGGTCTGCGGCGGCCCACATGCGGAGGTCGAATGCCTGGCCGACGCCAAGGCCAAGGGCGTGAACCCGGCCGAATGCACTCTTTTCGTCACCCTTGAGCCCTGCAACCACCAGGGCAAGACCCCGCCCTGCACCAAGGCCATCCTCGCGGCAAAGGTGCCGCGAGTCGTTGTGGGCTGCGGCGACCCCAACCAGGACGTGACCGGCGGCGGCGTGGAAGCCCTGCGCGCGGCCGGTGTCGAGGTCACCGTCGGCGTCGAGGAAGCCCTCTGCCGCGACCTCATCGACGAGTTCATCACCTGGAAGACCACCGGGCGCACCTTCAACGTGCTCAAAATGGCCAGCACCCTGGACGGCAAGATCGCCGCGCGCGGCGGCCGCCCCCAGGCCGTCAGCGGGCCCAAGTCCCAGCAGGACGTGCACCGCCTGCGCTCGCAGTCCCAGGCCGTCATCGTGGGCGGCAACACCTTCTACGGCGACAACCCGCAGCTCACCTGCCGCCTGGAGGACGCCCCGCTGCCCCCGGACTTCCGCCAGCCGTACGCGGTCATCGTCACCGGCAAACTGCCCAAGGCCTACTCCACATTCAATATTTTGCGCCAGCGGCCGCAGCAGGCCGTGTTCTGGACCACGGAATATTCCGCCAAAACGCCCCTGGCCGACGAACTGCGCGAGCGCGGCACGCACATTTGGGGCCTGCCGGAACTGGCCGGTCCCACGGGCGACGGGCTCAACTTCGCGCCGGCCTTTGCGCGCCTGCGCGAGGAGCTGGGCTGCCACCTGACCCTGTGCGAGGGCGGCGGCCACCTGGCCTTGAGCCTGTGCCGCCAGGATCTGGTGGACGAGTTCGTGCTCTATCTTGCGCCGCGCGTGCTGGGCGACGACGAAGGCAAAAGCCTGTTCGCGGGCGAGGCCGTGCAGAGCATGGACCAGGCCCTGCCCTTCCGCCTGGCGCACACCACCTCCTGCGGGGAGGATTTGAAACTCACCTACAAGCCAAGGAGAGCTTGATGTTCACGGGACTTGTCCAGGGCATGGGTCGCATAGAGGCCGTGGAGGCCAAGGGCGGCGAGTCGCGGTTCAAGATCCGCGCCCTGTTCGACTTGCAGAATATCGTCGAGGGCGAATCCATCGCCGTCAACGGGGCATGCCTCACGGTGGAGACCTTCGGCGCGGGCTGGTACACGGCCTACGCCAGCGGCGAAACATTGCGCCTCACCAACCTGGGCGCGCTCAAGACCGGCAGCGTGGTGAACCTGGAGCGGGCCCTGGCCCTGGGCGACCGCCTGGGCGGGCATCTGGTGAGCGGCCACGTGGACTGCCTGGCCACGGTGGCGGACGTGAAGCCCGCGGGCGAAAGCCGCGTCTACACCCTCACCTTCCCGGCCGAACACGGCCCCTTCGTCATCTGGAAGGGCTCCGTCACCCTGGACGGCATCAGCCTGACGGTGAACGACTGCGGCGCGGACCACCTCTCCGTGAACATCATCCCCTCCACCCAGCGGGAAACGACCATCGCCAGTTGGAAGCCCGGCGTGAAGGTGAACATGGAGACGGACCTGATCGGCAAATACGTGCGCAACATGCTCAGGCCCTGGAAGGGCGAAGGCCCGGCCGAGGACGCGCAGCCCGCGTCCAAGCTGAGCATGGACTTCTTGAAGGAGCACGGTTTCTAGTCGGCCTGTTCCGCTCCTGCGGCCAAGTGCCTTAGCATGGGAAGCGGGGGAAAGGCGCTTTCCGTCCCCCCCTCGGCCAGCCCTCTCAGTCAGAGCCGTAACGGCTGCCGAGCCCAAAGCCAGCAGCTCCAGCCAAGCCCCTGCCCTGGTTTGCGACGCAATGTCATTGTTGCCGAAATGGTCTGGGGAGCTTGCCGCGACCAACCGAGCCGCAGCGCAATCATCCGACACCTGCCACGGCGAAACCGCAGGCGGCTTGCCGCGCAATGAGCGCGCCAGCCAATCGTCACGCAAAAGCGGACGGGGGAGAACGCCTCCCCCGTCCGTTTTTTTACGCCCAGCGGCGGGCATGCAACCGGACGGCTGGCTGAATCGACGATTCGGCTACGCCACCTCGGCGCAGGGGCCCGCGGCCTCCCACCCGGCCATGCAGGCGTCCATGCGCGCCAGAGCGGTGCCGTCCGCCTCGTAGGCCAGCACCTCCAGCACGTCGTTCAGCTTGCGCACCTGGCGGATCATCTGCCCCAGGCGGTCGTCGGCCTGCACCACGAGCCAGATGCGGCTGGTGCCGCCCCCCTCCTGCGGGGTCACCATGATGCCCTCCACGTTGAAGGCGCGCCGGGCGAAAAGCCCGCACACATGGGTCATGACGCCGGGATGATTGTTCACAGTGAGCCGCAGGGCCATGAGCGGCGTTTCGTTGTTATGCGGCATGAGATTTTCCTCCCTTCAAGGACTGGGCCTCTGGCGCGTCCTCGCAGATCATGGTCGTATTGGCCGCGCCCGGGGGCACCATGGGGTACACGTTGTCCTGGGCCTGCACCTGCACGCGCACCAGGCAGGGGCCTTCGCGCTTAAGGGCCCGCTCCAGGTCCGCCATGGGCGTCCTGCTCTCGGAGATGTCGATGGCGCGCACGCCGAAGCCTTCGGCGATCTTGATGAAATCCACGCGGTGCCGATAGTCGGAGGCGAAGATGCGGCGACTATAAAACAGGTCCTGCTGCTGCTGCACCAGGCCCAGCCCGCCGTTGTCCGCCAGGACGATGGTGACGTTGGCCCCGGTTTCCGCGGCCGTGGCCAGCTCCTGAATGTTCATCTGCAACGAGCCGTCGCCCGTGAAGCAGACCACGGGCCGCGCCGGGTTGGCCAGGGCCGCGCCGATGGCCGTGGGCAGGCCGAAGCCCATGGTGCCCAAGCCGCCGGAAGTCAGCCAGGCCCGGGGCTCCAGGTCCGGGTAGGCCTGGGCGGCGCGCATCTGGTGCTGGCCCACGTCCGTGGCCACGATGGCGTCGGCGCCAAGCAGGTTGCCGGTGCAGCGCACCAGGCCGTAAGGCGTCAGCGGATCATCCAGGCCGGGCAGGTCCTGCGGGTTCTCGGCCTTGCAGGCGGCCACGCGGTCAAGCCACGCAACGCGTTCGCCCCCGGTGGCGGCCCCTTCCGTCCCCGCCGCAAGCATGGGCAGCAGCGCGGCCAGGGTCTCGCCCACATCGCCGGTGATGGCCAGATGCGTTTGCTTGAGCTTGTCCAGCTCGCTCTGGTCGATGTCCACGTGGATGAGCTTGGCCTCGGGGCAGAACTCCTCCAGACGGCCCGTGGCGCGGTCGTCCAGGCGCGCGCCCGCAACCAGAAGCAGGTCGCACTCGCTCATGAGGATGTTGGCCGCGCGGGTGCCGTGCATGCCGAGCAGCCCCAGGTTCAGCGGGTGGGCATCGGGCACGATGCCAAGGCCCAGGAGCGTCATGGTCACGGGCATCTGCGCGGCTTCGGCCAATGTGCGGGCCACGGCCCCCGCGCCGGAGGCGGCCACGCCGCCGCCCGCCATGAGGATGGGGCGTTTGGCCTGGGCCAGCATGCGCGCCGCCTGGGAGAGGGCCTCGTGGTCCGGAGCCTCCACCGGGTCGACAGCGCCGGGCTCCGGCCATTCGGCGATGTCGATGCGCCCGGTCTGCACGTCCTTGGGGATGTCGATGAGCACCGGGCCGGGCCGGCCCGAGGCGGCGATGCGGAAGGCCTCCGGGATGACGCGCAGAAGCTCCTCCACGCTGTGCACCAGGAAGTTGTGCTTGGTCACGGGAATGGACATGCCGTAGATGTCCACCTCCTGGAAGGCGTCGGTGCCGATCATGGCGCGGGGCACCTGCCCGGTGATGCAGATGACCGGCACGGAGTCGAGCTTGGCGTCGGCTATGGCGGTGAGGGTGTTGGTGGCGCCGGGACCGGAGGTGGCGAAGAACACGGCGGGCTTGCCCGTGGTGCGGGCCATGCCCTGGGCCATGAAGCCCGCGCCCTGCTCGTGGCGGGCCAGCACGTGCCGGATGACGGTGCTGTGGGAGAGGGCGTCGTACAGGGGCAGGTTGGCCCCGCCGGGTATGCCGGGGATGATGGTGATACCCTGCCGCTCCAACAGGCGGATGGTGAGTTCCGCGCCCGTCATGGTCGTTCTCTGCATGAGACACCTCCAAGTGGGTGCCCCGGGACGCTGTCGGCTTGGCTTGGTTCCCGCCTGGTGTGGCCGGAAAGAAAAACCCCCGCCGACTTGCGCCGACGGGGGTTTGGGTTCGCTACGAAAAAACCTGCCCGCTACGACGCGTTGTCGCCTACGACACCTACTACGACCAATACGTTGAAACGCAGGGCGGCGCGGGCGTCCAGGGCGGCTAGAGCCAGGGCGGAGCAGGCGGCGGTGCGGTTCATGTCGGTTCAGCTCGAAGGTTGCGGGTTTGTTGACTGTTGAAAGGCTTACGCCGAAGTCCGGGAAAAGGTCAAGCCCCTAACCGGCCCGGCGGCTCAAAATCATTTCGCGCACCTGGGTGGTCAGGCCGCCGAAGGCCGGCTTGGTGATCTGCGCGTCCGCGCCGACGCTTTGGCCCTTGTGCAGCAGATTGGGCGAGATGAGCGACGAGAACAGAACCACGGGCAGCACGCCCAGCTCCTTGTCGCTCTTCACGTGCTTGGTCAGGGTGTAGCCGTCCATGCGCGGCATCTCCACATCGGAAATCACGGCGTCCAGCAGGCTCGACACCGGCACCCGGCGCTCCGCGGCCTCGGCCTTGAGGGTCACCAGATAGTTCCAGGCATCCTCGCCGTTGTTCTTGGCCTCGACCGTGAACCCGGCGTTCTCAAAATTGCGTTTGAGCAGAAAGCGCACCGAGGTGGAGTCGTCGACCAGCAGCACGTGCAGAGGCGTTTCGGCCTCGGGCACGTCCACGTGTTCGGACTCCTTCACGTCCAGGGCGTTCAACTCCACCAGGGCGCGCTCCAGGTCGAGCAGCAGCGCGAAGTGGTCGTCCAGGCGGACCGTGCCGGTGATGCAGTTGCCCGGCAGGTCGGAAAGATAGCGGCTGGGCGGTTCCACCTCGCTCCAGCTCACGCGGTGGATCATGGTCACGCCGGACACGAGGAAGCCCGTGCGCACGCCGTTGAACTCCGTCACCAGGATGGGCTCGTGGCTGTTGGGCACGCGCGCAACGTTCAGCCACACGGCCAAATCGACCACGGGCAGGACCATGTCGCGCAGGGGAATGACCCCGAGATAGCTGGGATGCTCCGCCGAGGGAGAGGGCTCAAGGGTCGGCGGCGACTCGATGATCTCGAGCACCTTGGCCACGTTGACGCCGAAATAGGAATTCACGCTCTGGCCATCTGCGCCGGCCTCCGTGAGGTACAGCTCGATGATCTCCAGCTCGTTGGTGCCGCTCTCCAGGAGGATGTTCGTCTGGTTCATGCCCGACCGTCCTTTCCTGGTCCATACGCGAGCGCGGGCCGCATGGCTAGCCCCCTTTCGGGAGCGGCAAAGCCTATGGCCCTACCCGCGCGTGGAAAGCGAGGCCGCCGAGGCAGCACGGGCCTGCGGCTCGGAAAGGGCGAAAAACTCCCACTGCAAGGGTTCCTCGTGCTTCACGGAGCGCAAAAGCGCCGCGCCCAGCACCTCGTCCCAGTGCACGGGCGAAATGCCGTCCAAGGGGCTTCTGGTGGTCAGGTCGGCGGAGGTCAGCACGTGCCCGGCGGGCAAATCGCGCGAGAAGACCATGCACTTGCGCAGCTTCTTGGCCGCGGCCTGCTCCTCGGGGAAGACCTTCTTGCCCTTCAGGATCATGCAGGACTCCACCTCGCGGATCATGCGCACCAGCAGCGCCAGCTCAGCAGGTTCGAGGCTGGCCTTGTGGTCCGTGCCCACCTGGCTCTTGTCCAGGGTGAAGTGGCGCTCCACGACGCAGGCGCCCAGGGCCACAGAGGCCACGCTGGGGGCCAGGCCGCGCTCGTGCCCGGAATAGCCCACGGGAAGATTGTAGCGCTCGCGCAGGGCGTCCATCACCGGCAGGCCGATCTGTTCCTCGGCGCAGGGGTAGGAGCTGTTGCAGTGCAGCAGCACGAGCTTGTCGTGGCGGGCGCGGATGACGGCCACGGCCGCGTCCACTTCCTCCAGGCTGCTCATGCCCGTGCTCATGATGACGGGCAGGCCGCTTTCGGCCACCTTGCGCACCAGGGGCAGGTTGGTCACGTCGGCGGAGCAGATCTTGATGACCGGCATGTCGAGGCCAAGCATCTCGTCAAGGCTCACCTCGTCCCAGGCGGAGGCGAAGAACACCAGCCCCAGGGATTCGGAAAGCTCCTTCAGCTCGGCCATCTGCGCGGCGGAAAGCTCCAGCGCCATGCGGTGCGCGCCGTAGGTGGGTCCAAAGCTGTTGGCCCCGGTATAGGGGGCCTCGCGTCCGGCGCGGGTCAGCAAAGACTCCATGTGCCGCTTTTGAAACTTGACGGCCTGAACTCCGGCCTTGGCCGCTTCCTCGACCATGCGTCGGGCCTGGTCCATGTCGCCCTGGTGGTTGTTGCCCACCTCGGCCACGATGAAACAGGGGCACCCTTGGCCAATTCTCTGGCCGGTGGGAAGCGTAATGGAGGTGACGTGCGCCATGCTCACAACCTCACGGTCTCGAGCCCTCTCCTGACGGAGACGGGCTGCAGTTGCTGGAAAATTTCGTCCTGGCGGCCAAACGAAGTTATGACCACGGCCTGGCAATCCACGTGTTCCAGCACCACGGGCGACGAAATGACATAGCCGTGGAACAAAGCGCCGTGCTTCTCCACGTCGTTATCCACAACGACGACCACCTGGAAGGCGGTGTCGCGCAGGGCGGAAAGCACGACCTCGCACGTTTCGGAGGCGCCGAAAAGCGCGATCTTCTTGCTCCCGCGAAGCTCCAGGCTGCGCAGCTTGGAGAGAATGAAATCCTTGATGTTGGTATAAAGCCGGATGGTCTCGCTCGAGTAGTCGCTGAACATCTGGCGGCGGCTTTTTTCGCCGCCGCTGGTGAGCACGTAGCGGTAGCTCTTGCCGTTCACCGGGCGGAACTCGATGAGGTCTTTCTCCTGCAACAGCTTGAGGTATTGGTTGACCATGGCGCCGCTGAGCTTGAGCCGGCGGCCCAATTCGAACTGCGACAGCGCCGAGTCCTGCGACAGGGAGTCCAGAATGGCGAGCACTCTGGTTTCCTTGCTGGGCTTGATGTATTTTCCGTCTGCGAGCAGCATGTTCATTCACCCGGTGGTTGGTGCCTGGTCCAAAAATCTTTCGTGGCCGCGCATCCGCAAGGCGGAAGCGTCTGCCGCCTCAAGATCCTGCGTGACTTTATGCAAATTACGGGCAAACCATCCCCGAATCGTTCACTTGGTCAATGATATTTTTTCACACCTTGTGTGCAATCAAGTCTCATATAATCCCAGAAAACATGGACTGTCAACGTTTCTACCGTATTTTCGGCATAAACGAAAAAGTTCTTTAGCCTGTAATTAAAACGCCAAATCATTCATAGATGCAATAAATCATCACCGCCACAAATATGACGTTCCGTCGTGCCGCGCCATTTTTCCGCGCGGATTCCCCCAAGCGTTTTCCCCTTGCCACCTTTCGTGCGCCAAACTATAGTCCCCCGGCCTTTCATGCCCCACGACTGCCCCCGCGAGGATGGACCATGCCCGAGATTGACCGCCCCTGGCTCAAGCATTACGACCAAAATGTTCCGCATTCACCGCAGCTTGCTCTGAAGCCTGTGCACGAGCTGCTTTTCGAGGCAGCCGACCGCTGGCCGGAGCGGCCCGCCGTCGTGTTCCAGAACACCAGCATCACCTACTCCAAGCTGCGCAAACTTGCGGGTCTTGTGGCCGCCAACCTCCGCAAGCACGGGCTCAAGCGCGGCGACCGCGTGGCCGTCATGCTGCCCAACACCCCGCAGACCATCATCGCTTACTGGGGCGTGCTGCGCGCGGGCGGCACGGTCGTCTTCACCAATCCGCTGTACATGGAGACGGAGATCGTCCACCAGTTTTCCGACTCGGGCGCGCGCTTCCTCATCACCCTCGATTTGCTGTGGAACAAGATCGAGCCCCTGCGCGCACAGCTGCCCATCGAGAAATATTTCGTCACCAGCATCGCCGACAGCCTGCGCTTTCCCATGAACATGCTCTACAAGCTGCGCGCCTGGCGCGAGGGCCACAACCGCAAGGTGCCCTTTGACAGCCACACCGTGTTCACCTGGGGCGCGCTCATGGGCGGCATGTCCACCTACACGGCCGAGGGGCTCATTCCGCAAAAGGACCTGGCGCTTCTGCAATACACCGGCGGCACCACGGGCCTGGCCAAGGGCTGCATGATCACCCACGCCAACCTCTGCGCCAACGTGCAGCAGTGCACGGCCATGCTGCCCGGCATGGGCGCCGACCGCGAGACCTTCCTCGGCGTGCTGCCCTACTTCCACATCTACGGCCTCACGGTTTCGCTCAACCTGTGCACCGCCGTGGGAGCCACGCAGATTCCCTTCCCGCGCTATGTTCCCGGCGATGTGCTGAAGACCATCCACAAGGACAAGCCCACGGTGTTCCCGGGCGCGCCCTCGGTGTACATTTCGCTTTTGCAGCAAAAGAACGTCGGCTCCTACGACCTCTCGTCCATCCGCTACTGCGTGTCCGGCTCAGCCCCCATGCCGGTGGAATGGTTCGACCAGTTCCGCAAGGCGACCGGCGCGCGCATCTGCGAAGGCTACGGCCTTTCCGAAGCCTCGCCCGTGACGCACATCAACCCCCTGCACGGCGAAGCCAAGCACGGGGCCATCGGTCTGCCCGTACCCGGCACCGAGGCCAAGATCGTGGACATGGACCTGGGCGGTCCGCCCCTGCCTCCGGGCAAACTGGGCGAGCTGGCCGTGCGCGGTCCGCAGGTCATGGCCGGATATTACGGCCGCCCGGACGAGACCGCCGACGTGCTCAGAAACGGCTGGCTCTACACCGGCGACATCGCCTACATGGACGAGGAAGGCTACTTCTTCATCGTCGACCGCAAGAAGGACCTCATCATCAGCGCGGGCTACAACATCTACCCGCGCGAGATCGACGAGATTCTGCACCAGCACCCCAAGGTGCAGGAGGCCGTGGCCGTGGGCATTCCATGCGACGCGCGCGGCGAGGTGGTGAAAGTCTTTGTGGTGCCCAAGGCGGGTGAAAAGCCCACCAAGTCCGAAATCATCGCCTTTTGCCGGCAAAAGCTGGCCGGCTACAAGGTGCCGCGGCACGTGGAGTTCCGCGAGAGCCTGCCCAAGACCATGGTGGGCAAGGTGCTGCGCCGGGCCTTGCGCGCCGAGGAAGCCGAACGCGCCCGCGCCTGCGGGGTGCCGCCCGTGCAGGACAACGCCAGCGGCGGCGCCTGAGCCCTCCGCCCTTTGCAGCAAAAAGCCCCGCCGCGAGACGGGGCTTTTTTTATTGCCCCACGCAACGGTAACAGCCTCGTCTTTCTCACGTCACCACGGCCTGGCAGTGTCTCATCCGGTGCGGGCGACGGACCCCTGCCCCCCACCTGTTCGCCCCTGCACACATCACACAGGAGGACACGGCCATGCTCCGACTGCTGCCCCAACCCAATGCCGCCACGCAACAGAGAAAGCTCTCCCTCGTCTCCCGGTGCGTGGCCGCGCCCGCACCGGAAACCGTCACAACCGCGATTCCGGCGGCTGGCCCGGCGGCCCTGCTCTACACCCTGCTGCGCCACGGCCGCGCGCTGCCCCGGCAGGAAGCCGAAAGTCGTCTGCGCGAATCATTAAGCGACATTCTGGAGAGGCCTCTTGACGGCGCCGCAGGGAAGGCGTCCGGCAATCGGATCACCGAATCTTCCGGCAATACGGCCGCCCAACGATCCGACACGCTTTCCCGCGCGCTGCTCCGCGAGGATGTCGCCGAACCCTTCGGCGGACCGTTCCAGGCGGCCTGAACCACCCGCCCCGGACGAGACAGTCCGAACCGGACAGCCTGAGCCGCTGCCCCCCCCGGGCGCAGGGCGCAAAAAAGGCGGCCCTCCGCCACTGCGAAAGGCCGCCCCAAGGGTGCGTAAAACGCTTGCGCTACTGCGAAACGATGCTGGCCTTCTTGATGACCACGGGCTGCAGGGGCACGTCGTCGAACATGCCGCGGCGTCCGGTCTGCACGCCCTTGATGGCGTCCACCACGCGCTTGCCGTCCACCACCTCGCCGAACACGGCGTAGCCCCAGCCTTCCTCGGTGCGGGAGCGGAAGTCCAGGGAGCGGTTGTTCTTCACGTTGATGAAGAACTGGGCCGAGGCGGACTGCGGGTCGGAGGTGCGGGCCATGGCGATGGTGTAAAGCTCGTTCTTGAGCCCGTTGTCGGCCTCGTTCTTGATGGTCTTGCCCGTGGGCTTCTCCTTCATGCTCAGGTCGAAGCCGCCGCCCTGGATCATGAAGCCGTTGATGACGCGGTGGAAGATGGTGCCGTCGTAGTGGCCACTCTTCACGTAGCGCAGAAAGTTGGCAACGGTCACCGGGGCTTTGTCCTTGTTGAGTTCGAGCACGATGTCGCCCTGGGTGGTTTCAAGCTTCACCAGGACCTTGCCGGGCGTGGCGCTCTGGGCCAGGCAGGGCGCGGCCAGGGCGAACACAAGGGCGGTCGCCAGGATCAAGCGAAAAAAGCGCTGCATCTTCGAATCTCCTTGGTTGCGTGTGGTTGCGTGAGTTGCGTGATTCATTGCGGGGGTTGCTTTCGTGATGGAGAAAAATGGCGTGCCGTGCGCCAACGCATCCGGCTTTAGCAGACGCGCCCGCCCAGGGCAATGCGCCTGCAAGCGGACGCGACGCGCTTAGCGTCCCTGGCGGAAGGCCTGCGCCGCGCGCACGAACGCGGGCGCCCAGTGCGGCGTGCCCAAGGCGTGGATGTGCGAATACGCGGCAAAGGTGCACCCCGCGAGCAGGCCGTCCTGTCCATCCATCATGCCGTGGCCGCGCAGCATCTTGAGGGCGAAGGCGGGCATGGACGCGGGGTGGCTGGGCTCGGTGCAGGCCGAGTAGTGGAATTCGTGCCCGGTGATGTGCGCGCCGAGGGGATGGAAGGGATTTTCCGCCAGCACCTCCGCCTCGATGTACCCCAGCCCCTGGGGCCGGGCGCACAGCCGCGTGGACACCGGGAACACCCCGGCCAGCGGATGCCACTGGTCAACGCCCTTAACGGTCAGGTGCAGGCCCTCGCACAGGTACATGAACCCGCCGCACTCCGCGTAGATGGGCGTGCCCTCGGCCGCGAGGCTGCGCACGCGCGCGCGCGCGGCCACATTGGCGGAAAGCTGCGCCGCCTGCGTTTCCGGGAAGCCGCCGCCCAGGTACAGGGCGTCGAGCTTGGGCCAGGGTTCATCGCTCAGCAGCGACAGCCGTTCGAGCCGCGCTCCGGCGCGCTCCAGGGCTTCCAGATTCTCCGGGTAGTAGAACCAGAGGGCGGCGTCGAAAACATAGCCGATGACCGGCCCCTCGCCTTCGACCGCGCGCGGCGGCCAGGGCACTGCGCCGGCGGGCGAAAGCTCCGGCGCGTCCTTGGCCACGGCGGCGATGCGCTCCACGTCCAGCCAGCGCTCCACCACCTCGGCAATGGCGTCCAGGGCGGCCTCGCGCCCGGCGTGCTCCTGGTCGGAAACCAGGCCCATGTGCCGCTCGGGGATGGGATTGTCGGTCATTTTGGGCAGGCAGCCCAGCACGGGCACGCCGGCCAGGCCTTCGATGCAGTCCTTGAGGATGTGGCGGTGGCGCTCGCCCGCGGTGCGATTCAGAATCACTCCGGCCAGGTTCATGCCCGGCTCGAAGGAGCGGCACCCGGCCACGATGGCGGCAGCGGTGCGCGTCATCTTGGTGGCGTCGAGCACGAGAATGACCGGGGCGTCCAGCTGGCGCGCCAATTCCGCCGTGGAGCAGGTGCCTTCGCGGTCCTTGCCGTCAAACAGGCCGCGGTTGCCTTCGATGATGGAAATATCGGCCTCGAGGGCCTTTTCCTGAAACAGCGCGGCGATGGTCTCGCGCGGGAGGAGGAAGGGGTCGAGGTTGCAGGCCGTGTGGCGGGCGGCGTGGCAGAGCCAGGACGCGTCGATGTAGTCCGGGCCCTTCTTGAAGGGGGCAACGGCGAGGCCCCGGCGGGACATGGCCCTGCAAAGGCCGACGGAGACGAAGGTCTTGCCGGAGCCGCCGGAGAGTCCGGCCAGGATGATGCGGGGGAAATGGGTCATGGGTACGGCGTCACTTTCCACCCGAAACGAGAAAAGCCCTGCCCATGCTGGGCAAGGCCCTCTCGAAACAATCGGGAAACGAAGGGTTTAGTCTTCGCCCTCGGCGTGCTTGCCGGCGCCGGTCAGGCCGTACATGGAGGTACTGCCGCTGGACCAGAAAACCAGCACTTCTTCATTGATCATCTGGGTCAAGATCTTCTTCACGTCGCGGCCCTTCTCGTCCGGGAACAGGGCGGTGAAGTCGTTGAAGTAGAACTTGCTCTTGCTCTTGGCCTTGGAGTTGATGAACTCAACAATTTTGGCTTTGGCTTCTTCGTAAACGAGCGCCATGTTGATGCCCCTTTTTGTTGTGAGGGGCGCGAAGGTTGCCCTCCGCGCCCCGTTGTAAGCCTAATGCTTAGAACTTGAACTGGGTGGTCTGGCGCCAGGTGTAGTACGCCGGATCACGGAAGTCGTCGATCAAGTGGTGCGAGAACTCAAGGTCGCACTTCTCGAAGAAACGCTCCCAGCCGATGCGGTTGGCCCAGTCGCCAAGGCGCTCGTACTTGTGGGCGTCGCCGGCGTAGGCATCAAGAATTTTCTTGATGACCTTGGTCATGGTCGGCCAGCGGGGCGGCTCGTTGGGGATGAAGGGCACCACGACCTTCGAGAACGAAGGCTTGGTGACGCGGTTGCTGATCTTGCCGCCGACCATGAGGGCGATGCCGTCACCGTCCTTGTCGGACAGGGGCATGGCCGGGCACATGGTGTAGCAGTTGCCGCAGAACATGCAGCGCTCGTTTTTCACGGCAACGGTGTTAACCTGCTTGCCCTGGAACTCGATTTTGGTCGGACGGATGGCGCCCGTGGGGCAAGCGGCGACGGCCAGGGGCACTTCGCACACGTTGTCCAGGGTCTCGTGGTCGATGATCGGGGGCTTGCGGTGAATGCCCAGGATGGCGATGTCGGAGCAGTGCACCGCGCCGCACATGTTCAGGCAGCAAGCCATGGAGATGCGCACGGGGGCGGGCAGACGCATGTTGGTGAACTCTTCGAACACCACGTCCATGGTCGCCTTCACGGTGCCGGAGGCGTCCGTGGCGGGCGTGTGGCAGTGGACCCAGCCCTGGGTGTGCACGATGTTGGTGACGCCGGCGCCGGTGCCGCCAACGGGGAACTTGTGGGAGCCGCCGGCGAACTTGCGGCCGTTCAGGTCGGCCTTAAGGGCTTTGGCTTCCTCAAGGGTGCCGACCATGAACTCGATGTTGTTGCGGGTGGTGAAGCGCAGGTGACCGCCGCAGTACTTGTCGGCGATGTCGCAGATCTCGCGGATGTTGGTCACGGACATGAGGCGCGCGCCGCCGCAGCGAACGGTGAAGACCTTGTCGCCGGAGAGGCCGACGTGCATCAGCATGCCGGGTTCGATGATCTCGTGGTAGTCCCAGGCGCCTTTGTTTTTGGCGATGACCGGGGGCAGGAACTCGGAGAAGTGCTGGGGACCGATATCAGTGATACGGTCCTGCATCGGTTTAGCAGGATTATATCCGGAAGAAATGAAGGCCATTTTTTGCGTCCTCCTTCAGGTTAGCGCTGGTGCTTGGAGCGGTAATCGGAGATCTCACGCTGCCAGCCGCCCTTCACGTCTTCTTCCTTCCAGAAGATGTACGGATTGTGGCGGGGTTCCTGCACGTGGCGAGGATCGGCGGTGGTGCCGGTCACTTCGAGCAGGCGCGCGAAGCCAAGGCGCTTCAGGGTCTCACCGATGCGCTCACGGTTCTTGCCTTCTTCCATCCACCAGTCCCAAACGGACTCGATGAACTCTTTGATCTCATCATAGGGCTCTTCGACCTTGATGAAGGGGATGGTCAGCGAACCCATCTGCGGGCCGTCGAGAATCGGGGCCTTGGCGCCGATCAGGATGGAGCAGCCGCGGTCGTTGCCGATCTTGAGGGCGCGGGGCATGACGCAGATGCAGTGCATGCAGCGCACGCACTCTTTGTTGTTGATCTCGAGCTTGCCGCCCTCGTAGCGGATGCAGCCGGACGGGCACAGGTCGACGACTTCTTTCTGGATGTCGAACTTGCCCCAGTCGCGGCCGGCGTGGGCGCCGGCGTTGGGGGCGATTTCGCCACCGACGTAAGCGGCCACAACTTTCTGGTCGACGCGGATGTCGTCACGCCAGGTGCCGATGAAGCTCATGTCGGAACGGGCGATGGACGCCACGCAGCCGAGAGAGCAGCCGTCGAACTTGAACTTGAACTTGTAGGGGAAGGCGGGGCGGTGCAGTTCGTCCTGGTACTCCTGGGTCAGCTGATAGCACAGCTCCTGGGAATCGTAGCAGGCGTACTCGCAGCGGCTCTCGCCGAGGCAGCAGGCCGGGGTGCGCAGGTTGGAACCGGAGCCGCCCAGGTCGTTGTTCAGCTTGTGGGTCAGTTCGAAGAAGATTTCCTCGAGCTGCGGGGTGCTGGTGCCGATGAGCACGATGTCGCCGGTGGCGCCGTGCATGTTGGTCAGACCGGAGCCGCGCAGTTCCCAAAGGTCGCAGATGGAGCGCAGGAAGTCGGTCTTGTAGAACATGCCGGAGGGCTGGGCCACGCGCACGGTGTGGAAGTGGGCCACGCCGGGGTATTTCTGGGGCTGGTCGCAGTAACGGCCGATGACGCCGCCGCCGTAACCGAACACGCCCACGATGCCGCCGTGCTTCCAGTGGGTTTCGCCGTCCACATAGGAGAGCTCAAGCAGACCGAGCAGGTCGTCCGGGCACTCGGCGGGAACCTGGAAGTCGATCCCCTTGGGGTTCGCGTACCGATGCTCGATCTCCTGCTTAATGTCGGACACAAAGCTGGGCCATGGGCCGCTTTCCAGCTGGTCCAACAAGGGGGTTTTGTGTTTCGCCATTCCCTTAACCTCCGTTGTTTGAAGTAAGATGTTGCCACACTCGATAAACTATCCGGCATGCGCCCGCTGGCGCGCGGGCCGTCGCCGGATGTCTTTCCTCCATCTGGCGAGGCGCTTGTGAACCGATGAACGCGGGACCACCCGATTCCTCTAATTCCAGCGCATGATTCCTCATCTGTTACGGAAATTCCACCGTCTCTGTCAACATAAATCCGGTTCCACGCACTACTACGCGGAACAAAGCCATACCTTGCGCACGCCGTTTTGCCAAGGTTGCTTTCCGGGCCGGGCCAGGGTATTTGCCTGTGCCTGTAACGGCATCTTTAAACGTACCTAAGGTAGCGCAAACCGACCACCACAGGCAATCACTATCTTGAAAACCGACACCGACAAATCCCCCGAATGCCGCCGCTGCGGCGAGTGCTGCCGCCGAGGAGGCCCGGCCCTGCACGCGCAGGACAAGGCCCTTTTCGAAGGCGCCGACGCCCTCGACCTCTCCCTTGTCGTCACCCTGCGCGCGGGCGAACCGGCCTTCGACCAGGTGCGTGGCCATGTGCTTCCCCTCACAAGCGAACTCTTGAAGCTCAAGGGGACGGAAGGAAGCTGGACCTGCGCCCTCTACGACCCGGCACAGCGCGCCTGCGGCCTGTATGGCCGCCGCCCGGCAGAGTGCCGCGCCCTCTTCTGCCAGGACACGGCCGAGCTGGCCGCCATGTACGAAAAGGACCGCCTGACCCGGCGCGACCTGTTGCCCAAGGGGCATGGGGTGCTGGCCGTCATGGCCGAGCACGAGGCCCTGGTGCCTCCGGCGCGCATCGGCGAGCTTTCCGTGCTGTTGCGCGCGGGCGGCCAAGAAGCGCTGGACGCCGAGCAGGAGCTTGCGCACATGGCCCTGGCCGACCGGGCCTTCCGCAAAAGCCTTTCGGAGCGCGCGGGCATTACACCGGAATACCACGAATTCTTCTTCGGACGCGGCATCGACGCCCTGTTCGCCGCCGTGGGCCTTTGCCTGCGAGCGGACGTGCGCCAGGGCGTGCGCGTGCAGCCCGACCCCCTCTGGCGCGAATAGCGCCGCACCATACTGGAGTCATTCATGAAAGATCAGCTTGGCGTGTATTACTTCCCCGCTCCGCAGCACCCGGAGGCGCGCATGTACGTGCGCCGCTACGCGGGCCGCGTGGAGTTCCGCATGTGGCACCAGAGCGACCCAAGCGTGTGGGAAAAGCACAAGTGGCTGCCCTACGACGTCATCGAGCAGGCCGCGGCCATGTTCAAGGCCCGCGGCAAGGAAACCGACCCCACCAGCCTGTACGACCTCGCCGTGGCCGAGCGCCTGCTCACAGACGAGTAGCCGGGGCCGGCCATGAGAAAAGCCCTGCCGCTCATTCTTGCGGCGCTCATCACCGTGCCGGGCCTGTGGCTCAAGCTTTCCGGCGTGCATTTGCCCCCGCCGCCGGCCGCGCTGCTTTCCGGCCTGGCCATCCTGGGCGCCTCGTTCCTTTTGCTGTGGGCCTGCGACGTGGCCCAGATGGACATTCCGCAGACCCTGGCCCTGGCGGTGGTGGCGCTCATAGCCGTGCTGCCGGAATACGCCGTGGACATGTACTTCACCTGGCAGGCGGGCAAGCACCCGGAATCGGACTACGCCCACTACGCCATCGCCAACATGACCGGCGCCAACAGGCTGCTCATCGGCGTGGCCTGGAGCTCGCTTGCGGCCATCCACTGGTTCAAGACCCGGCGGCGCATCAGCCTCGACGTGGAGCAGCGCACCGAGATCCTGTTCTTGGGCATGGCCACGGCCTACGCCTTCTTCATTCCCATCAAGGGCAGCCTGGCCTGGTACGACGGCATCGTGTTCCTGGCCATCTACGCCTGGTACATCCGCCTGGCCAGCCAGCGGCCCTGCCAGGACTGCGAGCTGGAAGGCCCGGCCGAGCTCATCGGCGCGCTGTCCAAGGCCCGCCGCCGCGCGGCCACGATCGGTCTGTTCGTCTTCGCCGCCGGGGTCATTCTAGCCAACGCCGAGCTGTTCAGCGAAAACCTGGTCGCCTCGGGCAAGGTCTACGGCATCAACGAATTCGTGCTGGTGCAGTGGCTTGCGCCCATCGCCAGCGAGGCCCCGGAATTCATCGTGGCCATCATGTTCGTGCTGCGCGGGCAGGCCGCCACGGCCATGGGCAGCCTGCTGTCCAGCAAGCTCAACCAGTGGACGCTGCTCGTGGGCATGATTCCCGGCGTGTACGGCATGTCCAGCGGCACCTTCGAGCACCCCCTGCCCCTGGGACCCTACCAGCTGCACGAGATCTTCCTCACCGCGGCGCAGTCGCTGCTGGCCGTGGCGCTCCTGGCCTCGCTGACCCTTGGCCCGGGCGCGGCGCTGCTGCTCTTCCTCATGTTCACGGGCCAGCTCGTCAGCCCGTATGTGGTCCAGGGCCTGAACCTGCCCGCCCTGCCCTGGGGCAACGGCACCGATGGCCTGCACCAGCTCTTCAGCGCGGGCTATGTGGCCTTGTTCCTGGCCGTGGCCTGGATGAAGCGGAGCGATGTGTGGGCGCTGCGCACCGGCACCAGCGTGGAGCAGCGGATCTTTTAGCAAACGCGCCCGGACGGCCGTTCCAGCCGCCGCCGTCCGCCAGCCCCCCGGCCCGCCGCACCGCCGTCTCTGGCGGCAAGCGGGTCCCACAACAGGAGGCCCGCATGACGCAGACGATAAAGGCCCTTGGCCAACTGGCCCTGCTCTGGCTCATCTACTGGGCCTGCGACTGGTTCGTCACCACCACCGGCCTGCCCGTGCCGGCCACGGTTCTGGGCGTGGTGGTGCTCTTTCTGCTGCTGCTCGCGGGGGTGGTGAAGCTGCGCCACGTGCAGGACGCGGCCGACCTTCTGCTCAAGCATCTCGTGTTCTTCTTCATCCCCGTGGCCGTGGGGCTCATGGAATGGGGCGGCGTGTTCTACGAGCACGGCCTCGTCTTGCTTGCGGCCATCCTCGTCAGCACCATAGTGCCCATCGTCGCCGTGGGCCTGGCGTCCCAGCGCATGCAGCAAAGGCGCGGCTGATGCAGGCCCTGGGACCAACCGCCACGACCCTGCTGTGCATCGGCATCACCGTGCCGACCTATGTTCTGGTGCGCGCGCTGTACCTGCGCTACAAGCATCCGCTGCTGAACGTCGTCGCCCTGGGCGCCGCGCTCATCATCACGGTCCTTGTGCTCTGCGGCCTGACCTACAAGGACTACACCCCGGCCAAGAACATCATGACCGCGCTGCTTGGCCCGGCCACTGTGGGCCTGGCCGTGCCCCTGTACCGCTACCGCCTGCTTTTGGCCCGCAACGGCGCGGCCATCTTGGGCAGCGTGGCCCTGGGCTCGTTTCTGGCCATGCTGCTGGCGGCGGTTCTCACGCGCCTGGGCGGCCTGCCGGACGAGGTGGTCATGTCCATTCTGCCCAAGAGCGTGTCCATCCCCTTTGCCGTGGAGATAGCCAAAATCTACAACGGCGTGCCCCCGCTGGCCGCGGCCTT
Organism: Humidesulfovibrio idahonensis; assembly: GCF_054657715.1. NCBI lineage: Bacteria > Pseudomonadati > Thermodesulfobacteriota > Desulfovibrionia > Desulfovibrionales > Desulfovibrionaceae > Humidesulfovibrio > Humidesulfovibrio idahonensis. The sequence goes on along the minus strand of NZ_BAAHYE010000002.1, from coordinate 323,809 downwards.
CGTGGTGGCCACGGGCACGTCGGGCTCGCTTTTGGGGGGCTGGCTGCTCAACCTCGCGCGCGTGGGCGACCCCACGGCCCGGGGTCTGGCCTTCGGCACCGTGTCCCACGGGCAGGGCACGGCCACGGCGCTCATGGAGGGCGAGCAGCAAGGCGCCATGGCCGGGCTGGCCATGATTCTGTCGGGCATCCTCACCGCGGGCTTTGCGCCCGTGGTGGTGTGGCTGCTGGGATTTGTGCCGGCGCTTTAGCGGGGCTACAGGTTCTTGTCGCCCAGATCCAGGTGGAACCGGTGCAGAAACCGGTGGTAGAAGGGCGTGAACAACACGCCGCAAAAGGTGAGGAAGCTGACGCCGCTAAACACGGCGTAGAACGAGGCGAAGATCTTCGCCGCATCGCTCTCCAGCCGGTCCACCGGGCCCATGCCGGTCAGGATCATGGAGGCGTTCAAAAAGGCGTCCACCCAGCCAAGCCCGGCCAGCGCGTGGTATCCCACAACGCCGATGCCCAGGCTCACGGCCAAAAACAGCAGGTCGAACAGCGCGTACCAGGCCACGCGGCCCCAGAACGCCCGGTGCGGCAACAGCTCCGAATTCTTGTGCTCCAGACGCAGCCGACGCATCGTGCCCTCCCCTCTTACGGTTTGCATGCGCCGGAAGCCCCGGCGGACGTTTGCGCCACAGACTCGTCCTGGTCCTGCAGCGCGCGCACGTGGCGCATGCCCTCGGCGTAGGCCTCGAACACGGCCCGGCGGTCCAGCATGCCCAGCAGCTCCGCCGCTCCAGCCGCCATGCCTTCACCCGGCAGCGAGGCCTTTGGCGCTCCGGCCGTCGCCCCGCCGTCCTCAGCCAGGGTGGCCGTCTGCCCCAGCTTCCGGTCCAGCGCCGTTGCCGGAGCAAAGACCGGCAGCTGGGCGTAGCCGCTCTCCACAAACTTGAGCAGCGCGGAATACAAATCCTCGTCCGGCGTGACAAAGGCCAGCGGCCCCATGATCTCGCCCGCCACCACAAGGTCGAAGAGCGGCTCCTCGAACACCAGCCCGCGCACGCGGTGGATGTCCACCAGACCGCAGATGCGCCCGCAGGCGTCGCGCACGGGGAAGCTTCTGCCCTCGCTGTGGCGCATCAAGTCGGCAATGACGCCCAGGGTCGAATAGGCCTCCAGCACGGGCGGCGTGCCCGGGGTGTAGCGCCCGGCCACGGTGTGGTCCTCCAGCACGTTCAGGGTGGCGTCGGCCGCGTGGGCCGGGGAGTCGAACTTGGTCTCCACCTGGTTGTCGTACAGCGAGATTTTGCGGCACAGGGCGATGCACAGGGCCGAGGCCAGCATGAGCGGGGCCAGCAGGCCGTACCCGCGCGAAAGCTCGCACACCATGACCAGCGGGCCTATGGGCGCCTTGGCGATGCCGGAGAAGAAGGCCGCCATGCCCACCAGCACGTAGCTGCCGGGCTGCGGCGCGATGGAAGGCCACAGGTCGTGGGCCACGTTGCCCACCACGCCGCCGGAAAGCCCGCCCACGAACAGCGCCGGAGCGAACATGCCGCCGCTCATGCCGGAGCCGATGGTCATGCTCGTGGAAAGGGTTTTGCCCAGCACCATGGCGATGAGCATGAGCGTGGGCACCTGGCCCAAAATGGCCATTTCGAGCCAGCCGTACCCGCCGGAGAGCGTTTGGGGGAACAGCGCGCCGATGCCGCCCGCCAGCAGCCCGCCCAGGCCCAGGGTCCACATGATGCCCAGCCGCGCGCGCACCGGAGCGAAGAGCCGCGTCTTGCAGGCGCGGAAGGTGCCGATGAACAGATACGCCGCGGCCGAGCAGACCAGGGCCAGCACGGCGTAGAAGATCAGCTCGCGCGGGTCCGTGAACTGGAAGGCCGGGGCGGCCAGGATGTGCTCCGTGCCGAAGAAGAAGGTGAACACGCTGTAGGCCGTCACCGAACTCATGACCGCGGGCAGGATGGCCTCGGCCTCGAAGTCCTCGCGGTAGATGACCTCCACCGCCGTGAGCGCGCCGCCCAGGGGGGCGCGGAAGATGGCGCCCATGCCGCCCGCCGCGCCGGCGAGCAGAAGCAGCCGCCGCTCCCTGGCGCTGAGCTTGAGCCGTTGCGCCAGCCAGGAGCCGATGCCGCCGCCGACCTGGGCGATGGGCCCCTCGCGTCCGGCGCTGCCGCCGCTGGCGATGGTGAGGATGGAGGCCAGCCCCCGGATGATGGGCACGCGCGGCGGCACCAGCCCCCCGGCGCGGTGGAAGGCCCGGGTGGTGGCGTCGGTGCCGTCGGTGCCGCCGGTGACCGTCTCCGGCACATAGCGCTGGATGAAGAACCCGGTAAGGAGCCCGGCGAGGGAGGTGAACACCGGCACAAGCCAGGGCCGGTACGCGCCGGGGTCCATGTCGAAGAGATGCTCGCCCGCCGGGTTCGGCAGGCTGAAGCCCGCCACGTGGCGCAGCAGAAAGGTTTGCAGCCACTCCACGCTGACGAAATACGCGCTGGCGGCCAGGCCCGCGGCCGCGCCCACGATGATGCCGTAACTGAGCCAGCGCCAGGAATGGGCGCGGCGCAGGGCGGCAAGGGCTTGGGCCAGGCCTTTGGCCATTCTTTTCGCGGCGGCGAGGGGCATGGCCCTGGCTACGCTCCGGGGCGGGCCGCGTCAATGCCGTGGAACTTGCGCGGCGGAAGCTTGGCCTGCTTCCGGCCATGCCGCTGGCAACGGTTGCGGCGCGACGGACGGCGGGACGCTTGCGCGGTTGCAAGGTTGGACCGCCTGACCGTTGGACTGCCGCCTCGGCGGACCAGGCCAGCGGACCGGGCCAGCGGGCCGGGCAGGAGAACCAGACAGAGGGATACGGCCAAGGGACCAGACATGCGGACCGGGCCGCCCCTCTCCGCATGCCCAAGAGCACGGACAGCCCCCGGCCGGGAACAAGGTCCAAGGGCGGCAGCGCCCCCATGACCGAGGCCGGGAATAGTGCTTGTGGCCGTGCCCGCCTCCCGGTATAGCGTTGCAAGCTGGGACTGCCGACCAGCACAAAGGAGCGCTTCATGACAACCTGGTGGCATTGGCTGGGCTTCAACCTGTTCGTTCTGCTCCTGCTGGCCTTCGACCTCGGCGTGCTGCACAAAAACCACCGCGAGGTGGGCGTCAAGGAATCCCTGTGGCTGAGCTTCGGCTACTTCATCCTGGCCCTGTGCTTTTCCGGGGTCATCTTCTTCTTTGAGGGCAAGCAGGCCGGGGTCGAGTTCCTCACCGGCTATCTCATCGAAAAGAGCCTGAGCATCGACAACATCTTCGTGTTCGTGCTCATCTTCACCCATTTCCAGGTGGCGAAGAAATCGCAGCACACGGTGCTCTTCTGGGGCATTCTGGGGGCGCTGGTCATGCGCGCCGGGCTCATCCTGGCGGGCGCGGCGGTCATCTCGACCTTCCACTGGATCATCTACGTGTTCGGGGCCTTCCTCATCGTCACGGGCATCAAGATGCTCCTGACCGTCAACGACGTGCCGGACCTCTCCGGCAACCGCCTCACGCTCTTCATGCGCCGGCACTTCCGCGTTACGGACGACTACGTGGGCGAGCGCTTCATGGTGCGCCAGAACGGCGTGCGCTTCATCACCCCGCTGCTCATCGTGCTGGCCCTGGTGGAGTTCTCCGACGTGGTCTTCGCCCTGGACTCCATCCCGGCCATCTTCGCCATCACCAAGGACCCGTTCTTGGTCTACACCTCCAACGTCTTCGCCATCATGGGCCTGCGCGCGCTGTTCTTCGCCCTGTCCGGCATCATCCACCGCTTCCACTACCTCAAGTACGGCCTGTCCATAGTGCTCGTGGTTGTTGGCGGCAAAATGGTCGTCAACGCCGCGCTCGGCCCGGTCATCCCCACGGAATGGGCGCTTTTGGCCACCCTGGGCATCATCGGCGGCAGCGTGGGGCTTTCCATGTACCGCACGCGGAGCCTGCCCGAGCAGGCCGCGGCCACGGAGCTTCCGCGCGGCTGGGTGCCCGGCAGCCCGGTAAAGGAAAACACGCCGGACAAATAGCCGGCGCCACAGCGGCAATGAAAGGCCCCGGACATCCTGCGATCTTCGGGGCTTTTCATTGCCGGTTTGCCTTCGCGGCGCTGCGCTCCGCCTCCCGGTTCCCGGCCGCCAGCCGTGTTGACTTCCCGCTCCGGCAATCCTACTTCGATCATGACGGCATTTCCGCCGCCCGGCACACCCTTTCAAGGAGATCGCCATGCGCCGCGCAACCAAAGCCATCCTCACGGGCGAACCGGTCACCGAGGGCGCGGGCGTGCGCCTGCGCAGGGTCTTCGGCTTCGACGAAGTCCCGGCCCTCGACCCCTTCCTGCTGCTCGACGACTTCCGCTCCGACACGCCCGCGCATTTTCTCAAAGGCTTTCCCTGGCATCCGCACCGGGGCATAGAGACCATAACCTATGTGTTGCGCGGCGATGTGGAGCATGGCGACAGCATGGGCAACCGGGGCGTCATCTCCTCCGGCGACGTGCAGTGGATGACCGCCGGCAGCGGCATCATCCACCAGGAGATGCCCAAGGGCGACTCCCAGGGCTCCATGCACGGCTTTCAGCTTTGGGCCAACCTGCCCGCCCGGCAAAAAATGATGCCCCCGCGCTACCGTGGCATCACCGCCGCGCAGATTCCAGAGGTGGAACTGCCCGGCGGCGTGCGCGTCAAGATCATCGCCGGGGAGCTGAACGGCGTGCGCGGGCCCATGGAGGAGATAGTCATCGACCCGGAGTACCTGGACTGCGCGGTGCCGCCGGGGGTGGAGTTCGTCCACCCCACGCGCCCGGGCTACACGGCCTTCATCTATGTCATCGACGGCGCGGGCGTGGTGAACGGCGACGCGGTGCAGAACCGCACCCTCGTGCTGTTCGGCGAGGGCGACGAGCTTGCGGCCCGGGCGGGCGGCCAGGGCCTGCGTTTTCTGCTGCTCACGGGCAAGCCCCTGGGCGAACCCGTGGCCTGGCGCGGCCCCATCGTCATGAACACCGACGAGGAGCTCAGGCAGGCCTTCCTCGAATTCCAGCAAGGCACCTTTGTGAAAAACGGCTAAGACGCGGTCCAAAGCACAGGCGGCTCCCAACAGCCGGCCCACGCCCTGACATCAAGGCCACGCGGCCAGAGGCGAGCGCGAAAAAGGCCCCGGATATCCTGCGACGTCCGGGGCCTTTCATTGCCTGTCGATGCGGGATTCAGCCCCGCTATGCCGCCTCGCCCGCGCGGCGGCGGGCCTCGACGGTGAAGAGCGCCAGGGCCAGCAGCAGCGCGTCGCGGCCCATGTACCAGATCATGGGCGCGCTTTCCTCCGGGCTGGAGGAGAAGCAGCCGCAGGCCACGTTGATGCCCCGGAAGTAGTCCACCACAAGGGTGATCCAAAAGGCCGCGAGCAGCCCCGTGGCCAGGGTCAGCGCGCCGTCGCGCAAAAAGCCCGTGAACAGGCACACGCCCAGCACCAGTTCAAGCCACGGCAGCCACAGGGCGGTGAGGTACACCAGCGGATCGGGCAGGACGTGGTAGCTCTTGACGATGGAGGCGAAGTCCTGGGGATGCAGGATCTTGTCCGCGCAGGCGTAAAGGAAGATTCCGGCCAGCGCCAGACGCAGGGTCCACTCCACCGCGTCCCAGGGAACCAGGGCCGCGAGACCTACTTGTTCTCGCAGTCTCTGCATATGCCCCCCTGTGCGGCCTTGGGCAACGGGGCGGAGCCCTTGGCGATGGGCAGCTTCTCGGCCTGCCACAGGGTCCAGCCGTTCACCATCACATAGACGTTCTTCATGCCCGCGTCGCGCAGGTGCTTGGCCAGGGCGTGGCTCAAGGGGCAGCGGTCGCCGTCGCAATAGGCGATGACGGCCTCTTTGCCCGCCAGCAGCGGCTTGATGTCCTGGTACTGGGAGGCGAACTCGCGCGGGGGCAGGGAGATGGCGCCCTGCACGTGGCCCTGCTGAAATTCATACTGGGAGCGCGCGTCCAAGAACACGGCGCGGCCGGTGATGAACAACAAAGCGGCGTCCTTGACGCCTATCTCGCCGCCGGACTTGTCCAGCTGCACCGCGCTCTGGGCGGCCAGCACAGGGGCCGGGCCGTCCGGGCGCACGGCATTGACGCCCAGGGCCAGCACGGCGGAAATGGCGAGGATCGAGAAAGACTGGACGAGAAGTCTTGGTACAAGGCGCATTGCTTTCTCCGCTGGTTGAACCCACCCACCCCGCGCGCGGCGGGGCCGTTGCCGAACAGGGCGCACCCTAGTCCAAGCGCGGGCGGAAAGCAATTTGCGTCAGCGCCGGACCCTACCCCAGCAGGGTCCAGACCGCGCCCACGGCGGCGCTGGCCAGCACCAAAAGGTGCACCCCGGTGTTGAAGCGCCACAGGGCCAGGCCAGCGCCCACTGCAACGGCGAGGGCAAAGGGGTCCAGCCCGGCGCCGAGGCCCTGCCCCAGGCCGCGCGGCCAGAAGGTGGCCGTGGCGAACACAACGCCCAGCTTCAAAATCACCCCCACCACAGCGGCGGTGATGCCCGTGAGGGCCGAGCGCAGGCGCGGGTTGGCCGTCAGCGACTCGATGTACGGCGCCCCGGCGAAGACCAGGAAAAAGCTTGGCAGAAACATGCCGAAGGTCGTCAAAAGCCCGCCGAGAACGCCCGCCGTCAGCGGTTCCAGCGCGCCGGGGTGGTTCCAGGCCGTCAGAAACCCCACGAACTGCGTGACCATGATGAGCGGCCCCGGCGTGGTCTCGGCCAGGCCCAGGCCCAGCACCAGCTGGTCCTGCCCCACCCAGCCCAGGCGCATGGCCATGTCCGACACATAGGACAGCACCGCGTAGGCTCCGCCAAAGGTCACAAAGCTGGCCTTGGAGTAGAAGCTCAGAATCTTCGGCAGCATGGAGCCCGGCTCCGCCAGCAGATACACCGGCAGGCCCACCACGAGCCAAAGGCCCGCAAAGGCGGCGGCCACGCGGCCCACGTGCCGCCAGGCCGAACCGGCGGGCGGCGGCGTCTCTTCCTCGTCCGGGGCGCACACGCCGCCGGGGCAAAAGAGATCCGGCCGCACCTGGCCCAGCCACAGGGCCATGAGGCCCGCGGCCACCACGATGCCCGGGAACTTGAGTTTGAGGGCGTAGCCCATGAGAAAGCTTGCGGCGGCAAAGCCGTAGAACACGGGGTGCACGAGGGCCTTTTTGGCAATGCGCCACACGGCCTGGGCCACAATGGCCACCACCGCCCCGGCGATGCCCCGGAACACCCCCGCGACCACGGGCACCGTGCCGTGGGCCGCGGCCAGCCAGCTCAGGGCCAGCATGAGCAGCACGGACGGCAGCAAAAAGAAGAGCCCGGCCACCGCGCCGCCCCGCATGCCGAAAAGCCGCCAGCCAAGGTACACGGCCAGTTGGTGCGCCTCCGGCCCGGGCAACAGCATGCAGAAGTTCAGCGCGCGCAAGAACAGCTTGTCCGTGACCCAGCCGCGCGCGGCCACCAAATCCTTGTGCATCATGGCGATCTGCCCGGCCGGGCCGCCAAAGTTGACGAAGCCCAGGCGCAGCCAGTAGCGGAAAAACTCGCGGAATGTCGGCGTTTCGGTGTTCATAGGAATAATTATCGCAACTTCCGCCCCGCTTGTCGACCCCTGGCGTTGTTCTTTTGGGGAGGGGAGCGCTTGTCGGACCGCCATCCCTGCGCTGAGTGCCAAATTTTGCACACAAAATATGCATTGAATTGCACTTGCCTGTCCCGCGCCTGTAACCAACCCTTGCAGGGGGCCGTCTTTCACGCTGGCATGATACTGGCAAACATGCGTTTGACCCGCACGGAGCGTTGGGGCAACGTGCCCCGCGTCCACGGAACCACCAGGCTCATGCTCTCGCCAGGGCCGGACCATCCCCCTGACATATCCCCGCAGGCAGGAGACACGCTTGAAACTCTCGACCATTCTCACCGGCAAAACCCGTCTGGCGCTCATTGCGGCCGTGCTGCTGCTTGCGGCCGGCGGCGCATACCTCGCCCTTCGCGGCTCAAGGACCGAAACCGCCTACCGCACGGAAAAGGCCGTGCGCGGCGACATCACCTCCACCGTCACTTCTTCGGGCAGCATCGCCCCGCTGGTCACCGTCACCGTGGGCACGCCCGTCTCCGGCATCATCAAGTCCCTCTCCGCGGACTACAACTCCCAGGTGAAGAAGGGCCAGGTCATTGCGCAGATAGACCCCGCCACCTACAGCGCCCTGGTGGAGCAGAGCCGCGGCAGCTATTTGAACGCCGTGGCCAACCTGGCCAAGGCCAAGGTGACCCTGGTGGACGCCAACCGCACCCTCAAGCGCTATCAGGATCTGGTCAAGGACGGCTCCGTGGCGGTGAGCGACTACGACACCTACGCCACGGCCGCAGCTGCGGCCAAGGCCGCCCTGGACGCTGCCGCGGGCAGCGTGGCCCAGGCCAAGGGCTCGTACGACCAGGCCAAGACCAACCTCAACTACACCACCATCGTCTCGCCGGTGGACGGCATCGTCATCTCCCGCGCGGTGGAGGTGGGCCAGACCGTCACCGCCAGCATGTCCACCCCGACCTTGTTCACCATCGCCCAGGACCTGACCAAGATGCAGATCAACGCCACGGTGGACGAGTCGGACATCGCCAAGGTGCACGAGGGCGGCAACGCCAGCTTCAGCGTCGACGCCTACCCGGAGGAGCCCTTCAAGGGCGTGGTGACCCAGGTGCGCAACGCCGCCACCACCACCTCCAACGTCGTCACCTACAGCGTCATTTTGTCCGTGGACAACTCCGATTTGAAGCTGCGCCCCGGCATGACCGCCAACGTGACCTTCACCACGGCCACCAGGGCCAACACCCTCAAGATTCCCACCTCGGCCCTGCGCTACCGCCCCAAGGCGGCCACCGGGCAAAAGCAGGAGGTCCAGCCCAAGCTCGAGCCCGGGCAGAAGCGCATTTACGTGCTGCAAAACGGCCGGCCCACGCCCGTGGTCATCACCGTCGGCATCGGCAACGACAAGGAGACCGAGGTGCTGCAGGGCAACCTGCCCGAGGGCGCGGATGTGATTCTGGAGGAGCAGGCCGGGGTCAAGTCGGCCTCCGGCTCCAACCCCTTCAGCTCGCGCAGCGGTCCCGGCATGGGGCCCCCGCGGTAGGGTTGCGGAGAGGCACGCCATGAACAAGACCATCCGCGACCAAGGCACCCACGACCAAGGCACCCGCAGCGAAGTCGTCCGCATTGAGGACCTGACCAAGGTCTACCAGATGGGAGAGGAGCGCGTGCACGCCCTGCGCGGCGTGTCGCTCACGGTCGGCCAGGGGGAGTTCGTGGCCATCATGGGCTCCAGCGGCTCGGGCAAATCCACGTGCATGCACATTCTGGGCTGCCTGGACCGCCCCACCAGCGGCAGATACATGCTGGACGGGGTCGCCGTGGAGAACATGGGCAAGAACCAGCTGGCCGAGATACGCAACAAGAAGCTGGGCTTCGTGTTCCAGGGCTTCAACCTGCTGGCGCGCACCACGGCCATCGAGAACGTCGAGCTGCCGCTGGTGTATGGCCGCATGGAGACCAAAGAGCGGCACCAGCGCGCCCTGGCGGCCCTGGCCATGGTGGGCCTGGGCGAACGCGGCGGGCACCTCTCCAATCAGCTCTCCGGCGGGCAGCAGCAGCGCGTGGCCATTGCCCGCGCCCTGGCGGGCGACCCGGCGCTCATATTGGCCGACGAACCGACAGGCAACCTGGACTCGCTCATGAGCGAGGAGATCATGGATATCTTCAAGCGCTTGAACGCCCAGGGCAAGACCATCATCATGGTCACCCACGAACCGGACATAGCCGCGCACGCGGGCCGGCGCATCACCTTCAAGGACGGCGTCATCGTCGACGACACGGGCCCGGCGCCGCTCTCGGCGCGCCCCGACCCGGCGCGGGCGGAGGCCTAAGTGGACATCCTGCTGCCGCTCAAAATCGCGGCGCGCGCCCTGCGCGTCAATCTCATGCGCTCGTTCCTCACCATGCTGGGCATCATGATCGGCATCGGCGCGGTCATCATCATGGTGGCCGTGGGCACCGGCGCAACCAAGCAGATCTCCGACCAGATCGCCACCATGGGCTCCAACCTCCTGCTCATTCTGCCGGGCAGCACCACCAGCGGCGGCATACGGGGCGGCATGGGCTCCCAGCCCACCCTCACCATAGAGGACATCAAGGCCATACGCGCCGAATGCCCGGCCGTGCTGCGCGTGGCGCCGGAGCTGCGCGGCACCGCGCAGATGGTGGCCGGCAACATGAACTGGTCCACGGAGCTCATGGGCACCACGCCGGACCTTTTGGAAATCCGCGAATGGAAGCTCGCCAGCGGACGCGACATGACCGCGGCCGACGTGGACACGGGGCAGAAGGTCTGCATCGTGGGCCAGACCGTGGCCACGAATCTCTTCGGCGACGAGGACCCCACGGGCAAGCAGGTGCGCATCAAGGGCGTGCCCTTCCAGATCATCGGCCTGTTGACGGCCAAGGGCCGCAGCGCCCAGGGCTCGGACCAGGACGACGTGGTCTTCATGCCCTTCAGCACCGCCCAGCGGAAGATTCTGGGCAACGCCTTCCCGGGCACCGTCGGGCCCACCCTGGTGCAGGCCGCCAGCCAGGACAAGCTGGCCCAGGCCGAGGCGGAGATAAACGCCCTGCTCGACCAGCGCCACCGCATGAGCGCAACCAAGGAGCGCGACTTCAACGTGCGCAACCTCTCGGAGCTGCTCGCCGTCTCGCAGCAATCGGCCAAGACCATGTCCATGCTGCTTGGCGCGGTGGCCTCCATCTCGCTGCTTGTCGGCGGCATCGGCATCATGAACATCATGCTGGTCAGCGTCACGGAGCGCACGCGCGAAATAGGCATCCGCATGGCCATAGGCGCCAAGGAGCGCGACATCCTGCTGCAGTTCCTGGCCGAGGCCGTGCTGTTGACCATGCTCGGCGGACTCATCGGCATTCTGCTCGGCGTGGGCGGCGCGTTCCTCATTTCGCAATTCCTGGGCTGGGCCACGCTCATCTCCAGCCAGTCCATCGTGCTGGCCGTGGTGTTCTCCAGCGCCATCGGCATCTTCTTCGGCTTCTATCCCGCGCGCAAGGCAGCGGCGCTCAATCCCATCGACGCCCTGCGCTACGAATAGGCGGGACCGGCGGATTGAACGCAGCCCAGGCTGCGGACGCAAAAAAAGGCGGGAACGACCCGCCTTTTTCTTTGGCCAAGGGAAAAGTGACATCCGGCGCCGCGCAGAACCGCGGGTACTCCGCGGGAGGGGCTGCCGTGGGCCGGTGCTAGTCTTCGCCGAGCCCGCAGGTGTTCGGGTCGAGGTCCAGCACTTCCTCGCCGCGGATGTAGTGCATGAGCCGCGGGTTATCCACGGCCGAAAGCAGGTTGGCGATGGCACCGCGCAGGCGCTCCACTCCGCCCAGGGCGCAGCCGATGAGCTCCACCTCGCGCGCCAGGTCGAACACGCCGGCGAGCTTGCGCAGGTCCTGGGGCGAGCCGGACTTCACGGCGAGCTCCATGTCCTCCTTCACCAGCTCCAGACAGTTTTTGATGACCGAAAGGGCGTTGTTGCCCACGTGCGCCATGCCGCCGGCGGCCTTGGCCAGGGCGTCGCGCCCCACCTCCAGGCGCGAGCCCACGGTGAGGGAGACGATGCGCGAGCAGTCGGACAAAAAGCTGTGGTCGTAGTGGCTGAAGTAGTTCTCCACGCGCGAGTAGAGCATGATGAGGCCGAAGGGCTTGGTGTCGTGCCCGCGCAGGATGAAGGCCAGGCGCGAGCGGTAGCCCTCCTGGAAGGCCACGCAGTCGTAGGACTCGCCGCCGCGCTCCGAGCTCATGAGATTGTTCGAGAGCACGTAGCTCCACGGCTTCTCGGCCACGGCCTGCATGACCGGGTGGCCGGGAATGCTCTCCTCCATGGCGCGCACCAGAATGGGCGTGCTGGTGCCGTGCAGGGTGTTGGCGGCCACGTTGATCCACTCGCCGCTGGCGTCGCGCAGGCGGCACACGAAAAGATCGGCTTCCAGAAATTCGATGAGCACCTCGGCGCTCTGCTCCAGCACTTCCTCGGAGGTTTGGAACTCGCCGCCCACGTTGATGAGGGCGTAGAGGATCTGCATGGTCAGGGCCTGTTCCTCATGCGAGCGGCGCAGGGTGGTGAACTGCTGGTCCATCTGGGCCAGGGCTTGCCGGGCCTGGCTGCGGCGGCGCAGGCGCGTGGCGATGAGCTGGTCGAGCTTCAGGCGCACGTCGGAGAGCATGGGCAAAAGCGAGCGCCAGTCGTACACGCGCGCGCCGGCGTCCACAAAGCTCGGCGTCTTGCCCGCGGCCTCCAGCCCGGCCTTGATGGAGCGCATGAGGTCGCACATGGCGTGGCGCGCGGCGGGCGGGGCGGCCGCCAGGATGTCGAGGAGCTCCTGGCGCATGGGCCGGGGTGGGACGGGACAAACCTGAGGCTGTGAACGGCGTGGCATGATGGACGTCTCTCGAATGGTTCTGGGTTGCGCAAACAGCGATGCCGCGGGGGCACCGCCACGGGTTGCAGCCAGTATACCCCCAGCCGCGTGTTTGGCAAGCCTTGTGCGCAAAGGAACAAGGCGGGCCGTGGCTCAGCCCGCCTTAGGCGATACCCCGGACGCTGCCCCGCGTTGCGGCCCGTTACGCTTTTCTGCCCGCGGGCAGCATTTTCACGGCCTTGCGCCGGGGCGCGCCGTCTTGCGCGGCGAAGAAGCTCATGGTTTCCTGCAGGCGCTCCGCCTGGCCGGAAAGCGCGTCCGAGGTGGCGGCCATTTCCTCTGAGGCGGCCGCGTTCTGCTGAATGACGTTGTCCAGCTGCTGGATGGCGGTGTTGATCTGCTCCGCGCCGATGCTCTGCTCGCGGCTCGCGGCCGAGATCTCCTGCACCAGCTCCGCCGTGTTGCGAATGGTCGGCACCAGTCCCTTGAGCATCTGCCCGGCCTGGTCGGCGATCTTGACGCTGGACACGGCCAGGGCGCTGATCTCCGATGCGGCATGGCCGCTGCGCTCGGCCAGCTTGCGCACCTCCGCCGCCACCACGGCGAAGCCCTTGCCGTGCTCGCCCGCGCGCGCCGCCTCGATGGCCGCGTTGAGCGCCAGCAGGTTGGTCTGGCGGGCAATGTCCTCCACGATGCCGATCTTCTCGGAGATCTGGCGCATGGCCGCCACGGTCTGGCCCACGGCCTCGCCGCTTTCGCCCGCCTTGCGCGCGGCCTGCTGGGCCAGCGCGTCGGTTTTGAGCGCGTTTTCCGCGCTGTGCGAGATGTTCGAGGTCATCTCTTCCATGGACGAGGAGATCTCCTCCACGGCCGCGGCCTGCGAAACCGCTCCGGCGGAGATGGAGCGCGAGGTGGACGAAAGCTCCGCGCTGCTGGCCGCAACGCCGCCCGCTCCTTGCATCACCTGGCCGATGATTTCCGAAAGCCGCCCGATCATGGCGCCGAAGGCTCCGGCCATGGCGCCCATTTCGGCCTGAAAACGGCCCTCGATGCGACCCGTAAGGTCGCCGCCGGCCGCCTTTTCGGCAAAGGCGCGTATTTGCGCAAGCGGCGTGACGATGCCACGCTGCAGCAGCACCCAGGCCAGGGCAAACACGCAGGCCAGCACCAGCGCGCTCCAGCCCAGCACATGCATGGCGGCCTTGCGCTGCTCGGCCTTGGCCGCGGCGTGTGAGGTGATGATCTCAAAGGCCCCGTGCACCTCGCCCACCTTCCAGCCCTCCAGCACGCCGCCGGTGGGATCCTTGGCCCCCTTGGGGTCGCCGTGGCAGTACAGGCATTCCTTGGTCAAACGGATGGCCCGGAAGTAGCGGGTCTGGTCCGGCTCCTTGACCACAAGCTCCGTCAGGTTCTTGGACTCCAGCTCCTCCAGCACCTTGCGTTCCTGGGGCGTGGGCTCGTTTTCCGGGTTGCGCGGGGCGATTTTGGGCACGCGGAACTGATATCCCCCGCGTTCGGCGTTTTCACGCGCCATTTTGATGGCCGTGACCACGGGAACGGCGCCCACGACCTTGTCCGGCGGCAGCTCGTTCAAGGGGCGCATGATGCCCGCCTCCAGCTTGGCGCTCATTTCGTTGCGGGCGCTTTCAGCCATGAGCACGATGGCCCGGCTCTTGTCCAAGAGCCCCGCTTCGGAGAATTCGCTGATGGCGCTGACGAGCAGCGCGCCCATGACGCAGGACACGACCACGGGCCCGGCAAGGGCGATGGCCAGAAGCCGCCATTTGATGCTGAGATTCGCCAACATGGGCCACGCTCCAGGGAACAGAATCGCGCCGCGCCGCAGGCGGAGGGCACTATTTATCCACTATAGCATGGCCGGAGGATTCTGCGCAATGGGTTGCAAGGCATGTTGCCCTCCCAGATGACCAGGCCGGAGGGACGATGGCCCAGGAGTGCTGGAAAGACTCAGTCCGCGGCGAGGTCCACCAGGGCCCGGGCGGCCGGGTGCTCCGCGCCCGCGCGCCAGGCCGCGGCCATTTCCACCACGGGCAGCCCGGCCGTGACAGGCCGCAGCACAACGCCCTTGCGCAGCCAGTCGCGCGCGGAGGCGGGCACAAGGCACACGCCGAAACCCGCCGCCACCAGCGCCAGGGAGGCGTGCTTGCCCGGCGCCTCCTGCAGCACATGGGGCTCGGCCCCGGCGGCGCGCAAAGCCCCCAACATGGCCTCGTGCAGCGCGGGCATGGAGGCGCGCGGAAAGAGAATCAGCGGCTCGTTGCCCGCCGCGCCAAGGGGCACCTCGTCCAAGGCGGCCAGCCTGTGCCCTTCCGGCAGGGCCAGCACATAGGGCTCCCGCGCCACCACCCGGGTCTGCAGGCCGGTCAGATCCTGCCCGCGCGGCCCTTTGCCCTGGGGCGCGCGTCCGGCCTGCTCCTGCGCATGCACCAGGCGGATGAAGCCCAGGTCCAAGCGCCCGGCGCGCAGTTCCTCCAATTGCGCGGAGGTCGGCAGCTCGCGCAGGCGCAGGTCCACCTGGGGGCGCGCCACGCGGAAAGCGGCCAAGGCCCGGCACAGCACCGCGTCCATGGCCGGGTTCATGTAGCCCACAACCAGCTCTCCGGCTTCGCCCTGCTGGATGCGCCGGGCCAGACGGCCGGCCTCGTCCACTCTGGCGAGCACCGCGCGGGCCCCGGCCAGATAGGCCTGCCCGGCGGGCGTGAGGCTGACGCTGCGGCTGGTGCGGGCAAAGAGCCGCGCCCCAAGCTCGTCCTCCAGGGCGCGTATTTGCTGGCTCAAGGGCGGCTGGGCCATGTGCAGGCGCACGGCCGCATGGCCGAAGTGCAGTTCTTCGGCCACGGCGATGAAATAACGCAGGTGTCGCAGTTCCATAATCAAGACGTATTGCATCTCAATCAAGCATGCAAGATATATTTCACATACTATTCAACGCGCCGTACTCTCGGGCCAGACAAAAGGAGGGACCATGCGCCACGTTCATTTCATTTGCCTTGCCCTGGCGATGCTGGTGTACTCGCACGCGCCGGTCCTGGCCGCATCGCCCAACCCGCCAACACTTGGAGGAGCTATGGAATCCCAACGCATGACCACGGGCCGCGAACAACTGGCGCGGCTCAACCCCAAGGCCGAGGCCGCCCTGCACGCCGCCTTGGACGACATCGCCCCGGACATGGTGGAGATGGTGGTGGCCTTCGGCTACGGCGACATCCACGCCCGACCCGGCCTGGCCGCGCAGGACCGGCAGGTGGCGACCATCGCCGCCCTTGCGGCCCTGGGCAACGCCGAGCCCCAGCTGTACTTCCACATCGACGGCGGCCTGACCGCGGGCCTTTCGCCCCAGGAGATAGTGGAAACGCTCTACGTCACCACGGTGTTCGCGGGCTTTCCCGCCGGGCTGAACGCCCTGGCCGTGGCCCGGCGCGTGTTCGAGGCGCGGGGCGTGCGCCCGGACATTCCGGCGCCGCGCACCGGTGACCGCAGAGCGCGCGGCCTTGCCGCCGTGGAAATCTCCAGCAAGGGCGTGGGGCAAAAGGTGCTGGACAGCCTGGCCGACATCGCGCCGGACATGGCCGGGTTCATTCTGGACTTCTCTTACGGCGACGTCATTTCCCGGCCCGGGCTTTCGGCCCGGCGCAAGGAGATCGCCATGGTGGCGGCGGCCATGGCGCGCGGCACCATGCGGCCGCAGCTCAAGGTCCATGCCCATGCGGGCCTGCATGTGGGTCTCAGCCGCCAGGAGCTGACGGAAGTGGCCATGCAGATGGCCGGTTACGCGGGCTTTCCCGCCAGCCTGAACGCCCTGGCCGCCCTGCGCGAGGTCTTTGCCGAGGCGGACGCCAAGTAATTGGTGAGCCTGGCACGACACTGTGCCGCCTGATCCAACGCGTTGGCTTCCTGACAGGGAGCGCAGCGTAGCGTTTGAACGGGGACCACTTCCCACGGCCATGCAACGCCCACAGGACCACGCACCCGGGCAAGGTTTCGGCGACCCGACCGGGCGCTTGCGGCCAAGGCTCCCGGCAGGGAGCGCATAGAGGCGGCGACGGGGCCGCCCCCTACCCTCTTTAACAGGCCCCATTGCCGCCAGGGCCACGGCGCACAAAAAAGGGGCGGACCACCTTGCCGATGGTCCGCCCCTGTGGCGTCTTTGCAGGTCTGCCGGGCTAGCCGCCCAGGTAGGCCTTCTTCACTTCCGGATCGGCGAGGAGCTCCTCGCTGGTGCCGTGGGCCACGATCTCGCCCGTGTCCAGCACGTAGCCGCGATGGGCGAAGCGCAACGCCAGGTTGGCGTTCTGCTCGATGAGCAGAATGGTCAGCCCCTCCTGGTTCAGCTGCTTCAGGGTGCGGAACATGTCGTACATGAGCAGCGGGGCCAGGCCCATGCTGGGTTCGTCCAGCATGAGGAAGCCGCACTTGGTCATGATGGCGCGGCCAAGGGCCAGCATCTGCTGCTCGCCGCCGGAAAGCGACTCGCTGCGCTGCTTGCGGCGTTCGGCCAGGCGCGGGAAAAGCTGGTACACGCGCTCGTAGTCGCGGGTGATGACCTCGTGCCCGTCGGTGCGGGCGTAGGTGGCCAGCTTCAGGTTCTCCTCAACCGTCAGGTTGCCGAAGATATGGCGTCCTTCGGGCACCAGGGCCATGTCCAGGTCGCTCACGATCTTGTGCGGCTGCATGTCCAGCAGGCTCTGGCCCTTGAAGAGGATGTCGCCGTCCGTGATGCGCGGGGCCTCCGGTGGTGGCAGGCGGCAAATGGACATGAGCGTGGTGGACTTGCCGGCGCCGTTCGCGCCGATCAAGGTGACGATCTCGCCCTCCTGCACGTTGAAGGAGATGCCGTGCAGGGCCTCGATGTTGCCGTAGCGGACCTTCAGGTTTTTGACTTCCAGGAGCGTGTTCAAATCGTATCGTCTCCGAGGTAGGCTTTGATGACCGTGTGGTTCTTCTGAATCTCTTCAGGGCTGCCGTCGGCGATGGTGGTGCCGAAGTCCACGACCTTGATGCGCGAACACAGGCTCATGACCACCTTCATCTGGTGCTCGATCATCCAGATGGTCACCGGGTAGTTGTCGTAAATCCAGCGCACCAGCTTGATGAGACCCTCGACGTCGGCGGAGTTGAGGCCGGCCGCGGGCTCGTCGAGCAGCAAAAGCGACGGCTTGACGGACATGGCCCGGGCGATCTCCACCCGGCGCTGCACGCCGTAAGGCAGGTTGCGCGGCAGCTCGTAGGCGCAGTCCTTCAGGTCCATGGCCTCCAGCAGCTCCCAGGCGATGTCGTCGATGGCCTTTTCGCGCAGGGTGTAGTTCTTGGTGCGCAGAAAGCAGTCCAAGAGGCTGTAGCCCAGGCGATAGTGCTGGGCGATGCGGATGTTGTCGAGCACGTGCATTTCGCCCCAGAGCCGAATGCCCTGGAAGGTGCGCGCCACGCCGAGCGCCGTGACCTGATGCGGACGCAGCCCCTTGGTGTCCTTGCCCTTCAGGCGGATATACCCCTCGCTCGGCTGATAAAAGCCGGAGATGAGGTTGAACACCGTGGTTTTGCCCGCGCCATTGGGGCCGATAAGCGCCACAAGCTCGTGTTCGCCAAGCTCAATATTGAAGTCGTTCACCGCGATGAGGCCGCCGAAGCGACGGGTGAGTCCGTTGATCTCAAGAAGCGACATGCTGTCTCCGGCTCGCTATTTGAAAGAATAGTACTTGCGCAGTTTGGGGAACAGATCCGACAGCTCCTTGTTGCCCATGAGGCCCTCTGGCCTGAACTGCATGAGCAGGATGAGGAGCAGCGGAATGACCACCCATTTCCACACGTCGAGGAAGCGCAGGGCCTCCATGAGAACCGTGAACAAGATGGCCGCAAGCGCCGCGCCCGAAAGCGAGCCCATGCCGCCCAGGTACACCATGACCATGACCTCGGTGGAGCGCATGATGTCGAAGCTCTGCGGGTTCACGTAGCCCAGCACCTGGGCGTACAGCCCGCCGGCCAGACCGGCCAGGCCGGAGGACAGCATGAAGGCGATGAGCTTCATGCGGTTGGTGTCCACGCTCATGATCTCGGCCGCGATCTCGTCCTGGCAGATGGCGGGAACGCCCTTGCCGAGGGTGGAGGAGACGAAGCGCCGCAGAATCCACACGGTGAACACCGTGCCCAAAAGCACGAAGATGAGCACCCAGGGGATGTTCAGCATGTCCTGCATGGCGCGCTCGGTGGCGCTCATGCCCATGAAGCCGCGCGGGCCGCCGATGATCTCCATGTTGTTGATGGCCGAGATGACGATGTAGTTGGCCGCCAGGGTGATGATGGCCAGGTAGTCGCCGCGTGTCTTGAAGGAGGGCACCGCCACCACGAGCCCGGCGACGGCAGCGGCCGCGGAGCCGGCCATGAGCGCCAGGGGGAAGCCGACGAAGGCGAACTGCGGCGGCAGAAGCGGCGCGCCCAGGATCTGGTTCTTGCTGAACATGAGCACCGTGCACAGGGAGGACACATAGGCCCCCACGCACATGAAGCCGCCGTGCCCGCACGAGAACTCGCCCATGTAGCCGTTCACCAGATTGAGGCTGGAGGCCAGGATGACGTTGACGCCCATGAACATGAGCACGGAGATGTAATAGCGGTCGAGGACGCTGAACTGGGCCAGCACCACGAGCAGGACCATGAAGGCGAAAAGGACGATTGTGGCGGTGTATTTCTGCATTGTGTCCGTCCGCCTAGATCTTCGTGGTTTGGGCCACGCCGTAAATGCCGGTGGGCTTGAGCCAGAGGATGATCAGGAGCACCGAGAAGGCGAACAGGTCGCGCAGGGTGCTGGGGAACACGGCCACGACGCCGATTTCAATGAAGCCCAGCATGAAGCCGCCCACGATGGCGCCGCGGATGTCGCCGATGCCGCCGACAACCGCCGCGATGAAGGCCTTCCAGCCGATGAGCGCGCCCATGTATGGTTCAAGGATGGGGTAGCTCATGGCGAACAGGATGCCGGCCAGTCCGGCCATGCCGGAGCCCAGCACGAAGGTCACCACGATGATGGTGTCGAGCGGGATGCCCATGAGCGGAATGGCAAATTTGTCATAACTGATGCCGCGCATGGCCATGCCGATCTTGGTGCGGGTGACGATGAACTGCAGCAGCATAAACACGGCGATGGCCGCCACGATGACGATGACCTTGAGGTTCGTCACGGAAACGCCGCCGCCCAGGTTCCACACCACCTTGTCGATCATGTCCGGGAAGCGCTTGCGGCTGGCGCCGAGCAGGGCCAGGTTGCCGTTCTCCAGCACAAGGCCGGCCATAAGCGCGGTAATGACCACGTAGAGGCGGTCGGCGCCCTTGCGGCGCAGGGGCCGGTAGGCCGTGCGCTCAAGCGTCACGCCCACAAGGGCGGTCAGGATCATGGTGACGGGAACGGTGATGGCCAGCGCCAGGGCAGGATCTATGTGCATGCCGAGGTTCAACCCGCCAATGCCCAGAAGCGTGACGGCGATGAAGTAGGCCAGGTACGCGCCCACCATGAAGATGTCGCCGTGGGCGAAGTTGATGAGCCGGAGCACGCCGTACACAAGCGTGTAGCCCAGGGCGATGAGGGCGTAGAAACTGCCGAACTGCAACGCGTTCAGGATATGCTGAAAAATTTCCACCAGGGGCACCTTGGCTTTTAAGTGAAGCTTGCGCGCGCCGGTCCGCAGGGTCCGCCTGCCGGCGGGAGCGGGGGCGGCCCGGGCCGCGGCGCAAAACAAAACGGGCGGGGACCTTGTTGGGGCCCCCGCCCGCGATCATGCCAGTCGCGTCTACTCGGGGCAGACGGTTTCCTTGAACTCGAACTTGCCTTCGGGGCTGATCTGGACAACCACGGCGCACTTGTTCGGGTCGCCGGTGCCGGCGAACTTCATGTTGCCGGTGATGCCGGCGAATTCCTTGATGTTGGCCAGGGCGTCGCGGACGAGCTTGCGCTCGGCCTTGATGTCCTTCTCAACCTTGCCGGCGCTCTGAATGGCCTGCAGCACCAGACGGGTGGCGTCCCAGGTCAGGGCGGCAACGTCGTCGGGCACGTACTTGTACTTGGTGTTGAAGCGGTCGATGAACTCCTTGGTGGCGCCCTGCGCGCCGGCCGCGGCGTAGTGGGTGCTGAAGAACTGGCCGATGCAGTCCTTGCCGCAAAGGGTCATGAGCTCAGCAGAGCCCCAGGCGTCGGAACCCATGAAGGGGCCCTTGTAGCCCAGGTCGTGGGCCTGCTTCACAATCAGGGCAACCTGATTGTAGTTGTCGGGCACGAAGATGAAGTCAGGCTTGGCGGCGATGATCTTGGTCAGCTGGGCGGAGAAGTCCTGGTCCTTGGTGCCGTGGGACTCGAAGCCAACCACGGTGCCGGCGCCGCTCTTCTTCTCCCACTCGGCCTTGAAAATCTCGGCCAGGCCCTTGGAGTAGTCGTTGGCGATGTCGAAGATGACCGCGGCGGTTTTGGCGCCGAACTGCTTGGAGGCGAAGTTGGCCGCCACCGGACCCTGGAAGGGGTCGAGGAAGCAGGCGCGGAACACCCAAGGACGGTCCTTGGTGGTGTCGGGGTTGGTGGACCACGGGGTCACCATGGTGACCTGCGCGTCGTTGCAGGTGGCGCCGGCCGGAATGGCCTGCTTGGAGGAGTTCGGGCCGACGATGGCGACCACGTTGTCCTGGTTGATCAGCTTGAGCGCGGCGTTGACGGCGCTTTCAGCCTTGGCCTCGTTGTCCTGGTAGACGAACTCGAGTTTGTACTTCTTGCCGCCCACTTCGAGGCCGCCCTTGGAATTGATGTCTTCCTTGAGCATCTCGGCCGCGAACTTGGAAGCCTCGCCCACCTTCGGAATGTCGCCGGTGAGTTCAAGGTTGAAGCCAACCTTGATGGTGTCGCTGTCCTTGCCGCAGCCCGAAAGCGCAAAAACGCCCAGGGAAAGGGCCAGAACCGCAAACAGAATCTTGACGGTCATCCTTTTCATCCGATCCTCCTACGAAATTTGTAAAAAACCGTGCAACCCAACTCGTATAGCTGCCTTTACCTCAAACCCACCCGGAGTTCAAAGGGTTTTTTGCCTTGTCCGGCTCGTGGCAAAAATCACCGAATAATATTCTGCACGCCTAATACCCCAGGGCGCGTTGCTTCTGCCGGTGCTTTCGTGTATTTTGCACAGCGGCTGACGAAATTTTCTGCCGCACTATGGAGCCCCCATGTCAGAGAAAGCTATACGCAAAGTTCTGGAGCATGCCCGCGAAGGCCTGCGCGTCCGTGAGACGTTTTTTGAAGAAAACGCGCAAAACCTCGTGGACATCGCCCGCATCATGGCCCTCACCCTCACCGAGGGCGGCAAGGTCATGTTCTGCGGCAACGGCGGCAGCGCGGCCGACTCGCAGCACCTGGCCGCGGAGTTCGTGAACCGCTTCCGCCTGGAGCGCCCGCCTCTGCCGGCCATCGCGCTCACCACGGACACCTCCATCCTCACCGCCATCGGCAACGACTACGGCTTCGACCTGGTCTTCGTGAAGCAGGTGCAGGCCCTGGGCCTCGCCGGCGACATTCTGATCGGCATCAGCACCTCCGGCACCAGCCGCAACGTGCTGGCCGCCCTGCGCGAGGCCAAAAGCCGCGGGCTCGTCACCATCGGCATGTGCGGCGCCATGACCGGCGAGATGGAACCCGTGTGCGACCACCTCATCAGCGTGGGCAGCAAGGACACGGCCCTGATCCAGGAAGTGCACATCGCGGCCGGGCACATGCTCTGCCACGTGGTGGACCACTTCCTCTTCGAATCCGTCATGGAGCTTGGCCAAGGGTAAGCGCGTGCTCAACATTCTCATCATCGAAGACGCGCGCGTGAACCAGGAGTTCCTCATCCTGGCGCTGAAGCCCTATGCGCAGTGCAAGGCCGTGCTCACGGGCGAGGCCGGACTGCAGGAGCACAAGCGCTCGCTGGAGCATGGCGTTCCCTTCGACGTGGTGTTTCTCGACATCAACCTGCCCGGCATCGACGGCCTCAAGACCCTGGAGCTCATGCGCGCGGCCGAGGACCAGTACGAGGTGCCCGACTCGCGGCGCGCCCGCGTCATCGTGACCACGGTGCTGGACGACGACCGCACCGCCTCGCGCGCCTTCATCAGCGGCCAGGCCGTGTCGTACATGACCAAGCCGTTCCGTGCGCGGCAGATCGCCGAGGAACTCCGCAAGCTGGGACTGCTCGAGCCCTAGGAGCCGCCGTGTCCGAACCCGTTGTGCCCTTCCTCGACCGCGCGGCCCTGTTCCTGGCCACCCTGGGCCCCATGGGCCGCATGCCCAAGGCCCCCGGCACGTGGGGTTCCGGCGCAGCGCTCGTCATTGCGCCCTGGTGCTTCATGCCGCTGCCGCTGTGTGCCCGCGCCGCGGCGCTCTGCCTCATTTTCGTCGTCGGCGCCTGGGCCGCTGGCCGCGCCGAGAAGCTGCTGGGCCGCAAGGATCCCGGCTGCGTTGTCGTGGACGAGCTGCTGGGCCAGTGGGCGGCCTTCGCGCCGTTTCATCTGGCGGGCTGGGACCAGGCCATGCCCCTTGATCTGCTGGCGCTGTTCGCGCTGTTCCGCTTCTTCGACATCCTGAAGCCCTGGCCCATACGCGCCGTGGACCGCGGCGTTTCCGGCGGTCTGGGCGTCATGCTCGACGACCTGCTGGCCGGGCTCTTCGCCGCCGGCGCCTTCGCCCTCATCCGCCTGTTCTTCTAGTCTCCGGGATCCTGCGACATCCCGCGCTCACCAGCTTTCTTCGGCGTTCTTCGGCGCGCCGCCGCGTGGCCGTGCGCCTGAAAATCTCGCCCGCGGACATCTTTCCAATACGCACCGAGGTCTCCCGCGCCAGCCAATGTCCCGGTCCGCCCCATGCTTCTCTCCCGCCCTCGCGCACGGCCCGCCACGGCCTGCCCCAAACGAGGCCAACACATCCGCGCCCTCAGGCAATGCGCCGCCCCCCGCGCGACAGCCCCGGCAATCGCAGGCAGCCCGCAGCCATCACGCTGGGATCGCCGGCCACAGCAGCCTGGCCAGCGGCATCCACCACTCAGACGCAAACTCGCAGCGGCCAGTTCGCGGCGCAATCAGGCGCGCATCGACACGGCTTGCGACGACCAAACGGGAATGTTCAGACAACCCAGAGCTGCCGGCGCAGAGCAACCGGCATGGGGCAGTCGGCGCAGGGCAACCGGCGCAGAGGCCAGCGCGAGACAAACGGCGTCTAGCAAGCATCACGCGGACATCAGGCGGACGGCTGGCGGCAGCATGAAGGGCGACGCCTCCGCCCGGCTCTCCTCGCTGCGGCAAGGCGCGCCGGGCGGAACGCGCGCGCGTGAACGATTTCCCGCACGCAGGACGAAAAAAACCGCCGCTGCCCAAAGGCAACGGCGGTCGTCATGCAACGGAGTCGGAAGGCGGAATTAGTTCTGGATCTTGAACTCGTCGCGACGGTTCTTGGACCAGGCGGCTTCGCCCTTGCCCTGCTCCAGGGGACGCTCCTTGCCGTAGCTCACGATGGTGATGCGGTTGTCCGCAATGCCGAGCTGGTTCAGGAACTGCTGCGCGGCCTTGGCGCGGCGCTCGCCCAGGGCGAGGTTGTACTCGCTGGTGCCGCGCTCGTCGCAGTGGCCTTCAACAATGATGTTGAACAGGGAGTACTTCTTCAGGGCGTCGGCCTTGGAGGTCAGCACGGTGCGGCTTTCCGGGGTCAACTCAAACGAGTCGAAGGCGAAGAAAATCATGTTGCCCACGGCCTGCTGGGCCTCGGCACGCTGAGCCGCGCGCAGTTCGTCCTCGGAGAGGCTGCGGGGAGCGGGAGTGCTCTGCAGATTGGTGTCCTTGTCGGTGATGGTGACCGGCTGGGCGGCGGGCATGGCATCGGTGGTCTTCTTGGCGCAACCGGCCGCGAAGACAACCATCGAGCACACAACCATGGCGCTCATCATAAGACGTTTGGCGTTCATGAAACCTCCTAAAAATTTCGTTGCGCAAGAAGCGCGAGTTATATGGGCTGCCAGGAAAAAATTCCCCGGTGTGGCCTCACGTTTGATACGCGGGTATTTTCCGCCTGTTTTTTACGAATTGCAAGACCCTTTTTTGACCAATCAGTCGAGAGCCGGAGCCACGCCCCAGGCCGGGGCCATGGCATCGCCGGCGCCCGTTGGAATCTGCTTGGCCGCGTCGCCGTAGCGGGTGGTGACGAAGATCTTTGTGCCGCCGTTTCTGCTGGAGGCGAAGGACACGAAATAGCCGTCCGGGTCGAAGCTGGGATCTTCGTCGTTGCCGGGGCCGAAGGTGATCTGGCGCTCCTGGTTGGCCACAAGGTCGCGGATGAAGATGCGCTGGCCGTCGCCCGTGAGCCGCGCAAAGACCACGAAGCGGCCGTCCGGGCTCAGCGAGGGCCGCGTGTTGTATGTGCCCTCGTAGGTGATGCGCTGCACGCTGCCGCCGTCGCGGTTCAGAAGGAAGATCTGCGGCCCGCCGAGGCGACCGGAGCAGAACACCATCTTGCGGCCGGAGAGGTCGAAACTGGGCGAGACGCTGATGCCCCAGCTGGGCGCCATGGCCGGGCCGGGGTTCATGTTGGCGTCGAGCATGTAGATGTCGGCGTGGCCGTTGAGCGAAAGCGACACGGCGATGCGGCCGTCCGGGGCGAAGGTGGGGCTGATGGCCACGTTGCCGGGGAACTTGCGCAGCTGCGAATTGCGGTGCGCGCGGCTCCAAATGCCCAGTCTGTGGCCTTTGTCGGAGATGTTGGTGTAGGCGATGCGGCTGCCGTCCTTGGACCAGGAGGGGCTGACGTTGAAGCCGCCGTCGCGGGTGATCTGCGTGAGCCCGCGGCCCAGGGCCGAGGACGTGAACAGCTCCTTGCCGCCGTTGACGCGCTTGGAGAAGGCCAGGGTGGAGTCGAAGAAGCCGCTCTTGCCGGTGAGCACGCGCATGAGCTGCGCGCAGAAGCGGTCGGCCACGTGGGGCACGCCGGACTCGTCCACCTGGCTGTAGGCCTTGCCCACAAGCAGCTTGCGCGAATAGGTCTCGTAGACGCGCGCCTCGATCTCCTGGCCGCGCCCGCCGATGGTCACCACGAAGTCGATGCGGCCGAGCTGCAGGGGCTTGAAGTCGATGTCGTCGGCCTTGAGGCCCTTGCTCGGGTCGCCGCCGAGGATCTCGTTCATGTAGGCCAAGTGCATGAAGGGCAGGTAGCCGATGTCGTTCTGCACCTGGTTGCTGAAGCTGGTGGCGAGGGCGCTGGTGCCGGGGCCTCCCGGTCCGCGCGCGGGCAGAACGAGGATGTTCACCTTGTTCTGGGCGGGACCGAAGATGTCGAAGCTCATGATGTCGGCCGCGCCCGCATCGGCGGTGAACAGCAGCAGCAAGAGACAGGTCAGAATCCAAGTTTTGCGTTTCATATCTCTCTCAGGACTGAAAGGTTACTTCAGCATATCCTGCAAGTTGAAATTCAGATGCAGCGTTCCCAGCGTCTTGTTGACCGGTGGCGGCAGGTTCTGCGTCTCCATCGCCGCGCGCACGGTCGAGGCGTCGAAGATCTGGTTGCCAGAGGACTTCACCACATGGGCCCCGGTGATCTTGCCCTGGGGATCGATGTTGATCTCCAGCGTGGCCACGAGATTGCTCTCCCGGCCAAAGGTGCTGTTGCGCCAATGGCTCTTGATGATCTGCGTCACGATGCCGCCGTAGGAGCTCATGAGCCCGGAGCCGTGCCCGCCGGCGCCCGTGCCCTTGCCGCCGCCGGCGCCGCCGGGGCCTGTGCCGCCGGCAGTGAAAATATTGCCCCCGCGCGACTTGCGCAAAGCGGCCAGCTCGCCCGCGACAGCGTCCTTGCCGCCATCCGCGGCCTTGGCCGTGGGCTTGGCGTTCTTGGACTTGTCCTTCACGTCCTTCTGCACGTCCTGTAGGGCCTGCTTCAGCAGCTCCTCTTTCGAGGGCTTCTTCTCCGCGGGCTGCGGCGGCGCGGGCGGGGTCTTCTCTTCCTTCTTCTCCGGCTTCTTCTTCTCCTCAACCTTCTTTTCGCTGATGAGCTTCGAGTCGTCGCGCTTGGGCTCGGGCACGGGCTTGGCGCTGGGCGCGGGCGGCGGCGGAACCGGCGTCGCGGCGGCGGCCTTTTCCTCAGGCTGGCCCTCGGCCAAAGTGGGCGGACCGCCCGCCGCCTCGCCCGTCTCCCCTTCGGCGGGGTCCTCGGACGGGTTCAGCGAAACGAGATCGACGGAGTACATGGGCTTGTCCATGTCCACCGAGCGGGTGAAGCTGAAGTTCAACACCCCAGCCGTCACAAGCAATGCGTGCAGCACCAGGGAGAGAATGAACCCTGTGCCACGCCGTGAGTCCTCCACGAAAATAACCCCTTGAAGCCCGGTTAGTTCTGGGGCTTCTTGGCCTTGTCGGCATCGCTCGACTCGGCCACTATGCCCAGCTTCTCGATGCCGACGCTCTTGATCTCGCCCATGACCTTGACCACGATGCCGTAGGGAACTTCCTTGTCGGCGCGCAGATACAGCTGCTTGTTCTGGTTCACCACCAGGTTCGTCAGGTGCTGCTGCAGGTCCTCAAAGGGCACGTTGTATTCGTCGAGAAAGATGCCGCCGTCCTTGTTGATGGTCAGCACCAGGTGGTCGCTGCCGGTGGGCAGGGTGCGCACGCTGCGGGTCTTCGGCAGGTCCACGTCCACGCCTTGGGTCAGCATGGGCGCGGTGACCATGAAGATGATGAGCAGCACGAGCATCACGTCCACAAAGGGCGTGACGTTGATCTCGGCCATATAGCCGCGAGAGCCTTTCTGCAGGGACATGCCCACGATGAGACCCTCCTACTGGTTCCGCGAGGAACCGGAAGCCCAGGAGACCTCGCGCTCGATGCGGTTCAAAAACGCGCCGGCGAAGTTCACCAGCTCCGTCTCCACCTCGCCCAGCATGGCCAGCAGGTAGTTGTAGGCGATGGTGGCAGGAATGGCGACCACAAGGCCGATGGCCGTGGTGACGAGGGCCTCGGAGATGCCGGGGGCCACGGTGGCCAGCGCGGCGGACTGCGAAAGGCCGATGCTGTGGAAGGCGTGCATGATGCCCCACACCGTGCCGAACAGGCCGATGAACGGGGCGGCGTTGGCGCAGGTGGCCAAGAACGAAAGCGAGCTGGACAGGCGCTTCATTTCCTCGCTCACGCCCTGGCGCAGCACGCGGCGAAGGGTGTCCTTCACCAGCATGCGCTTGCGGTCGCGCTCAATGTCGGCCTTTTCCAGCTTGCGGAACTCGCCCACGGCGAGCAGGCCCACCTTGCTGAGCGGCGAGCCTTCGTCGCGGCTCACGGCCTGCAGGCCCTCGGAAAGGTCCGCGGCGTCGTTGAACAGGGCGTAGCCCCGGCTCACCTGGGCTTTGGTGCGCCTGTAAAGAATGAGCTTGTGGAAGATGATGGTCCAGCTCCACAGGCTCATGCAGGCCAAAAAGAACAGCACGGCCTGCACGCCAAAGGTGGCGCCCAGGATCATGCCCAGAAATCCGCTCTCGGGAATCATGCTTGGTGTCCTCCTCAAAACCAGGCGGGGCAGGTCTTTTCGACCCGGCGCCTCCGCCCAACTGTGCGCCGTGCCCTTCGCGGACGCGGTCGCAGTGGTCCCCGGCCCGGCGGCCAGGGATTGGTTGCATTGCTACGAACGTCTGCCCCGGCAGCGTTCGATGATCTCCCAGGCGTTGGCTCCGGCCTGGGCGATGTCCTCGGAGGTCAGCCCCGCGCCCATGCCCACTTTCTGGCGCAGGTCGCGGCCGACCAAATCGCCGGGGGCGTGGGCGTCGTTGTCGATGACCAGCTTGGCCCCGAAGCGCTTGGCCAGGGTGGCCACATGCCCGTTGGAGTAGCTGTGGCCGCGCCGGGTGGTTATTTCCAGGGCCACGCCGTACTCGGCCGCCAGCTTCACCTCCACCTCGGTGATGAGGCCCGGGTGGGCCAGCACATCGACGCGCGCCTCGATGGCCGCAAGGTTGGTTCCCTGGGCCACGGGCTCCACCACGGTCTCGCCGTGGCACACCACTATCTGCGCGCCCGCGTCGCGCGCCATTTGCACAAAGTCGCCCATGAGGGCCGAGGGCACGTGGGTCAGCTCCACCCCGGCCAGCACCTCCATGTCGAAGTAGTGGGCGTAGGCGTCGGTCAGGCGGCGCACATTGTCGACGATGAGGGAGATGTTGCTGGCGTCGGCGTGGTCGGTGATGGCGATGGCGCGGTACCCCGCCACCTTGGCCCTGCGGATGAGCTCCGCCGGGATGAGTTCGCCGTCGCTGAAGGTGGTGTGGGTATGCAGATCGATCATCGCCGCCTCACATCTTGTATTTGAGTTCGTCGGGCGAAAGATTTTCCAACTCGTCCGTCCACTTGTCGCGCTCGGCATCGGCGAATTCGGCCTTGGCCCCGGCCAGGGTGCGGGTGCCCGCCTCGGCCAGCACGCTCTCGGCCACCAGGATGCGCACGCCCGCGCGCGCGGCGATGGCCACGGCGTCGGAGGGGCGGCAGTCGATGCGCATGAGCTCCTCCTTGCCCTCGGCCCGGCGCATGAGCACCAGCTCGGCGTAGAAGGTTCCCTCGCGCAGGGCCACTATCTCCACCGCGGAAAGGGTGGCGGAAAGGGACGCAGCCACGCGGGTCACAAGGTCGTGGGTCATGGGCCGCGGGGTCTCCACGGCGTTGATGGCGAGCGAGATGGCCATGGCCTCCACCGGACCGACCCATATGGGCAACGCCAAATCCCGGGCTTCATCCTTGAGGATGAGCACCGGCGACTGGGCTTTCTCGTCCACGGCGAGGCCGAAGATCTTCATCTCTACCACGGCTGGCCCACCTTCTCTCCCAGAAGGGAGTGGTTCTTGGCCTCCACAATGCGCGCGCGCACCAGAAGCCCCGCCAACGCAAGCCCGGCGCCTTCAGACGCCGGCGCCTCCGGCCCGGCCGCCGCAATGTCGTCCAGGCGCAGGTTCACCACACGCCCGGCCTCGTCGCGGCCGCGCCAAAAGCACGGGCCGTCGTCCTGCTTGCGGCTCTTGGCCTCCAGCAGCACAATGGCCTCATGGCCCTCAAGGCTTTTTAGACTTTCTTTAGTAATGCTATTTTGTAAAGACTGCAAGCGCAAGAGCCGCGCCTTGGACACGCGCTCCTCCACCTTGGGCGTCATGCGCGCGCTGGCCACGCCGGGCCTGTCGGAATAGCAGAAGGAGAAGCTCGACTCGAAGCGCACGCGCTCCATCATCTCCAGGGTGGCGGCAAAGTCGTCCTCGGTCTCGCCGGGGAAGCCGACGATGAGGTCCGTGGTGAGCGAAAGCTCCGGCCGCGCGGCACGCAGCGCGCGCACGATGTCCAGATAGCGGGCGCGGTCGTACTTGCGGCCCATGCGCCGCAGCACCGCGTCGCTGCCCGCCTGCAAGGGCAGGTGCAGGGACGGGCACAGGTTCGGCAGCTCGCCAAAGGCGCGTATCACCGCCGGATCGATGTCCTTGGGATGCGAGGTGGTGAAGCGCAGGCGCAGCAGGCCGGGAATGGCCGCCACCTGGCGCAGCAGCTCGGCAAAGCCCATGCCCGCGCCGCCGCCCTGGCGCGAGGGGTCCAGGCCGTAGCTGTTGACGTTCTGCCCCAGCAGGGTGATTTCGCGCGCGCCCTGCTCCACGCGCTGACGGCATTCGGCCAGCACGGCCTCCGGCTGGCGCGACTTCTGCCTGCCGCGCGTGTAGGGCACGATGCAGTAGGCGCAGAAGTTGTCGCAGCCCTGCATGATGTTCACAAAGGCCTGGGCCGGACCGGCGTCGGGCTCGCCCTGGTCGGCGTCGAAGGCCGGGACGGCGGCGACGGGCAGCCCGCCTTTCAATACGCCCGTCAAAACATCCTCGCGCTCCGGGTAGACGGAGAGAAAATCAAGCAGGGCGATGCGCGCGGACGGGTCCTCGGCAAGGGTCTCCAGGGCGTCGGGCGCTCCGGCCACGCCGTCGGACCCGAACACCAGGCGCACAAAAGGGAAGCGCTCGAAAAAGCCCCGGCCGATCTGCTGAGCCACGCAGCCGCCCACGGCCGCGGTAAGGCCCGGCTTGCCGCGCTGATGGGTCAAAAGACGCCCCAGCTCGCTGTAGACCTTCTGCTCCGGCTTGTCGCGCACGCTGCAGGTGTTGACAACGAAGAACCAGGCGTCCTGCTCGTCCACCTGCCGCCACCCGCGCGCAATGAGGGCGCGGGCCAGCCAGTCCGAGTCGCCCACGTTCATTTGGCAGCCAAAGGTCACTATATGAAAGGTCTTGTCCAAGCAGAGCTCCGAAAAGGATTTCGCCGCAACGCAGGGTGCATCGCGAAGCGGGCATAGACTCCTTCGCGTTTCAGGTCAACGTTCGGCCCTGGGCCGAATTCCCTGCGGCGGCGAGGCATGGCGAAAAACATTCATTTTTGGCGTTTTGCCAAATTTGGAACAAACATCGGCACGCGCCGGACATAGTCAGCCCACACGCTTCCGAGGTCCTGGGAGAGGCGGCGTTCCTCGATGAGCGTGCCGAGGATCATGTATGCGCAGCCGAACACGGCGAACACCAGCCCGCCCAAAGTCTGCCGGGGGGCGGCCAAAAGAAACAGCATGCCCCCGGAATGCATGGGGTGGCGCACCAAGGAATAGGCCCCGCGCGTGCTGAAATCCTTGCGGATGTCGGCCTCGTCCGGCACGCGGCCGCGCACGGCGCTGAAAAATTGCGGCAGGCCGAGGAGCTTGAGCCCGCTCATGGAGAACCCGGCCCAGGCCAAAAGCGCCAGTCCCGCACCTTGGGCCAGGTACAGAAGAATCTTCGGCGCGCCTTCCAGGGCCCATAAAACTTGCGGCAGGTCCGGTTCCTTCACCAGCACAAGCCAAAAGGTCCACAGGCTGATGACGGTGTAGCCCAGGGGGTACAGGGCGTAACGCGGGCCAAGGACCAGCTCGCAGGCCGCCTTGACCCGGCGCGCGGCCAGCACGCTGTGCAAAAGCCCCCAGCCGGTCCACAACCCCAGGGCGTACGAAGCGTCGGCAATGGCCTCCGGGGTCAGTCCCCCGGAATCCGGGGTCACGCGGCGTCCTCGGTGTCGGGCGGCAGGCCGGGCAGCCAGGCGTCGAGGAAATTCAGCACGCGTCCGGCGTTCTCCTCCACCGGGCGCAGCGCGTCGAGCACGCACTCGGCCTCGGGGTTCTCCTCATAGGCCACGTCCACGCCCACCACCTGGCCCAGGCCCGGCACGGCGATGCCTGTGTGGCGGCGTTCCAGGGCCTTTTGGTACATGCCGGGCATGACGTAGCCCTTGTGGTGCGCCGCCAGGGTCTGCTGGCCCGAGCGCACGGCCTCGCGGCGCATGGCCTCGGCCAGGGGGCAGCGCACCAGCACCTCGGCAAAGCGCGGAATGAGCGCGCGCGCCTCTTGGCGCATGGCCAGCCGGTACGCCGTGGCGTCGAGGATGACGTTATGCCCCGCGGCGGTCATGTCCGCCGCCTCGCGGGCGAAGAGCGTGTAGGACTTTGCGCGTTCCTCGGCGCTGTAGTCCGGGGTGTGGAAGTAGCTCTTGCGGCGTTCGTCCATGCTGAGCAGCGTGGCCGCAACCCCGCGGGCGGAAAGCTCGTCGCGCACGGCGCGGGCGATGGTGCTCTTGCCGCAGCCGGGCAGACCCGTGAACCACAAGGCCCAGCCGGCTTGGCCGTCGGGGGCGGCGGTCGTCGTATCTTGCGGCATGGCTTACTCCAGCAGACGATTGACGTTGACCCAGTCGAAGGCGTCGTCATCCAGCACGCGGAACAGAAAACGCACCAATGCGCGCCGCACGGCGGGCGGATGATTGGGATACCATTCCGGCGACACGATGACCAGCGCCCGGAACACGAAGAACGGCGCCATGACTTCGAGCACTTCGGCGTCGCCGCTCTTGGCCAGGTATTCGCGGAACAGCGTGTTCCAAAGCTCCGCAAAGGGGCCTTCCAGGCGCGGTGCTTCCGGGTTCTGCAGCAGGCCGAAGAGCAGGTAGTTGGCC
Source organism: Humidesulfovibrio idahonensis (assembly GCF_054657715.1). Lineage (NCBI taxonomy): Bacteria > Pseudomonadati > Thermodesulfobacteriota > Desulfovibrionia > Desulfovibrionales > Desulfovibrionaceae > Humidesulfovibrio > Humidesulfovibrio idahonensis. The sequence goes on along the minus strand of NZ_BAAHYE010000002.1, from coordinate 291,277 downwards.
GCAAGCGAGGCCAGGTCGCTGGCCGGCTCGCCCCACTCGCCCCGGCTGCGGTCCAGCACGGAGAATCCGCCGCGTCCGTCGGCCAGGATGTTCCAGGGGTGCACGTCGCCGTGGACCACGGCCAGCCGGTGGGCATAGCCGCGCAGCTTCCAGCGCCAGTCGATAAGGCGCTTCTCCAGGGCGATGAAGTCCGCGTCGGGCAAAAAATCGCAGGGGTGGGGGAAGGCCTCGTCGATGAGGCCCATGATGCACTCGCTGGCGCCCAGCAGGTTGCGCACGTGGCGGTAGTAAAGGTCCGGGTCGGCCTTCTTGTCCGCGTGGATGTCCGCCAGCCAGTGCGCCAGGCTGCGGGCCAGGGCCGTGTCGCCGGGGCGGAAGTCGCCGCCCTGGCCGGCAGAGCCGGAGATGCGCTCCAGGTCCTGGAAGTAGTCGTAGCCCTCGAGCTTTTCGTTGAGGATGAAGAATTCCTGGGGCTGGGCAACGGGGATGAGGCGGCTCTGGGCGTCCACGTAGCCCAGGCCCATGGGCCGCACGTGGCGCGGCAGGCGGGCGCTGGTCTCGAACTGGAACATGAGGATGGCCGCGCGGTCCCAGTAGAACTGGTGGCCGTACTTGTCGCCGCGCATCACCGAGAGCACGCCCTCGCGCTCGCGGCCGCCCGCGGTGAAGCGCACCAGCAGCGGCTTGCCGTAGCCGAAGCGCTTGATGCCCTGCTTGTCCAGGGTGCCGATGGCCCCAAGGTCCACGAGCCGCGCGTCAGGCCCGTAGGCCTGGCGCAGGTACTCGGCGACGCTCTCCGGCTTCAGGTCGATCACGAGACCCTCCTTGAGAACCGGTTGCCGCCCGGCTGGAGATCAGCGGCGGCCTGTGGCGGCCAGCCTAGATGGTCTGGCCGAAGTTCGCGTTCAGCTTGGCGTTGAAGGCGTCCATGGTGAAGCTGTGCTCCTGGGTGCCCTTCTTCTCCACGCAGAAGGCCGCGCACACGCTGCCCAGGGCCGCGGCGTCGGCCAGGCTCTTGCCCAGGCTCAGGCCCTTCAGCAGCCCGGCGCGGTAGGCGTCGCCCGCGCCCGTGGGGTCAAGGGCCTTGTCCACCTTCACGGCGGCAACCTTGGTCTCCTTGGCGCCCTCCGCAATGAGGCTGCCCTGGTCGCCCAGGGTGGTGACGAGCGCGCCGGTGCGCTTCAAGAGCTCCGCGCGGGAAAGGCCGGTGGCCTTCATCACCATCTCCAGCTCGTAGTCGTTGGTGCACAGGGCGAAGGAGCCCTCGATGGCGCTGGCCATCTGCGCGCCGGAAAGCGCCGTGATCTGCTGGCCCGGATCGAAGATGTATGGAATGCCGGCCTTCTTGAAATACTCCGGCAGCTCGATCATGTCGTTCACGTTGCCCGGAGAGATGATGGCCATGGTCTTGCCGTCGTGCTTTTCCGGGAACTTGTAGCCGCAACGCTCGCGCATGGCGCCGGGGTTGAAGCCGGTGATCTGGTTGTCGGTCTCGTCCGTGGTGATGTACGCCCCGGCGGTGAACTGCTCGGCCACGGTGCGTATGCCCGCCAGCGAAAGGCCGAAGCCCTCCAGGCGTTTGGCATAGGGCGCAAAGTCCTTGCCCGCGGCGGCGAGGATCAGCGGCTTTTCGCCCAGCATGGCCAGATTGTAGGCGATGTTGCCCGCGGTGCCGCCAAAATACTCGTTCATGCCGTCCACCAGGAAGCAGACGTTCAGGATGTGGATTTTGTCCGGCAGGATGTGGTCGGCGAACTTGCCGGGAAAGTTCATGATGCGGTCGAGTGCGACGGAACCGGCGACGTAAAGCTGCATGAATCCTCCAGATATGGCGGAAAAACCGCCGGGTGATGTGTCGTTTCAGCGCGGCGCGGTTTCGTCCTCGATCCAGCGCAAAAAATCCGGGTTGCCGGCGGCGATGGGCAGGGCGACCACGCAGGGGCAGTCGTAGCTGTGCGCGCGGGTCAGGGCCTCGGTGAGGGCCGGGACCAGCGCCTCGGTGGTCTTGAGGATGAGCACGACCTCGTCGGCCTGCTCCAGCCTGCCCTGCCACCAGTACAGCGAGCGCATGCCCGGCAGGATGTTGGCGCAGGCGGCCAGGCGGCCCTCCACGGCCAAGTGCGCAAGGCTTTCGGCCTCGGCCCGGCTGGGCGCGGTGACGTAAACCATCATGTGCGCGCCCACGGGGATGCCTACTTTGCGGGCTTGACGCCGGACTTGGCGCACAGCGGCTTGGCGCCCGCCTTGGCCGTGCCCAGGTATTCCGCAACGGTCTGCGCTTCGTCGTCCGTCAGCTTGGCGCCGTTGCCGCGCATGCGCTCCACGGTCTGCTGCCAGACCTCCGGCGTGCGGCTGCCCAGCCTGTCGCAGATGCGCGCCGTGTCGTGACAGGCGGAGCAACGCTCCGCAGTCAGCTTGCCCGCGCTCACCTGGGCGAACACCAGGGAGACGACCATGAGCAAGGAGTAGGAACCGACCGCAAAAATAACTAGCTTTTTCAACGTGCTGCCCTCGTAGCGAGAAACTGTCCGCGGGTCGAGCCATGCGGCCTCGCTCCACGGTTTCAATCACACTTCAGCACTCCTGGCAACTTGAAATGCGCGCACGGTCAAAATCTATTCATCCATTTGTTTTTGCAGTTCATTTGTCGCACAGCCGTGCTGCGTGCAATCCGGCCCTTGCCTCCCGCCACGGCGGATGCTACCCACGCCGGAATCGCCGCCCCTCGCGGGCGGCAACGGAGGACACGCCATGCCCGCAAAAACCGCCGCGCCAGGGCCCCAGGACAAAGCCCGGGCCCAGGCCATCTTCGCCATTCTGGCCGCGCGCTACCCCGCGCCCGCGCCCATGCTGGACTACACCGACGCCTGGGGCCTGCTTGTGGCCACGGTGCTGGCCGCCCAGTGCACGGACGCCCGCGTGAACAAGGTGACGCCGGAGTTCTTTCGCCGCTGGCCCGGCATCGCGGACCTGGCCAAGGCCGAGGTGGCGGAGATTGAGGAAGTGGTGCGCTCCACCGGGTTTTATCACAACAAGGCCAAGAACCTGAAGGCCGCGGCCCAGCGCGTCATGACCGTGTACGGCGGCGCGGTGCCCCGCACCATGGCCGAGCTCGTCACCCTGGGCGGCGTGGCCCGCAAAACCGCCAACATCGTGCTCGGCAGCGCCTTCGGCATCAACGAGGGCATCGCCGTGGACACGCACGTCACGCGCCTGTCATTCCGTCTCGGGCTCACCCAAAGCGTGGACCCCAAAATCATCGAAAAGGACCTCATGCCGCTCTTTGAGCGCGAACAATGGGCCGACATCAACCACTTCCTCGTGTTCTTCGGCCGCGAGGTCTGCGACGCCCGCAAACCCAAATGCGCCGACGCCGGCAACGGGCCCTGCCCCCTGGCCGCGCTCTGCCCCCGCAAAGGACTCAAATGACCGACACAGCATCCACCCTCGGCCAGTTCACCATCAAGGCCACCGAGGGCCAGGCCCGGCGCGGCAGCCTCGTCACCAGCCACGGCGTCATCGAAACGCCCATCTTCATGCCCGTGGGCACCCAGGGCAGCGTGAAGGCCCTGGCCCCGCAGGACCTGGAGGACGCGGGCTCCCAGATCATCTTGGGCAACACCTACCACCTATACCTGCGCCCCGGCGACGAGCTTTTGGCGCGCATGGGCGGCCTGCACCGCTTCGCTAGCTGGAAAAAGCCCATTTTGACCGACAGCGGCGGCTTCCAGGTCTTCAGCCTCAAGGAGATCCGCAAACTCTCCGAGGAAGGCGTGGAGTTCCGCTCGCACATCGACGGCAGCAAGCATTTCTTCTCGCCCGAGAAAGTCATGAGCATTCAGAACAACATCGGCTCGGACATCATGATGGTGCTGGACGAGTGCGTGGCCTACGGCGCGGACTACGACTACACGGCCAAGTCCCTGGAGCTGACCACGCGCTGGGCAAAGCGCTGCCGCGCCGCGCACCCCAAGCACAAGAACGGGCAGCTCTTGTTCGGCATCGTGCAGGGCGGATTCTTCAAGGACCTGCGCGAGCGCAGCCTGGAGCAGCTGGCCGAGGTCGACTTCGACGGCTTCGCCATCGGCGGGCTTTCCGTGGGCGAAAGCATCCCCGAGATGTACGACATGCTGGGGCACATAGCCCCCATGCTGCCCGCGGCCACCCCGCGCTACCTCATGGGCGTGGGCACCCCGCTGGACATCCTGACCGGCATCGAGTGCGGCGTGGACATGTTCGACTGCGTGCTGCCCACGCGAAACGCCCGCAACGGCACGCTCTACACCAGCCGAGGCAAGGTGAACATCCGCCGGGCCGAGTACCGCGAGGACGCCTCGCCGCTCGATCCCGACTGCCAGTGCTACACCTGCCGCAACTTCAGCAAGGCCTACCTGCGCCACCTGTACGTGGCCCAGGAGATATTGAGCTACCGGCTCAATTCGCTGCACAACATAACCTTCTTCCTCACGCTGGTGCGCCAGGCCAGAAAGGCCATCGAGGAAGGACGCTTCGCCGCGCTCAAGGCGCATTACGTGGAGGTCTTCGCCGGGGGCGACGGGGCGGGCAAATAGCGGGCGCCGCTTTCCGGTCCGGGCGCCAGGGCTCGGAGCGCAGCGTCGTCATCAAGCCGGCGAGGTTTCTGTTCTGCTGCCGGGGCACGCCGTTCCGCTCGGCCCACAAGGCGGCCGGCGCGCCGCATGTGTCGGACGTGTCGGATGCTCCGGGCGCTTCAGGTGCGGACGCGGCAAAAGCGGGAGGGCACGGGGCTGGACGAATCTAGGCCTTGTTCTGGCAGGCCGGGCACACCCCGTACAGATCCATCTTGTGGCGCTCCAGGCGGAAGCCGTACTTGGCGGCAAGCTCTTCCTGGCGGCTTTCGATGACCGGGTCCATGATCTCGATGTTGCGGCCGCAGGTCTCGCAGATGAGATGGTCGTGGTGCTCCGCGCCGAAGTGCGGCTCGTAGCGGGTGATGCCGTCGGCGAAGCTCACGGCCTCGGCCAAACCGCAGCCGGCCAGCAGCTTGAGGGTGCGGTACACGGTTGCCTGGCCGATGGAGCCGTCGCGGCGCTTCACCTTGGCGTAAAGCTCCTCGCTGGAGACATGGCCGGGCTCGAGCAGAAAGATGTCCAGAATCAGCCGGCGTTGCGGGGTTATCTTCAGGCGGTGCTCCTGAAGATAGGCGGTGAACGCCTGGTGCGGTGTCTGCCAGTCCGAGGAATCATTTTTTGCGCGCATGTGGTGCCTCTTATGGAATGCCCGGCATTTCTGTCAATGCGGGAATGCAAAACCCTGTCGGTTTACGAAGCTTGACAGACCACCATGCCTGGGGTGTATTGGGCCAGCGTGCGCGTCTTTACCGTTGCGCGCAAGAAGGATGAACATGCTGGAACTTTCCCTTTGGGTCCTCGGTGGCGTGTTTGTGCTGGGCCTTGTGTCCTTCCGCTTGGCGCGCAAGCCCAGAAAGCAGCACGACATGGAACTGTTGGAATTCGATTTCGACAAGAGCAAATGCTACGAGAAAGACGGACGCAAATTCCCGTTTTCTTATTAATTTACTCCACTATCCCACATTCTTGGCGCGTATGCGCTCCAGTTCCTGCGCCCGGGCCGCCTCGGTGCGCAGGGCTTCGGCTTCGCTTTGCGCATACTCGGCCAGGCTCACGTTGGCCGGGCTTTGGCGCACGGCCTCGGCAAAGGCCGCAAACAGCGGATCAACGCTCGACTCCAGCACCGTGCTGCAGCTCAGGCCGTCGCCGCAGTTCTCGATGACCGCGACGACATCGGCCAGGCGGATGTTCTGCGCCGCCACGGCCAGGCCGTAGCCTCGCTCGTCCTCCTCGCCCAGGGGCACGGTCAGCCCCACCTCGGCCAGGGCCGCCAGGGTCTCCATGACCACATCCTCCGGCAGGTGCAGCGCGCGGGCAAGCTCCGCCCCGGACAGGGGCGAAAGCCCGGCGGCGAACCGCGCCTCGATGTGCGTGAGCGCCGCCACGGCCACCTTCTGGCGCGAGAGCGGGCTCATGTTCTCCGAAAGCCCCCGGCGCACAAAGGCGCCCAGGTGCTGCACCGCGTAGGAGACCTCCGCGCCCACGAGCACGATGATCCAGCTGATGTACAGCCAGACCAGGAACAGGGGCAACTGCGCGAAACTGCCGTAAATGGCGTTGTATTTCGTGAAGCCGATCTGCCAGTGGATGTAGAACCACTGGGCCGACTGCCACATGGTGCCGGCCACGATGCCGCCCGCCACGGCGGACCTGAGCTTGACCTTGGTGTTGGGCACGAAGGCGTACACAAAGGTGAAGCCCACCCACACCAGGGCCAGGGAGATGACCTTGAGGATGAACTTTTCCAGGCCGTCGTAGCCGGGATTGCTGACGAACTCGTGCACGAGATCGAGCTTTTGCACGGCCACGGTGAAGCTGGCCGCCACCAGGACGATGATGGGGCAGATGACGATGATGGAGAAGAAGTCCGTGAACTTGCGCCAGCTCGTGCGGCCTTTTTTCACGCCCCATATGGAGTTGAAGGCGCGCTCCACATTGCCCACGGTGGTGAACACCGTGACGAGCAGCGTGCCCACGCCGATCCAGCCCAGGGTTTTGACGTTGGTGTTGCCGATGTACTGCAGGATCTTGTCCACCACCTCCGCGCGCCCGGCCGAAACGCCCATGAGGAAGTCGCGGAAGAAATCGGCGTTCTGCAGGCCAAAGCCCTTGGAAATGGAGAAGGCCACGGCCAAAAGCGGCACGATGGACAAGATGGTGATGAAGGTGAGCGCCGAGGCCCGGATGATGCAGTGGTCGGCCAGAAAGCCCGTGGAGACCATGTAGATGAGCCGCGACAGGGCGAAGACGCCCCTGTGCGCGCCGCTCGCCTGGTCGGAATCCTTGGCCCAGATGTTCTGCCGGAAGTGGCGCTCCAGCGCCCCCCGCACACCCTTGAAACCTTGCTTCGCCATGTCTGCACCCGCCTGTGATTATGCGCCTGCCCTGCTGTGTCCGACGCGCTGAAACGTCTGCGCCGAGCTCTGCGAAGAGCCCGCTGCGCTGCGACCGCTGCGCTTAGAACAGCAGATCCTTGAAGAACTTTATGGGCTTGAGGGGTATGCCCAAAATCTCCTTGATGGTATTGCCGATGAGCGCGCCCGTGGAGATCTCCATCTCCGGGTCCTTGAGCCGGCCGAACACCCGCATGGGCACGTCCGGCATGCCGGGCATGTTGGCCGTCAGGCTCACGTTGATGGTGTCCTCGGCCGGGCTGAAGCGGCCCTTGCCCGTGACGACCATGTTCGGGCCGTCCATGCGGAAGTCATCGCTGGCGAACACGCCCTGCTTCACCTTGAGCCGCGCCGAGGCCTGGGAGAACTGCGAGCCCGGTCGCTTTTGCGCAACGTGCTGGGGCGCCAGGCTGACGCCGTGCTTGCCTGTGGGCGGCGCGCTGGGCGGGGCGGCGGCTGCGGCGGCCTCTGCGCTGGATGATGTCGTCACATAGGAGCCGTTGAGGACCTTGAAGGAGCCGAGCCCCTCAAGGGTGCGCAGAATGTCCGTGTCCGTGGCGCCCACGCCGGTCAGGTCGAAGAACAGGTCGGCCTTGCCCGTGGCGACCTCCTTGCCCGCCCAGCCCAGCATGAAGGGCCCGAGCTGAAAGTCCTTGGCCGCCAGGGCCAGCCGGGTTTGCATGCCGCCCGCCACCACCTGGGCCGAGAACTCGCCGGAGAGTGTGCCCCCGTAGAAGTTGCCGCCCAGGGGCTTCATCAGCAGCGAGCCGCCATGCGCGCTCATGGTGGTCTTGAAGTCGCGCGTGGTGAGCCCGCGGTACTTGAAGCTGCGCAGGGCGAAGTTGCCGTCCATGTTCAGCTCGCGCAGCGCCTCCACGGGCAGCGCCTCCGGGGCCGGGCGCTCCGGCTTCACGCCGCGCTTGGGCGTTTCCGGCGCGGGCAGGTAGCGGTCCAGGTCGAAGTTGCCGCCCGCAAGCGAAACCGTGTGCCGGGGCGCGTCGAAATTCTGCATGGAGTATGAGCCGCGCAGGGGCATGTCGTCCAGCTGCGCCGCAATGTTCGTCAGGTTGAGCCCCTTGGCCGTCAGGGTCATGTCCGCCTCGCCGCTCACGCGCTGCAGCGCGCGCTTGTCCGAGGACTTGGGCACCTTGACTTCCAGGGCCGTGAGCACGCGCTTGGGGTCGCCGTCCGGGCAGCGTATGCGCCCGGCGAGGGAATAGTTCGCGCCCAGCACCTTTGTGCCCGTCAGCGGTCCGGAAAGGGTGAGGCCGCAGGTCTGCACCGTGGCCGCGCTGAGGTTGAGGCTCTGGGAGGCGAAGTCCATGCTGCCCTTGCCGGAGAAGCTGGCCTCGTTCTCGCGTTTGGGCAAAAACCAGCCCTTGAGGCGGCCGCTGGCCGCGGCGCCGGTCAAGGTCACGCGGCCCTGCTGGCTGCGCGCAAGACCGGAAACCTTGGCGTCCAGATTGAGCAGCGGCTTGGTGCCCACGGCGGAGAACCCGCCGTCCAGCTGCACGGCCCATTCGGCATCGCCCGCTGGGGCCGGGGCAAAGCGCCCCTGGGCCGAGAGCGAGGAGAACAGCATGCGCCGGGGCGCGGTCTTGGGCTGGCCCGCATCGGGAGAGATGTCGAGCTGCGAGGCCCCGAGGGTGGCCGAGACTTCGCCCGCGGCGCGGCGCGCCACGACGCCGAGCTTGGCCGTTGCGGGCGCAGGCGCGGGCTTGGCCTCGGCCCTGGCGCGCAGGTCCATGCGGCCGCTGGTGGCCACCCCGGCCTTGTTGAGCCAGGACACCTGCCGCGCGTCCACGCCGTCCATGCGCAAATTGCCGGACCAGCCGAGCACCGTGGGCCCGGGCAGTTCCGCCGTGGGCCGCAGGGCGGGCTTGCCCGGGGCGAAGCTGGCCGAAATGTCCGCGGCGATGGCGCCGCCCTGGGCCTTCAACTGCTTGAGCTGCGCCTTGTGCGTGCCGCCGCCGGCCTGCCAGGCGATCTCCGCGCCCTGCCCGGTCACCCCGGCGAGCTTCAGCACCTCCGCCTTGATGCGGCCCTCGCCCTTGACGCGGCACAGGTAGGTCAGGGGCAGGTCGCCCACAACAACGGGCGTGCTGGTGGCGTTTGACGTGAAGGCCGCAATGTCCGCGTCCACGTCGAGCTTGTCCGCGCTCAGGTCGAAGCTCAGCCCGGAAACGGCGTCGTCCTCGAACCCCATGCGCACCTTGCCCTTGAAGTGCGCGTTGTCCGCGCTCAGGCCTGGCGTCTCGAACACCAGCTGGTTCACGTCGGCGTTGATGTTCAGCGGCCCCTCCGCCGTGGTCATGGCGCCGACGTGATCGTGGGCGATGGTGCCGGGCCAGTAGGCGTTGATGACCAAACGCGGGCTGAAGCGGCCGATCTTGAGCTTGGCGCCCAGGCGGAACATCTCGGTGACGTCGAAGAAGGTGATATCGCCGCTCACGTCCGCGCCGATGAGCCGCAAACGCACGTCCGAGAGCACAAGATCCTTGCCGCCGCCCTCAAGGGTGAGCACGGTGGAAATGGCGGCCTTGGGCGCGCTCTTGGGCAGCCAGGGCCCGCTGATCTCGCCCTTGACCTGGGTCTCGGTGAACAACGGTTCCGGGTCGGCCTTGCTCCAGTGCAGCTTGCCCGTGCCCTCAAGGTGGGCGGAAAGCTCCGGCCGCGGCCAGAAGAAATCCGTGGAGACGGTGAAGGGCAGCGCCTTGCCGGATTCGATGTGCCCGGTGCGCAGGGTGAGCCCGGTGGTGATGTAGCTGTGGTTGTGCTTCAGGTCGTCGAGCCGGGCCTGGCTGTTGACGAGGCGGATGCCGCGCAGGGTGATCTTGTGGAAGAAGCTGTCGGCGCGCTCGCTGGCGTTTTCCTGGGCGCTCAGGTGTTCCACCAGACCTTCCCAGTTGCCCCGGCCCTCATGGTCCATGGTCAGCACCAGGGCGGCCTCGCCCAACTCCACCGTGTCGAACACGAGATGTTTTTTGAACAGCGGCAGCACCTTGATGTGCGCGCTGAGGGTTTCCGCAGTGAGCAGCGGCGTTTCGCCGAAGGCCGGGTCGTTGCCCAGGCTCACGCCATCGGCCCTGAGGCCGAACCAGGGAAACACGCTGATGGTGAGGTCGCCCGCAAGCCGCACTTCACGGCCGGTGGCCTCGTGGATCATCTGCGCCAGTTCGTGCCGGAACTCCGGCGTGCGCATGTAGCTGGAGGCCCACCAAACGGCGGAGCCGGCGGCCAAGGCGAAAACGCCCAGGCAGCACAGCAGGATGAGGAGAAGTCTCTTGCGCATGGGCCTCATTGCGGTGTGCGTCGGCTGCGGGAAATTCCGGTCCGGCCGCAGGGCCCGTTTTGTTCCGGCGCCCGGGTAAGGCATAGCGACTTTAGCGTGGCCCGGCAAGCGGCACCGGCGCTATGACGCAGGGAGGTTACCCGCCGAGGTCGTCCTTTGTAAGCCCGACGATGGCCACGCCATAGCGGTCGGCAATCTCAAGCGTGGTCTCCATGTCGAAGAAAAGACTCTTGCCGGCCTCCACGCCAAGGCACACGCCCTTGCCCTTGGAAAGCACGCGCACAGTGTCCGGGCCCACGCTCGGCAGATCCACGCGCTCCTCCTGGCCGGGCTTCATGACCTTCACGGCCACGCACCCCGCCCCGCCCAGCTCGCAGCCCCTGCGGATGGCCGCGTCCGTGCCCTCCAGGGCCTCCACCGCGGCCACTATGCCCTCGCGCAGCACAACGCACTGGCCGATGTCCAGCCGGCCCATTTCGCGCGCCAGGCGGGCTCCTGCGCGCAAATCGGCCCACTCGCGCTCGTCCGGGGCGCGGCGCGTCAGCACGCCCGCGGGCGTCAGCAGCCCCTGGGCGTAGCTCTGGGGAGGCACAAGCTCCATGCCTTCCTCCTCCAGCACGCCGGAGACGGCGCGCAGGATGGCGTCGTCGCCCTTGGCCTTGAGGGAGAAGAGGATCTTGACCGCGCGCGCGTCGAAGTGGCGGATGTCCATGACGCCGGGCTTGTGGATGGTGCCGGCCATGACGACCTGCTCCACCTTGTTCTCTTTCAGAAAGTCGAGGAGCTTGGCCAACTGGCCCAGCTTGAGCTCGCGCCAGGCGTCGGCCAGGGGGTAGACTTCGGGATTGGTGTGCCCGGTGAACCCGGCCACGATGAGGCGGTGGCCCTGCGCCTTGACGCCCTGGGCCACGAGCACGGGGAACTGACGCCCCCCGGCGATGAGTCCGATGACCTTGGTGCGGTGCTCCAGTGCTGCGTTCATGGTGTGCGCCGTCCCGCCGCCTTGGGACGCAAGGCGGTGCTAGTCCTCGCCACCGGACGAGCTGCGCCCGGCATCGGTGGTGATGCCGCGCACGGTGCTGCGGATGAACTCCACCAGGCGGATGACCTCGGGCACGTCGGGCAGGTCGGCCAGGGCCTTCTGCAAGGCTTCCTCGCGCATGAGTCCGGAGCGGAAGATGATGCGGTAGGCTTTTTTGATGGCCCCGATGCTGGCGCTGGAAAAGCCCCGGCGCTTGAGCCCGATGAGATTCGGGCCATAGAGCTTGCCGCGGGTGCCCTGGGCCAGCATGTAGGGCGGCACGTCGTTGCTGTAGCCCGAAAGGCCGCCCAGGAAGGCGTATTCGCCGATGCGCGCGAACTGCTGCACCGCCGCCATGCCGGAGACGATGGCGAAGTCGCCGATCTCGACATGTCCGGCCATGCTCACGGCGTTGGCCACGGTGACGTTGTTGCCGATGATGCAGTCGTGCGCCACGTGGGCATAGGCCATGAACAGGCAGTGCGAGCCGATGCGCGTCTCCAGGTGGCCCTGGGGGGTGCCCCGGTGCACGGTGACGAATTCGCGGAAATGGTTCTGCTCGCCGATGCGCACCCAGGTCTCCTCGCCCTTGAAGCCGAGGTGCTGGGGCTCGTCGCCCAGGCAGGCATAGGAATGGATGTGGTTGCCCGCGCCCATGGTGGTGTAGTTCTTGACCTGCGAGAACGCGTCAAGAATCGAGCCGTCGCCGATCTCGACCTTTTCTTCGATGACGCAGTAAGCGCCGACCCGCACGTCCGCGCCGAGCTTGGCGCCCGGATGCACGACGGCGGTAGGATGGATCGTGGTCGTCACTACATTTTCCCCTTGTCCACAACAGCGGCGGAGAACACGCCCTCGGCCGCGACCTGGCCGTCGACCGTGGCGATGCCCTGCATTTTCCAAATGTTCATTTTACGGCGCAGCACTTTGGCTTCAAGCATCAGCTGGTCGCCGGGCACCACGGGACGGCGGAACTTCGCCTCCTGTATTCCGGCGAACAAAAAGAGCTTTTCTCCAGCGTCGATACCGAGGCTCTGCACCACGAAGATGCCGCCGGCCTGGGCCAGGGCCTCCATGATGAGCACGCCGGGCATGATGGGCTGGCCGGGGAAGTGCCCCTGGAAGAAATTCTCGTTGAAGGTGACGTTCTTGTAAGCCTTGATGCTCACGCCGGGCTCGAGTTCGAGCACGCGGTCCACCAAAAGAAAGGGGTAGCGGTGGGGCAGCATGCCCAGAATGCGCTGGATGTCGAGGGGCATCTCATTACTCACGGCCAGTCTCCTCCGAGGCCTCGGCGGCCTTTTCCAGCCGCTTCACGCGGCGCATGAGTTCGGGCAGCTTGGGCAGGGAGAGCGACACCTTGAGGTAGGTGCCCGCGTCCATGCTGGGCGAACCGCCGGCGATGGAGCCCGGCGGCAGGTCGTGGCCCACGCCGCTCTGCGCGGCCACCTGCACGCCATCGCCAAGGGAAATATTGTCGCGCAGGCCAGCCTGACCGGCCAGCACAACGCCGTTGCCCAGCTTGGTGCTGCCCGCTATGCCCACCTGCGAGATGATGAGGCAATGCTTGCCCGTCTCCACATTGTGGGCGATCTGCACGAGGTTGTCGATCTTGGTGCCGTCGCCCACTTTGGTGGACTCCAGCGCCGCGCGGTCTATGGCCGTGTTGGCCCCGATCTCGACATCATCGCCGATGACCACGTTGCCCACCTGCGGCACCTTGACGTGGCCCGCCGGAGACTGGGCGTAGCCGTAGCCGTCGCTGCCGAGCACGGCGCCCGCGTGGATGGTGACGCCCTGCCCCAAAACCGTGCCCGCCATGAGCACGCAGTTCGGATACAGCGTCGCGCCCGGGCCGACTTCGCAGTCCTCGCCCACATACACGCCGGGAAACAGCGTGGACCCGGCGCCGACTTTGGCCCGCGCACCCACAAAGGCGAAGGGATACACGGTGACGCCCTCGGCGAGCTGGGCCTCCGGGTGGATGAAGGCCTGGGGGCTCACGCCCGTCAGGCAACCCTGCGGCTTGGCGAAAAGCGCCACAACCCGCGCCCAGTCGAGCTTGGGATTGGTGGCGATGAGGCAGGAACGGCCTTCCGGCGCGTGGGCGGCCTCGCACAAGACGGCCCCGGCCTGGGTCTCGCCAAGCTGGGGCAGGTACTTGCGGGAAAGCAGCGGGGCGATGTCGCCCGCGCCCGCGCGCACAAGGGTGTTCACCCCGCGCACTTCAATGTCGTGGCCGGAAAAGGTCAAACCGACCTTTCCGGCCACTTCGGACAAACGCATAAAATGAGGCTCCCCTACTTCTTCTTGCGCGACTTCCAGGCCCGGTTCAATTCGGAGGTCACGGCCTTGGTGATGTCGCAGGCGGGGTCGGTGTAGTAGATAATGCCCTGGGTCTTGGCCATGACGATGGTGTAGCCGTTCTTGCCGGAGTAGTCGGAGACGGCCTCGTTCAGGACCTTGAGGATCTCGTTCAGCTTGATGCTCTTCTCGCGGTTGGCGGCGTTCTGGAACATGCGCACGGCCTCGGAGAGTTCGAACTCCTTGCGGCGCAGTTCACGCTCTTTGTCCTGGCGGGCTTCCGGGGCCAGGGCGAAAGCCTGCTTCTGGAAGTCCTCCTGCATTTTGAGGAAGTCCTTCTGCTGCTTTTCGATGCGCTCGCTGTCGGGCTTCATCTTGGCTTCAAACTGCTTGATGGCCTCCTGGCCGGGCTCGGAAGTGCGCAGGACTTCCTCGGGGTCGAAGATGCCGACCTTGGCCGGACCGGCGGCCAGGGCGACGGACTGCAGGAGCAGGAGGAACAGGGCGACTGCCAGGAACTTACGCATGTGAATATCTCCTTTCAACGTGTGTTGAAGCCGTTTTGTGCGTGCGGGGGTCGGCCGCGGAATGCCGGACCGGGATCGCCCGGACCGTGGGACTAGAAGGTCTGCCCCATGTTGAACTCGACCTTGTTGTTGCTGCCGTCATAAAGATTGTCCAGACCATGGCCGTATTCGATCTTGAGCGGTCCCATGGGCGAGTACCACATGAGCCCGACACCGACGCTCTTATACAACCCGATCGAAGGCGCTGCAATGCCGCCGCGCTTCGGATTGCTGAACCACATCTCGCCTTCCTTCCACGTATTACCGGCGTCAAAGAAGGTCGATCCGTAAATGCCCATCTTCTTGCTCAAAGGATAGAGCAGCTCCAGGTTGGTGAAGGCTTCCTTGTCGCCGTAGACCGCAGCCCCCGTGCTATCAAGAGGCGTGATCTTACGCGTGGAGTAGCCGCGGATGGTGCCGTTGCCGCCAAGGGCGAAACGCTCGGCCACGGGGATGGAGTCGCCGCTGCTGTTCTGCCCGACCCAACCGGCCTGTCCGCGCCAGTGGAAGACGAGGTCGCCCACGACGGGATGATACCAGCCGGAGTCGAAAATGGTCTTGATGAAATGGTCGCTGCCGCCGAGGACGCCGCCGCCGTACATGACCGTGAAGGTGTTCACCGTGCCGTCGGTGGGCACCTTGGCGGAGCCGCCGTTGGTGGTGTCGCGCACGATGCTGCCGCCGAGAACGCTCGCCAGGTGGGTGCCCATGGCGTCGATGACCAGCTGCGAAGCGCTCGACGTGTCGACGTCGTAGATCTTGTAGTTTTCCAGGCGGTAGTTCCACAGCAGGCTGGTGTACTCTCCCAACGGGTAGGAGAAGTTCATGATGCCGCCCATGGAGTCGCGGTTGAAGGTGACGTAGTCTTCCTTCTTGTCAAAGAGCTGCATGCCGACGCCGAGGTTGCTGTCGTCCCAGCGGGGGTTCATGGCCGTGAAGGTATAAGCCGTCTTCTTGGCGCCCCACTGCCCGTGCAGGCCGGTGGACCAGCCCTTGCCGAACAGGTTGGATTCGTCGATGGACGCGGCCAGGTACACGGAGTCGTATGTGGAGTAGCCCACGCCGCCGCCGACCTTGCCGGTGTCCTTGTCCTTGACCTTGATCTTCAGGTCCATCTCGTCCGGGCTGCCCGTGGGCACGGGCTCGATGTCCACATTCGAGAAGTACCCGAGCTTGTCCAGACGTTCGCTGGAGCGTTTCAGCTTCTCGCCGTTGAACAGGTCGCCGTCGCCCAGGCGCATTTCGCGCAGGATGACGTTGTCGCGGGTCTTGGTGTTGCCCTCGACCAGCACGCGGCGGATGTGCACGCGCTGCAGTTTGCGCATCACGTAGGTGATGTCCAGGGTCTTTTCCTGCGGATGGTCGTTGATGCGCACGTTGGCTTCCGCGTAGGCGTAGCCGAAGTTGTTGTAGTAGTCGGTGAGGGCCTTGATGTCCTCGCGCACCAGCGAGCGGTCCAGGTAGTCCTTCTTGGCCGCGGCCTCATTCATCTTGGTCAGGGCGAGCAGCTTGGGCGGATCGGCTATGAGGTCGCCCTCGATGTGCACGGACTCGACGCGGAAGCGCTCGCCCTCCTGCACGTTGAAGGTGACGACGATGCCGTCTTCCTGAACGGTGACCTCGGGCGCGCTCACCTTGGCGTCGATGAAGCCGCGGTTGTTGTAATACGCGGCCAGGGCGGAGCTGTCGCGCTCGAGCAGTTCCTCTTTCAGCACGCCGCCCTGGGTGATCCAGGAGAACATGCCGCGCTCCTTGATGGAGAGCTCGTCCTTGAGTTCGCCCTCGGGCAGCTGCTTGGCGCCCTGGATGACGATCTTCTTGATGTAGAGCTTCTTGCCCTCGTCGATGACGAAGTTGAGCCGCGCCTGGCCCTGCCCGGCGCTCTCGATCTCGTGGGTGATCTTGGCGTTGTAGTAGCCGTCCTTGCGGTACATCTCGCGGATGGCGGCGATGTCCTCGGCCAGGACCTTGGGGTTCAGCACCGCGCCCTTCTTGGAGTTGGCCACCTTGAGGATGTCCTCGGACTTGTACTCCTTGGCGCCTTTGACGCCGAGAGCCAGGATGCGCGGCTTCTCCACGACCTTGATGATCATCTTCTTGCCGCCGGAGCCGCTGCGCAGAACGGCCTTCACGTCGTCGAAGTATCCCAGGTCGAAGACGGCCTTCACGTCGGTGTCGATGGCCTTGAGGTCGATGGGATCGCCCTTCTTGGTCGTCAGGCGCATGAGCACCACTTCGCGGTCAAGGGCGACGGTGCCCTCCACGTCGATGTCGGTGATGCGGTCGAGCCCCAGCAGGTCGCCCTTCATCTTGCCCACCAGTTCGTCCACGGCGGGCATGAGGTTGATGAGGCCGTCCTTGCTGACGGACACGGGCACGGGCGGCTTGAGGCCGAAAGGATCGATGACGCGGGTGTCCAGGGACAGGGTTTCGCCCAACTGGCTGAAGCTGCCCGTAATGACGTAGGTGGCGCTCGTCAAAAGCGCTGCTTCCTTGGCGGCGCGGGGATCGGAGGCCTTGAGCCCCTTGGAGGCCAGCGCCTTGTCCAGCGCCTCGCGCGAGACCACGGAGAAACCGGCGTCGCGCAGGCGGTCGGACAGCATGTCCTGCAAGCCCTGGCGCAGATATTTCAGGTCGTCGCCGGCGTTCACCTCGAACGGCAGCACCAAGACCGTCACTTCGCGCGGCGAGGTGACGGCGGCCTGAAAGGACCGGGGCGCGGCGAAAACAGCCAGCGCGACGGCGCATGCCGCCAAAGCGAGAAATTTGATCTTCCTACCCCTGGGCATAGAGTACTCCCGAACGCAACTCCAGCCGCCGTCCCATGACGCCCGCCAGTTCCATGTTATGCGTTACGACCACGAATGTCATCCCCAAGTCCCTGTTCAGAGACACCAGGAGTTCGCCAATCATCTTTCCCGTCTTTTCGTCCAGGTTTCCGGTGGGCTCGTCGGCCAAGAGGGCCTTGGGCCGCAGGAGGATGGCTCTTGCGATGGCCGCCCGCTGGCGTTCGCCGCCGGAAAGGGTCGTCACCGTGAACTCCATCCGTTTGCCAAGCCCCACCATCATCAAGGCCTCGCGGGCCAGCTCCAGGGATTCCTCCCGGGACTTCCCGGCCACAAGGCCGGGCATGGCGACGTTCTCCAGGGTCGTGAACTCCGACAACAGGTGGTGGAACTGGAAGACGAACCCGATGTCCTTGTTGCGGAGCGCGGCCCTGCGCCTGTTGTCGAACTTGCCTATGTCCTGCCCCATGAAGAAGATGTTGCCGCTCGTGGGGGAGTCCAAGGTGCCGAGCAGATGCAGCAGGGTCGTCTTGCCCGAACCCGAAGTGCCGCAAATGGCGATGGATTCGCCGGGCATGACGGTCAGGTCTATCCCTGCCAGCACGGTAAGGCGCTCAGCGGGTCCAGCAAATTCCTTGCCAACCTTGTTCAGGAGATATAGCGGCTCTTTACTCATAACGCAAGGCGTCCGATGGTTTGAGGGACGCGGCTCTTCTGGCCGGGTACAAGGTGGACAGGAAACACAGGGCGAGGGCGGCCACGCCGATGAGCGTCAGGTCCAGGGCCTCCAGCCGCACGGGCAGGTAGTCCACCGGGTACACATCGCTAGGCAGCTTGATGAATTGATATTTTTTGAGCAGCAGGGCCACGGGCACGCCGATGCCGTAGCCCAGGGCCGTGCCCACCACGCCGATGAAGCTGCCCTGGTACATGAAGATGCGGCGGACCATGTTCTCGTCCGCGCCAAGGCTCATGAGCACGGCGATGTCCTTGGTCTTCTGCATCACCAGCATGACGAGCATGGTGACTATGCTGAAGGAGCCCACCAGCACGATCATCGTCAAAATAATGAACAGGGCGGTTTTTTCCAGCTCCAGCGCGGCAAAGAGGTTGGCGTTCATCTCCTGCCAGTTGCGCACGTAGACCGGGTACTCGTGCAGCTTGGAGCGCAGAAGCTCGCTCACCTCGCCCGCCTTGTACACGTCGGCCAGGCGGATCTCCAGCCCGGTGACGATGTCGTCCTTGAAGCCCAGCAGGTTGCGCGCCGCGTCCACGGTCACGTAGCCCAGGGTGGCGTCGTACTCGAACATGCCGGTGCGGAAGATGCCCGCCACGCGGAACACGCGGATCTTGGGCGTGAACCCGACGGAGCTCTGCGTGCCCGTGGGCGAAAGCAGGTTCACCATGCCGCCCACGGTGAGGCCGAGGCGCTTGGCCATCTCCGCGCCGATGACCACGCCGGGCAGGCCGTCCTTCTCGGCCAGGTCGGCCACGCTGCCGGCGACCATGTCCTTGGAGAGGCTCAGCACCTGCTCGGAGGTGCCGGGGTCGATGCCGCGCAGCACCACGCCCTTCACGCCGCCGTTGGTGGAGAGCATGACCTCGGAGTAGACGAAGGGCGTGACGCCCTTGACCCCGGGCACGGTGCGGCAAATGTCGGAGACCTTCTGGTAGTCGCGGATGCCGCCGGTGAAGGCGCTGACGATGACATGGGCGTTGACGCCCAGGATCTTGTCGCGCAGGTCCTTGGTGAAGCCGTTCATGACGCCGATGACCACGATGAGCGCGGCCACGCCGAGGGCCACGCCGCACACGGCGAAGAGCGAGATCACCCCGATGAACGACTGCTTGCGCAGCGCGAAGATATAGCGCAGGGCGACGAAGAATTCGAAGTTCATGCAGGACCGGCGGCCGGTGCGGCCACGGCTGTGTTGCCCGCGTTCTGGGCCGTCTCGGGCCGCAGCAGCGGGAACAGGATGACCTCGCGGATGGAGGCGGAATCGGTCAAAAGCATGACGAGCCGGTCGATGCCGACGCCCTGGCCCGCGGCCGGGGGCATGCCGTATTCAAGGGCGCGCACGTAGTCCTCGTCCATGAAATGCGCCTCGTCGTCGCCGGCGGCCTTCTCCTTCACCTGCTCCTCGAAGCGGCCGCGCTGGTCCACGGGGTCGTTCAATTCGCTGAAGGCGTTGCCAAGCTCGCGGCCGACCATGAAGAGCTCGAAGCGGTCGGTGATGTCCGGGTTCTCTTCGTTGCGGCGCGACAAGGGCGAAATGTCCGTGGGGTAATGATAAATGAAGTGCGGCTGGATGAGCTTGGGCTCCACCAGGATGTCGAACAGCTTGGCCTGAAGCTTGCCCAGCTTCTCGCCCTTGATGACCTTTTCTCCGCTCTTGCGCACGATGGCGGCGCAGCGGTCATAGTCGTTGTAGTCTTCCGGGGAGACGCCGCCGATCTTCTCAATGGAGTCGTGGAAGCTCAGGCGCGTCCACTTGCCCGGCGTCAGGTCGATCTCGTTGCCCTGGTAGGGCACCACTGTCGTGCCGCACACATCGCGGGCGATGGTGGAGATCATGTCCTCGGTCAGGTCCATCAGGTCGCGGAAGTCCGCATAGGCCCAGTAGAACTCAAGCATCGTGAACTCGGGGTTGTGCCGGGTGCTGATGCCCTCGTTGCGGAAGTTGCGGTTGATCTCGTAGACCTTCTCGAAACCGCCCACGAGAAGACGCTTGAGGTACAGCTCCGGGGCGATGCGCATGTACAGCTTCATGTCCAGCGCGTTGTGGTGCGTCTCGAACGGCTTGGCCGTGGCGCCGCCGGGAATGGGCTGCATCATGGGCGTTTCGACTTCCATGAAGCCCTTGGAGTCGAGGTAGTTGCGCAGGCCGCGCACGATCATGGTGCGCTTGCGGAAAATCTCGCTGGTCTTCGGCGTCACGATGAGGTCCACGTAGCGCTGGCGGTAGCGCATCTCCATGTCCTTCAAGCCGTGGTACTTCTCCGGCAGGGGGCGCATGGACTTGGTGACCAGGCTGACGGCCTTGGCGCGCAGGGTAAGCTCGCCGGTCTTGGTGCGGAACAGGTCGCCCTCGACGCCGATGATGTCGCCGATGTCGAGTTTTTTGAAGAGCTGGTAGGCTTCCTGGCCCAGTTCGTCGCGGGCGACGAAAACCTGCATGGATTCCGAGGCGTCCAACATCTTAATGAAGGTCACCTTGCCGAAGGACCGCAGGGAGGTCATGCGGCCAGCCACGAGGAACACCTTGCCGACCTCGGCCAGGGCGGCCTCGTCCAAGTCGGAGTATGCCGAAAGGATGTCGCCGATGTGCGTGTCCTTGCGGAAGGTGTTCGGATACAGTTGCTGGTCCGCGTCGAGCAGGGCGCAAGCCTTGTCGATGCGGTTTCGCAGGACGTCGTTATACTCGTCGCGGGCGGCGAGCGCGTCGGCCAGGGGCTTGAAGCGCCCGGCGTGCTGCGACCCGGCGCCGTACTTCGCCGCGCCGTTGTCGTTTGCGTTATCGGCCAAAACGGATGTCTCCCTGGGCTGTGCGGGCTCTAAAAAATGTCTCGAACTTGACGCATGGATACGCTGACTGCCTATGCCATACGCTCCGGGCAGTCAAGGGCGGGAGATACTCCCGGCGATAAATGAAGTCAAAGCCAAAGATTCGGGCGCAATTTTCACCGCCTTCGCATTTCCTCGCAAAAAATCCTTGACCTCGCGAGTCCGTTCGGCGTAATGAGTCCTCCGCCGCATGAAGCGGCAATTCCCCGGTAGCTCAATCGGCAGAGCGGGTGACTGTTAATCACTAGGTTCGCGGTTCAAGTCCGTGCCGGGGAGCCAGAGAGCTCGAGGCCCGGAAGGCGAAAGTCTTCCGGGCCTTTTTGCGTGCCGCGGCGCAGGGGCCTGCCGGGCCGGCCGCCCCCCTTTCCCCTTGCCCGCGCGGGCGCTTCGTGCTAGCCGCCTTACCCATATGTCCGATCTCGCCCAATACATCCGCGAACTCACGACACTTCTGGTGCCGCTCTTGCTGACCATAACCTGCCACGAGGCGGCGCATGGTTTGGTGGCCTTTTGGCTGGGCGACCCCACGGCCAAGCTTGCCGGGCGCATCACGCTCAATCCCGCGCGGCACCTGGACCCCTTCGGCTTTCTCATCATGCTCGTGCCGCCGCACATCGGCTGGGCCCGGCCCGTGCCGGTGGACTCCCGCTACTTCAAGAACCCGCGCACGGGCATGCTCCTTGTCTCCCTGGCGGGGCCGGCGGCCAACGCCCTGGTGGCGGTGCTTTGCGCCGGGCTGTTCCACGGCCTGCTCAGCCTGCCGGTGGAGGACCCAGAAGGCCTTGCCGTGCGCGTGCTCGTGCCGCTCATCACCATGGCCCAGGCCGGGGTGTTCGTCAGCCTGCTCATCGGCGCGTTCAACCTGCTGCCCATTCCCCCGCTGGACGGCAGCAACATACTGGCCTGGCTGATGCCCGAGGATCTGGCCTGGCGCTACCTCAACCTGGGCCGCTACGGCGTGCTGGTCATCATCGCCATTCTGCTCATCGGCAATTTCGCGGGCGTCAGCCTGTTCGGCACCGTGCTCTTTCCCGTGGTGGACGCCGCCGCGGGGCTTCTGGGCATGGATTCCATCTTCTAAGACCTCTAACAAAAAGACACTGCCATGACCGCCAACAGAGAATGCATCGTTTCCGGCATGCGGCCCACCGGACCGCTCCACCTTGGCCACCACTTCGGCGTTTTGGCCAACTGGCTGGCCCTGCAAGAGAAGCACGACTGCCTGTTCTTCGTGGCCGACTGGCACGCCCTGACCACCGAGTACGCCGAGCCCAGGAAGGTCAAGGGCTTCGTGCCCGGCCTGGTCATCGACTGGATAGCCGCGGGCCTGGACCCGGAAAAGTGCATCATCTTCCAGCAGTCGCAGGTGAAGGAGCACGCGGAACTGCACCTGCTGCTGTCCATGCTCACCCCCGTGAGCTGGCTTGAGCGCAACCCCACTTACAAGGACGTGGCCACGGAACTGGCCGGCCAGAAGGACCTCGCCACCTACGGCTTCCTGGGCTACCCGGTGCTCATGGCGGCGGACATCATCCTCTACCGCTCCACGGCCGTGCCCGTCGGCCAGGACCAGCTGCCGCACCTGGAGCTGACGCGGGAGATCGCCCGGCGCTTCAACTTCCTCTACTGCGCCGAGGACAAGCCCTTCTTCCCCGAGCCCAAGGCCATGCTCACCGAGGAAGCCAAGCTGCCCGGCCTGGACGGCCGCAAGATGAGCAAGAGCTACGGCAACTCCATCTCTCTGGGCGAGCCGTTGGAAAACCTCGCGCCCAAGATCAAGGGCATGCTGACCGACAAGAACCGCCTGCGCAGAAGCGACGCGGGCGACCCGGCCGTGTGCAACCTCTACCCCTACCACAAGCTGTTGACCGACCCCGAAAAGTGCGCGGAGATCCGCGAGGGCTGCGTCAACGCCAGCTGGGGCTGCGTGGACTGCAAGAAGGTGCTCATGGAGTCGCTGACGCGGTTCCTGACGCCCATCCACGAGCGCAGACAGGCCCTGGAGGCCGACCCCGACCGCCTGTGGCACATTCTGGAGCAGGGCAACGCCAAGGCGCGCACGCGCGCGGCGGAAAGCATGGAAGCCGTGCGCAAGGCCCTCAACTTCGATTTTTAGCCCGAATCTTCCGGGGCCGGAGCCGGGCAAAAAGCCTGGTTCCGGCCCTTTTTCCGTTTAAGAAACAGGAGAGGCGAAAGTGAACGAGAACGTCTGTGTTTCCAAACGCGCCAGCGAAATCACCCCGTTTCTGGTCATGGACATCCTGGAGGCCGCGCACAAGCTGGAGGCGCAGGGCCACAGGGTCATCCACCTGGAGATAGGCGAGCCGGACTTCGACACGCCCGAGTGCATCAAGGAAGCGGCGAAAAAGGCCCTGGCCGACGGCGAGACGCACTACACCCACAGCCTGGGCCTGCTGCAATTGCGAGAGGCCCTGTGCGAAGACGTTTTCGCCCGCTACGGCGTCTCCATCGACCCCGGCCAGATCATCGTCACCCAGGGCACCTCGCCCGCCATGCTGCTGCTCTTCTCCACCCTTTTGGAGGCGGGCGACCCGGTGATCCTCTCCGACCCGACCTACGCCTGCTACGAGAACTTCATCCGCTTCGCCGGAGCCTGCCCGGTGCGCGTGCCCGTCACCGAGGACGACAAGTTCCAGTACCGGCCAGAGGCCATCGAGGCCGCCATGGCCGACGGCGCCAAGGCCATCCTGCTCAACTCGCCCGCCAACCCCACGGGCACCCTGCTCTCGGCCGAGCGCATGGACGCCATCGCCCGCCTGGCCGACGCGCGCGGCGCGCACATCATCAGCGACGAGATCTACCACGGCCTGGTGTACGGCGAAAAGGAGCACAGCGCCCTGGAATACAGCCCGCGCGCCTTCGTGCTCAACGGCTTCTCCAAGCTCTACGCCATGACCGGCTGGCGGCTGGGCTATCTCATCGCGCCCAAGGAATACATCCGCCCCATGCAGAAGCTCTGTCAGAACTTCTTCATCTCCGCCAACTCCGTGGCCCAGCATGCGGGCATCGCCGCCCTCAAGGAGGCCGCGCCCGACGTGGCGCGCATGAAGGCCACCTACGACGAGCGCCGCAAATTCCTGCTGCCCCGGCTCAAGGCCCTGGGCCTGGGCGTGGCCAACGACCCCACCGGCGCCTTCTACGTATTGGCCAACGCCCGGCACTGGGCGAAGAAATTCGGCGGCAGCTCCCTCAAGCTGGCCTACGACATCCTTGAGAAAACCCACGTCGGCGTCACGCCCGGCATCGACTTCGGCCAGGGCGCGGAGGGCTTTTTGCGCTTCTCCTACGCAAACTCTCTGGAAAACCTCGAAGACGCCATGCAGAGGCTTGAGAAGTATGCGGAGCAGGCGTAAAGCCTGTTAGGTGGACAATCGGCAGGGCCGGGGAAACGCCATGAAACGTACGTATCAACTCCTTCTTTGCTGCCTGCTGGCCGGCGGGCTGCTCGCGGCGCCCGGGCCGAAAGCCGCGTGCGCCCAGGACGGCCCCGCCCCACAGCAAAAAACCGGGGCAAAGGCCGCGTCGAGCAACGCGCCCAAGCAGACAGCCAAAACGGCGGCCAAGACGAAAAAAGCCCGCGCCGCGGACAAGGCCGCCAAGGCCAGGCCGAAAGCGGCCAAGGAAAAGCCGGGCAGGGAAAAGCCGAAGCTGACCAAAGAGGAGCTGCTCTCCCCCTACTCGGCCTCGAACAACCCGCAGGACCCGCAGAACGCCACCCGCTGGCAGTTCGAGCCGTCGACGGTTCCCTCGTCCCTCGCGCAGCCGAATAACGACAGCGCGCTCAACCTGCGCCTGGGCCAGGACAAGATCGTCGACCCCATCACCGGACAGGAGAAGAAGACCCGCGTGGATCCGAACGGAGCCAAAGAAAGCATCAAGAACATGGACCTCAAGGGCGCCATGGACAAGGTCGGCGGCAAGGCCGAGGTCCAGGTGGAGATTCTGAAGTTCTAACCCGGCAGCAGAAGGGCACAGCACATGGCCGTCCGCCTGTTTGACTTTCTCTCCAGCCTGTCTGGCGCGCTGGACCTCATGAGCCCCGAGGTCGTGGGCCACCACAAACGCGTGGCCTACCTCGCCGCCCGCCTGGGCAAGCTGCTTGGCGCCACCCGCGCCGAGCGCACCGAGCTCTTCATGGCCGCCCTGCTGCACGATGTGGGCGGCTTCTCGCGTCAAAGCAGGCTGGCCGCGCTCTCCTTCGAGACCGACGGCGGCCGCCACGCGGAGCTGGGCTACCGGCTTTTGCGCACCAACCCCCTGCTGGAGAGCGCCGCGCTCATCGTGCGCCACCACCACACGCCGCACACAAGCTTCAGCTCCCTCGACGAGCCCGCGCGCAAGCTCTTTCTGGCCAGCGTGCTCAATCTGGCCGACCGCGTGGACGTGCTCACCTTCCGGCAGGAGAAGATCAATCCGGCCTGGGTCATGGAGCGTCTGCGCACCCGCTCCGGCGGGCACTTCGACCCCAAGGTCATGGAGGCCCTGGGCACCCTCGCCGGCGCCCCGGAATTCTGGGATCCGCTGCGTTCCGCCAATCCCACGGAAGCCCTCTGCGCCGATACGGAGCAGTTCCAGGCGCGCGGCATGTCGCGCGCCCAGCTCATGCAGGCCTCCACGGCCTTCTCGCAGATCATCGACTTCCGGAGCCGCTTCACGGCCACGCACTCGCGCGGGGTGGCGGAAAGCGCCGTGTGCCTGTCCGAAAAGGCGGGCATGACCCCGGCCGACCAGACGGCCATGCGCCTGGCGGGCGACCTGCACGACCTGGGCAAGCTGGCCGTGCCCACGGAGATCATCGACAAGCCAGGCCCCCTGGACGAGGCGGAGAAAGCCGTCATGCGCCGCCACCCGGAGCTCAGCGAGGCCATCCTGGCCAGCGTGCCCGGCCTGGGCAAGGTCACGGCCTGGGCCTCGCAGCACCACGAGCAGCCAGGCGGCCAGGGCTACCCGCACCATATTTCCGGCGCGGCGCTGCCCTTCGGCTCGCGCATCATGAACGTGGCCGACGTGTTCACCGCCCTGCGGGAGGACCGCCCCTACCGCCCCGGGCTCAGCAACGTCCGGGTGCTCGGCATTCTGAAGGAAATGGCCGAGGAACAAGCCCTGGACCCGGAGATAGTGGCCCTGGCCAGCAAAAATCTGGAAGAGCTCGACCAGCGCCGCGAGCAGGCGCAGGCCCGGGCCGCGGTGGACTTCCACCAGTTCTACACCGGCCTGCCCCTTCAGGAGCCCGCGCAATAGCGCCGCTCCCCCGCAGGGTTGCCAACCGCCGCCCGCGTGGCGTACATCGGCTCCTATCGCGGCCACCAAAAGGACTTCACGAATGACCAGCTTCGCGGCGGATCTGCACATCCACTCGCGCTTTTCGCGCGCCACCAGCAAGGGCCTCACCGTCCGCAACCTCGCGGCCTGGGCCGAGGCCAAGGGCATCGGCGTGCTGGGCACGGGCGACTTGACCCACCCCGGCTGGCTCACGGAGATTGAGCGCGAGCTCAAGGAGGACGGCTCCGGTCTGTTGCGCCTGCGCGACCCGGCCAGCCTCGACGGCCAGATTCCCGGCCTGCCGCTCAAGCTGGCGGGCGGCGCGCGCTTCATGCTCCAGGGCGAAATCAGCTCCATCTACAAACGCGGCGGCAAGGTGCGCAAGGTGCACAACCTCGTGTACATGCCCACCCTGGAGGCCGCCAAGCACCTCAACGCCAAGCTCTCCCAGGTGGGCAACCTGGCCTCGGACGGGCGGCCCATCCTCGGGCTGGACAGCCGCAACCTGCTGGAGATGGTGCTGGAGACGCATCCCGAGGCCTTCCTCGTGCCCGCGCACATCTGGACGCCCTGGTTCTCGCTCTTCGGCTCCATGAGCGGCTTCGACTCCGTGGAGGAGTGCTACGGCGACCTCTCCGAGCACATCTTCGCCATGGAGACGGGCCTTTCGAGCGACCCGGGCATGAACTGGACCCTCTCCGCCCTGGACCGCTACCGCATGATCTCCAACTCCGACGCGCACTCCGGCGAGAAGCTGGCGCGCGAGGCGAATCTCTTCAAGGGCGAGGCCTCCTTCCCCGGCATCCGCGAGGCATTGCGCGCGCATCTCACGGGCGCGCAGGGCGATTGCGAATTCCAGGGCACGGTGGAGTTCTTCCCCGAGGAAGGCAAATATCACCTGGACGGCCACCGCAAATGCGGCTGGAGCATGGAGCCCGGCGAGACCCTGGCCCACAAGGGCCTGTGCCCCGTGTGCGGCAAGCCAGCCACCCTGGGCGTTCTGCACCGCGTGCTGGCCCTGGCCGACAGACCCGAGCCCGTGCAGCCGCAGAACCAGCCCGGCTACCATTCGCTCATCCCCCTGCGCGAGGTGCTCTCCGAGCTGCTGGACGTGGGCGCGGGCAGCAAGGCCGTCACCGCCGAATACTACCGCCTGCTGGAACGCCTGGGCCCGGAGCTGTTCATCCTGCGCGAGGCCCCGCTGCCCGACATTGGCCGCGTCTCCCCCGTGCTGGCCGAGGCCGTGGAGCGCATGCGCGCGGGCAAGGTGCTGCGCAGCTCCGGCTACGACGGCGAGTTCGGCGTCATCACCGTGTTCACGCCCGAGGAGCGCGCCGAGATGCGCCGCGGCCGCATGCTCGCCGGCATGCCCGCCCGTCGGGGCCGCCGCCCGGCAGGCGCCGCCACTCCGGCCGCCGATCCCGACGGCGAGGCCGACCCCGAGCCCGCACCCCGGGAACAAGCCCCCGCTCCCGCCAGGCTGAACCCGGCCCAGGAGGCCGCCGTGTGCGCGGGCCTGGGCCCGGCCACGGCCCCGGTGCTGGTGCTGGCCGGTCCCGGCACGGGCAAGACCCACACCCTGCTCGCCCGCGTGCTGCGCCTGCTCGAAGCCGGCGCGCCGCCGCAGTCGCTGGTGGTGGTCACCTTCACCCGCCGCGCGGCCGATGAGCTGCACGAACGCCTGGAGAGCCGCCTGGGTCCGGAGGCCACCCTGCCCGTGGCCGACACCCTGCACGCCCTGGCCCTGGACCTGTGGACCTCGCGCAAGGGCCAGCCCCCGGTGCTGCTCTCCGAGGACGCGGCCCGGCGCATGTTCCTTGAGGCCCTGCCCCAGCACCTGTCCAAGGCCGAGCGTCTGGCCCTGTTCCGCAGGCACGCCCTGGCGCGGGAGACCCTCGCCCCCCTCGCCGGACCCGAGGCCGACCTCGTCACCGCCGCGGCGGCGCAGACGGCGGAGATGAAGGCCCTGCGCAACCAAGCGGACTTCACGGACCTGCTGGAATTTCTGCTCGCCCTGGTGCGCGACCCGGAGTTCATTCCGCCCTTCGCCCATGTGCTGGTGGACGAGGTGCAGGACCTCTCCGCCCTGCAGTTGGAGGCGGTGCTGGGTCTTGCGGGCGCCACGCACGCCGACGGCGGGGATGGCGCCGGCGGCAGGGGCTTCTTCGCCATCGGCGACCCGGACCAGAGCATTTACGGCTTCCGGGGCGCGGCGGGCAACGTGCGCGAGAGGCTGGCCGCCCGCTGGCCGGACCTGCAGGTGGTGAGCCTGGCCGAGAACTACCGCAGCGGCCAGGGCATACTGGACCTGAGCGGGGCGCTGCTGCCAGCGCATCCGCGCCTGCGCGCCCGCAGCGCACGCGATTGGGACATCGAACTTCTGGAAACGCCGGACGCCCGGCACGAGGCCAGCCTTGTGGCCGCGCGCATCGCCAAGCTGCTGGGCGGCACAAGCTCCACCCTTTTGGATGCCGGGGGCGCAAACCTGGCTCCGGGCGACGTGGCCGTGCTGGTACGCTTCCGCGCGCTCATCGGCCCGTACAAGACCGCCCTTGAGCTGGCCGGGGTGCCCTGCTCCGCGCCGGAGGCCGAGGTGTTTTGGGAGGAGCCGCGCGTGGCCGCGATTCTGCGCGTGGCCGAGAGGCTTTTCGGCCTGCCGCCCACCGAGTGGACAGGGGGCGAGGACGCGGAGCCCAGCGTGGAGCCCGGTTCCGAGCCAGGGGCCGCGAACATGGTGGACGCAGACCTGCCGGAGTTCCTGCTGCTGCAAGGCCCGCGCGTGCTGCCCAGCGCCCTGCGCGAAACCCCGCCCTTTGACCGCTATTTCTGGGACGGCCCGGCCTTCCGCGATCTGTGCCACGCCTTCGACGCCCAGGGGGGATGGGTGGGGCTGCTCGACTGGGTGCGCCTGGAGACGGATTTCGCCAGCATCCGGCAGGTCGCGCAGAAGGTACGCATCATGACCCTGCACGCGGCCAAGGGCCTGGAGTTCGAGGCCGTGTTCCTGCCCGCGCTGGAGGCGGGCATACTGCCCTTTTCCGGCTTCGGCGGCGAGGCTCCGAGCCCGGAGGCCCTGGCCGAGGAGGGCCGCCTGCTCTACGTGGGCCTGACCCGCGCCAAGAGCCGCCTGTGCCTCTCCTACGCGCGGGAGCGCACCCTCTACGGCAAGACGCGCTCCTGCGAGCCCTCGCCCTTCCTGGCCGCCTTGCAGACCAGCCTGCCGCAGGAGCTTATGCGGCGCACGGTGCTCGCGCCCAAGACCCAGACCCGCCAGACCCAGCTCAACCTGTTTTGAGAACGCCCCGAAGCGGCAACGTCTTTGCCCCTGCGCGCAGCGCGTCGCCGCGGCAAGGACGGCGGGCGGCTACTGCGGCAGCGCGGCCTCGCCCCGCAGCACCTTGGCCTTGAGGATCAGCTCCGGCCGGTACTCGAAGTGCATGACGTCGAACTCCGCCCACTTGCCGCCCCACACGAAACCCTCGGCCTCAAAGGCCGCCACGATCTCCTTGGGAAAGGCCAGCACCTGCGCCGGCACCTTCTCCGGGTGGCGCTCCCACAGCCAGTAGGGCAGTTTCGGGTTCAGGTCCACCGCCGCGCCGAAGCTGTGCACGCTCAACCTGCTTGTGGAGGCGATGGTCCGCCAGCACAGGGTGCCGCCAAAGGGCCGCAGCACCGGCTTCCACTCCGGGTGGGCGGGCAGCTGGGGCTCCAGGCGCGCCCACACGCGGCCCAGGGCGTCGGCCGCGCCGTTGCGCGTGCTGAACACCGCGCCATGCCCGTCGAAGCGCACGGCGCGGGTGTTTTTGCGCACCTCGGCCTCGGTGTGGCCGTAAAGGGCCAAGAAGAACTGCTGCACGCGCCGCCTGCCCGGATCGAAGTGCGCGGCCGGATGCGCGCTGGCCTCGTCCGCCGGGCCGAGGGGATACACCTGGGCCAGCATGGTGCGCACGTCGGGCGATTCCTCGGCCTCCTTGACGGTGCGGGCGCGGCCGTCGTCGTAAGCCAGCCGCGAGCCGTCGGCCAGCAGCAGCTCCAAATGCCCGGACGGGCCGCGCTCCATGCCCAGCACCACGCCGGGGTAGGCCTGGCGCAGCACGCCCAGATCCAGGGCGGCCTCGGGCGTCAGGGCCGTGTCCGGCTTGGCCGCCAGGGCGCAACCGGCGCTCACGGCGGTGATGAATAGCGACAGGGCCAAGACCAGCAGCGCGCAGGCGCGGGATTGTTTCATGCCCGTGCACTACCCCCGGC
The DNA here is from genome assembly GCF_054657715.1 of Humidesulfovibrio idahonensis. Classification (NCBI taxonomy): domain Bacteria; kingdom Pseudomonadati; phylum Thermodesulfobacteriota; class Desulfovibrionia; order Desulfovibrionales; family Desulfovibrionaceae; genus Humidesulfovibrio; species Humidesulfovibrio idahonensis. The sequence goes on along the minus strand of NZ_BAAHYE010000002.1, from coordinate 261,209 downwards.
CCGCGCAGGGCGTCAACAACGGGCCATAAACGCGGCATGTCGCGCCCCGGCCGCGCGCCACAGGCCCGGCGGAGACCGGCACGCGCCCCTTGCCCCGGCAGCCCTGCGGGCTTATCTATGCGGCCGTGACACCAACGCGCAAACACCGACGCGCGGACCGCAAAGGCCATGCCCAGCGGACCACGTCCCTTTTCACAAAACGCCAAGGAGTTTTCATGCGCCGCATCCTGTCCTGGCTTCTCGTCACCCTTATCGTCTTTTCCTCCGCCAGCGCCCTGGCGGCCAAAAAACGCGTGGCCAAAGACACGCGCCAAGTGCCCGCCGTTTCCGTTGCCACCGCGCCCGTCCATGTGGAGGCGCCCCAGGCCGACACCGAGCCCATGCCCGACAGCCACATCGACGGCGTGACCTTCATCCGCCTGAAAAACGGCTTGCAGGTGCTGGTGAAGGAGGACGACCGCTTCCCCCTGGCGCACATCCGCATGTTCGTGCATGCGGGCTCCGCCTACGAGACGCGCGCCCAGGCGGGCATAAGCCACGTGCTGGAGCACATGGTCTTCAAGGGCGCGGGCGACATGAAGCCCGGCGAGGTGGCCCGCCGCATCGAGGACGTGGGCGGCAGCCTCAACGCCGCCACAAGCTTCGACGACACCGTGTACCACGTGGAGGTGCCCGACGCCTCGTGGCGGCTCGGCCTTTCCGTGGTGGCCGACATGACCTTCAAGCCCGCGCTCATTCCCGCGCAGCTCACCAGCGAAAAAGAGGTGGTCCTGGCCGAGCTGAAGCGCGGCGAGGACACCCCGGGCAGCATGCTCTTTGAGACCCTGCAGGGCATGGTCTTCAAGGGCACCAGCTACGAGTGGCCCATCATCGGCTTCCGCGACACCGTGCGCGCCACCACCAGCCAGTCCATGCGCCAGTACATAGCGCCCCTGTACCAGCCCCAGAACATGCTGCTGTGCGTGGTGGGCAAGGTGAAGGCGGCGGAAGTGCTGGCCGAGGCCGAGCGTTTGCTTGGCGGCATCCAGAACACAGCGCGCATCACCCCGCCCACGCCCTTCGACCTGCAGAAGAACGCCGGACCGCGGCTCACCGTTGTGCCGGGCATGTGGAACAAGGTGCACCTGGGCCTGGCCCTGCCCGCGCCGGACTTCCTCTCCGGCAAGATGCCCGGGCTCGACATGCTGGCCCAGATCATGGGCGGCGACGAGACCTCCCGTCTGTACCGCAAGTTCAAGTACGAGCTGCGCCTGGTCGACTCCGTGAGCATGGGCATGAGCAACCTGGAGCGCGGCGGCATCATCATGATCTCCGCCACCCTCGACGCGGACAAGCTGCCCGCCTTCTGGGACGCGCTGACCAAGGAGCTGGCCCACTTCGACCCGAACAGCATCACCGATCTGGAGCTGAAGCGCGCCCGCACCAACATCGAGGCCGGCCTGTTCCTCTCGCGTGAGACCATCGGCGGCCTGGCCTCCAAGCTGGCGCACCAGTATGCCTTTGAGGGCGGCCAGCAGGGCGAGGCCAACTACCTTGCGGCCATCGCCACCATGAGCCGCGGCGAGCTCACCGCCCTGTACCGCGAGTTCATCCGGCCCGAGGCCCTGAGCGCCGCCATCTTGAGCCCCAAGGACGTGACCATCGACCAGGCCCCGCTGCTGGCCACGCTGAAGCGCAACTGGCCCGCGGCCAAAACCGCCGCGGCCAAGGCCGAGGCCAAGACCGGCGCGGCCGTGCGCCAGATCAGCCTTCCCGGCGGCAGCACCCTGGTGCTTCTGCCCGACGCCACCCTGCCCTACACCGCCGTGAGCCTGGCCTGGACCGGCGGCGACGGCCTGCTTGAACCCTCGGAGCAGGGCCTGGGCGCGCTCACGGCCTCGCTCATCACGCGGGGCACCAAGACCCGCACGGCCAACCAGGTGGAGGACTTCCTCTCCGACCGCGCGGCCAGCCTCATGGCCGGCACCGGGACCGAGACCTTCAACCTCAGCGCCAAGTTCCCCAGCCGCTTCACCCCGGACATGCTGGGCCTGCTGCGCGAGACCCTGACCAGCCCGGCCTTTGCCGACGCGGAGCTGGCCCGGACCAAGGAAGACCAGCTGAGCGCCATCAAGCGCACCGAGGACCAGCCCATCGGCCTGGCCTTCCGCAACATGCCGGGGCTGCTGTTCGCCTCGGCCCCGTACAACTACCTGCGCCTGGGCGAGCCCAAGCAGGTGGAGGGCTTCACCCGCGGGCAGGCCCAGGCCTATTGGAAGCGGCAAATGGCCCGGCCCTTCGTGCTCTCCGTGTGCGGCCAGTTCGACGAGGCCGCCCTCACCGCCTTTGCCCTGGGCCTGACCCAGGAGCTGGGCTTGGCCGACAAAAGCGCCGCGGCCAGCCCGGCCGGTCCGCAGTGGAAGCCCAAGGCCAAGGCCGAACTGCACCTGCCCGGCCGCAACCAGTCGCACCTGTTCGTGGTCTTCAAGGCCCCGGGACGCGAGAACCTGGACGAAAGCGCCCGGCTCTCCGTGCTGCGCGCGGCCCTGGCCGGGCAAAGCGGCCTGCTCTTCCGCGACATGCGCGACAAGCAGGGCCTGGGCTACACGGTCACGGCCTTCCTCTCGCAGTACAAGAACGCGGGCTTCCTGGCCTTCTACATCGGCTCCGACCCGGACAAGCTGCCCCAAGCGCTGGAGGGCTTCCGCAAGGCCGCGGCCGATCTGGTGGCCAAGCCCCTGCCCCAGGACGAGATCGTGCGCGCCAAGAACATCCTCTCCGGCGACTACTATCAGGACCGGCAGGGGCTCATGTCGCGCAGCCGCGAGGCCGCCGGAGCCGTGGTGCAGGGCTTTGACCGCGACGCCGAGCTGAAGCTTGTGGAGAAGGCGCAGACCCTGAGCCCGGAGGACGTGCGCCAGGCCGCCGCCCGCGTGCTCAAGTGGGAGGAGGCCTCCGTGCTGGAGGTCGCGCCCTAGGTTCGCGCCCTAGGTCTGCACCAAGGGTGAGCTTCAGGGCAGCCGGCCATCCGCCCAAGGGAGGCCTTGCCTGAAAGGCCGCCCATGGGCTAGAGACGATGGACGGCGAACCACAGGCTACGAACAGCGCCCGGCGCGTCCTTGCGGCGCGCCAAGCGGCGACGACAGAGACCACAAGGAGAGCGCATGGCCATATTCAAGGGAACCAAGACCAAGCCAGTGGAGGAGGACGCCAAACCCGACGCCCGCGTGACCCTGGCCAAAGACGTCTACATGGCCGGGCGCTTCAAGATCGTCACCCTGGACTCCATCCACGGACGCGAGGTGCTGGGCACCTTCGGCCTCATCGTGTGCCGCAGCTACACCTTCGACAACGCCTTCTACGGGCTCATCGCCCAGGCGCTTGAGGTCAACGCCGACGCCATCTTGGGCTACCGCGAGAGCGTGGCCTTCCACCCCGAGGGCGAGAAGTACTACTCCTGCTACGGCACGGCCGTGCGCCTCAAGCCCATCAAATAGTCCCAGCAACGCCAAAGGCCCGGATGCGCTATGCTCCGGGCCTTTTTTCGCGCCTTGGGCCAGGGCGCGGGCCTGGACAAGGCCGCGTGCCGCGTGCGAATGTTCCCCATGCTCGAAATAGCCGTATTCCTCTGCGGAGCCGTGGTCATGGTGCTGGAGCTCGCGGGCTCGCGCGTGTTGGCGCCCTTCCTCGGCACCTCCATCATCGTGTGGACAAGCCTCATCGGCGTGGTGCTGGGCTCCCTGAGCCTGGGCTACTGGTGGGGCGGCCGCGTGGCCGACAGACGCCCCCAGGCCAAGGTGCTGGCGCGCATCATCCTGCTGGCCGCGGTGGCCACCCTGCTTTTGGCCGGGCTCAAGGGCTTCATCCTCACCTTTCTGCAAAACCGCGCCAGCCTGTCCGTCTCCACCCTGGCGGCGACCGTGGCGCTCTTCGCCCCGGTCTCGGTGCTGCTCGGCATGGTTTCGCCCTTTGCCGCGCGCCTGCGCATGAACGACGCCAAGCACTCCGGCCGCACCGTGGGCAACCTGTACGCCCTGTCCACAGTGGGCAGCATCGCGGGCACCTTTGCCGCGGGCTTCTGGCTCACGGCCGCTGTGGGCACCACGAACCTCGTGCTGCTCATGGCCGGCGTGCTGATCATCGCCGCCGCCCTCGTGCACCGGGGCGACTGGAAGCCCAAGCTGGCGGCAGGCGCGCTCATCGTTCTGGCAACCGTGGCCCTGGGCCTTTTCGACACCGAACTGCGCGCGGCGAACATCCTCGACCTGGACACCCCGTACCAGCGCGTGCTGGTGTACAACGCCCGCAACTCCGAAACGGGCGAGCGCCTGCGCATGCTCTCCACCGGGCCGGAGGGCAGCCAGTCCGCCGTGGACCTGGCCGACGCCACGCGCCTGGCCCTGCCCTACACGCGCTACTACCGCCTGTCCGCGCACTTCCGGCCGGACGCCCAGCGCATGCTCATGCTGGGCGGCGGCGGGTATTCCTTTCCCAAATACGTGCTGAGCCACCGGGGCGAGTTCGGCGGCGCGCCGCACATGGACGTGGTGGAGATCGACCCCGGCATCACGGCCATAGCCGAGGACCACTTCATGCTGCGGCCCTTTCCCGGCCTCGCGGTGCACCACGACGACGCCCGGCGCTTTCTGAACCAGTGCGCGCCCGCCGCCTACCAAGTGGCCCTGGTGGACGTGTTCACCAGCCACCTTTCCGTGCCCTTCCACCTGGCCACGCAAGAGACCGCCCAGGCCCTTTCCCGCGCGCTGGACGAAAACGGCGTGGTGCTGGTGAACTGCATCAGCGCGGCCGAGGGGCCGAAAAGCCGCTTCTACCGGGCGCTTTTGGCCACCTACCGCTCGGTGTTCCCCCGCGTGGAGAGCTTTCTGCTGGAGCCGGAGGACCCGAAGGACCTGCAGAACATCATCCTGGTGGCGTTCAAGTCCCCGGCCGCGCCCATTTTCACCAGCGCCGACCCGGACTACGCGCCCCTGCTGGCCCACCGCTACCTGCCCCCGGCGCGCCTGCCGGGCGACCCGCCCGCCCTCACCGACGACTTCGCCCCGGTGGACCACTATCTGCTGAACCTTTAGCGCAAAAAAGGGCCGCCCGCGTCCGCGCAGGCGACCCCCCATTCGAGTGTTGTTCCGACACGCCGGAGACCGTCCGGGCGTGCGCGGTTTTGCGCCTAGGCCCCGGTGCTGACCCCGGCCGAGGCGAAGGAGGCCATGTCGTTGTACATGGCGCAGGCGCTGCGCAGCAGGAACATGGCCAGGGCCGCGCCCGTGCCCTCGCCCAGGCGGAAGCCCAGGTCGAGCAGGGGCTTCTTGCCCATCTGCTTCACGGCGTACTGGTGGCCCGGCTCGGCCGAGGCGTGGGAAAGCACGGTGTAGTCCGCCGTGGCCGGACAGAGCTTCCAGGCCGCAACCGCGGCCGCGGTGGAGATGAAGCCGTCCACGCAGACCAGCTGGCGGTTCTTGGCTCCGCCCAAGATGAGCCCGGCCAGGGCCGCGATCTCAAGCCCGCCCAGGGCCGTCAGAATCTCCAGCGCATCGCCCCCGGCCACCGCGCCGCCGTTGACCTTGAGCCCCTGGCGGATGACCTCCACCTTGCGGCTCACGCCGGTCTTGTCCAGACCCGTGCCGGGGCCGGTCATGTCCGCCGGGTCCAGGCCCAGGTAGGCGCAGTAGAGCGCGGTGGAGGGCGTGGTGTTGCCTATGCCCATGTCGCCGGTGCCCAGCACGCGCACGCCCTCGGCATTGGCGCGGTCGGCCAGATCCACGCCCAGCAGCAGCGCTTGCAGGCACTGCTCCGTGGTCATGGCCGGGCCCTTGGCCAAGTTTGCCGTGCCTTCCGCCACCTTGCCCCGAATGAGGCTAGGGTGCGCGTCGAAGTCCGGGCCCTTGCAGCCCGCGTCCACCACGTAGAGCTGCACCCCGGCGGTTTTGGCCAGCACGTTGATGCCCGCGCCGCCGTTCAGGAAGTTCAGCACCATCTGGCGCGAGACCTCCTGGGGAAATAGGCTCACGCCCTCCTCCACCACGCCGTGGTCGCCCGCGATGGTGTACACGCGGGCGGGGTCGGCCTGGGGCGCCTTGCCCTCCTGAACCAGATACAGTTGCAGGGCCAGCTCCTCCAAACGTCCCAGGCTGCCCTGGGGCTTGGTCAGGTTGTCCAGGTGGGCCTGGCCGGCCGGGGCCAGGGACAGATCCACCGGTGAAATGGACGAGAGGACGGCTTCGAGTTTGGCGCGCATGGGGGCTCCTTGGTTTACAGATGCCGGCAGGGGTGCCGGGTCGGCCTCGCCGGGCGGGCGGCAAAAAAAGGCCCGGCGGGCGCAAAAACGCCTACCGGAACCTTTTTCCATCAAGTTCCTAAAATATGACCACCGCGGACAGGTCTTCCGGCTTCCGGATCAATCTGGTGGAGACGGCCTTCCCGCCGGGCGATGCCCGTGCAGTGGCTGGGCGCTTCAAGCCCCGCGTCTCCCCAGTCCCCGGTTACGGCGATGGGATCGCCACGGAATCGCACCGTGTTCCGGGATGTCCGCCCGGTGGCTCTTTGCTACCGCAAGCCAAGCCGCTTTTCAAGGTCTTTGCGGGCTGGCCGTCAAGACAGAGGGGCAAGTCAAAGAGACAGGCCAGGCGGGCGAATGCCAGCCAAGCCAGGCCGCAGCGCTTTTCTCAGGTCGAGCCACTCGGGCACGGCCGCTCTGCCGCGCCGGGCAAGCCAAGAGGAAGGAGACAGGGTGCGATCCGCACAAGAGGCCCGTCTTCTCCTTGCGGCCGGGCTATGCGGCACGTTGATTGCAATCCTTTTCGCGTGGACAAACGCCTCGCCATACTGCACGCCAACTGCCAGGGCGAACCCCTGGCCGAGGCCTTGCGCGCCAGCCCGGAATTCGATCGGCGCTTCACCCCGCGCGTGCATTTGAACTACACCCGCGAGCCCATACCACAGACCGAGCTCGATGCCTGCGGCCTGTTCCTGTACCAGCACCTGGGCCAGGAATGGGGCGGGCTGGCCTCGACCGAACTGCTCAAGCGCCTGCCCACGGGGTGCCGCAGCCTGTGCATTCCCAACATGTTCTTCCGCGGACCCTGGCCCTTGTGGTCCGGCGCGCCGGGCTTCGACTACCGCGATGTGTTCCTCGACCACCTGCTGGACCTCGGGCTGCCCCGGCGCGACATCCTGCACCTGTATCTGCACACGCCCCTGGCCGCCAAGTACGACCTCGCGGCCCTGCTTGAGGAGACCATCGGCACGGAGCGCGCCCGCCAGGCCCACACTCCGGTGCCGTACCTGGACTATGTGCTCGAAAATTTCCATGCGCGGCCCTTGTTCCACACCATCAATCACCCAAGCGCGGAGCTGCTGGCCCACGCGGCAACGGGCATTCTCCGGCTGCTCGGCCTGGAGCCCCCGGACCAGGAGCGGCTGAAGCTGCTGCGCACCGGCTACGAGGATTTCACCCTGCCCATCCATCCCCAGGCGGCCGCATTCTATGGGCTGCGCTACGCCGACGCGCACACGCGCTACCCGGTCTACGGCAGGCAGAGAACCTTCGACGAATACGCCGCGGCCTATGTGGACTGCCGCCTGGCCGGCATCGACACCTTCATCGGCTATCTGCAGGTGGCGTGACCCATGACGCAGCCAACGCGCACCATCGCCTGGGTCGGCGGGCAGTTCTTCCAGCCGCACATGGAGGCCGAGGGCTTCCGCGCCGTGCACATCCCCATGGCCCGGCCCCAGGTCTTCGCCTGGGAGGACATGGTGCAGCGCTGCGCGGGCGCGCCGGACGCCGTGGTCTACTGCGACCGCAGCCTGCCGCCGCCCCTGCCCGGCGTGGAGCGTTTTCCCTGCCTCACGGCCTTCTACTGCATCGACTCGCACATCCACGGCTGGTACCCGCTGTACGCCGGGGCCTTCGACCTCTGCGCCGTGAGCCTGCGCGACCATGTTGCGCGCTTCGAGGCCGAGCTCCCGCCCGGCCGGGTCATCTGGCTGCCGCCCTTTGCCGAGGACAGGTACCGGCCCGCCAAGGCCGAAAAGACCTTCGACCTGCTGTTCGCCGGCACGGTGAACCCGGAGACCACGCCGCAGCGGCACGAGTTTTTGGCCCGGCTGGCCGCCCTGTTCCCCAGCCTTGCCGTGCGCCAGGGAGACTTCAACCAGCTGCTGCCCCAGGCGCGGGTGGTGCTGAACATCGCCGAGCGCGGCGACCTGAATTTCCGGGTGTTCGAGGCCCTGGCCTGCGGCTCCTGCCTGCTCACCCCGGCCATCGCCAACGGGCAACCTGAGCTGTTCCGCGCTGGCGAGCACTTCATCACCTATGCCCCCAACGATCCGGCCGACGCGGCGGACAAGGCCCGCGCCCTGCTGGCCGACCACGCCCGGCGCGACGCCCTGGCCCAGGCCGGGCGCGCCCTTGTGGACGCCAAGCACCGGCCCGCGCACCGGGCCAAGACCCTGGCCGCGTTGCTGCGCCAAGGTTTTGACGACAAGCTCGCGGCCCGGCGTCTTGCCCAGCCGGATGCGGCGCTGCGCAAACGCCTGCGCCTCATGTATCTGCACTGGGCCGAGCAAGGCGGCGAGCCCGGCCTTTGCGCCCGCTACCTGGCCGAGGCCCGCGCCCTGGCCTGAGCCTTTGCGCTGGCATGAAATCTGCTTTCCTGGCAGCATGATGCCGCGCCAGAGTGCGCCCGGCCAACCGCTGCCCAGCGCGCAGCCACGCCAAAGCCGCGCACCCGGCGCAAGGAGTAGCGCATGCCCCCCTGTCCACGCACCCATGTTCCAAAAACTCCGGTCCCGCGCCGCAGGAGCGCTCCTGTTCTGCGCGCCTGCGGCCTGGCCCTGGCCGGGTGCTTGCTGCTGGCCTCCTGCTCCGCCTCGGACGCGGTGAGCATTGCCCGCGTGGCCAGCGGCGACACCAACGCCGCAGTGGGCATGGCGCGCAACAAGGCCATCCGCTACGCCACCAACCCCAGCGCCATCACGGCCGACTACAAGCGCTTCAAGAACCTGCTGGCGACCTTCCGCCGGGCCGTGGGCGGCACCTGGGGCCAGGGCGACGCCAAGGAGGCCAAGCCCAAGGAGTACGTGAAGTACACCAACAACTATCTTTCCCGCGCCAGCGTCGATTTCGAGGAAGGCCGCATCACGGTTGAGACCCTGGACCAGAACGCGCCGCACAAGAGCCTGCGCGAGGCCATCGTCACCACGCTTTTGACGCCCTACGATCCGCGCGCCGTGGACATGTACTCCAGCGGCCCGGTGAAGCTCGGCGGCACGCCGTTCCTGCTGGGCGAGGTGAAGGACCAGCGCGGCCAGAACATCAAGACCGAGGAGCAGGCCGAGGCCTTTGCCCGCGCCATCATGGAGAACGGCGTGCGCGAGCGCCCCGGAGACATCCCCGGCAAGACCGTGAGCTACGTGGTCATCCCCATGGCCACCGACCACATGTACGTGCGCGCCGCCAAGTTCAAGCCCATGGTCGAGGATGCCTCCCGCCGCTTCAACGTGCCGCGCAACCTCATCTACGCCATCATCCGCGTGGAGAGCGACTTCAACCCCTACGCCATCAACGGCGTGCCCGCGGTGGGCCTCATGCAGATAGTGCCGCAAACCGCCGGGGCCGAGGTGCAGCAATACCTGACCAAGAAGCGCGGCGAGCCCAGCAAGGCCTATCTCTTCGATCCCGAGAACAACATCATGTTCGGCGCCGCGTACCTAAGCCTGCTGGACACCCGGCACCTTGCCGGCGTGGGCAACCCTGTGAGCCGCGAGTACTGCGTCATCGCCTCGTACAACGGCGGCAGCGGCGCGCTGCTCAAGACCTTCAACCGCGCCGACCGCGCCAAGGCCCTGGACGTCATCAACAGCCGGTCGCCCCTGGCCGTGTACGAGACCATCACCCAAAGCCACGCGGCCGAGGAAACGCGCATGTACCTGAAGAAGGTGCTGGCGGCGAAGAAGCAGTTCGTGGGCATGTAGCGGAAGTGCAAATCGTGCGGCCGCGAAGGCGGGTTCGCGGGCCGTTACGTGCGCGGCGCAGGCAGAGCCTCTCGGTCCCCTGGGATCTGCGGCAAAGGCTTCGCGCCGGAGTGGCGCGCTCCTACCGCCAGTCCCGGCCGCTCATGAGCTTCCAGGCGTTCTGATAGGCGATCTTGGCCCCGGCCTCGGGGCTCAGGCTGCGCAAAATGAGCCGGCGGAAGTTGCCGGTCACGCGCTCGTAATTGTCCCAGCGCCCGGTGTTCACGTCCGAGCCGAATACGAAGCGGTCGGCGTGCTCCTCAAACAGCGCCCGCCACTGGCTGTTCAGCCTGGCGTCGGGCTGGTCCTTGCCCTTGTCCGGGTTGATGTTGTCGTACAGCACGGCGTCCACCTGCCGGGTGCCCCTGTGGGTACTGCCCGGCGGCGACTGGTTCAGATCGAAGTACAGGTTCGGATGGCGCGCAAGCATGGCGCGCACGCCCTCCGGCGTGGGCAGCACGGTCCAGGTGGCGCGGTTGCGGTTGCGGCCCACGTGGCACCAAATGACCTTGGCCCTGGGATGCCGGACCAGCATGCGCTCCAGCTCCGGCAAAAGCGCATCCTCGGCCTCGTGATGCAGCAGAAACGGCAGCCCGCTCGCCTCGGCCAGGCGAAACACGGCCTCGAAACTCTCGGAATCCACGGGCAGATGCACGTCGCGGTCGTTGGTGCTGGAGACATAGTGCCGGGCCTCGAACTCGCCCATGGCGAAGTAGCGCCCGGTGGCGACATCCGCCGCCAGTTCGGTCAGCAAAGACGGGTCGCGTCCGTGCCACCGCGGGCCGTCGCCGTGGATGGTCGTGGGCACCAGCCGCGCGGGATGCGCCGCCGCGTCGGCCAGGGCGTGGGCGCTGCCGTTGCGCTCGTTCTGGCCGAGCCAGGTAAGCGCCACCCCGGCCTTGTCCATCTTCTCAATCAGCGTGGCCAGGGGCAGCTTGCCACCCCAGTGGTGCTCCACGTCGATGAGCGGTGTTTGCCCGCGCGCCTGCACGGCGCGGAGTTCCGCCGCATAGCCGTCAAGCAGGGCCGTGCGGTCGGACGCTGACGACTGGACGGTGGCGCTCCCGCCCTGCCCTTCGGCACGGCTTGGACTCGGATGAACGACAACGAATGGGAGTGCCAGCAGCACCAGCAGGAGCGCAGGCAAGGGGATATGCGGCGAAGGACGGCGGGAAGGCAAGGCACGGCGTTTCGCCACGTTTCGCGTCATGTCGCCTCCGGCCCGGCTGGGCGCTTCAGGTTTGACGGAAAGGCCGGCGGCCGCGCAGGGTCGATGCGGTTGTCCGCCGACCAGGACGAGCCGCGTCAAGTACGGCGAAAAGGCATGCGGCTCCGGCTGCGGCTAAAGATCCACGAAGGTGCAGCCCATGGCGCCGTCGTCCGCGATGTCGAGCAGGGCGAAGGAGCCCTCGGCCAGGCTGCCGGGGTTCAGGATGCGCGCGCCCTTGTGCTCCGCGAAGTGGCGGCGGTGGGTGTGGCCGAAGCAGACCAGATCGTGCTTGGGGAACAGCTCGGCCACGCGCAGCCAGACCGTGCTGCGTTCGCCCCAGCCGTGGGCCATGCCGAAGGTGATTTCGCCGCCCGGCAGGGCCAGGGTGCGGCTCAAGGTCTGGGGCACGTCGTGGTCGAGGATGAAGTGGTCGCAGTTGCCGCGCACGCAATAAAAGCGAGGGTGCCGGCACAGGTAGTGATAAAGAGCGGCGCCCACCATGTCGCCGCAGTGAAGCAGGACATCGGCGGGCGCGAAATGCTCTTCGTAGAGGGCGCAGAATCGTTCGTCAGGACCGCTTAAGTGCGTGTCGGAAATGACGGCCAGACGCATGGAGTTTACCTGGAGGCGAAACCGACCGCCCTAGTCGTTCATCTTCTTGAAGCGCAGGCGCAGGTAGGCGTCGCGCACGGCCTCGTACGGGTCGACGGAGGCTTCCTTCAAGGTCTCGTAGTCGCCAAGGCGCAGCGAAGTCTCGTTGACCTTGTCGTAGCCCTTGGTGGCCATGGACCAGTACCAGGGGTTGATGTAGCTCGTCGGGGTCAGGAAGTAGTCGCCCGCGTAGCCCAGGGTGTCGCGGCCGGTGGAGGGGCCGAGGAAGGGCCACACCAGATAGAAGCCGTTGCCGGCGCCCCAGTAGCCGAAGGTCAGGCCCAGGTCCTGCTCGGTGGAGCCGATGGGCTTGTAGGTCTTGCTGTCCGAGGTGATGTCCGCGAAGCCACCCAGGCCGAAGGCCGTGTTGCCGATGAAGCGCGAGGTCTCCACCGCGGCGGCGTCGAACTTGGCCTGCAGCATGAGGCTGGTGAAGCGCACCGGGTACATGAGGTTGTGGAAGAAGTTGTGCACCCACAGGCGCGGGCGTTCGGGCACGGCGTACGAATAGCCCTGGGCCACGGGCTTGAGGGCCCAGAAGTAGAGCTTGTCGTTGAAACCGAACCACATGCGGTTCCAGCCCTCGAGCGGGTCCGGTGTGCCGGCGGCCTGGTCGGCCATGCTCATGTTCTGCGGCGCGCCGACTGTGCGCTTGATGATCTTGCCGTTCTCGTCCCAGATGTCGTCGTCGCCGTAGGCCAGCAAAACCGGCCCGGAGGCGAGCAACGCAGGGGCCTTCTCGGCCACGGGCTTGTCCGCGGCCAAGGCCGTGCCGACGCACACCACTGTCAGAGCCGCGGCAGCGAGCAAATGCTGCAGCCAGCCGCGTCCGAGAACTTCTTTGCGCACGCTCATGGACTTCCCCCTACTTGCCGACGACATCATCAACGTTCTTGCCTTCATCCAAGGCCTTGATCTTGTCCTTGATGCGCTGGATGAGCTGGTCCGGGGTCTCCCGCGACAGAATCTTGGAGAACTGCGTGCGGTAGTTCTTCACCAGGCTCACGCCCTCGATGACCACGTCATAGACCATCCACTGGTCGTGCTTGATCATGACGTAGTTGATGGGCACGTTCTTGTCCTTCATCAGCACTTGGGTGTTGATGAAGGCGTGGGTGCCGTCAACCTGCTCCTTGAGGTATTCAACCTTCTCGTTGTTGAATTTCTCAAGCTTGCGGATGTAAGTCTTTTCCAGCAGCTCGGAGAAGCTGGCCACGAACTCGTCCTGCTGCTTGGGCGTATATTTGTTCCACGACTCGGCCAGGGCGCGGCGGGAAAGCTCACGCCAGTCGAAGAAGCTGTCGGCCACGACGCGCATTTTGCGCTGGCGCTCGACACGCTTGGCCGGTCCCTTCAAGGCCGGGTCGGAAAGAATCGCAATCACTTTGTCGATGCCTATCTTCAGGCGGTTCTGGGGCTCTCCGGCAAAGGCCATGGACGAGACGGCCAGGACAAGAATCAATATACTAAGAACACAGGATATTTTTTTCATCGGTGCGTAACCTACCATAGTGTGCATAGACGGAATCTTTAAACGCCGCCAAAAACATACTTACTGATTAATTCCTCAAGGTCAATAGAGGATTCCGTGTCGCGCAGAACAGCGCCCGCCTTGAGGGGCTCGCCGCCGCCGCGCGAAATCTTGATGTACTTATCGCCAATAAGACCGCTGGTTTTCACCGAGGCAATGGTGTCGTCCGTCAGCTTCACGTCCTTGCGGATCTTGAGCGTCACAACACTCATGCCGGAGTCCTGGTCGATGCCGATGCTTTCGACAAAGCCCATTTCCACGCCGTACATCTGCACGGGCGCGTTCACCTTGAGTCCGGTCACGTCGTTGAACATGGCCTTGACCGCGTAGTCGTTGTCCGAAAACAAATGCACGTTGCCCAGCTTGACGCTCATGTAGGCGATGGCCAGAAAGCCCACCAGCACGAACAGGCCGACCTGCGTTTCCTTGGAGTATTTCTTCATTCCTCACCTCGTTTGTGTGGCCCTGTTGCTTGCGCCAGGGCCGCTCGGCAGCGGCTTCGGCTACTGTTCTTCGTCCAAATATCCGGAGCAGTCGCGCTTCATCAGCTTGAAATCAAGGGGCGGCATGGTCAGCCGCGGCGTAGTGCGCTCCGCGGCCTGGCGGTCCAGGAAGCGGCGCAGGTATTCGTCCTGCGTGGCCTCAAGCTCCGCAAGGGAGCCCTGAAAGAGCACGCGGGCGTCGCCCAGCACCAGCACATGGTCGGCAATGGTGCGCATGCTGTCCAGGTCGTGGCTCACCACCACCAGGGTCATGTCGGAGCGGCGCTTGAGCTCCAGCAGCAGCTGGTCAAGCTCCGCCGCGGTCACGGGGTCCAAGCCGCTTGTGGGCTCGTCGCAAAAAAGCAGGGGCGGGTCCATGACCATGGCCCGGGCCAGCCCGGCGCGCTTGCGCATGCCGCCGGAAAGCTCGTTGGGGAAATAGTCGTGGAAGTCGGCCAGGCCCACCAGGCCGAGCTTGGCCAGAACGCGCTCATGCACGTCCTTTTCGCTCAGGCGCGTGTGCTCGCGCAGGGGCAGGGCCACGTTGTCGCCCAGGGTCAGCGATCCCAGCAGCGCGCCGTCCTGAAACAGCACGCCCATGCGCTGGCGCAGGCAGTGCATGCCCCGGCGGTCCAGCTTGGCCAGGTCGTGCCCGCCGATGACGATGCGTCCGGACAGCGCGGGGTGCAGCTTCAAAATGTGCTTGAGCAGGGTGGACTTGCCGCAGCCCGAGCCGCCCAGGATGACCGAAATTTTCCCGCCGGGCAGCGTCGCGTCGATGTTGCTCACCACGGCATGCTCGCCGTAGCCGATGGTGAGTCCCTCCAAGAGGATGTCCGGTGTGGTCTGCTGGGTCACGTCCATACTCCTAGAACAATATCGAGGTCAGCACGTAGTCGGCCAGCAGGATGAGCACGCAGGAGGTCACCACGCCAGCGGTGGTGGCCTGGCTCACGCCCTCGGGGCCGACGGCGTCGCGCCGCAGGTGCGTGTAATAGCCCATGTAGCAGCAAACCGTGCACACCACCACGCCGAACACCAGCGACTTGATGAACCCGCCGGTGATGTCGTTCATCTTGAGGTAGGCGCTGACGCGGTACCAGTAGACGCCGGAGTTGCCGCCAAGCAGCAGCACGCCGGTGAGGTAGCCGCCCACGATGCCCACGAGGTCGAAAAACGCCGTGAGGATGGGGAAGCAGATGATGGAGGCGGCCAGCTTGGGGCTCACCAGATAGCCGATGGGATTGATGTCCATGACGCGCAGGGCGTCGACCTGCTCGGAAATGCGCATGACGCCGATCTCGGCGGTCATGGAGGAGCCGGCGCGGCCGGTGATCATGATGGCCGTGAGCACGGGGCCGAGCTCGCGCACCAGGGAGAGCGCCACGGCCGAGCCGAGGAAGCCGTCGGCGCCGAACTTGGCCAGGGCGTAGTACATCTGCAGGCCTATGACCATGCCCGTGAACAGGCTGATGAGCGTGATGACGCTGACGCTTTTGACGCCGATGAAATAGATTTGGCGGACGGTTTTGGCGAACTGGCCCCAGGACCGGAAGATGCGGCCGAAGGATTCGAGCAGGAACAGGAACATGGCGCCCATGTCGCCCACAAGGCGCAGGGCGGAGTCGCCCAACTGAGCGATGGGCGAGAGGTGCGCACGGCGTGTTCCCTGAATCATCGGTGGCGGCTCCCTTCTGGCTGCGGCGCTTGGCCGCGGGCCATGCGTGCGCCCGGATTAAAAAATCTTTTTTACTTACCCGGGCAACGCAGTCTGACTAGCACATGCGCGGGCCTCCCGCAAGGCTTGGCCCCTACGCCGGCGGCATTTTAAACACGCGCAAAACCGGAGAAAAGAGGTCGGAAAACAGGAGCCTATTGCCCGTCCTCGTTTTCCGCCTCATCAGCCTTGACGTTTGAAACGTCATTGCGCGGCGAATTGTCGCGCGAGCCGTTCTTGCGCTCCCACCAGGCCTGGTCCGGTCCCAAGAACCACCAGTCCGTGTGGTCGGTCTCCAGAATCACGCGGCCCAGCTCCTGGCCCTCGGACGTGCGCAGGCGCAGCTTGGCCGCGGCCAGCCACTTGTCCGCGTAGCGGTTGCCCAGGTCCGATTCTTCCTTCAGGTTCAGCATCAGGTCCAGCTGGTCGGCATCGTGCGCCAGCAGGGCCTCGGGCGTTGCGGTCTCCTCCAGCTCGGTCCACAGGGGCAGCACGTCGCCCTCAAGCCCGGTGCCGGAGAGAGAGTCCTCCAGCGCCTGGGTGCCGGAGCTGGAGTTGTACAGCTTGTTCACGTAGTTGAAGTCGCCGGTGCGGGCCTCGTGCAGGTCGTGGAACAGGCACATCATGGCCGTGCGCTCCTTGTTCGCCCCGGCCATTTGCGCCAGCACGAAACCGATGACCGCGGTGCGGAAGCTGTGCTCGGCCACGTTCTCCTTCCCGGAACCCAGGAACTGGTAGCCGGAGCGCGGCGTTTTGCGCAGCATGCCGCATTCGAACAAAAAATCCGCCAGGCGGGTCATGCGGGAACGGGAATCGAGTCGCGACATGGGTGAGTGAGCCTCCGCGGGTGGGCGGCGTCCAGAAAGGGGCGCCCCCCTTGCCATCCCCGCCAGGAGGATTTCATCCCCCTGGACCCCGATGGGGATTGGGTGAACATGGTGCAATCGCCTGCTCCGCAGCCTTGGACGGGAAACAGCCCATCGGCCCATCACGCACGGCGAAGTTGCAAAACGCTTTGCAAAACCATTCGTTACGTGCGGTAGTCCGCGTTGATCTCGATGTAGCGCTTGGTCAGGTCCGAGGCGAGCAAGGTGAAGGAGCCGCGCCCGGCGTGCAGGTCGAGCTCGATCGCCACGTCCTGGTGGCGCATGCAGGGCGCCAGCAGCGCGTCCAGGTCCTCGGGCGAGGGCTGTCCCTTCTCGAACACGAGGATGCCCCCGATTTTGAGCACCACGGCTTCCGGCTCATAGTCCGCGCCGCTTCTGCCCAGGGCGGCGATGATGCGCCCCCAGTTGGGGTCGCACCCGAAGAGCGCGGTTTTGACCAGGGGCGAATTGCCGATGGTGCGCGCGGCCAGCTCGGCCTGGGCGGCGCTTTTGGCCCCGGTGACCGTGATGTGCGCCACCTTGGTGCCGCCCTCGGCGTCCTGCACGATGCGGTAGGAAAGCTCCTGGCACACGGCGGTGACGCAGTCGCGCAGCAGCTTGAGCGCCTTGGCGTCCCCGACGGCCACGCCGGAGGCGCCGTTGGCCAGGGCCAGCACGGTGTCGTTGGTGCTGGTGTCGCCGTCCACGGTGAGGGCGTTGAAGGAGCGGTTTGCGGCGTGGACGAGGATATCCTTCCAGGCGGCGGCTTCAACGTCCGCGTCGGTGAGCACGAAGCCGAGCATGGTCGCCATGTTGGGCGAAATCATGCCCGCGCCCTTGCACATGCCGAGCACGCGGATTTCGCCGCCGGGCAGGGTCACGCTCTTGGCGATGAGCTTGGGGAAGGTGTCCGTGGTCATCATGGCCTTGGCCACATCGACCGCCGTGGCCTTGCCCAGGCTTTGCCCCAGTTGGGGCGCGGCGGCGGCCCACTTGTCCATCTTGAGCTGCGCGCCGATGACGCCGGTGGAGGTGGGCAGCACCTCGGCCGCGGCGATGCCGGCCTGGGCGGCCACAAGCTCCAGGGTGGCGCGGCAGTTGGCCAGGCCCTCGTCGCCGGTGCAGGCGTTGGCCTGGCCGGAGTTCACGAGCAGGGCGCGGGCCTGGGGGCGCTGGCCCAAAAGATCTTTGCACACCAGCACGGGCGCGGCCTGGAAGCGATTCTTGGTGAACACGCCCGCGGCGACGGCGGGCGTCTCGCTCACGATGAGCCCCAGATCGTTGCGGTCCGGTCTTTTGAAGCCGGCGGCGGCGACGGCGAAGCGGTATCCCTTGGGCGGCATGGTCATGGGCGAACCTCACGTGTGGATTCGGCGCTGGCGGCAGGTGCGGCCGCGCGCGGGAGCGAAGCCTAGCACAGGCCGCAACGGGTTTCAAAGGGTCTTTGGCGGGTCTGGCCGGGCGGTCTGCCCTGTGCGGCACGTGGTCGCGCCGGGTTGATGCTGTGCATGCTCGCCGTGCCTGGCCTGCGGCCGTTGCGAAAAGCTGCGCCCCTGGGCGTGCAGGTCCCGGCCCTGATGTCGGCCATGCGCGCCGGACATCCTGATTTCATGCCGTGGTTGTGGAAGCAGTGGATCACCAAACTCGGGCCGTTCGGGTCGCTGTGCGCTGTTGGCGTGCGCTGTTGGCGTGCGCGGTTGCGGCGGGAAGCAAACCAGCGCCCGGCCAGCGATGAACGGTGAAGCGCGGCAGGCCGAAGAACGGCAGAAGCGGCTCCGGGGATCAGGCCAGCCCGGTGGGTTCGTCCTCGGCCCGGTACAAGGTCACGCGGTTGCGGCCCGCGCTCTTGGACCGGTACAGCATGCGGTCGGCCTCGCGCAGCATGCCGTCCAGGCTCAGCCCCAGCTCGCAGCACAGGCCGATGCTCACGGTGTAGGAGACCACGTCCTCGCCGAAGCGCACGGGCGTCGATTCGAACACCTTGCGCAGATCCTCGAACAGCAGCACAGCCTGGTCCGCGGCGATGTCCGAGGCGAGCACGCAGAATTCCTCGCCCCCCAGGCGCGCCACGATGTCCGAGGTGCGGAAGCGCGAGGCCAGCAGCTGGGCCATTTGCCGCAGCACGGCGTCGCCCGCCTCGTGGCCCAGGGTGTCGTTGACGTTCTTGAAGTGGTCGATGTCGAGCATGGCCACGGTGACGGGCTGGCCCCTGCGGGTCAGCAGGGCGTGCAGCTGGTTGCCGGCGGAGAAGAAATAGCGGCGGTTGTACACGCGGGTCAGGTAGTCGCGTTCGGCCATGTCGCGCACCTGGGCGATGTGGTCGAGCATCTCCAGGTTCTGGGTGATGCGCGTGTAGAATTCTTCCACCAGAAAGGGCTTGTGCAGGTAGTCGTTGGCGCCGCTCTTGATGAAGCGCGGGGAGAGCCTGGCGCCGCCCTCGGCCGAGACGCCCACTATGGCCAGCATGTCCTTGCCGAAGTTGCGGCGTATTTCGCGCGTCAGGGCAAAGCCGTCCATGCCGGGCATGTTGTAGTCCACCAGCACCAGGCGCGTGTCCGGGTGCTCGCCCAGCACGGCCAGGGCTTCCTCGCCGCTGCCCGCCTCCAGCACGTGGTAGCGGTGGGTGGTCAAAAGCCGGCCCACGGCGTGGCGGTAGCTGCGGGAATCGTCGACGATGAGGATCTTGGTCTGCGGATTTTTCGCCAGCCGCGCCAGCAGGGCCACCACGTAGTCCACGTTCTCGATGCTGTCCTTGAGCACGTAGTCGACGATGTGGCGGTTCCAAAAGCTTTCGCGCAGGGTGTCGGAGAGTTCGCCGGTGAAGACGATGGCCGGAATCTTGTAGGAAATGGCGAGGTCCACGGATTCGCCGTGGGGTGCGTCGGGCAGGTTGATGTCCAGAAGCGCGGCGAGATAGTCCGTGCCCTGGTCGAGAATGCCCTTGGCCGCGGCCAGGCTGGACGCGACCACGACATCGAAGCCGAGATCCTGCCGGATGTGCTTGGACACCAGCGCGGCGAAGGAGCGGCTGTCTTCAACGACGAGCACTTTGGTCATGCAGCTTTCTCCGAAAACCGGATGCGTGTCAGCCGCCTGGGGCGGTACGGGCCCCGAAAGCGGTCGGGGGGACATGGCAGCAGCGTGCGTACCATAGCCCCCCGCGCGTATCAAGCTGTTCTATACGTGCATCGGAATCATATATTATTTGCCGCAGCAGTTCTTGTGCTTCTTGCCGGAGCCGCACGGGCACGGATCGTTGCGCCCCACCTTGGCCGCGGCGCGCTTCACCGGCTGCTTCTTCTTGGCCTCGGCGTCCACCGCGGGGCCCTGGTACTCCAGGTCGGCGGCGGTCTCCTTGTGCTGGAACTCCTCTTCCTTCACCTCTTTCTGAATGCGCAGGCGGCAGATGAGGCTCATGGACTTTTCCGCGATGGTGTAGAGCATGGCGCGGAAGAGGTCGAAGCCCTCGCGCTTGTACTCCTGCTTCGGGTCCTTCTGGCCGTAGCCGCGCAGGCCTATGCCGTCGCGCAGGTGGTCCATGGAGAGCAGGTGGTCCTTCCAGTTGCGGTCGAGCGTCTCCAGAATGAAGTAGCGCAGGATCTCCTGGAAGTTGTCCGGCGCGGAGGCGTGCAGCCCGTCCAGAATCTCCTTGATCCAGGCCTCGGACTGCTCGCGGCTGGGCAGCGCGGAGGAGAAGCCGGGGAAGCGCGAGAGGTCGAACACTTCGTCCAGGCGGGAGGAGACGATGCCTTCGGTCTCCTCGTCCAGGGAGCCCTTGGCGTCCTCCACCAGGGTGTAGATGTCGGTCAGAAGCTCGTCGATGTACTCCTCGACGATGTCGTCCAGGGTCTCGGCGTACATGATCTCGCGGCGGCGGGCGTAAATGACCTCGCGCTGCTGGTTCATGACGTTGTCGTAGTCGAGCAGCTGCTTTCTGATTTCGAAGTTGTGCGCCTCGACGCGCTTCTGGCTGCCCTCGATGGCGCGGCTGACCATGCGGTTCTCGATGGCCTCGCCGTCCTCCAGGCCCAGGGTGTTCATCAGCCCCGCGATGCGGTCGCTGCCGAACAGGCGCATGAGGTCGTCGTCGAGCGCCAGGTAGAAGCGCGAGCTGCCGGGGTCGCCCTGACGGCCGGAACGGCCGCGCAGCTGGTTGTCGATGCGCCGCGACTCGTGGCGCTCCGTGCCGAGAATGTGCAGGCCGCCCAGCTCCTTCACGCCCTCGCCCAGCACGATGTCCGTGCCGCGGCCGGCCATGTTGGTGGCGATGGTGACCTTGCCCTTCTGTCCGGCCTCGGCCACGATCTGGGCCTCCAGCTCGTGCTGCTTGGCGTTCAAGACGTTGTGCGGCACGCCGCGCTTTTTCAGCATGGTCGAAACGAGCTCGCTCTTCTCGATGCTGACCGTGCCCACCAGCACAGGCTGGCCGGTCTTGTGGCATTCGGCGATCTCGTCGGCGATGGCGTGGAACTTCTCGGCCTGGGTCTTGAAGATCATGTCCGCGTAGTCGATGCGCACCATGTCGCGGTTGGTGGGAATGACCGAGACGTCGAGGTTGTAGATCTCCTTGAACTCCACGGCCTCGGTGTCGGCCGTGCCGGTCATGCCGGAGAGCTTCTCGTACATGCGGAAGTAGTTCTGGAAGGTGATGCTGGCGAGCGTCTGGTTCTCGGCCTCCACCTTCACGTTTTCCTTGGCCTCCAGGGCCTGGTGCAAACCGTCGGAGAAGCGGCGGCCGGGCATGAGGCGGCCCGTGAACTCGTCGACGATGATGACCTGGTCGTCCTTGACGATGTACTCGACATCGCGGCGGTACAGGTGGTGGGCCTTCAAGCCCTGGAGCACGTGGTGCTGCAGGGTGGCGTTGGCCGGGTCGTACAGGTTCTCCACGCCGAGCAGCTTCTCGCACTTGGTGACGCCGCGCTCGGTCATGGCGATGCTGCGCGCCTTCTCGTCCACCTCGAAGTCGCCCGTGGGCTCGACGCCCTCCTCTTTGGACTTCTCGCCGCGCACCAGCATGGGAATGATGCCGTCGACCTTGCGGTAGAGCTGGGTGGATTCCTCGGCCGCGCCGCTGATGATGAGCGGGGTGCGCGCCTCGTCGATGAGGATGGAGTCGACTTCGTCCACGATGGCGTAGTTCAGGGGCCGCTGCACCAGCGACTCCTTGTAGAACTTCATGTTGTCGCGCAGGTAGTCGAAGCCGAACTCGTTGTTGGTGCCGTAGGTGATGTCGGCCCCGTAGCCCACCTGGCGCTCTTCGTCGGTGAGGCCGTGGACGATGACGCCCACGCTGAGGCCCAGGAAATTATAGAGCTTGCCCATCCAGGCGGCGTCGCGCTTGGCCAGGTAGTCGTTCACGGTGACCAGGTGCACGCCCTTGCCGGAAAGCGCGTTCAGCACCACGGGCAGCGTGGCCACCAGGGTTTTGCCTTCACCGGTCTTCATTTCGGCTATGCGCCCCTGGTGCAGCACCATGCCGCCCACCATCTGCACGTCGTAGTGGCGCATGCCAAGGGCTCTTTGCCCGGCCTCGCGCACCAGGGCGAAGCACTCGGGCAGCAGGTCGTCCAGGCTGCGGCCGCCCGCGACTTCTTCCTTCCAGGCAGCGATCTTGGCCGGAAAATCCTCGTCGGAAAGGGCCTGCATTTGCGGTTCAAGCGCGGCGATGCGGGCCACCAGGGGCTCCAGCTTCCTCAAATAGCGCTCGTTGCTCGAACCGATGATCTTCTTCAAAATGGAGGTGAACATGGGCGAAGGCTCCTCATCCGGCGGCGGTAAGACCCCGGCCGTAAATTTTCTTCATGTCAATACGGACCCTTGAGGGAAAAACCTCCGGGTCCATGCTCCACGCGTCGGGCCTGCGGCCCTGATCGCGCGCGCTCGGTGTTCTCGGACATTTCCGGGGCCGCGTCAAATATTCGTGTCCAGATAACCCCGGCTGGGGATTCGTCAACCCGCAAAAGCGCCTTTTCTCGCCCAGCGGGATGATTCCATGTGCTCAATTTCGCCGCACAATCTCCAGCCAGTGGCCGACCCGAGCGCCTTTTGGGGCCGTTGCGGCAAGCTGCATAACGCAGCCGCTGCACCCGGTGAGCACATAGGCTGGCGTCACCTCCGGCGCGGCGCTAAAGCCAAGCGTGGCGTCCAGATTGGCCCAGCAGCCCTGCCCCACCTTTGTGGAAAGCTCCGGCGCGCCCAGCTGCAAAATGCCGCCGAAGCCGCAGCAGCCGCCCTTGGCCGGGGTGCGCAGCCGCGCGCCCAGCAGGCCGGAAAGCAGCTTGAAGTCGGCGTCGCCCGCATCCGCGTGGCACGGCCGGTGATAGCCCACCACGGCGGGCGCGCCGCGGCCGACCTTGGCCACGGTCCCGGCCAGCAGCGCGGCAAGTGGCGTCACCGCCCCGCTCCACTGCGCGGCCTCGGCCTCGTCGGCGAAAAGCCCGCCCGCCACGCCGCCCTCGGCATATTCCGCCAGGCCCTTGCGGCAGGTGGCGCAGTAGGTGACGACGAGCGGCCGCCCGGCCTTGCGCCAGGCCGCGATGTTCTCGCGACGCACATCGGCCTGGGCCTCGGGCAGCCCGGCCACGCCCAGGGTGGAGCCGCAGCAGGAGAAGTCCGTCTCGACCATGTCCGCGCCCAGGCCGCGCAGCAGATGCCGCGCCGTTTCGCCCCAGGCCGCGCGCGGGCCCTTGCCCACGCAGCCGTCAAAAAGCGTCGCGCCCCTGCCGGCGTATTGCGCGGCAAAGGCCTCCGCCGGCAGTTTGGTGATGGCGAGCCAGGGCGCCAGGCCCTTGCCGGGCCGCAGCCCTTTGAGCCCCTTCAGGGCCAGGCTGAGCGAGGCCGGGACAAAGGCCTCGGGCGTCAGCGCCGCGCCGCGCGCGGCAAGCGACCAGAACGGCCCGAGCTTGGTGATCCACTGCTTCCACAGCCACTGCTTGAAATCAGGATGCCCGGCGCGCATGGCCGACATCAGGGCCGGGACCTTCACGCCCTGGGGGCAAAGCTTTTCGCAGCGGCCGCAGGCCAGGCACAACCCGGTCAGGGCGGCCACGGCGTCCTGGGGCAATTCGCCCGCGTCCCACTTGGACGGCCCGGCCAAGAGAGCCTTGGCGCGGGGAGAAAGCTCCTCGCGTCCGGTGGCGGCGAGCAAGGGGCAGCCCTCAAGGCAGCAGCCGCACAGAACGCAATCGCCCATTACACCCACCCCTTGCCGGGATTCAAAATGCCGCTGGGGTCGAACACGTTCTTGATGCCCGCCATGACGGCGCGCTCGTTCTCGCCCAATTGCCAGGAGACATACGGCCCCTTGGTGATGCCCGTGCCGTGCTCGCCGGAGAGCGTGCCGCCGAGCGACAGCGTGAGCCGGAACACGGCCTCCTTGCACTTCTTGGCGCGCGCCACCTGGTCCGGGTCCTTGGCGTCGTACACGATGTTCACGTGGGTGTTGCCGTCGCCCAAATGGCCATAGCACACCACGTGGATGCCGTTCTCCTGGCCGATGGCCTGGAAGCCCTCCACGGCCTGCACGGTCTTGCCGCGCGGCACGGCCACGTCCTCGCCCAACTTGTCCGGCCCGAGGTGGAAGCTGGCCGGGCTGACCAGGCGGCGCATCTCCCACAGGGGCTCTTCCTCCTGCGCGCCCAGGCCCTTGTACAGGCACAGCGGGTTCGAGGGCTTGAGGGCCTCTTCCAGGCGCGAGAGCTCCGCCGCCAGCGCGGCCTTGCTGCCGTCCACCTTGAGCACCAGCACGGCCTGGGTGACGTCCTTGGGCCAGGGCACGTCCTTGATCTGGCTGATGCCCCAGCAGGCCTTGGCGTCCATGAACTCCATGGCCGTGGGCAGAATGCCCGCCCGGAACACGCCGCGCGCGCCCTCCAGGGCGCCCTTGAGCGAACCGAAGGCCGCCAGCACCGTGGCCGAGCTTTCCGGCAGGGGCAAAAGCTTGAGCGTGAGCCTGGTGAACAGGCCCAGGGTGCCGCAGGAGCCCACGAAAAGCCGCGTCAGGTCGAGGCCCACCACGTTCTTGTGCGTGCGGCCGCCCGCGTTGACGATGCGGCCGCCGGGCAGCACGGCGCGCACGCCCAGCACGTATTCGCGCGTCACGCCGTATTTGACCGCGCGCATGCCGCCCGCGCAGGTGGCCACGTTGCCGCCCAGGGTGGACATCTTGAGGCTGGCCGGGTCCGGCGGATAGAAAAGCTTCTGCTTCTGCACCAGGGCCTGGAACTCCGCCGTGATGACGCCGGGCTCCACATCGGCCGCGAAGTCGTCGGCGTCCACGTCGAGCACGCGGTTGAGCCACAGGCAGGAGACCACGACGCCGCCGAAGGCGGGCACCGCGCCGCCGCTCATGCCGGTGCCGCGGGCGCGGGGCACCAGGGGCACGCGCTCGGCCTCGGCCCATTTCATGAGCTCCACGATCTGGTCCTCGGTCCTTGGCCGCGCCACGGCCCAGGGCATGGCCGAGCGGCGGCTGGAGTCCGCGCCGTACACGGCCATCTCCGCCGGGGCGGTGACCAGCTGCTCGCCGGGGAACAGGCCTTCGAGGAAGCGCAGGTGCGCCGGGGAAAGTGCGCCGACAAGAGGAGTGCTGGTCATGCGGATGTTCCGGGTCTGGCCCGCCGCGTGGAAGGGGCGGGGTTTAGGAGCGTTTGTAGTCCGCCAATTGCCGGGCGGTGTCGCGGTTCAGGTCGCGCTCTTTGAGGTCGTCGCGGCGGTCGTGGACGTTTTTGCCCTTGCCCAGGGCGATTTCGAGCTTCACGCGGCCGTTTTTGAAGTACAGGCGCACGGGAATGACGGTGAGGCCCTTCTGCGCGGCCAGGGCCTGCAGCTTGTCGATCTCGCGGTGGTGCAAAAGCAGCTTGCGCTCGCGCACGGGGTCGTGCGGGTCCATGCCCGCGTTGGCGTAGGGCGCAATGTGCACCCCGGTGAGCCAGGCCTCGTCCTTGCTGAAGCGCACATAGCCGTCCATGAAGTTGACGCGGCCCTCGCGCAGGCTCTTGAGCTCCGAGCCCATGAGCACGAGCCCGGCCTCCATGACCTCCAGAAACTCGTAGAGGCGGCGCGCCTGCTTGTTGGTGGCGATGAGTTTTTCGCCCGCGTGGCGATTGGGAACAGTGTTGGCGCTCATGTGCTAGCCGCCAAGATCGTCGTTGTCCAAGAGTGAAGCAAAGAAGTTCAGCTCCTCAGGATACTTGTGGAAGATCGTGTCGCGCACCAGGCGGTTGATCTTGTTCACCGTGCGGCAGGCCAGCACATCGCGCAAGAGCGCCTTGCACTCGCTCATGCGGGCTTGGCGGATGATCCGCTTGATGCCGGGAATGGCCTGGGGCGAAAGGGAGATGCAGTCGATCTGCATCCCCATGAGAATGGGCACGCAGAAGGGGTCGCTCGCCACCTCGCCGCAGAGGCTGGCCTCGATGCCGGCCTGGTGGGCGGCGTCGACCACGTGCTTGATGCTGCGCAGCACCGCCGGATGCAGCGGCTGGTACAGGTAGCTCACGTGGGCGTTGGTGCGGTCGATGCCCAGGCTGTACTGGATGAGGTCGTTGGTGCCGATGCTGAAGAAGTCCACTTCCTCGGCCAGCATGCTGGCCATCATCACGGCCGCGGGCAGCTCGATCATGATGCCCACGGGCATGTCCGGATTGAAGCGCTTGCCCTCGGCGCGCAGCTCCTCCTGGGCCTCCCTCAGTTTGGCCTTGGCCCGGCGCACCTCGCGCAGGCCGGAGATCATGGGGAACATGAGCGACACGTTGCCGTAGGCGCTGGCCCGGGCAATGGCCTTGAGCTGCGTCTTGAACAGCTCCGGGTGCTGCATGCAGAAGCGTATGGCGCGCAGGCCCATGGCCGGGTTGGCCTCGTCGAGCGCGCCGAAGCTGGCGATGAATTTGTCCGCGCCAAGATCAAGGGTGCGGAAGATGACCTTGCGCGGGCTCATGATGGCCGCAAGGTCGGCGTACTTGTCCGCAAGCTCGTCCTCGCCGGGCAGGTCCGTGCGGTTCAGGTAGCTGTATTCCGTGCGGTAGAGGCCTATGCCCTCGCCGCCGTTGTCGAGCACCGCCGCCACTTCCTCGATGAGTTCGATGTTGGCCAGCACCTGCACGCGGTAGCCGTCGATGGTCTCGGCGGGGAGCTGGCAGCCCCGGTAAATGCGGCGCTGGTAGTCCTCGAACTGGTCGGCCAGCTCGTTGAACTCGGCCAGTTCGTCCTCGTCGGGGTCCACCAGCACGCGGCCGCCCACGCCGTCGATGATGACCAGGTCGCCGTCGCCCACCAGCTCTTCCAGCTCGCCCGCGCCCACCAGGGCGGGAATGCCCAGGGTACGGGCCATGATGCCGGTGTGCGAGGTTTTGCCGCCCTGGGCCGTGGCGAAGCCCATGATCTTGCCCACCTCAAGCATCACCGTGTCGGCCGGGGTCAGGTCGTGGGCCATGATGATGACCCGGCCCTCCACGGCCAGAAATTCGCGCACAGTGCCCAAAAGCCGTGCCATGACGCGGTCGCTCATGACGCGCACGTCTTGCAGGCGCTCGCGGATGTACAGGTCGTCCAGCAGGCCGAAGGCCTTCTCCAGCTCGGCCACGGCCTTTTCCAGCGCCCACTCGGCGTTGACGCCAAGCTCGCGGATGTGCTTGGCCGCCGCGCCGCTGAGCTTGGGGTCCTTCAGAATCATCAGGTGCGATTCAAGGATGTGCCGGTGCTCGGCCAGCTCGGCGGGAATGCGGTCGCGCGCGCTTGCAAGGTCGGCCTCCACAAGGCTGAAGGCCTGGCGCAGGCGTTCCTCCTCGGCCTCCACAAGGGCGGGGCCGATGGACTGGCGCGGCACCTCCGCGTTGTGCCTGCGGTTGACGAACACGGCCTTGCCGATGGCGAAGCCCGTGGACACCGAAATACCGCGAACAATGGCTCTGGCCACTATTTCTCCCCGAACCTTGCGGCGAACAGTTGCGAAATCCGCTCCACCGCCGCCTCGGCGTCGTTGCCGCTGGCGCGTATTTCAATGGTGCTGCCCGGGCCGGCGGCCAGGGTCAACACGTCCAAAATGCTCTTGGCGTCCACGGTTTGCCCCTGGCCCACCAGGCTGATGCTGGCGGAAAAGCCCTGGGCCTCCCGGGCTATCTGGCTGGCGGGCCGTGCGTGCAGGCCAAGCTGGTTCGCCACCAGCACCTGCCGCACGCAATCCTCTCCGGCGCTGGCCTCGGACCCGGATGTGCCGCTCATCTCAGTCATGCTCCAAACCGCTCGCTTTGTCCTTCACGCATGGTACCCGCCTCACGGCATGCCCACCGGGGGCAGACCGCTGGCTCGCTGCATCAGCCAGGGAATGGCCGTCAACACGGCCAGAACGACCCCCGCCACCACCCAGCGCGGCAGTACGGGCCGTATGGAAAGAAGCCCGGCAAGGGCCAGCGCGCCCATGCCCCAGCCCCACGACGCGGCGTCTCCCATGGGAAACAGCAGCGCCCACAGGCACAGCAAAAGGGCGGCGTTCACAAACTTGATGCGCCGACCCCAGTTGATGAGATCCCAGCGCTTCAGCTCTGAAAGAAAGCTGAAGCCTCTACGGACGCCACCAAGAAAAGTGTACACGCGGAAAGCCTGCAATCCAAGAAAAAAGAAAAGCCCCATGGTGAACGGCAGCGCCCGCTGGCCCAGCAGCAGCAGGCAGGTGGTGGCCAGCGCCCAGAAGATGAGCAGGCTGCCCGCGAACACCGAATCGCCGATGGCCGAAAGGGTGTAGCTCGTGGTGTTCTTGACCTTTTCCAGCGCCTCCGGCGGGAGCCTGCGCCCGGCGATGTCCGCCTCCACGGCCAGAAAGATGCCCACCAGGCACGGCACCCAGAAGGGATGCGAGCTGAAGTGCCGGGCATAGCGCTTGAGCGCCTGCTCGCGCGCCTTGGGCTCGTGGTGGATGATCCACAGCCCCGGCTGCATGGCGTACAAGAGGCCGATGCTCATGAGCCCGCGCGGGTTCATGGACGCCCCCACAAGATACGTGCGCAAAAAACAACGCAGATAGGCCTTGCCCCGCTCGCTCCAGAATTTTTCCCGAAGCGTCATGGAGCTAGGCCTCCGTTTCCGAAAGCGAAAAGCCCATGTCGCGGGCCAGCTCCAGGTCGGCCTCGGGCGGCGCGCCCGCAATGGTCAGGTAGTCGCCGATCATGAGCCCGCTGGCGCCGGAATCGAACAGCGCGCGCTGGCCCGCGCCGCCGGACGGGCCGAACACCGTGCCCCGGCCGCCGCAGATGCGCAGCTGCGCCGTGGGCAGCATGAGCCGGAAAAGCGCCACGGTGTGCAGGGCCTCGGCCGGGGAAAGCACCGGCCGGTGCGCCATGCGCGTGCCGAGAATGGGGATGAGAAAATTCATGGGCACGTTGCCCACGCCCAGCTCGCGCAGGGTGGCCGCAAGCTCGGCGCGCTGGGCGACGCTCTCGCCCAGGCCGAAGATGCCGCCGGAGCACACGAAGAGCCCCTCGGCCAGGGCCAGGCGCACGGCCTCGACGTCGTCCTCGTAGGAATGCGTGGTGCAGATCTGCGGGAAAAAGCTGCGCGCCACCTCCAGGTTGTGGTGCACGCCGGCGAGCCCGGCCTCCTTGAGGCGCAGGAGCCGCTCGCGCGTCAGCACGCCCACGGAGACATCCGCCGCGAGGCCCGCCGCGCGCACAAGGCCCACGGCCCGCAGGAGCTTCTCGAACTCGGCTCCGGTGGGGGTCAGGCCGCTGGCCACGATGCCGAAGCGGTGCGCGCCCCGGGCCTTCATGGCCGCCGCGGCGCGGCCTATCTCCTCGGGGGCGAGGAAGCCGTGGCGCGGGCTGTCGGTCTTGTGCCGGGAGGACTGGGCGCAGAAGGCGCAGTCCTCGGTGCAGGCGCCGCTCTTGGCGTTGACGATGGCGCAGAGGGAAAGCTTTTGGCCAAGGTGCTTGCGGCGCACGGCGCGCGCGCCCTCCAGCAGCTGCGGCAACAGGCGCGACTGGTCGGCCTCCGCGCATGCGCACACGGCCCGCACGGCGTCGGCGTCCAGGGCGCGGTTCTCCAGCGCCAGGGCAATGGCCCGGTCCAACGAGCTGGCCAGCCGACCGTCCTGCCGACCGTCCTGCGGAGCAGTCGACGAGCCTGCCGACGGAGCTGCCTGCGGAGCAACCGACGGGGTGACCGACGGAGTGACCGACGGGGTGACCGCCAAATCGGCAGGCCGGGTGCGGGTGGGCTTATCGCTTGAGCAGCTCATACACATCCTTCACACAAAGTCCGGGCATGCGCCCGGCCATACGCTCCACCACGCGCCGGGCCACCTCGCGGGGCTTGCCGCCGCGCTCGCGCTCCTCGGCCAGGGCTTGCTGCAGCAGGGCTTCCGCGCTCAATTCTTCGCCTTCGCCGTCCGCGCAGGGGAGCATTCCGCCGCCCAGCGCCTCCGGCCCGATGACCACGGTGACCTCGCCCAGCACGTCCAGATTGACCGCGCCGAGCGCGCCCAGGCGGCCAAGAATAAACTCCTCGTATTGCTTGGTCAATTCCCGGCAGATGGCGAACTCGCGGTCGCCCAGCACACCCGCGGCCAGGGCCAGGGTGGCGGCCAGACGGTCCTTGCGCTCAAAAAAGATCAGGCTCGCCCCCGTGGCCGCATGGCGGGAGAGCAGCCGCTGCGCCTGGCCCTTCTGCCGGGGCAGAAAGCCCAGAAAGGTCATGGGCGAGGGCGGCAGGCCGCAGGCGGAAAGCGCCACGGCAGGGGCGAAGGGCCCCGGCAGCGAGGTGACGAAAAGCCCGCCCTGGCGGCAGGCGCGCACCAGCCGGTAGCCGGGGTCGGAGAGCACCGGGGTGCCCGCGTCGCTGATGAGCGCCACGGCCTGGCCCTGCGCTATCATCTCCATGACTTGCGGAATGCGCCCGGCCTCGTTGTGCTCGTGCAGGCTGAAGAAGCCGCTGCGGCCCTGGGCGCGCGCAAGTCCCTGGCGGTGGAAGAACAGTCCGGCCCGGCGCGTGTCCTCGGCCAGCACCACGTGGGCGCGGCACAAAACATCCGCCGCGCGCGGCGAAAGATCGCCCGCGTTGCCTATGGGCGTGGGCACCACGTACAGGCCCGGGGCCAGCGAAGGGGCCGGGGAAAGCGTTTCGTCCTGCTGCTGCATGGCGCTCTGTGGGTTCCCTAGTCGAAGTCCGCCAGGAGCGCGCCCACCTGGATGCCCATGACCTCGGGCCTGTTCTCGTACATCTGGCGGATGCGCCAGCGGGCCTGATGCAGCTGCTCGTTGTTGATGCCGTTGCGCAGGGCCGTGTCGGCCTCGATGAACGCGGCCAGACGGTCGCACATCTTGAGCAGCGGGCCGTCCTTGGGGTCGAGCTCGTCGCGGTTCATGTGGCCTCGCAGGTCGGCCTCGGTAACATTGCGCACCTCGCCGTCCTCGCGCACGGTGGCGATGAACTCCGATCCGACCTCCAGCCCCAGCAGGTACGACAGGCGCTCGGCCAGATCCTCGCACTTGCCGTTCTTGAGCGGGCCGAGGATCTTGCGCTCCAGCTCCTGGTTCTCATACTGCTTGATGAGCTCGCCGATGGAGGCGTCCGCGCTTTTCACCGGCGAGATGATGTCGCGGGTGAGCAGCTCCGGCAGGTCGTGGAACAGGCCGGTGAAGAAGTTGTTCTGCCGCCTTGCCTGGCAGGCGCCCGCCTCCACGCTGAAAAACCAGGAGTAGGTGGCGACCAGGAACATGTGCCCCAGCACGGTGGTTTCCGGTACGCGGGGCGTTTGCGACCAGCGCTTCTGGAAGCGCAGCTGGCCCGCGCGCGCGGCGAAGCGGCTGAACTCGTTGGTGCCGGCCAAGAGATCGGCCACGCCGGGGATGTCCGTAAGCCCGTTGAGCCGCGTGCGGAAGCTCTCCTCGATCTCCGGCATCTCCTCGTCCTGCGGGTTCAGGGGCTTGAGCACCCGGAACTCGGAGTACGAGGCGTACAGGTGCGCGGCCATGAGGATGCGCCGGGCCAGGGTCTTCTCCTCCGGCTCCATCAGCGCCTCGGTCATGCGCTCCCAAAAGGCCGCGCCCAGGGGGGCCAGCCGGGGCTTCAGCTGCGGCAAAACCCACTGGGTGAGCTTCTGGTAGTCCTCGCGGTTGGCCTTTATCTTGTAGAATACCGGCGGCTTGATGTCGGTGATGACCAGGCGGTAGAAGTAGTCGAAGATGCCGCCCTCGACGACCTCCTCCACCAGGGCCAGGCGCTCGTCCATGTCCATGTGCGCGGTGATGCGGGTGAGCAGCATCCAGGCCACGATCATCTTGTGGGCCTGCTTGTCCACCTCCATGAGCTCCATGGGGCGCAGGCGGTCGTTCCAGCGCTTCATAAAAGCGCCGGAAAAAACCAATTGCAGCAGGCTCTTGCGGATTATGGCCGCCATGTTCCATCCCTCCGGGGGTAATAACTACAGCTGAAGCCTAGCGCGCTTCCGCCCAGGCGGCAAGGGGGGCAAGCACGCCCCCGCACCATGCTATTTGGGCTGGAACAGGGCCACGCACTCGGCATGGGCCGTGTGCGGGAACAGGTCCACGGCGCGCACGGCGGCCAGGGTGTAGCCCTCGGCCAAGAGCCCGGCGTCGCGCGCAAGGGTGGCCGGATTGCAGGAGACATACACCAGCCGCGAGGGCCGCACGCGGTTGAGCCAGGCCGCCACGCCGGCGTCCAGCCCCTCGCGCGGGGGGTCCACCACGACCACGTCCGGCTTGGCGAAGCCCTCGGGCAGGCGCTCCGGCACGGCGCTTTCGCCGGTCAGGTCCGCGCGCAGAAAGCGGCAGTTGGACACGCTGTTGCGCTTGGCGTTGGCCTCGGCGTCGGCCACGGCAGAGGGATTCATCTCCAGCCCCAGCACGCGCGCGCAGGCGGGCGCGAGGAAGAGCGCGATGCCGCCGCCGCCGCAGTACAGGTCGAACACCACGTCCTTGGGATCAAGGTCGGCCAGCTCGCGCGCGGCGGAATACAGGGCCAGCGCCCCGCCGGTGCTGGTCTGGAAAAAGGCGTCGGCGCTGATGGAATAGCGCGCGTCCTCAAGGGTCTCGATGAGGGCGCTTTCGCCCAGGGCCAAGAGGGTGCGCTCGGACTGGGCCAGGCCGTCGGCCTTGGCGCGCTGCGCGTGGACAAAGCCGGACAGGCGGGGAAAGCGCTTCAGCAGCGCGTCGCCCATGGCCAGAATGGCCAGCGCCGGGGCGCTGTCCGCGGGCACGGGCGCGGTAATGAGCTGCGCCAGATACTTGTCCTGGTGCACGCTGTGGCGCAGCACCAGATGGCGCAGCAAACCCTGGCCCGTGCGGCGCTCGTAGGCCGAAAGCCCGGCCTCGCGGCAGGCCGCGCGCACGGCGTCCAAAATCTCGTAGCCGCCGGCGGGGAAGATCGGGCAGGCCTCCAGGTCGAACACGCGGCCGGTGTCGGCCTTGCTGTACAGCCCCAGACGCAGGGAAGCGCCCAAGCCCTGGAAGGCGAACTCCATCTTGTTGCGGAAGGCCGTGGTGCTGGGCGCGGCCACGGCCGGCAGCACCGTTCCAGGCTCCACCCGGCCGATGCGCTTGAGCGCGTCCACGATCTGGCGTTCTTTCCAGTACAGCTGGCGCGCGGGCGCAAGGCTTTGCAGCGTGCACCCGCCGCAAACGCCGAAATGCGGGCAGAACGGCGTCACGGCGTCGGGCGAGGGGGTGACGACGGCCACGGCCTGGGCCTCGGCGTGGCGGCGGTGCATTTTGGTGATGCGCGCCGTGACCGTGGAGCCGGGCAGGCCGCCCGCGACGAACACGGTCATGCCCGCGCCGCCCTCCAGGCCGCAATCGCCGGTGAGCCGCGCCACGCCTGCGCCGCCAAGGGCCAGGGTCTCTATGGCCAGATCGAGGGTCTTGCCCTCCAGCGGGTGCGCCTCGCGCACGGGCTTGGGCGCCTGCCGCGCGGGACGGTGCGGACGGGAACCGGGATGAGCTGCCTTGGTGGACTTGCCGTTGCGAGAATTTTTCAATGCGCCGCCTTGTTTTTCGGGGGTTCATACCCCGTGAGTTCCATGGAGAAGTGGCCCACCACGACCTTGCTCTTCACGCGCACGGGAATGCGCCGGGAGTCGTTGGTGATCCAGACCTGAAGGGTCGCGTCCGGGCTTTTGCGGAACACGCCGCCGATGTTGCGCACGTCGGGTTCCACAAGCAGGGTGTCGAACTCGCCCGCCTTTGTTTTGATTGTTTCGCGCCGCACCACCTTGGCCGTGCCGGTGATGCTCTTTTCGCCGTCCGTCACGGGCGCGGCGAACTCCATGCCCACGTGCAGCTCCTTGGTGCGGAACAAGAAGAGCATGGAGAGCGGGTCGAAGGTGCCGTAGGGGATCGTCACCGCATTCTTGAGCGCGCCCTTGCTGTAGCGGTAGGCCACGTTGCCGTTCTTGTCGAAGCGCACAAGATAGTGCCGCACGTAGTCGCCCTCGCTCTGGTCTTTCTTGTACAGCAGGGCCCTGGTCACGCCGGGGTCCACCCAGCTCTCGATGGAGTCGCGCACCTTGTAGAACTTGTCCACAAAGGGCGTGCTTTGCGCCAGGGCGCGAAAATGCGTGGCAGGATGGCCCTCCACGGGCTCCGCGGCCAAGGTCTCCAGCGTGGCGCTGCCCGCCAGGATGAAGGTCCAATAGAGATCGTAGCTGAGCTTCTCGCCGGGTCCGAAGGGAATCTCGGCCCGGAGGGGCGCGGCGGCGAAAACGAGCAGCAGGACCGCAAGGGTCAGAACGCGCTTCATGGTCCGCAGAGTGCGGTCTGGCAAGGTGATTGTCAAGGCCCGGCGCGCTCGGGCCCGCGGGCGCGTCCCGCTTGCCTCGGCCCCGCCGGACGGGCTATAGGGAATAACCGCCCGGCGTTGATCTCTCAATTGGGCGGAAGATACCATCAGGAGTGCCGCATGCTGTTTCGCAAAAGGGCTTGGGATTTGATGCGCGAGGACTTTGCCAGCGTGGACGAGAACGCCAGTCTGGCCCAGGCCGTGCGCGCGCTGCGCGAGAGCCAGAAAAAGACGCCGGAGAACAACGTGGTGCTCGTGCTGGGCAAGTCCGGCAGCCGCGAGGGCGCGCTCAAGGGCGCCATTTCCGTATGGAACGTGCTGGCCGCGCTGGACGAATGCGTGCTGCGCGACTCCGAGCTCAAGGTGGCCAAAGAGGGAGACTTCGACAAGACCTTTGCCCGGGCCAGCGCCGCGTGCACCCACACGGAGCTCGCCAGCCACATGGAGCCCGACGTGCCCGTGCTGAAGCCCACAGACCCCCTGCCCGTGGTGCTGGAGCTTTTTCTGCGCAAGAAGCGCGGCTGGGCCGTCGTGGCCGAAAACGGCAAGGTCCTGGGCATCGTGCTGGTGGCCGATGTGTACCGCGCCATTTCCGACGACATGGTGGCCGCGTTTTAGCAGCGGCCGGCTTCCCGCGGCCTTGAGGCCGCTGGCGAATGTGCGCGGGCAGGGCTGGGCAGGCAGCGCCTGGGCGTCTTTCCGCAGGCGGGCTTACAAGCCGCCGATGATGCGGCCCTCTTCCAGGGTCAGCACCCTGTCCGCGCAGGACGAAAGCCAGGCCATGTCGTGGCTGACGATGACCAGCGTGGCGCCGTGGTTCGCGCGCGCGCTCAAGACGGCGCGCTTCACGTGCTCCGTGCTGGCGCGGTCCAGGCCGGTGGTGGGCTCGTCGAGCAAGAGCGCCAGGGGATCAAGGATCAGCCGGGCAGCCAGGGCCACGCGCCGGGCCTCGCCGCCGGAAAGCCGCATCCAGGGCCGTCCGCCGTACTGGGCGAAATCGAGCCCCACCAGGGCCAGCGCCTGGGCGATGCGCTGCCTGGGCGCGGGCTGGCCGCGCAGCTTGAGGCCATAGGCCACGTTGGCGGCCACGCTGCGCTTGAGCAGGCAGGTGTCCTGCCCCAGCAGCACGGCCTTGCGCCGCAGCAAATGCCCGGAGCGCAGGGCCGCATGATCCACAAGCCCGCCATCGAAAACCATGCTGCCCGCACGGGCGTTCATCAAAAATCCCAGCAGCTTGAGCAGCGTGCTTTTGCCGCTGCCGTTGTGGCCGGCCAGGCCCAGAATCTCGCCGCGCGCAATGTCGAGCCCGGGCACGTGGAGCACGCTTTGCTCCCCGGCGTAGGCGGCCTCGACGCCGCGCAGCTGATACAGCGGCGCGCTCATGCCCCGGCCCTCCGGCGCAGCAGCGCCACCAGCAAATTCACCACCAGCGCCACCAGCATGAGCACGATGCCCAGCGCAATGCCCGTGGCGAACTCGCCCTTGCCGGTCTCCAGCGCAATGGCCGTGGTGATGGTGCGCGTGTGCCATTTGATGTTGCCGCCGACCATCATGGCGATGCCGACCTCGGAGACGATGCGGCCAAAGGCCGAGGCCGCGGCGAGCGCCATGGCGAAGCGCGCCTCG
Organism: Humidesulfovibrio idahonensis; assembly: GCF_054657715.1. Lineage (NCBI taxonomy): Bacteria > Pseudomonadati > Thermodesulfobacteriota > Desulfovibrionia > Desulfovibrionales > Desulfovibrionaceae > Humidesulfovibrio > Humidesulfovibrio idahonensis. The sequence continues at coordinate 225,328 of NZ_BAAHYE010000002.1, read as the reverse complement.
GAAAGCGTGGCGAAGAGCAGCTGCATCCTGTCCGCGCCGAGGGAGAGCACGGTCTCGGTCAGGCGCACGTCCGTGGACTCCACAGCCGTGGCGGTCATGGCGATGATGATGGGCAGGCCGAGCAGCGTGAGGCCGATGCCCATGCCCTGTACGGTGAACAGCAGCCCCCACTCGCCCAGCGGCCCGCGCGTGGTGAACAGGGCGTAGACGATGAGCCCGATGACCACCGTGGGCAGCGAGAGCATCCAGTCCACGAACAGCCGCGCCACGCGGCGGCCGGGAAAGCGGAAATGCCCCAGGGCGAAACCCAGGGGCAGTCCGATGGTCAGGCTTGCGGCGAGCGCCAGGGCCGTCACCGCCGCCGTGGCCCACACCGCGGAGAATGTCTCCGGGTCCAGGCTCAACAGCAGTTCGACGGCCCTGGCGAAGCCTTCGCTGAAGTAGTCCACTGCCGCGCGCTTCCGCCCGGCCTATTTGGCCGCGCCGGCCGCGTTGGGCGTGAAGAGCTGCTTGCCCTCGACCTTGAAGTCGGCGATGGCCTTCTGCCCGGTCTTGGAGACGAACCAGGCCTGCAGCTTCTTGGCGGCCTCGTGCTTGATCTTGGAGCACTTGGGCGGCAGCAGGATGATGCTGTACTGGTTGCGCAGGGCCATGTCGCCCTCGGAAACGACGACCAGGCCGGAGTGGTGCTCCTTGGCCTCAAAGGCGATCCAGGTGCCGCGGTCGGTGATGGTGTAGGCGCCGCGCTCGGCCGCCATGCGCAGGGTGACGAGCATGCCCTGGCCCACCTGGATGTACCAGGACTCCTTGTCCGGGGCGAGGCCGGCGTTCTTCCACAGGCTCTTCTCCAGCTTGTCCGTGCCGGAGTCGTCGCCGCGGCTGGCGAAGGAGGCCTTGGCCGCCGCGATGGTCTTCAGCGCATCGGCCGCGCTCTTGCCCTTGATCTTGGCGGGGTCCTTGGCCGGGCCCACCAGCACGAAGTCGTTGTACATGAACTCCGTGCGGCTCACGCCGTTGCCGTCGGCGATGAATTTCTTCTCCGCGCCCGGGGCGTGCACCATGAGGATGTCCACGTCGCAGTTCTTGCCGTGCTCCAGGGCCTTGCCCGTGCCCACGGCGATCCAGCGCATGTCGAGGCCGGTGTCTTTCAAAATCTTCGGCGCCAGGTAGTCGAGCAGGCCGGTGTCGGCGGTGCTGGTGGTGGTGCCCACCAGGATGGCTTCCGCGGCGGCGGCGTTGCCAGCAAAGGCCAGCATGGCCACAAGGCCGAGAACAAAGGAAAATTTACGCATGGCGTTCCTCCGGGTTGGTCAAAAGGGACAGAGGTCGAAGAGACAGGTTTGGGAATTGTCAGATGTCACGAATGACACAGCTTCCGTGTCGCTGTAAAGTCATGGGGCGGCTCTTGCGACCCGGCACCGGGCTCTTGCCTTGGCCGCCCTGCCCGCCCGCTAGCCATGATATCCACGGACCATGATATCCACGGACGTTGTGTGCTGCGCCGTTGATTTGGCTCACCGGCGCAGCCCCTGCAGCGCCAAGTGACCGCGGTGGGCGTTGTATTCATGGAGCCCCCGCTAGCCCACGCCGTTCACCACGTTTTGCGGCGTGCCGCGCAAAAACGCGCCCAGGTTCTGGGCGACGATGCGCAAAAGCCGCCCGCGCGCCTCGCGGCTGGCCCAGGCCACATGCGGGGTGATGAGGCAGTTCGGGGCGGAAAGCAGCGGGTTCTCTGGCTGGATGGGCTCCTGGCGCACCACGTCGAGGGCGGCCCCGGCGAGCTTGCCGGCCGAAAGCGCGGCGGCGAGCGCGGCCTCGTCCACCAGCGGCCCGCGCGCGGTGTTCACCAGGTAGGCTGTGGGCTTCATGAGCGAAAGCAGGCGCGCGTCGACCATGTTCTCGTTCTCGGCGGTCAGCGGGCAGTGCAGGCTCACCACGTCGGACTCCTCGAAAAGCGCGTCCAGCGAGACGAAGTCGAAGGGGCCGTAGGGCGGCAGCTCCTTGGGGCGCGGCACGTGGGCCAGCACGCGCATGCCGAAGGCGTTGGCCAGCTCGGCCACGCGGTTGCCGATGGCCCCGAAGCCCACCACGCCGAAGGTCTTGCCCGCCAGCTCCACAATGGGCTCGTCCCACACGCAGAAGTCCGGCTGCGAGCTCCAGCGGCCGTCGCGCACGGCGCGGGCGTGCAGCGAAACATGGGTGAACAGCTCCAGCACCACGGCCATGACGTGCTGCGCCACGGCGGGCGGCGAATAGCCCGGCGCGTTGCACACGGGAATGCCCCGCGCCGCCGCGGCCGCAAGGTCGATGACGTTGTAGCCCGTGGCCAGCACGCAGATGCATTGCAGGTCCGGCAGGGCCTCTATGGCGGCGCGGTCCAGCACGGTCTTGTTGGTGAGCAGCACCTGCGCGCCCTTGGCCCGCTCCAAAAGCTGCGCGGGCTGGGTGCGGTCGTACAGGTGCAGTTCGCCCTGGCTGGCTATGCCCTCCCAGGAGACGTCCTGGCCCATGGTGAACGCGTCGAGCACGACAATGCGGGGTTTTTCGGTCATGTGCGCCTCCGTGGCGAAAATTCTGTCGGACCACAGTAACGCGCCCGGCGTCTCGCTGGCAAGGGGCTTCGCCTTTAGCCAAGCCGGAGACCCCCCTTGACATTTCCCGGCGATCGCGTGAAATAGGCGCGCCTTGGCTTGCAAAGGCCAGGTAAGAAAATCCGGAGGATTGATCCATGCTCGGCGAACTTTTGAAAGACATGGCCCACAGCACCAGCCAGGGAACCGTCGGCGTTTCCCTCATCTTCATCTATCTGGCCTGGATCATCACCGTGGCCTTCATCCGCATCCAGCAGGGCAAGAAAGAAGGCCACCACTAGGCCCTTGGGCCGGGTTCGCCCGGCAGCCTTGATGTTTGCAGAATGACCGTCCGGACCGCCCCGCCGATTGCGTGGGGTGGTTCGGTCGGTTTTCTTTTATGCGGCGCCTGGCGCTGCGGCAAAACGCCCATCCAGCCGCCCTCGGCCACGGGTTCTTCGCCTCTCCGCTCACAATCATGCCGGCGCGACGCCATACGCGCGCGTGCCCACGCGGGTCCCTTGCCCAGGTGGCCCAGGCGTTCCCGCGCCCGCCCACCGGCGTCCCCCGCCGCGCCGAGCCAGCCCCGCCGAGCCAGCCCGCCAGACATCCCGCACAGGCGAATGCCTGCCGCGCCCCTGCCGGGACCCGTTCCTGCGCGGCAAAGCCCGTGAACGGCACCGCACACGCCGGGCGCGCCCGCTGTCGCCGTCCTGCCGGAAGTCATGGCGTGGCCCCACCCCGTGCGCTTCCTGCGCAAAGCCGGCCGAGTTTGCGCGGATTCCGCAAGCCGCAAAAAAACGGCCCGGAATCGCTTCCAGGCCGTTCATGCTTTTTCGTCCGCCGCGCACGTGCGCAGCCTCTTTCCATATGGAGCTTTCCGGAACCCTGGGCCGAAGGCGACCCGGCGGGCCAACCGCCGAAAGCCAAAGGCGCCGGCGGTTCAGGCATCGCAGCGCCTCGGCGCTACTTGTCGCTCCACTCCAGGGCCAAAGCCTCCAATTCCTCCGGGGACAGGGCCGGAGTGTCCAGGAGCCCCGCGCGCCGGCGCTGGGAGAACATCTCGTACAGAATGACCGCCGCGGCCACGGAAACATTGAGGCTTTGCACCATTCCCTGCATGGGAATGTAAAGCTCCTCGGCCACCTGGTCGATGAGTTCCGGTGACGCGCCGCGATGCTCGTTGCTCAGGATCACGGCCGTGGGCTTGGTGAAGTCGAAGTCGTAAAGAGGCTTTGCGGTTTCGGAAAAGCCGGTGCGGATGACCTGCATGCCCGCCTGCTTGAGGCCGGAGAGCATTTCCGGGGCGGACTCGTGGCCCACGCGCTCAATCCACTTTTTGGCCGAGGCCGAGGACTTGGTGCCCATCTCCGGCCATTTTTCCGTGGTGTAATACAAATGGATGCGGAACAGCCCGAAGGCGTCGCAACTGCGCAAAATGGCGGAGACATTGTGCGGATTCCAAATGTTGTCCATGACCAGCGTGACGTCGGTCTGACGGCGGGAGAGCACGCCGTGAATACGCGCCGCGCGTTCGGGTGAGATGAAGCCTCGCATGAGCGCGCTTGTACTCACAACACTGCCCCCGCGCAAGTGCGCAGAACATGAGCCTTGCACTATCTGTTGTTGACTTTTTCGGTGGTTGCGCGAATACATTACACACACCAAGCGGCCTGTCCGCCGTGGGAGGAAGGGTATGCGAGCGCTTATAGCCGAAGACGAATTTCTGGGCCGGAAGGTGCTTTCCGTGTTTTTGAACACCCTGTTCGAGGTGGACGTGGTGGTCAACGGCGTCGAAGCGCTGGAGGCCTTCAAACTTGCGCATGCCGAGGGTCGGCCGTACGAACTCCTGCTCATGGACATCATGATGCCGGAGATGGACGGCCTTGAGGCCCTGCAGAAAATACGCGACTACGAGCAGACCCTGCCCGGCAAGCCGAGCGTGAAGGTGCTCATGACCACGGCCCTCGACGACCCCAAGACCGTCATACGCTCGTTCCACGATGGCGTGGCCTCCGGCTACATCGTGAAGCCCGTGCGCAAGGACAAGCTCTTCGAAGAACTCCAGAAACTCGGTTTCATCGTGGCGTAAGCCCGTCAAAAAGGATTTTCTTTTGAGCGACGCCCTGTCCGAGGAATTCTTCGCCGAAGTCGGCGACAAGTATTATCCCCAGGTGCTGGAAGGCCTGGAGCTTCTTGGCGCCGGCGAAGTGGCCGCGGGCATAGAGGTGCTGGCCCGGCCCCTGCACACCATCAAGGGCGTCACCGGCTTCATGCCCGGGTTCGAGGCCGCGAGCGCCTTCACCCACAAGGTGGAGAGCTTCCTCAAAAAATTGCAGGCGGGCACCCTGGAGCACAGCGCCGACAACATTTCCCTGGCCGCGCACGGCGTCAACTCCGTGTTCGCGGTCATCGAGCAGATACGCGACCTTGGCGCGCCGGACCAGTCCGAGATAGACGCCGTGTGCGAGGTGCTTGCCGCCGCCGCGGGCGAGGGCGGCAAAACGGCCAAGGCCAGCAGCGACCATTGCCTCGCCGTGGAGCAGGAGCCTGGGGCCACAGTGCTGCGCCTGAGCTGCCCGCGCATCCACAAGAAGTCTCAGGCCGATGAGATCGTGGGCGCCATCCTCGGCCTGCCGCAAACCACGCCCGTGGTCCTGGATGTCGCGGCGGTGAAGAGCTTCGGCTCCGGCGTGTGGGAGGACATCGCGGCCCTGGCCGGCATGTGGACCATCCGCGTGCGCGGGCTGTGCGGCGCCTGCCGCGAAAATTTCTACGCCTGGGACTTCGACGCCGTCATCCAGCCCGTGGCCAAAGCCGGGGATGTCGAATGCGGCCTGCCCGAGGGGAGCGTCCAGTGAGGGACCACATCCGCCAGTGCATCGCCCCCCTGGAGGAGAAGATCCTTCTGCTGGAGGACGGCCGGCCCACAGCCAACGACGTGTCCCATGTGCTGGAGGCCCTGGGCCTTTCGCACCTCAAGCTGGCCTCGGCCCAGGTCATTTCGCTTTTAGACATGCTGGCCGACGGCATAACCCCGGTCAACGAGCCCATCGTCACCGCGCTGTTGCGCCTGTGCGAGGCGCACAAGAAGTTCCTGTACGCCCTGGCGGGCGTGCTCGACCAGCCGAAAACCGCCACAGCGCCGCCGGTGCTGGAATCGCGGGCCGCCGAAGCGAGCGCTCCCCTGGCCGTTGCGGAACCCGAAGCCGCAGCCTCCCCTGCCGCCGAGCCCCCTGCCGAGGACGCGGACAAGCACGCCGAAAAGGCCCTGGCCGCCAGCAAGCAGGGCATCACCAGCATCCGCGTGCCCACCGAACGCCTGGACAGCCTGATCGAGCTGGTGGGCAAGCTCATGGTCACCTTTGCGGTGCTCTCCCAAAGCGGCATGCGCGGGGCCACCCTCTCCGCCTCCACCCTGGCCGAGCTCGACACGGTCATCACCGGCCTGCAGACCCAGGTGGACGCCATCCGCCTGGTGCCGCTGAAGCAGATCTTTTTGCCCATGAACCGCCTGGTGCAGAGCCTGAGCCAGAAGATGCAGAAGAAGGTGCGCTTCACCATCACCGGCGATGAACTGGCCCTGGACAAGACCATTGTGGAAAGCCTGAACGAACCCCTGGTGCACCTGTTGCGCAACGCCCTGGACCACGGGCTGGAGACGCCCGAGGAACGCGCCGCCGCGGGCAAGGACGAGACCGGCGCGGTCAACCTGACGGCCTACCGCAAGGGCGACACGGCCTATGTGGAGGTGAGCGACGACGGCCGGGGCCTGAACGCCGCGAAAATTTTGAAGAAAGCCCAAGAGCGCGGCCTGGTGGAGCCCGGCCAGGAACTCTCCGACCAGGAGGTCATCCAGTTCATCCTCTCCTCCGGCTTCTCCACGGCGGAGAAAGTCACCGACGTTTCCGGCCGGGGCGTGGGCATGGACGCCGTGGCCAACGCCGTGCGCACCACCCTCGGCGGCGACATCAAGATCGAGAACCTGCCCGCCGCCGGCTCGCGCTTCACCCTGTCCATTCCGCTTTCGCGCTCGGTGAACGAGGGCATTGTGGACGCGCTTGTGTGCCGCGTGGGACCGGAGACGCTCATCGTGCCCTCGCGCGACGTGCTGGAGATATACGCGCCCCAGGCCGAAGACCTGGTGTCCCTGCCCGACGGCAGCGAGGCCGTGAGCGTGCGCGGCCAGATCTTCCACCTGCTGCGCCTGTGCCGGCACCTGGGCCTGGGCGACTCCTGCCCGGGCATCGAGCGCGGACTCATCATCACCGTGCGCATGGGCGAGGCCGGCGCGGCCCTGCTGGTGGACGAGGTGCTGCGCCAACAGCAGGTGGTGGTCACCGGCTTCACGGTGCCCGTGCAGGACATTTACACCCTGCCCATTCTGGGCTTCGGCATGATGGGCGAAAGCGACGCCCTGGTGCTCGACATCGAAAAGCTGCTGGCCGAGGTCAGCGCGCCCGTGGCCGCGCCTGTCGAGGCGCCCGCACCCCGCTGATGCGGCTCATTGGCGCACGCCGCCCGTAGCTGACGCCCTGCGACGATGCCTCCGCTTGCCGCCCCATCCATTGATGCACATCCTTTAAGCTCATCCATTGACGCTCATCCATTGACGCCCTTGCTTTGCACGCCCCGCAAGCGCCCATTGCCGACACCCTTCGTGGCCGCGCCCCGCTGATGCGGCTCATTGGCGCACGCCCGCGCCGCTTGACACCCCTTCCCCGACCGACTAACCACTATTGTGTCCGGTGCCCCGCAACTGCGGGGTGAAGAGGGAATCCCGTGTGAATCGGGAGCGGACCCGCCGCCGTGAGCCCCGCAAACGATCGGTCCCCTAGCGCGCCACTGGGAGAAAACTCCTGGGAAGGCCGGGGCCGATGGGGTGAGTCGGAAGACCTGCCGGATACTGTGTCATGGCTTCTCGTCGGCAACGAGGGCTTTTGTCCGACGGGACATGCTAAGGGACGAATACGGGAATCCCTTTCCGCACCATTTCTGCGGGAAGGGATTTTTTGTTGTCCCCCACCCGCCCTCCATCGTGGAGGTTCCGCATGCGTCAAACCGCATTGGCCGCGCTCTTGCGCGCCGTTCTCTCGCTGACTCTTTGCCTGGCCCTGGGCCAGACCGCCCTTGCGGGCGAAGACAAAAAACACGCCGAGCCCAAGCACGGCATCCTGCTGGTGGCCTTCGGCACCAGCGTGCCCGAGGCCGTGGCCGCCATCGACTCGCTGAAGCAGCAGGCCGAGGCCGCCTTCCCGGGCGTGCCCGTGCGCCTGGCCTATTCCTCCAAGATCATCCGCGACAAGATCGCGGGCGAAGGCATACACAAGCGCTCCCCGGCCCAGGCCCTGGCCGACATGGCCGCCGAGGGCTTCACCCACGTGGCCGTGCAGTCCCTGCAATCCATACCCGGCCGCGAATACAACGACATCAAGGCCACGGCCGAGGCCTTCCAGGCCATGCCCAAGGGCATCAAGCACGTGAGCGTGGGCCGCCCGCTGCTGTATGGGCCGGAGGACATCGACGCCACGGCCAAGGCCATTCTGCCCTCCCTGCCGCAGCACAAGAAGGGCGAGGCCGTGGTGCTCATGGGCCACGGCACCGAACATCCGGCCAACGCCGCCTACTCCGCCCTGCAGCTCGCCCTGTGGAAGCTCGACCCCGGCGTCTACGTGGCCACGGTGGAAAGCGCGCCCACAATCGACGACACCATCCAGACCCTGAAGCGCCACGGCGTGCGCACCGCGTACCTCGTGCCCCTCATGAGCGTCGCGGGCGACCACGCCCACAACGACATGGCGGGCAAGGAGGACGACTCCTGGGCCAGCAAGCTCTCCGCCGCGGGCATTGCGCCCAAGCCGGTGCTGGTGGGGCTGGGCAGCCGCCCGGCCGTGTCCCGGCTCTGGATTGAGCACCTGAAGGACGCGGATAAGGAACTGGGCCTCTAGCATGGCGGCGGAGGCCAGAACCGGGGGCAGGGGCGAAGACGCAAAAACGGACGTCCTCGCTTCAGAAAGGCGGCGGTCCATCCGTTCCGCCGTGCTTGCCCTGGCGCTCTTGGCCTCCGCCGTGCTGGCCTCCGTGCTGCTGGCCTGCTGCGTGGGCAGTTTTCCCGCAACGCCGGGCCAGGCCCTGGGAGCGCTGCTGCAGGCCGCGGGCTTCGCTTACGGCGCGCCCGTGGACCCAAGCCTGTCCGTGGTCATTGTGGACATCCGCCTGGCCCGCGTCGTGCTGGCGGGCATCACCGGGGCCGCGCTGGCCATTGCGGGGGCGGCCTTCCAGGGGGTGCTGCGCAATCCCCTGGCCGATGCCTTCACCCTGGGCGTTTCCGGCGGGGCGGCCTTCGGGGCCTCGCTGGCCATTTTGAGCGGCCTTGCCGGGGCCGCAGCGCTTTCCGGCGACGACCGCGCCCTGCCCGCCTGCGCCCTGGCGGGCGCGCTGGCCGCCCTTGGGCTGGTGCTGGGCCTCTCCCGCGCGGGGGGCGGGCCGCTCTCCAGCCTGCGGCGCGAGACGCTGGTTCTGGCGGGCATCGTGATCTCCACCTTTCTCTCCGCCCTTATTTCGCTCTTGAAGAGCCTGGACGAGGAAAGCGTGTCCAGCATCGTGTTCTGGATCATGGGCAGCTTTCAGGGCCGGGGCTTCGAGCATGCGCAGCTGGCCTGGCCGTACATGCTGCTGGGCGCGCTGCTCGTGTTCTGGCGCGCGGGCGAGCTGGACGTGCTCTCCCTGGGCGAGACCCAGGCGCGCATGCTGGGGCTCGATGCCGGGCGTTCGCGGCTGTGGCTGCTTTTCGGCGCAAGCCTGCTCTCCGGCGCGGCCGTGGCCGTATCCGGCGTCATCGGCTTCGTGGGGCTGGTGGTGCCGCATCTGGTGCGGCTGGTGCTGGGCGCGGGGCACCGCAGGCTGTTGCCTGCCTCCGCGCTGTTGGGCGCGCTGCTGCTCATCTGGTCCGATGTGCTGGCGCGCAGCGTGCTGCCCGGCGGGGCCGAGCTGCCCGTGGGCGTGGTCACGGCGCTGGTGGGCGGACCGTTCTTCTGCCTGCTGCTGGCGCGCAAGGGCCTCGCCTCCGGCAAAAACGGCGGAGGCCGGGCATGATCCGCGCGCGCAACCTCACCTGCGGCTATGCGGGCCGGGCGGTGCTGCACGGCGTCAGCCTGCATCTCGCTCCCGGCGAATTCGCCGCCCTGCTGGGACCCAACGGCTCCGGCAAGACCACCCTGCTGCTGGCCCTGGCCGGACTTCTGCCCGCCATGACCGGCAAAGCGGGGGCCCATTGTGCGGGGTCCGGCGGCGCAGGCTCCGACGGCGCAGGCTCCGGCGGTGTGGAGATCGCCGGCCGCGACCTGGCCACTCTCCCCGTGCGCGAGCGCGCCCGGCTCATCTCCTGCGTGCCCCAGGGCGCCACGCCGCCCCAGGGCTACACCGTGCGCGAGCTGGTGCGCATGGGCCGCTTCGCCAGCTCCGGCTTCTGGGGCGGCTACGGCCCGCAGGACGAGGCCGCGACCCAGGCCGCCCTGGCCGACGCCCATTGCCTGGACCTGGCCGAGCGCCAGGCCGGAGAGCTTTCCGGCGGCGAATTCCAGCGCGTGCTGCTGGCCCGCGCCCTGTGCCAGGGCCGCGGCGCCCTGCTCCTGGACGAGGCCACCAGCGCCCTGGACCTGGCCCGACGCGTGGAGGCCTTTGATCTGCTGGCCGCGCAGAACCGCCAGGGCAGCACCGTGCTCACCGCCGTGCACGACCTCAACCTGGCCGCGCTCTACTGCCCGCGTCTGATCTTCCTCAAGGCCGGACGCATCGCCCTCGACGGCCCGACCACGGACGTATTCACCGAAGCGAACCTGAAGGACATCTATGAAACGGACATCCGCGTGGCGCCGCATCCCGTCACCGGCGCGCCCCAGGCGCACCTGGTGCCTGGCGCTCAGCCTCGTTCCGGCCCTGCTGCTGCTCTTCTCGGCTAGGGCGCAGGCAGGCGTCAGCATCACCGACGACGCGGGCCAGACCATAGCGCTCGAGCGACCCGCCGGACGCGTCATCGCGCTGTACGGCGCGTTCAACGAGATCCTCGACGGCCTGGGCCGGGCCGAGGCCATCGTCGCGCGCACCGACGCCGACCGGCTGCCCGCGCGCATCGCCAGGCTCCCGGTCATCGGCACGCACATGCGTCCCAACGTGGAGGCCGTGCTGGCCCAGCGGCCGGACCTCGTGCTCCAGATGGCGGGCCGCAAGGAGGCCTCGCTCCCGGTGGAGGCGCTGAAGAAGCGCGGCCTGCGCGTGGCCGTGTTCCATGCGTCGAGCTTCGCCGAACTCTTTTCCGTCATCCGCCGCGTGGGCGTGCTGACCGGCAGCGACGCGCGGGCCGAGGACATGGTGCGGAGCATGGAGGCGCGGCTGGCCGCGTTGGACGCCCGTGTGGCCGCCGCCAAGGACCGGCCGCGCGTGTTCTACGAGGTGCGCTCGCCCAACATGCTGGCCGCCGGAGGCTCCGGGCTCGTGGCCGAGATCATCCGCCGCGCCGGGGGCGTCAACTGCGTGGAGGACAAGGCCAAGTTCGCCCGCGTGAGCGAGGAGGAGATCATCCGCCTGGCGCCGGAGGCGTATCTCATCCAGCGCGGCCCCATGAACCCGGCCCCGCTGCCTTTGAACAGACGCCCGCGCCTGCGCACCATCCCCGCCGCCACAAGCGGCCGGGCCTGGTTCGTGGACGAGCAGAAGTATGCGCGGCCAGGCCCGCAGAGCATCGGCGCCGCCGAGGAACTGGCCGGCCTGCTGCATCCGGAGCTCAAGACGCTGAACACGCGGCCCGCCAAGACCGCAAAGCATAAGGACAAAAAATGACCCGCTACGGCACTCTTTACGGCATAGGCGTCGGCCCCGGCGACCCGGACCTCATCACCCTCAAGGCGGTCAAGACGCTGCAACGGGTCGACGTGGTGCTGGCCGCGGCCTCCACCAAGAACGAGGCCTCCCTCGCCCTCAGCATCGCCAGCCCGCACCTGCGGCCCGACGCGCAAGTGGTGCGCCTGAACTTCCCCATGACCCGGGACCAGGCCGTGCTGGACCAGGCCTGGCGCGAGAACGCGGCCACGGTGGCGGGCATTCTGGGCGCGGGCAAGAGCGCCGCCTTTCTGACCCTGGGCGACCCGCTGACGTACAGCACCTTCGGCTATCTGCTGCGCACCCTCAACGGCCTGCTGGCCGAGATCCCGGTCCAGGTCATCCCCGGCATCACCAGCTACCAGGCTGCGGCGGCCTTTACCGGCCGCGTGCTGGTGGAAAGCGGCGAAAACCTGGCCGTGGTTTCCGGCGTGGCCGGTGAGGAGGAGCTGACGCGGGCGCTGGAAAACTCACAGTGCGCGGTGATCCTGAAGGCCTACAAGAACATGCCCGTCATCCGCCGGGTGCTGCAAAAGCTTGGCCTCGGCGACTCCAGCGTGTTCGTCACCCGCCTGGGGCACGAGGGCCAGGAGGTCATCACCGGCATGGACAACGTGCCTGAAAAACCGAGCTACTTCTCGCTGATACTGGTGCGCAAAGGGGCCTAGGGCCGCATCGGGCGCGGCAGCCCTGGCCGGTAGGCCCCGTCAAGCGGACCTGTCGAGCAAAGCCAGGCAACGGCTCCCACGGCTGACCGCGACGGCGCGAGGTCAGCCCGCGCAGGGGCCCTTACTCCACCAGCAGCATGTGCAGGTCACACACGTTGGTGCGCGTGGGCCCGGTCTTGTACAGCCCGCCGATGGCCTCGAAGAAGTGATAGGAGTCGTTGGCCTTGAGGGCTCCGGAAAGGGACAGGCCCGCCGCGCGCGCGCGCCGCAGCATGGCTGGCGAGGCGTAGGCTCCGGCCGCGTCCGTGGGGCCGTCCGTGCCGTCGGTGGAGGCGGACAAAAACGCGATGCCCCGGCCCTGCTCCGGGTCGCGCTCCATCTCGGCCAAAAAAGCCAGTGCCATTTCCTGGTTGCGTCCGCCCTTGCCGTCGCCGGTCAGGGTCACCACGGTCTCCCCGCCCACAATGACGCAGGCCGGCCGCGCCACCAGCATGCCCGTGCGCCGCACATCCTGCCCGATGCCCGACAAAAACCGCGCCACCTCCCGCGCCTCTCCCGTGAGCTGGCAGGTCAGGGGCGCGACGTTGTAGCCCAACTCGCGCGCCTTTTCGCACGCGGCCATGAGCGCGGCGTGGTTGGTGCCGATGAGCAGGTTCGTGGCCAGCGCAAGGGCCGCGTCGCCGGGCTTGGGCGTTTCGGCTATGGCTCCGGCCGCGCCCAGCTCCAGGGCGCGCAGCACCTCGGCCGGAATGGCCCGCTCAATGCCGTAGCCGCGCACAATGTCGAGCGCCTGGGCGTAGGTGCTCTCGTCCGCGCTGGTGATGCCCGAGGCGATGGTGTCCAGCCGGTCGCCCACCACGTCTGACAAAATGAGCGACAGGCTCGTGGCCGGGGCCAGCAGACGCAAAAAGCGCCCGCCCTTGAGTTCGGAAAGATGCTTGCGCACGCAGTTGATCTCGCGGATGTCCGCCCCGCAGGCGAGCAGCGCGCGGGTCACGGCCTGCTTGTGCTCCAGGGTGAGCCGCACCTGGCGGCCGCCGTCCATGTACGTCATGGGCGCGGGCAGCAGGGCCGAGCCCCCGCCGGAGATGAGGTTGATGACCAGGGTGTCCTCGTCCGCCCCGCGCGCCAGCTCCGCAATGTGCGCCGCAGCCGCCACGCCCGCCTCGTCGGGCACCGGATGGGCGGCCTCGGCCTGCTCGATGCGCGAGAGGACCTCCGTGTGCCCGTACTTGGTGCACACCAGCCCGCCGGAAACGCGCGCGCCCAGAATCTCCTCCACGGCCTTGGCCATGCGCGCGGAAGCCTTGCCGCAACCCAGGACCAAGACGCGGGAAAAGCGCGAAAGATCCGTCTCGAAGCGCTCGGCCTCCAGCTCCACAATGAGGCGCTGGCCCTCAAGCCGCATGCGCTGTTTGATCATGCCGTAGGGGTCGATGCGCGTGAGCGCGGCCTCGAAAACGCTCCTCAGGATCTTGAACTGCGCTTCGCTCTGCATGGGGCCTCCGGGGGGTGACGTTTGTCCAGGCTAGGCGTTTTGCTCATGGGATTCAAGCTCAAGGCTTCGCATGGGCCGAAGCCACACTCAAAATAATACCGCCCGTGGCGGTGTTGACGCATCCCCCTGCGAGGACTAGTTTGTGATTGTCTTCACAAGAAAGCGCTGTCCGATCAGCGACACCTGAAACAAATGCAGCAACGCAATATTGAAGGAGCCTCACATGTGGGACACGACAATAGATCTGTACGCGGTCAAGGAAGTCAGGACTCGGACAACAACATATCTTGGCGTCGGCGCTGTTGCGAAGATGCAGGAGATCGCCGCAGCTCTCAAGTCCCGCGGAATACAGAGCGTGCTTTGCGTCACCGGAGGCCATTCCTATAAGCTTACAGGAGCCTGGGACCATGTTGTGTCCGCCTGCGAGAAGCAGGGCATCCGCATCACCCTGTACGACCGCGTGACGCCCAACCCCACCACGGACGCCATTGACGAAGCCGCGCGCATGGGCGCGGAGGCCGGGGCCCAGGCGGTCATCGCCATCGGCGGCGGCAGCCCCATCGACGCGGGCAAGAGCGCGGCCATCCTGCTGGCCAATCCCGGCAGGACCGCGCGAGAGATTTACAGCTTCACCTTCATCCCGGAAAAGGCAGTGCCCGTCGTGGTCATCAACCTGACCCACGGCACCGGCAGCGAGGTGAACCGCTTCGCCGTGGCCACCATAACCGACCTGAACCACAAGCCGGCCATCGCCTACGATTGCATCTACCCCATCTTCTCCATCGACGACCCGGCGCTGATGGTCAAGCTCTCGCCCTCGCAGACGCGCTTCGTCTCCATCGACGCCGTGAACCACGTCATCGAGGCGGCAACGTCCGTCACGGCCAATCCGCTCTCCGTGCTCTTGGCCGAGGAGACCATCCGCCTGGTGGCCAAGTACCTGCCCCTGGCCATCGCCAAGCCCGACGACCTGCGCGCGCGCTACTGCCTGGCCTATGCGGCCATGATCGCGGGAACGGCCTTCGACAACGGGCTTTTGCACTTCACCCACGCGCTGGAGCACCCTTTGAGCGCGGTGAAGCCGGAACTGGCCCACGGCCTGGGGCTCTCCATGCTGCTGCCCGCCGTCATCCACCAGTGCTACCCGGCCCAGCCCGTGGTGCTGGCCCAGATTCTGCGGCCCATCGTGCCCGGCCTGCAAGGCCTTGCGGGCGAGGCCATGACCGCGGCGCGCGGCGTGGAGGCCTGGCTGGCCAGCGTCGGCGTGGCGCAAAAGCTCACGGATGAGGGCTTCGGCGGCGCGGACATCGACCGCCTATGCGACCTGGTGGAGAACACTCCATCCCTCGGCCTGCTGCTCTCCGTGGCGCCGGTGCCCGGCACCCGCGACCGCGTGGCCGCCATCTACCGCGAATCCCTGACCACGCTGCCCAAGACGGCCTAAGGCCACCAGGCATCCACACCAAACGACAAACAAGGGCGGAAGGGAGCAATCCCCTCCGCCCTTGCGCGTTGTCGGTCTCGGCGTCCGCCTCAGTGTTGCCGGCGCTCCATCCACTGGGCGAAGCGCGCGGCCTGGTCCGGCAGGTTGAAGCTGGCGCGCGCGTGCTCCCAGGCGGCGCGGCGCAGGGCCAGGCGCTCCTGCTCCGGCAGGGTGAGCAGCACGCGCAGGGCCTGCTCCAGCCCTTCGGGTCCGGGGTCGGGCGGAGCCAAAAACGCGCGGCAGGCGGGCGGCCAGATCTCCGGCACGCCGCCGCTGGCCCGAGCCACAGGCGCAAGCCCCGCGGCCATGGCCTCCTCAAGGGCTATGCCCAGGGGCTCGATGAACGTGGGCAGCACGAACACGTCGCCGCGCGCCAGCAGCGCGGGCACGTCGGTCGTGAACCCGGCCCACTCCACGCTCTCCGCCAGGCCAAGGGCCTCCGCCCTGTCCTTCAGCTCCTGCTCCAGGCTTCCCCTGCCCGCAATGACCGCGCGGAAGGCCACGCCGTCGTCCTTGAGCCGCGCCAGGGCGGTCAGCAGGTCCGCATGGTGCTTGTCCGCATTGAGCTGGCTGGTGGCGACGACCACGGGCGGAGTGTGCGCGGCCAAGGCCGGAACCGGCGGCACGCGCACGCCGGGGTGCAGGGCGTGGGTCTCCTGGCCCTGCATGCTCGGCACATGGATGAGGATGCGCTCGCCCACATACCGGCTGCAGCACAACAGCCGGGGCCGCAGCAGGCGGTGCACCAGGCGCACCATGGGAATGTCTTCAAAGTCGCCGCCGCTGCCCACGTGCTGCACGATCTGCAGACCCAGAAGCCGGGCTGCCACGCCCGCCGTGCGCAGGTCCCTGGCGATGTTCACCACCACCACGTCCAC
Organism: Humidesulfovibrio idahonensis; assembly: GCF_054657715.1. Classification (NCBI taxonomy): domain Bacteria; kingdom Pseudomonadati; phylum Thermodesulfobacteriota; class Desulfovibrionia; order Desulfovibrionales; family Desulfovibrionaceae; genus Humidesulfovibrio; species Humidesulfovibrio idahonensis. Next base: position 209,354 of record NZ_BAAHYE010000002.1, on the reverse strand, counting down.
GCGGCGGGTGAGGAAGAAATAGAAGAAGTAGGCGATGGCCAAGGGGTTGAAGTCGAAGCCGAAGTTCACCGCGCGCGCGGCCACGCCCTGCAACGCCGCCTTGTCCACAAACTCGCCGCCACGGCCGAAGATCCACACGGCGTGCCCCTGCGCTTGCAGCGCGGTGGCCATGTCCAGGCACCAGGTCTTCACCCCGCCCCATTTTCTCGTGGCGTTGACAAAGGCTATTCTCATCGGCGTTGGTTCCCCCCGCGCTCATCTTGGCGCGCAATAGCATGCGGGCAATCAAGCGTCTAGAACGGGAAATTCCGCCCCCTCCCCTTGACATAACGGGCATATGCCCATAACTACACCGTCACGGAGGAACACATGCCCAGACCACGCTGCTGCCGACGCATCGCAGGCGCGCCCTGCGCCCGCCTGTTCAAGCCCGCGGGGCAGCCCGCCTCCACCTTGGAGGAAGTGACGCTGACCCTGGAGGAATACGAGGCCATCCGCCTGGCGGACTTCGAGGCCCTGTACCAGGAGGACGCGGCCAAGCGGATGGGCGTCTCGCGGCAAACCTTCGGCCGGACCATAGCCCAGGCCAGGGGCAAGGTGGCGCGCGCGCTGGTGCTGGGCTGCGTGCTGCGCATAGAGGTCACCGAGGCCGAGGCGGAAGCCCTGAGCGCCAAGCCGGACATGCGCGATTTTCTCTGCAAGGCCTGCGGGCACACCTGGCAGGAGCCCTTCGGCACCGGCAGGCCCGCGGCCTGCCCCGCCTGCAAGGGCGGCGATTTTCATCGCAAGGGCTGCACCGGGAGCGGTTCCTCCTGCGGCCACTCGGAATCAGCCGAAAAACCATAAATCCCTTTGGAGGGAACCATGACCAAGATCGCAGTCCCCACACGCGGCGGCAAAGTGGACGAGCACTTCGGCCACTGCGAGTCGTTCACCATCTTCACCATCGACGACGCCAAAACCGTGGCCGCGAAAGACGGCTTCACCCCGCCCCCGGCCTGCGGCTGCAAGTCCAATCTCGTGGGCACCCTGGTGGAGATGGGCGTTTCCGTGCTCATCGCGGGCAACATGGGCGAGGGCGCGGTGCAGAAGCTCGGCCAGGCGGGCATCAAGGTGTTCCGCGGCGTTGGCGGCGATGTGGACGAGGCCGTGCAGGCCTTCCTCGAAGGCAAGATCAAGGACAGCAACATTCTTTGCGCCGCCCACGCCCACGGGCACGACTGCTCCCACGGGCACTAGGCCGGCTTCCGCTTCCGGGCGACGACCCGCCGGACCAAGGTGTCGCGCAAGCGCACGCCACAAAGACAACGAAAGGCCAGCCGCGCAACACGGCTGGCCTTTTTCATGGGCACACGCTGCAAAATAGCGAGGAAAACCGCCGGGCCCTCCGCCCGGCAGCCCTGCCGCTAGTCGTCGTACTTCTTGGCGTACGCGGCGTCGTCGTACAACGCCTCGCCGATGGTCTTTCTGCCGTAGTTGCGGATGATCTCCTGCCCGGCGTCCGAGGCCACGAACTCGATGAACTTCGCGGCTGTGGCCGCGCCCGGCGTGGCTCCGGCGGGCTGGGCCAGGGCGTGATAGGTGTTCACCAGATACTTGTCGCCCCGGAAGAGGATCTTGAGCTTGGGCAGGGCCTTCTTTTCCGCCGCCCAGGTGCTGGAGTCGGTCATGAAGTAGCCGCCCTCGTCGTTGGCGCGCAAGAGCGTCGCGGTCATGAAGGCCTTGGTGACCACATACCACGCGCCCGCGGGCTGCACGCCCGCCTGCTTCCACACGCTCAGCTCCTTGCGGTGCGTGCCGGAGTCGTCCCCGCGCGAAAAGAACTTCGCCTGGGCGGCGGCAATGGCCCGGTACGCCTCGGCCGCCGTCTTGGCCTGGGCGATCTTCGCCGGATCGGCCGCAGGGCCCACGATGTAGAATTCGTTCGATCCGATGAGCACGCGGCCATTGGCCCAGCCGTCGGCCACGGCCTTCTTCTCCGCCGCGGGCGCGTGGACCATGATCATGTCCACGGCCTTGGACTTCAAGAGGTCCAGGGACTCGCCGCTGCCCGCCTTGACCCAGTCGAGCCGGGCGTCGCTTTTGGCGGCAAAGGCCTCGCCCAGCTCGCGCAGCAGGCCCAGCTCGCCCGGGCTGCCCGTGGCCAGGCTGAACACGTTTTTGCCCTTGCCGTACGATTCCGTCACCTTGGCTCCCGGCTCCGCCTGGGCGGCGCCCACAAAGACAAGCGTCCACAACGCCAGTACGGCGAGAATTTGAACCTGTTTGCGCATGCTGTCCTCCCAGTCACGTTTTGTATCGGATTAGACACAGCACTAGCCGAGGGAACCAAAGGCGTCAACAGCCGCACCCGGCTTCGTTGACAGCCCAGGCCAAACGCCGTAGTTCTGCGCCAGTTTTCCCCGCTGCTTCGGCGGGGCATTTTTTCCTTTGGAGGCACGACCCATGCGCGAGAAAGTTGAGGCCGCTCTGGCCAAGGTGCGGCCCATGCTGCAGGCCGATGGCGGCGATGTGGAGCTGGTTGAGGTGACGGAGAACGGCATCGTCAAGGTGCGGCTGACCGGCCGCTGCCAGGGCTGCCCCATGTCCAAGGCGACCCTCAAGAACGGCGTGGAGCGCATCGTGCTGAAGGAAGTTCCCCAGGTCAAAGCCGTCGAGGAAGCCTGAGCCATGAGCATCACCACCCGCTTCGCCCCCTCGCCCACGGGCTACCTGCACATCGGCGGCGCGCGCACCGCGCTCTTCAGTTGGCTGCTCGCCAAGAACAAGGGCGGCCATTTCCTGCTGCGCGTGGAGGACACCGACCGCGAGCGCAGCACCAAGGAAGCCACCGACGCCATCATCCAGGCCATGGCCTGGCTCGACCTGGCCGCCGAAGGCACCGCCGTGTTCCAGAGCGACCGCTTCGACATCTACAACAGCTACATCGACAAGCTGCTGGCCACCGGCCACGCCTACTGGTGCGAGTGCACGCCGGAGGAAGTGGAGGCCATGCGCGAGAAGGCGCGGGCCGAGGGCAAGAAGCCCAAGTACGATGGCCGCTGCCGCGAGCGCGCCCTGGGCCCCGGCGCGGGCCGCGTCGTCCGCTTCAAGACCCCGCAGGACGGCGTCACCGCCTTCCACGACATGGTGAAAGGCCCCACGGCCGTGCAGAACGCCGAGATGGACGACATGATTCTGCGCCGCAGCGACGGCTCGCCCACGTACAACCTCGCCGTGGTGGTGGACGACCACGAAATGGGCGTGACCCACGTTTTGCGCGGCGACGACCACGTGGCCAACACCCCGCGCCAGGTCCTGCTGTACCAGGCCTTCGGCTGGGACGTGCCCAATTTCGGCCATGTGCCCATGATCCTGGGCCCGGACAAGGCCAAGCTCTCCAAGCGCCACGGCGCCCTTTCGGTCATGGAGTACAAGGTCATGGGCTACCTGCCCGAGGCCCTCGTCAACTATCTGGCCCGGCTGGGCTGGAGCCACGGCGACCAGGAGATCTTCAGCCGCGAGGAGCTCATCAATCTCTTCTCCACCGGCAACCTGGGCAACTCGCCGTCGGTCTTCGACATCAAGAAGCTGGAGTGGCTGAACGCCCACTACATCAAGGAGTCCGCGCCGGAGCGCCTGGCCGCGCTCCTGCCGGACTTCATCGCCGAGCCCGAGGGCCTGAACCTCGACCCGGCCTATCTGGCGAGCATTGTGCCGCTGCTACAGCCGCGCGCCAAAACCCTGGTGGAAATGGCCGACATGGCCCGGTTCTTCCTGCTGCCCACGGACCGCGTGGTCTATGAGGAGAAGGCCGTGGCCGACCAGCTGAAGCCGGAGTCGCGCGCGCTGCTGGCCGAGCTTTTGCCCATCTACGAGGCCGCCGCCGACTACACCGACCACAAGGCCCTGGAGGCCGCCACCCAGGCCTTCCTCGACGCCCGCGAGCTGAAGTTCAAGGCCGTGGCCCAGCCCCTGCGCGTGGCCCTCACCGGCAAGACCGCCAGCCCCGGCCTGTTCGAGACCATGTGCGTGCTCGGCAAGACCGAATCCCTGGCGCGCATCAAACGGGCCTTGGCCCTGTAGCCGGGCGGCGATCATGTCACACGAACCCTGTTTCGCCAGCGACAACTACGCGGGCGTGCATCCGCGCGTCATGGAGGCCCTGGCCAAGGCCAACGAAGGCCCGGCCAAGGCTTATGGAGCCGATCCGCTGACCGAGGCGGCCCGCACGCGCATCCAGCATGTGCTGGGCCACCACGCCGAGCCCTTCTTCGTGTTCCTGGGCACGGCGGCCAACGTGCTGGCGCTTACGGCCATGACGCGGCCGCACCACGCCGTGCTCTGCGCGGAGTCCGCCCACATCAACGTGGACGAGGGCGGCGCGCCGGAGCGGCACCTGGGCTGCAAGCTTCTGAGCGTGCCCACGCCCGACGGCAAGCTGACCCCGGAGCTCTTGCGCCCGCAGCTGGCGCACCTGGGCAACGAGCACCACAACCAGCCCCGCGTGGTCTCCATCGCCCAGGCCACGGAGCTGGGCACCCTGTACACCCCGCTTGAAATCCGCGACCTGGCGGACTTTGCCCACCAGCACGGCCTGTACCTGCACATGGACGGCGCGCGGCTGGGCAACGCGGCCGCGGCCATGGGCCTGACCCTGCGCGAGACCTCCTCCAACCTCGGCGTGGACGCGCTCTCCTTCGGCGGCACCAAAAACGGCCTCATGTTCGGCGAGGCCGTGGTCTTCTTCCGCCCGGAGCTGGCGCGCGACTTCGCCTTCATCCGCAAGCAGGGCATGCAGCTCTGCTCCAAGATGCGCTTCATCGCCGCGCAGTTTCTGGCCCTGCTCGAAAACGACCTCTGGCGCGAAAACGCCAGCCACGCCAACGCCATGGCCCAGTATCTGGCAGACAAGCTCGCCGGCGCGCCGGGCGTGGTCATCGCCCAAAAGCCGCAGACCAACGCGGTGTTCGCCGAGCTGGCCCCGGCGGTCATCACCCGCCTGCAGGAGCGCTTCGCCTTCTACACCTGGGACTATGAGCGCAACCTCGTGCGCTTCATGACCTCCTTCGCCACCACCGAGGCCGAGGTGGAGACCTTCGCCGCCGCCGTGCGCCAGGAGGCCCTGGCGGGCTGATGCTGACGGCTGATGCCGCCTGTCTGGTGCCGCCTGTCTGGTGCTGACGGCTGGTGCTGACGGCTGGTGCAGCCCGCCTGATGCGGGCGTTGTCCCTCGATCCTGCGGCGGCACGCGGTCTTCACCTGACCAGCCGCTGGAATCAGCGCTGAAATCAAGCCCCCAGGGGAGTTCCCCGCCACTCGGGCGCTCCCACCACAACACCTCGCAAAGGCCTCCCGAAACGCTTCGGGAGGCCTTTTGTTTCTTCCCCCGGCTGGCTGCCGCCGCAGCTTCGGCATTGGGAGCAAAGGCGATGCGAAGCGGCTCCGCCCTGGGGAACGCCGCCTGGCATGCTTTCGGCGCGAGCGCCGGACGAATGGCCGACGAAGTAGGCGTGACGGCGCGCGACGGGCATGTGACTGGCGTGTGATGAGCGCGCGACGGGGCGTACTGTCGGCGTACAGTAAGCCCACTGTAGGCGCACGGTGGGCGCACTTTTGACGTCCGGACCCCGCGCGAGCGCCGCGTGGAGGATTCGCGCCTGGCCGGTGCGCGCCCTTGCGGGCGTTCCGCCTCTGCGTGTAGGCTTTGGCCAGCGCCGCCGCCATGACCATGCGGCGCGGAAGCGAGGTCCCATGCCGCGACACATTCTGCCCCCCACCCAAAGCGCCGCGAAGCCGCGCTTCATCCTCCACGGCCCGGACCTGGCGGAGGACGCCGCCACCGGGCTGTTCTGGCCGCGCTCGGCCAACATCCTCGGCTACGGGCTGCCCTGGAATGAGGCGCTCGCCGCGGTGGCAGGGCTGAATCGCGAGAACCATCTGGGCCATGCGGATTGGCGCATGCCCAACCGCCGCGAGCTGCGCTCCCTCGTCGACCACGGCAACAAGCAGCCCGCCCTGCCCGCCGGGCACCCCTTCCGCGAGGTCTTTCTCGGCTGGTACTGGACGAGCACCACCAAGGCCGGACAGCCCGCCTACGCCTGGAACGTGCATTTCGAGGGCGGCCGCATGTTCTACAGCCGCAAGGACGAGTTCCGCCTGCTCTGGCCCGTGCGCGGCGCAAGCGCGCTGCTGCCGCAAACCGGACAGCTGTCCTGCTACGACGCCGAGGGCCTTGCCCTGCCCTGCTCCGGCAGCGGCCAGGATGGCGCACTGCGCGCGGGCGCGCCCTGGCCTGCGCCCCGCTTCGAGCCCGTGGCGGAGGGCATGCTCGACCAGCTGACCGGCCTGTGCTGGCAACACCCGGCCGCACTCGACGCGCGCAACCTGACCTGGGAGCAGGCCCTGGCCCTGGGCGGACACGGCTGGCGGCTGCCCGACATCAATGAATTGGAATCGCTTGTGGATGCGCAGCGCGCCGAACCGGCCCTGCCGGCGGCGCTGGAACGGGCGGAGGCCTGGCCTGAGGGCTTCTGGTCCGCCACCACAAGCGGCTTCGACCCGGCCTGGGCCTTCGTGCTCTATGCGCGCAAGGGCGCGGTGGGCGTGGGGTTCAAGACCGGCGGCGACTTCGCGGCCTGGCTGGTGCGCGAGGCGGGTTGAAGACGCGTCCGCGGATAGTGCGCGGCGGCGGCTAGCGCACCTGCTCGTCCAGCAGCGGCAGGTCGGCCTGGGCCTTGCGGATGCGCGCCAAGGCCTCGGTGATCTCCGGCACGGGCTTCACGGCCCGCTTGTCCGCCAGCTCGTAGTCGCTGCGGGCCTTATCCAAATCCCCGGCATATTCCGCGCACACGCCGTTCAAATACGGCAGGGCATAGCCCGCCCGGTGCGCGTCCGAAGCGCCGAGCCACAGGGAGCAGGCCTTGTCCATGCGCCTGCCTTTGGCATAGGCCACGCCGTTTTCAATGCTCGCCTTGAGCGGCGCGGGAATGCCGGAGTCGTCGTCGGTCAGCAGGCGTATCTCCACCTGGACGAAGTGCGGCGCAATCTGGTTGCGGAAGCGCTGCACAGCCCTTTTGCGCGCGTCCGCCACAAGGGTCATGCCGTTGGTCAGGGGCTCGTCGTCCACGCCGTGGCAGGCCTTGCTCACTTCGCTTTCCGCAAATTCGGCGCTGGTGATGATTTCGCCCGTGGCCGCGCTGACGACCTTGGGCGTGAAGGCGAAGACGCCGGTGCGCCGCACGCAGCGGACAGGACGCATGGCGGTCTTGCGACAGGAGCCGTTCTCGCGCCAGGCCACGCAGACCGAGCGCTGCTCCGTTTCGTAGGCGTCGCGCCAGTCGCTCTGCGACACGGTGCCGAGCACGACGGCCTCGGCCCCGGCCACCTTGCCCTGGCGGCGCAGCCGGGCCAGATCGCCGGCATCGTCGCCGATGCCCCGCAAGGCGCGGGCGTCCACAAGGGTGAAGTAGGGCTTTTGCCCAAAAGACACGGCCGCCAGGGAGTTCTCCACCGCCGCGGTGGCGACCCCGCCAGCGTCGTTGCGGAACTGCGTCACGGCGAGGCGGCGCAGTTTCGTGGTTTCCTGCACCTGCGCGGGCTCCATGGTCTCCAGGGTTATGCTCGGCGCGGCGCACCCGCCAAGAATAAAGGCCAGCAGCGCCACACAGCAATACGCTCGCATCAGGATGCTCCTTGTCGCCGGGTATGCGCGCCAGGCGATTCGCCCAGCCCCGCACCAGCCGCATACCCCAGGGGAAGTCTCCCGGCAAGCGCTGGAGCCTCCGGCGCACTCGCGCAGGCAGGGTTCAAGCACGGGGGCGGCACAAAAAAAGCCGACGCGGTGTTTTCACGCCGCGCCGGACCTTTGGCCTCGTTTCGAGTCAGGGGAAAGCGCCCCCATCACCGGGGCCGCACCCATGGAATGCTTCGCCTCTGCGGAGCCCAGGACGGACCATCGCCGTTCGATCGTCCGTCTGGCGGCTTGGGCTGCCGCCGCCTACACGGCCTTCTTCTGCAGTTCGCCGATGAGCTGGCGCAGGGCCACGGTCTGCCCGGCCAGCCCGGTGATGGCCTGGCTGGCCTGCTGGGCCAGGGCGTTGTTGTCCTTGGCCACGGAGTCGATGCGCCCCAGGCTGCGGGTGATCTCCTCGCTGGCGGCGGACTGCTCCTCCGCGGCGGTGGCGATGGAGGCCACCTGCCCGGCGGCGCGGTCGGCCATGGTCATGATCTCGACCAAGCGCTGGCCGGATTCCGTGGAGCGGTCCTCGGCCTGCTGCATGGCCTGCATGGCGTTGTCCATGCTGTCCACGTTGGTGCTTGTCAGGGTCTGTATGCCCTGGATGGTCTCGCCCACTTCCTTGGTGGCGTGCATGGTCTTCTCGGCCAGCTTGCGCACCTCGTCGGCCACCACGGCGAAGCCGCGCCCGGCGTCGCCCGCGCGGGCGGCCTCGATGGCGGCGTTAAGCGCCAGCAGGTTGGTCTGATCGGCAATGTCGTTGATGACGCCCATGACCTGGCCGATGGCCACGGACTGGTCGCCCAGGCGCTGCATGTTGGCGCGCAGCTCCTCGGACATGGTGCGCAGGGTCCGCATGGCCTCCACCGTGGCGCGCACGGCCTGCTCGCCCTCGTGGGCCTTCCCGCGCGAGGCGTCGGTCTGCTCCGCCGCCTGGCCCGCGTTGCGCGCCACTTCGAGCACTGTGGCGTTCATCTCCTCCATGGCCGTGGCGGTTTCGGCCACGCGGGCCATCTGGTCGTCCGCGCCGGTGGTGATGTTGCCGGAAAGCTGCGAGAGCCCCTCGGACGCCTGGGCCAGCTCGCGCACAACGAGCTCCAGCTTGGCGGCGGCGGCCACCATGCCCTGTTGCGAGGCCTGGGCCTCTTGGGCCAGGGCGTCGGCGCGCTTGGCCTCCTCAAGGGCGGCCTGGGCCTGCTCGTGGGACTCGGCCTCCTTGGCGGTTATGCTCTCCATGTTGGCGCGCAGGGTGTCCACCATGCGCAGGAGGTCGCCCTGCAGAGCGGCTATCTCGTCCTTGCCGGTCACTTCGATGCGCACGTTGAGGGAGCCGCCGGCGATTTCCTGGGCCGTGGCGATGGCCTGACGCAGGGGCCGGACGATGGATCCGCCCAGGGCCATGCACAGGGGCAGCACGGCGAAAAGCAGCAGGGCCGCGGCCACGCCGAGGGTTATGCCCACGCGGGTGTTGGTCATGGAGTTCAGCGTGGCGGTTATCTTGGCCTCGGCCGCGGCCACGTTGTCGATGTAGATGCCGGTGCCGATCCAGTACGGCGTGTTGGGAATGGCCTCGGCATAGCCCAGCTTGGGCTGCTGGCCCTTGCCGGGCTTGTCGAACACGAAGGAAATGAAGCCGCCGCCTTTTTGCGCGGCCTCGAACAACTGGCGCACGTAGACCACGCCGTTGGCGTCCTTGGTCTCGCCCAGGTCCTTGCCGATGAGCTGCTTCTGGGTGGGGTGGGCGGCGTTCACCGTGCCTTTGTAGACGAAGAAATAGCCGGAGCCGTCGGATTCGAAGCGCACGTGGTCCACGGCCTTGGCGATGAGCTCGATCTTGGCGGCGTCGTCCGGCATCCCGGCGGCCAAATCGCCAAGCGCCTGGGCCTGGGCATGGGTGAGGGCCTTGATGCGTCCCTGCTCTCCTTCCATCATCAGATTCTTGGTGACGCCGACACTGGTGCCGCTGATGCTTTGCGCGGTGAGATAGAACGCCGCAAGCAATCCGGCGACGAACAGGGCCATGATGGCGAACAAGGAGTATATGCGCGTTGAAATGGAGTAATTCCTCAGCACAAAAGCCTCGCGGTTGTTGACTTCACTGGACAAGGCTCCGCCCTTGCGGCGGAGCGCGACAATAAAAAAGCCCCATGTGCGCCGCAGGGGGCTGCGACGGACCGGGGCATTCTGGGAAGAGTGATAACCGTTGTCAAGGAAAGAACATTAATCCGATAGGAATTAGAGGAAAGCACCCAACCTGTCTATACATCGGGCCGGAGCACACCGTCGGCAGGGCAGGGAAAAGGTTCAGCCCTTGGCGGAATCTCCTGTCTCCACAGCCGGAAGCGCGGCCACGGAGGCGGCCAATTCCTGCAAGGCGCGAACGTCCGCAAGCTCCTCGACCTGGGTCAAGGACGCTGCTCCCGCGCTGGCGCCACGGGCGCGCTCCAGCTTGGCCAGCTCGCCCTCCAGCATGGCCCGCACCGAGAGCAGGATCTGACCTTCCTCGGCCCCGGACTCGCGCATGCTGCCCACGACCACGGCAACGCGCTGCACCACGGGATCAAGGGTGGCGTTCCGGGTCTGCTCAAGCATGATGGGCCCCTCGCCCGTGAGCAGCCAATTGGCGTTGATGCCCAGGCGGAACACCCAGTTGGCCAGGACGGCGGCCGAAGGCAGCCTGCCCGTGTGCAGATAGCCGGAGAACGTCTGTTTGGTGATGCTGCCCTGCATGGCGATTCTGGCGCCTGTCAGGCCGGTGGCCGTGCGGATTTGGCGCAAACGCTCGGCAAAGGCGTCGGGGGAAAAGTCATGTGTTTCAGCGCTCAAAATCTGTTGCCCCCTGTCCGTGTCTAAGGTATGTAAGCAGATTTACGTTCGGTCCAAGGTTACTGGATATTTCCGGCTTCGCCAAGACCCCGGGAGGCAGGTTTTCCCGCTGGGTGAAAATTGTTCCTATTTCGCGGGAATACGCTTCCCCCATGGTCTTTTCGGCGCTGTTTCCGCAATGCCCCGGCTTGGCCTCCACACCGGATTCATGGGGCGTCAATCTCCGGCAATCGCAATAATGCGCCGCTTTTTTGCGCAACACGGAATATTGTGATTACTCGCTCACAGCATTGCCTCATGGTGCTCTTGCGCCGCATTGACGCATATCGCGCTCCTGCAATCCAGGACATATGCTCAAAATTCGATGCGACGCGCGAGGCATACAGTGGCGGCAACATCCCCCCAAACGGAACTGTGGGCATTACCTGTCGAGCCGCTGGGCAGTGTAACCAAGCTAGAGGGCACGCCCACGGCGCAATTGTCACACACACCACGAGTGCATGCCCCACAGCAAGGCCGGCAACCATGTTGTGTTTTCTCCAGCATGAAGATACAGGAGTCGGAACAACTTTCACCACAAGGACATGGCACAGTGCGCAAAATCACAGCCATCGCTCCTGGTTGCATTCCGATGGACGGACCGCGGCCGGAGCGGCGATGAGCAAGGCCCTCTCGCCCCAACGGCAGGCCAGCGGCGGCCGCAAACGCAAACACACCTGCGCATGGCGCCCGGAGGACGCGGCCCTGGGCGAAGCCTGCCCCAGGCTGACGCGGTGCCTTCAGGATCTGCATCCTTTCGGCCCCTGCGCGCTCATACGTTTCCACCTCCGCTCCGACGGCTGCGCCACCCTGCCCTTCGCCACCTCGAACTACGAGGCCGTGCAGCTCCTGCCCTTTGAAACCGTCCGTCACGATGCCCACACGGTGTTCCCTCTGCTGCACCCGGAGGACTTCGACCGCGTGACCATCTCCATGACCCAGGCGGCGCGCGAAATCCGCCCCTGGCTTTCCGAATACCGCATTCTGCACCCGCAAACGGGCGAGGTGCGCTGGCTGCGCAGCTGCCTTGTGCCGTACCGGGGCGCGCAGGACGACCTCGTGGGCTACGGCCTGCAGGCCAATGTCACCGGGGAAAAGCAGTTTTACGCCGCGGTGCTCGATCTCTGCCGGCGCACGTCCGTGGGCGTGTTCCGCACCACGATGCAGGGCCGCTATCTTTCGGTGAACCAGCAGTTCGCAAACATCTGCGGCTACGACTCCCCGGAGGATCTCCTGGGCGCCAGCGTCGACATCTCCACCCAGTTCTACATGCACCCGGGCGAGCGCAAGGTGCTCATCGACCTGCTCAAGACCCACGGCTCCATACAGCGCTATGCGCTGGAGACGCGCACCAAACGCGGCGGCAGCCGCTGGGTTTCGCTCAACATGCGCGTGGTGAAGAACGCCAAGGGCCACATCGACTGCTGCGAGGGCAGCTGCGCCGACATCACCGAGGAAGTGCGCCACGGCCTGGCCCAGGGCCGCTTTGCGGAGCTGACGCACACCAGCTTCGGCGAAGGCGGGCCCGCCCCGCAGGAAACGGAAAAGCCCGCCGGAAACGCTCCCGACGGGCTCTGCCATCTCTTGACCTATGTGCGCGACGCCATCCTGTGGCGCCTGAGCCTTTCCGAACTCCGCTAGAACACGACCTTGCGCGCTGCGGCCAAGGCCAGCTCAAAGTCCGCGTCCGTGTGGGCGAAGGACGTGAACCCGCACTCGTAGCCCGAGGGCGCGAGGTTGACGCCGAAGGCGCGCATCTGCCGGTAGAACGAGCCGTAAGCGGCCGTGTCCTGGGTCTTGGCCGTGGCGTAGTCCGTCACCGGGGTCTTGGTGAAGAAGAGCGTGAACAGCGAGGCCGCCTGGTTCAGCACGATGCTCTGCCCCTTGGAGCGCAGGATGTCGGCCAGGGCTTCGGCAAAGACCTTGGTGCGCGCCGCGAGCCCGGCGTAGTCGCACGTGGCCAGCTGCCGCAGGGTGGCTATGCCCGCGGCCATGGCCACGGGATTGCCCGAAAGCGTGCCCGCCTGGTACACCGGCCCGCTGGGCGCTATGTGGGCCATGATCTCGCGCTTGCCGCCGTAGCAGCCCACGGGGAACCCGCCGCCGATGATCTTGCCCAGGGTGGTCAGGTCGGGCGTGACGCCGTAATGCTCCTGCGCGCCGCCCAGGGCCGCGCGGAAGCCGCTGATGACCTCGTCGAAGATGAGCAGCGCGCCGTATTTGGTGCACACCGCGCGCAGGCCCTGCAAAAATCCCTTGGCCGGCTCGATGAGCCCCACGTTGCCCGCCACGGGCTCCACGATGACGCAGGCGATGTCTGCGCCGTGGGCCGCGAACTGGGCCTCAACGGCCGCAAGGTCGTTGTACGGGGCGAGCAGCGTCAGGTTGGCGATGGGGTCGGGCACGCCGGGCGTGCCGGGAATGGACAGGGTGGCCACGCCGGAGCCCGCCGCCACCAGAAAGCCGTCGCTGTGGCCGTGGTAGCAGCCGTCGAACTTGAGCACCTTGGCGCGGTTGGTGTAGCCGCGCGCCAGGCGCACCGCGCTCATGGTGGCCTCGGTGCCGCTTGAGACCATGCGCACCATCTCCATGCCGGGCATGATCTCGCGGATCAGCTCGCCAAGCTCCACCTCGGCCGGGCAGGGCGCGCCGAAGCTGGCGCCTTTCTTCAGCGCGGCCGTGGCCGCCTCTTCCACCGCGGGGTTGGCGTGGCCCAAAAGCATCGGCCCCCAGCTCATGACGAAGTCGATGAGCTCCTGGCCGTCCACGGTCCACATGCGGCAGCCCGCGGCGCGGTCGATGAACACGGGCTCGCAGCCGACGCTCTTGCAGGCGCGCACGGGGCTGTTGACCCCGCCGGGCATGATCTTTTGGGCGCGGGCGAAATAGGTTTCGGATGTGCTCGGCATGGATCTGTCTCCTTCAGAATTTCAGAAATAGCGCATGGAGGTTTTCTTCAGTTCGCGCAAAGAAGCCAGCACCTGGTGATCCGTCACGCCGGTTTCGCTCTTGATGGCCTCCACCACCTGGGCGCAGTCGCCGGGGTTCTTGCCGTGGATCATGGTGTAGAGGTTGTACTTCCACTGCGGATAGGTGCGGCGCACGTAGCAGTGGCTTATCTCCGGCCGGGCGGCCATCATCTCGCCCAGGCGCAGGGCCTCGTCCGGGTCGTCCACGCGCCAGGCCACCATGGCGTTGTGGCCGTAGCCAGCCTTCTGGTGGCGCAGCGTGGCGCCGAAACGGCGGATGACGCGGTCTTCCTTCAGCCGGGAGAGCAGCCCGATCACCTCGGCCTCGGTGCAGCCGGCTTCTTCCGCAATGGCGGCAAAGGGCGTGGGCGAGTCGGGCAGGTCGGCTCCGGCCAGGGCCAGAACGCGCTTTTCCGTATCGGTGAACACCGGAGGGGCAGATTTCTTGTGCATGGCTTTCTCGCTTGTTTGCAGGGCGCGCGTGTTGCCCCCGGCGGCCAACCGGCGCTGCGGGGACGGGACGGGTTCTTGTATCCGAGGCGGCGGCCGCTGGCAACACGGCCCGCAACCGCCGCCGGCCGTGGCCAAAGGCCGGGGCTTGCCTCGCCTATCGGCTCAGAGTATGAAGGGCCACGCCGTGCGCCTCCGCGCCGGCGGCAACCCTCGCAAAGGAGCGCAGTTCATGAAGATCGCCGTCATCGGCGCGGGCAGCTGGGGCACCACCCTGGCCGACCTTTTGGCCCGCAAAGGCGTTCCCACCACCCTTTGGGTGCGCGAACCGGAACTCTTGGCCGAGATCAAGGAAAAGGGCCGCAACACCTGGTTCATGCCCGACCTGGAGCTTTCGCCGGAGTTGCAGCTGCATTCCAATCCGGCCCGGGCCTTTGCCGGGGCCAAGGTGTACCTGCTTGTGGTTCCCAGCCAATTCATGCGCGCCAGCCTCGAAAGCTTCCGCGACATTTTGCCCAAAAAGCCCATCATGGTCTGCGCCAGCAAGGGCATTGAGAACGGCACCCTGGCGCCCATGTCGCAGGTGGTGGCCGAGACCCTCGACGCCATCGGCCCGCGCTACGCCGCCCTTTCCGGTCCCAGCTTCGCCAAAGAGGTGAGCATGGGCATGCCCACCACCGTGAGCCTGGGCTGCGCGGACAAGAAGCTCGGCCGCGAGCTGCAGGCCCTGTTCTCCACCGAGAGCTTCCGCGTGTACACCAACGAGGACTTCCTCGGCGTGGAGCTTGGCGGCGCGCTCAAGAACGTCATGGCCATAGGCGCCGGCATCGCCGACGGCCTGGGCTTCGGACACGACGCCCGCGCGGCGCTCATCACCCGCGGCCTGGCCGAAATGAGCCGCCTGGGCAAGGTCATGGGCGCCAAGCCCAAGACCTTCATGGGCCTCTCCGGCATGGGCGACCTGGTGCTCACCTGCACGGGCGACCTCTCGCGCAACCGCACCGTGGGCAAGAAGCTCGGCCAGGGGCAGAAGCTCGCGGCCATTTTGGCCGAGACCAAGACCGTGGCCGAGGGCGTGCGCACCACCCAGAGCGTGTACCAGCTGGCCCACAAGCTGGGCGTGGAGCTGCCCCTCACCGAGCAGGTGTACCGCATTTTGTACGAGGACAAGGACCCGGCCCAGGCCGTGCGCGACCTCATGACCCGCGACCTCAAGGGCGAATAGCCCGCCATCCGCGCCAACACAGGGGCTCCCGGTCCGTCCGGGAGCCCCATGCCGCGCCCCGAAAGTACCCAATAAATGCTAAGCATTTTCCTAATTTGAAGAAATACCATTGACTCACGCCGGGAAGGGAAATACGTAGAGTGCAGGTGCGCCCGTGGCGGACCTCTTTTCCCTAGCGGTTCTGCATGCATTTGACGTTCATTGGCCGAAAGCGCCTGTACGCGCTCCGGCAACAATCGACTCCCCGGCGCGAGGCCAGCGTGAACGAACGGATTGTGTTGCCAGGCGGGCCAGTCGCCAGCAAAGCAGCGAACCTTCGGGCCACATTCGTTCTGTGCTGCCTGTGCTTCCTGTTCTGGGCCTGCGGCAACGCGGACCAGCCGGCCTATGCGCCCAAATATTCCGCCGAGCCCACGGTGCGCGTCACCCAGTACATCTTCGCGCCGCATCCGCTCATGAGCCCCCAGAAGCTGGCCGAAATCTACGGCGCCCTGCTCGACATGGTGAACAAGCGCCTGGCGTCCGAGCATGTGGAGCTCAAGCTCGAAACATCGCTCACCTATGCGGCGTTCAACGAAAAACTCGCCGCCGGCAAGGTGCACTTCGCCCTGCCCAACCCCTACCAGACGGTCCTTTCGCTGGAACACGGGTACGCGGTCTTCGGCAAGATGAGCCGCGACGAGGACTTCCGGGGCATCATCCTGCTGCGCAAAAACTCGCCCATCACCACCCTGGCCGGGCTCAAGGGCGCCAGCGTCTCCTTCCCGGCGCCCACTGCCCTGGCCGCCACCATGATGCCCGAGCTGTTTCTGCGGGAGCACGGCATCGATCCGGCCAAGGACATTGTGCAGCGCTTTGTGGGCACCCACGACTCGGCCATGCTGAACGTCTGCCTCGACGTCACCCAGGCCGCCTGCACCAGTCCGCGCGCCTGGCAGGTGTTTCAAAAGGAGCGCCCGGCCCAGGCCCGGCTCATCGCGGTGCGCTGGCAAACCCCCGCGCTGCCGAACAACGGGCTTGTGGCGCTGCAATCCGTGCCGGCGCAGGTGCGCGACAAAGTGGCCCAGGCCCTGTTCCACATCCATGAAACCCCGGAAGGCCGGCGCGTGCTGAACATGGCCGGGGTGGAGCGCTTTGAGCCCGCGAACGACGCCACTTTCGCCCCTGTGCGCGACTTCATAGCCCGCTACACGAACGCCGTGCGCGAGCCGAAGGGGCTCAATGAATAGCGCCCTCAGCCGTCTGCGCGGTCTGTGGAACCGCTCCGTGCGGCACCAGTTGGTCATCGGCGTGGCCGTGGTGCACGCGCTGCTCATGACCGTGTTCGTCATCGACATGGTGGGCCGCCAGCAGGATTTTTTGCGCAACGAGGCCCTGGCCAAGGCCGACGCCCTGGCCCGCACCCTGGCTGTCGCCAGCGCCTCCGCCGTGCTCTCCCGCGACATCGGCGGGCTGGAGGAGATCATCGGGGCCACGCGCAACATGCCGGGCCTCACCTACGCAAGCGTCATCGACCCAGCAGGCCGCGTGCTGGCGCACACCCGGCCCGAGCTGGAGGGCAAGTACGTTTCCGACCCCTTGAGCCTTTCGCTTCTGGAGCGCACCCCGCGGCTGCAATACCTCGTCATCACCAAGGACCAGATCGACCTGGCCATGCCCATCGTCACCGGCTCGCGCATGCTGGGCTGGGCGCGCATAGGCCTGGCCCAAAGCGCGCAGCAAAAGAACCTGGACCGCGTGGTGGAAGACGGCATGTCGTATGCCGTCATCGCCATCGTCATGGGCGGGCTCTTCGCCCTGTACATCGGGGCCAGGCTCTCCAGCGGGCTGGACAAGCTGGTGACGGCGGTGGACGCCGTGCGCGCGGGCGACCGCGGCTTCAAGGCCGAGGAAGGCGCGGACGAGATCGGGCGGCTCGGCAGCGGCTTCAACGCCATGCTCGAGGCCGTGCGCGCGGGCGAGGAAAAGTTCCGCACCGTGGCCGACTTCACCTATGACTGGGAATACTGGCGCGCGCCGGATGGCCAGCTCATCTGGATGTCGCCCTCGTGCGAGCTCTATACCGGCTACACGGCGGAGGCCTTCATGCAGGACCCCGGCCTGCTCGCAAGCATCGTCCACCCGGAGGACCGGCACCTGTACGACGCCCATATGCACGAGGTGGAGTCCGGCAGCATCGAACCCGGCGAACTGGACTTCCGCGTGCTGCACAGCTCCGGGCAAATCGTCTGGGTCGACCACCATTGCGTGGACATCACCCGGCCCGACGGCACGCTGCTGGGCCGCCGCGCCAGCAACCGCGACATAACCCTGCGCAAGCAGGCCGAGGACAGCCTGGGCCGCTGGGCGCAGCTCTTCAAGAACGCCTCCTGGGGCATCGCCATCTGCTCGCCCAGCACCCAGCGGCTGCAGGCCATGAACCCGGCCTTTGCGCGCATGCACGGCTACACAGAGGCGGAGCTGGCCGACCAGCCCGGCGACTGCGTGTACCCGGAAGAGCTGCGGGCCACGGTGCAGGCCAACCTGCTGCTCTCCGGCCCCACGGGCCACCACACCTTCGAGGCCGAGCACCTGCGCAAGGACGGCAGCCGCTTCCCGGCGCAAATGGACGTCACCACGGTGAAGGACGCCCGGGGCGCCGTACTCTATCATGTGGTCAACGTGCAGGACATCACCGAGCGCCGCCGCGCCCAGGACGAGATCATCCGCGCGCGCGACGCGGCCGAGGCCGCCAGCAAAGCCAAGGGCGACTTTTTGGCCGTCATGAACCACGAGCTGCGCACGCCGCTGAACGGCATAAAAGGCATGCTCCAGGTGCTGCGCCAGGACAACCTGAACGCGGACGAGCGGGCGGACTACCTCGACCATGCCCTGGCCGCCAGCGACAACCTCGCGCTCATCCTGAACGACCTGCTGGATGTCACGCGCCTGGAATCGGGCAAGATGCCCCTCCTGGAAGAGCCCTTCCACGTGGAAGACGTGGCCGGGCCGGTGTGCGCCGGAGTGGAGCCCGCCGCCAAGGCCAAGGGCCTGCGCATAATGCTCTCCATCGCCCCAGGCCTTGACGGTCCGCTCTTGGGCGATCCAGGGCGCATCCGCCAGATTCTGCTCAGCCTGCTGGGCAACGCCGTGAAATTCTCCAACGGCGGGCAGGCCAGCCTGGAGATCTACCCCATTCAAGGTCCCCGCGCCCTGCGGGCCGACGGCCGCCTGCCCGTGCACTTCGTGGTGCGCGACACGGGCATCGGCATCGCCCACGAGCACCTGCTGAACATTTTCGAACCCTTCACCCAGGTGGAGTCGCCCTATACGAGGATGCACGGCGGCATCGGCCTGGGGCTGGCCCTGGTGAAGCGTCTCACCGCGCTCATGGGCGGACGCCTGGAAGCCTACAGCGAACCCGGCCACGGCACAGAGGTCCACCTCACCCTGCCCCTGCGCCGCGCGGAGGCCAGCACCGAGCCGGCCCTGTTCCGCGACAAGGCCTTCTTGGAGCAGGCCGAGCGCGACCTGGCCGCGCATCCCGTGAAGCCGCGGGTGCTGGTGGTGGAAGACGACCCCCTGAACCAGATAACCACACTGAAGTACCTGGAGATACTCGGCTGCGAAGGCGCGGTGGCGGCCAACGGAAACGAGGCCCTGCACGCCCTTGCGGACGAGTACTACGACGCGGTGCTCATGGACATCCAGATGCCCGGCATGGACGGGGTGGAGACCACGCGGCGCATCCGCGAGTCCGACGGCAAGGACTACGACCCCGCCATTCCCATCGTGGCCGTGACCGCCCACGCCATGGCCAGCGACCGCGAACGCTTTCTTGGCGCGGGCATGGACGGCTACGTGGCCAAGCCCTGCTCGCCCGATTCGCTGTGGGCGGAGCTGCAACGCGCCCTTGCCCGCAACCAGGAGCGCCTGCCGCCCCCTGCCGATGGATGACCGGCAGCCCGTAAGCGCGCCAATTTTCAACCAACACTGCGCAGATTTTGCGCCACGGCACAATCAACGGATATTATTCCCCGCAATTTCAAAGCTGTATCTTTTGGCACGGCTTCTGCTATGTTTACAGCGTATCCTGGGTGAAGGTACCCGCCTGGCCCAGTCCAACGAACTTGAACCGAACGCTGAACACAATCCCACGCCGCCCCAACGCCGGCGGGCAAGGAGACCGGAAATGAACCGCAAGAAGCTCAAGATCATGTTCGCCACCGTTTTGTGCCTGGGCGCAATGGCCGCTCCCGCCATGGCGCAGGTCAACATCAGCATCGACCT
The DNA here is from genome assembly GCF_054657715.1 of Humidesulfovibrio idahonensis. Lineage (NCBI taxonomy): Bacteria > Pseudomonadati > Thermodesulfobacteriota > Desulfovibrionia > Desulfovibrionales > Desulfovibrionaceae > Humidesulfovibrio > Humidesulfovibrio idahonensis. The sequence continues at coordinate 189,859 of NZ_BAAHYE010000002.1, read as the reverse complement.
GGGCATTGCGCCGCCGCCGCCCAGGGTCGAGGTCATCCACGAGGGCCGCCCCGGGTTCGTGTGGATTGAGGGCTTCTGGTACTGGGACGGCCACAAGCACCGCTGGTCCAAAGGCCACTGGGAGCACGAGCGTCCCGGCCACCACTGGGTGGCTCCCCGCTGGGAACCCAGAGGCGACCGCCACCACTATGAGCCGGGCCGCTGGGAGCCTGACCTTCGCGACCGCGACGACCGCGACGACCACCGCGGCCCGGGCAACCATGGACGCGGCAACGCCTACGGCCATGACCGCGACGACCGCGACGACGATCGCGGCGGCGACCAGGGGCACGGCCGCGGCCACCGCTAGACAGCCGGCAGCATGAATGAAAAGGCCCGGAAGCGATTCCGGGCCTTTTTTGCGCTCATTTGCCGATGCAGAATTTGGAGAAGATGGCTTCCAGAACCTGGTCCGGCGCTATTTCGCCGGTGATCTCCGCCAGGGCGCGGCAGGCGGCGTCCAGGCGCAGACCCAAAATGTCATAGGGCAGCCCGGCCTCGACCTCGGCCGCAAGCGCGGCGAGCTCGTCCCCGGCCTGGCGGATGTTCGCGGCCTGGCGCGCGTTGGGCGCAGTTTCATCGGGGTCCGGCTCGCCGGCCCCGCCCAGCAGCTTCCCGCGCAGGCGTGCGCAGAACTCCTCCAACCCTTGGCCGGTCTTGGCGGAAACACGCACCCATTCCAGCCCCAGCCCGGCGACGCCTTCCTCCGCCGCGGCCCCGCCGCCCGGCAGGTCGCACTTGTTCAGCACCACCAACGCCCGAGCAGGGTCGAGGCCGTCCAGGGCCTCACGATCCTCCGGGGTCAGCGGCTGCGAGGCGTCGAGCACATAGAGCACGGCCTCGGCGCGGGCCATGAACTCCCGCGTCAGGTCCTGCCCCGCCGCCTCCACGGCCTCCACTCCCTGGGCGCCATGCCCATGCCGCAGGCCCGCCGTATCCACCAGCCGCGTGAGCAGGCCGGAGAGGTCCAGCATCTCCTCCAGATAATCGCGGGTGGTGCCCGGCGTTGCGGAGACGATGGCCCGCGCGCGGCCCACCAGGGCGTTCATCAGGCTCGACTTGCCCGCGTTGACGCGCCCGGCCAGAACGGCCAGCACGCCCTCGCGCCAGGCCCGCGTCCGCTCCACCCCGGCCAGCAACGCGGCCAGATCGTCGGCCACGGACAAGGCCTCAGTCCGCAGGGCGCCTGGCGGCAGGCACTCCACGTCTTCATCGGGGAAATCCACGGCCAGGCAGAGCTGGGCGCGCAGGGCCTCCAGCCGGGCGCGCAGGGCGCCTATGCGCTCCGAAAGCGCGCCGGAGAGCTTCATCTGGGCCAGGTGCAGCGCGGCGCGCGTGGGCGCGGCGATGGTCTCGGCAATGGCCTCGGCCTGGGCCAGGTCCAGCTTGCCGTTCTTAAAGGCGCGGTACGAGTACTCGCCGGGCCGGGCCAGGCGCGCCCCGCGCGCGAGCAGTTCGTCCAGAACCGCGCGCAGCACGGCCTGCCCGCCGTGGCAGAACAGCTCCACCACGTCCTCGCCCGTGAAGGAGCCGGGGCCGGGCATGTAGGCGGCCAGGACCTCGTCGAGCGCGCGGCCCTGGGCGTCGGCCAGGGTGCCGTGGTGCAGAAGATAGGGCTTGAACCCGCTAAAGCGCGGGCGCGAGGAATGGAACAGGGCGGCGGCCAGGGCGCTGGCTTGCGGACCGCTCAGGCGGACGATGCCCACAGCGCCGGCCCCCGCGGCCGTGGCGATGGCGGCGATGGTGTCCTTGTCCGCGTCGGCCATGGGCGCTCCTTCAAATGCAGCGCCGCCGGGGCGGAAGGACAAGCTCCCGGCCCCGGCGGCGTTGGCGTTATGCAAGCCGGGGCTTATTCCCCGGCGGATTCGTCGTAGTCCTGGGCGGCGTTGCCGTTCTCGGCTCCCGTGGGCTCCAGCAGCTCGCCGTCCTTGCCCTTGCGCTTGCTCATGATGAGCACGCGCTTCATGGAGCCCTCGCCCTTGCTGCGGGTGAAGACGAACTCGTCGTCCTGCAGGGTCAGGTGGACCACGCGGCGGTGGTAGCTGCTCATGGGCCGGGTGCTCTGGGTGCGGCCGGTGGCCGTGGCCTTGTCCGCCAGGTGGCGGGCGATCTGGCGCAGCCTCTCATCTTGATTCTCTCGATAGTCCCCGGCGTCGATCTGCACGCGCACGGAGGCGTCCATGCGTTTGCTGACCAACCGGTTCACAAGATACTGAATGGAGGCCAGGGTCTGTCCCTCGCGGCCGATGAGCAGCCCGGTGTTGTCCGGGTCCTCGATCTTCACGCACACGCGGTCGGTCAAAAGCTCCACGCTCACCTGGGCGTTCTCCACCAGGGGCATGAGCAGCTTCTGGGTCACCTCGCGGGCGACCTCCTCCAGCTTGGCCTGATCCAAATGCCCGATGCCCTGGGGCGCGCCGCTGTCCTCGTCGTCCGTGCGGCCGGCGGCCTGGGGCTCGCGGCGGGGCGGACGCTGCTGGTCGGCCTCGCGGCGCGGGCGCTCGCGGCGGCGCGGCTGCGGGGCGCGGTTGCCGTCGCGGTCGGCCTGGGCTTCGCCAGACCTCTCGGCCGGGCGGTCGGCGGATTTCTCGGCAGGCCTTTCGCCGCCGCGTTCGCCGCTGCGTTCGCCACGGCCGCGGCCACGGCCACGGCGGCTGCGCTCGGAACGGCGGGGCTGGTCGCCCTGCTGCTCCTGGCCTTCGGCCTGGGGCGTGGCGAAAGCCGCTTCAGCCTGGGCCTGCGCCTCGGAAGGCACGGCGTTTCCGCTCGTCTGAACCGGGGCATCGGCCTCGGGCTCGCGGCGCGGGCGTTCCTGGCGTTCAGGGCGCTCCGACCGCTCGGGGCGGCGCTCCTGGCGTTCCGCCGGGGCGGGCTCGGCCACGGTCTTGAAGCTGCCGCGGGGCTTGGCGCGCACCACGGCCTTCTTCACGCCCATGAGGCCGAAGATGCCGGAGGAGCCGCCGGAGATGATCTCGATCTCCAGCTTGTCGCGTTTCAGGTCATAATGCTTGCAGGCGGCCTCGATGGCCTCGTCCAGGTTCTTTCCCTGGAATTCTTTGCTATCGCTCACAGGTATCCTCCCAGCAGCTGTTTCACCACCATGCGTCCCTTACGCCTTCTTGGCGCGCATCATCCACCACTGCTGGGTGATGGAGAGGACGTTGTTCACCAGCCAGTAGACCACGAGCCCGGCGGGGAAGTTGAGGAACATGAAGGTGAACACCACCGGCATAAGCAGCATGATCTTGGCCTGGGTGGGGTCGCCTCCGGTCGGGGTCATCTTCTGCTGAATGAACATGGTGGCCCCCATGATGAGGGGCGTGACGTAGTAGGGGTCCTTGGCCGAAAGGTCGGCCAGCCAGACAAGGTTGGGGAAGAACGGCACATGGGTGATGAAGGCCGCGTGCCGAAGCTCGATGCTGCCCAGAAGCGCCTTGTACAAGCCAAAGAACACGGGAATCTGCACGATCATGGGCAGGCAGCCGCCCGCCGGATTCACCTTATAGGTCTTGTAGAGCGCCATGATTTCCTGATTCATGCGCTCCTTGTCGTCGGCATACTTCTCGCGCAGCTTCTGGATCATGGGCTGAATGCGCTTCATCTGGTCCATGCTCTTGTAGCTCTTGTGCGAAAGGGGCCAGAAGATGAGCTTGATGAGCACGGTGAGCAGGATGACGGCCACGCCGTAGTTGTGCACGTACTGGTAGAACCAGTTCAAAATGGCCAGCAGCGGCACGGCGATGAGGTGGAACCAGCCGAAGTCGATGGCCTGATCCAGCTTGTTCGGCATGTGCGCCAAAATGGCGCGGTCGGCCGGGCCCATGTAGTAGCTGGTCTTCAGCGTCTTGGCCTGGCCGGCCTCGAAGGTGGCCGGGTGGCTGGCGGCGATGTGGAACACGCCGTCCTTCATGCGGCCCTGGCCCAGGGTGTCGGCGGTTTCGGGCATGACGGCGAAAAGGAAGAAGTTGCTCTCGATGGCCGACCAGTTGACCACGCCTTCCGAGGACGCGCCCTTCTTCTCCAGGTCGCCGTGGTCGGTGTGCTCCTCAAACCCGCCCTTGACGCGGCCAAAGGCCACGCGCGTGGCGTTGTACTTGTCGTCCTTGGGGGAAAGCCCGGCCGAGGCGATGGTGTAGGCCACGCGGCCGGTGACCGGCGCCGTGCCCGCGTTGGTGAAGGTGGTCTCCTCGGTGACGAGGTAGGAATCGGCGCTCACGGTGAGGCGGCGCTCGATCTTGAGGCCCGCGGCCTCGCCGGTAAAGACGAGGGTCTTCTTCTCCGCGCCGGAAAGTTCGGCGTCAGCGGCGTCGCTGGTCCAACCGGGGGTGTTCCAGGTGTGCACCTCGGCCCCGGCGGGCAGAATCATCAGCCCCAGGGCGGCCTGGTTGCGGGCGTTGGGTCCCACGATGTCGATGCGGTCGGATTCGGGGGCGATGGTCTCGTGATAATTATTGAGCACGAAGCTTTCGAGCACGCCGCCCTGGGTGTTGAACCGGGCGGAGAACAGCGGGGTCTTGATGGTCACGGGGCGGCCCAGGGCGGACTCGGCGGTGACGGCTGCGTCTGCTGCTGCTGCGGCGGCGGGCTTGGCGCCCTGTTCGATCTTGGATTCTGGCTGCGCGGCGATGGGCGGCGTTTTGGCCGGTTCGGAGGGGAACAGGTAGCCCCAGCCGATGAGGACGATGAGGGAGAGGGCCAGGGCTGCGATGAGGCGTTTGGTATCCATGTATCAGCTCGCGTGGGTGTCTGGGATGTTGGGGGAGAAGCTGACGGGCACGGGATCAAACCCGCCCCGACACAGGGGCTGACAGCGCAGGACGCGCCACAGGGCCAAGAGGCTGCCACGCAGGGGACCGTGCAGAATCACGGCCTGCCTGGCGTACTCGGAGCAGGAGGGCTCAAAGCGGCAGGAGCCCACGAAGATGGGGGACAAAAGTCTCTGGTAGAGCCAAATGAGCGCCAGCAGAACGGACTCGGCGCCTAGGCGCTTTGTCCCGTGCGTGCCTCTCAGCATGGAGACCTCGTGTCGGTGACTCCCGCCCCGTTCTCCCGGCCAAGCCGGGAAAGCACGGGAAGGAACTCCTGTTCCACCAGGGCCATGTCGATGCTCTTCGGATCCAGGCTCCGCTTCGGAACAACGACGATGTCCAGAGCCTTGTCGATCATGGCCTGGTGCAGCCTGAAAAATTCGCGCACCACGCGTCGCACGCGATTGCGCAAGACCGCCTTCCCGACCTTCCGGCTCACGGTCATGCCGAGCCGAAATCCCTCCGCCACGTCCTCCCGTCCGAGGACGAAGAGGACAAAGTGGCGGGTGTAGACCTTGCGGCCCTGGTCGTAGCAAACGCCGAAGCGCTTGCTCTGAAGCAGGCGGCGGCTTTTGGGCCAGTCTAGAGGGCTAATCTCTTGCGCCCTTTCTGGCGGCGGCGGCGAAGGACGGCCTGGCCGCCCTTGGTGCGGGAACGCACGAGGAAACCGATGGTGCGTTTACGTCTGATTTTGCTGGGCTGATAGGTGCGTTTGCTCATATGTGCTCTCCTGGGAGGATAATTTCTTTTCCGTCGGTGCGGAACCAAGCCGTATAGCCGCAAGCGAGACGTCCGTCAAGCTCCGGTTTATCGCTCGGCCCGCAATCCGGCCCTTTTCGCTTCTGCTCCGTTCTGGTACGCTTTAAACCATGACGAAGCAAGTATTCCTTTCGCCCGCCCGGAGCTACCGCGAGACCGTGCGGCCGCAGCGCGGCGAGACCACCTTTCAGGTGGTGCTGGAGCAGACGGACCTCTTCATCACCGCGGAGCAGGATCTCTCGCAGCCCATGCTCGACCACGTGCGCGAGCTGCGCGGAGAGCTGAAGAACTTCATGCTCCTCACCCCCGGCTTTCGCGAAAGCCTGGTGCCCGTGCCCGCGCCCCAGGGCGCGCCCGCCATCGCGCGGGAGATGGCCCGCGCGGCCGCCAGCGTCGGCGTCGGCCCCATGGCCGCCGTGGCCGGAACCTTCGCCCAGATGGTGGCCGACCGCTTCGCGCCGTCAAGCCCCAATCTCATCGTGGAGAACGGGGGCGACATCTACATGCACTCCACCAAGGACCGCGTGGTGGCGCTCTTGGGCGACCCGGAAAGCGGCGCGCGCCTTGGGCTCAAGCTCGGCAAGTGCGACTTCCCGGTGAGCCTCTGCGCGTCCTCGGCCACCATCGGGCCATCATTGAGCCTGGGCAAAGGCGAGCTGGTGGTGGTGCGCTCCAAAAGCGGCGCCTTTGCCGACGCAGCGGCCACGGCCCTGGCCAATCTCATCGATACCGGCGACGACCTGGACCTGGTGCTGGCGCGCGCACGGCAGTATGCGCCGCTGGGGCTCGAGGGCGTGTTCGCCCAGGCGGGCGGCAGGCTTGGCGTGTGGGGAAAGATGGAGCTGGTGGCGCTGGAGGAAGGCTGAGCGCCTATTTCTTCAACGGCTGGCCGGTGCCGCGCTGTCCAGGGACTTGAACACGTCCAGAAACTTCGGGAGCGCCTATTTCCTCAACGGCTGGACGGTGCCGCGCAGGGTCCGGATGGCCTTGAGCGTATCCGCGAAAGCTCCGCGCTTGGGCTCCAGGCTCACGGCCCGGGCGGCCAAGGACTCGGCCTCGGCCAGATTCCTTTTGCGCGTGTAGAGCAGCCAGGCCAGGTTGTTCAGCACTTCCGCGTTGTCCGGCAATTGCTTCATTGCGCCGCGGTATTCATCCTCGGCATCGCTCAGCTTGCCCATGCCGAACAGCACATTGCCCAGATAGAGCTTGGCCACGGGCACCTTGCGCCCGGCCAGACGGTATTCCGCGGCGGCGCGTTCGGGCTCCTTGTCGGCCTCATAGGCCATGCCCAGCTTCAGATGCTCCTCGGCCGAGAGCGGATCGTCGTGCACCACGATCTGCGGCACGGCGCAGCCCGCGCACAGCAGGGCCGCCAGCAGCAGGGCCGCCGCCAGCGAAGTCAGGCGGGCCGCCGCCTTCATTTGCGCTCCCCGCGCCGCGCGGCCGGGCCGGGCTCCACAAAAAGTGTCCAGCGGTCCGAGCCTTCCCAGCCGGACAAAAAGTCTTGCCAGGAGATGCGCTGCGCCTGGTTGCGGCCGGAATTGACCCGCACGCCCTCAGGATCGTAGCCGGTGACGACCATGTAATGGAAGAGATGCACGCCGGTGAACCCGTTGTCCATCATGACCAGCACGGGCCGCCCCGCGTCCACGGAGGCCATGACCTCCGCCGGGGAGCCGCGCAGGAAGCGGGTGTGAAAGCCGCGCCCGCGCGGATACAGGGCCAGGTCCAGGCTCACCGTGCCGCGCAGGTCCTTGCGGAAGATCGCCTTGGCGATGTCCTCCGGGCTGACGGGATCGCCGAGGAAGTTCAGCACCGTGGCCAGGGAGGCCGGGCCGCACTGATACTCCTCCTGCGGGTGGAAGGGCACGGCCTCAAGATAGCGCCGCCCCTGGGGCGCGCTGAAGTCCGGCGGCAGAGGCCGGGCGCAGGCCGCAACGCCCAGGCAAAGCGCCAGCAGGCCGGCAGTGAGAAGCCGGAGGAACGCCCGGCGGGAGGAAGTCGGGAAGACCGCCCCGTGCGCCAGCGAGGCGTCGGAACGGCCTTCCCGTTTCATGCGCGTGTTGAGCAAGGAATCCTGAGCCGTTAGCGGATGGTGATGGTCTTGTCGCTGATCTTGACGATGACCACGACCAAGAGCGCGATGACCAGGATGCCGATGATGAACCCGATGCCGTCGCCGCCGGCGTCAAGGGCGTTCATCTGCGTGGCCAGCTTGTGCAGCTCCGCGTCGGAGACCATGGACAGCTTGGCCGAGATCTCGGCGTCGGTGTAGCCCAGGGCGGAAAGACGGGCCTTGACCGCCTTGTTCTCCAGCACCTTCTGCACGGAGGCGAGGTCCTGGGCGCGCGCCTCGGAAACCATGCTGAGGGACGTGGGCACGAAGGCGGCCTCGGCGCGGGGCGTAAAGGTCACCAGGGTGGACATGGTCAGGATCAGAAAAAGGGCGGTGTTCCGCATCAGGTGTGCGCCAAAGAGCGAGTGCATACGGTTCTCCTGTGGCTGTTGATTCGTGAGGGTTTGCCAAATCTGCGCGCCGCGCCTGGATGCGGAGCACAGCCGTTTCGCGGCGGCCATGTCTCCCTTGCGCTCCATGATCCCTTTGCGCGCCATGCGGCGGCGGCACGCGCAACACAGGCGTGCTGGCGGATTTTTATAGACCTCGAAGCCGGAGTGTCAAGCTTTGGCGCGTGCCCACACAAAATATCGGCGCCGGCGACTCTCGGCGCAGGGCGCTAAAAGCGGCGCGGCCAAGGGGCTGAGACCCGCAGGCCCCCAACTCGCGCATGGACTCTTCCGGTTGGCGCTGGCGAACGTCCGGCGGGGCGGCGTGGGGGGGAAATAAAACTTGGGGGAATCCTTCCGGGAGAGGCCGCCGCCAACGGAGGTCTTGAAAACAAAAGGCCCGGGCAAGCGGCTCGTCCAGGCCTTATGCCCCGGGGAGCATGGGAACGGTCGCCTACTCCGCCTTCTCGAGCTTGCCGCCCTGCAGAACGGTTTGCAGCAGGTGCGGGGTCTTGATGCGCAGCACGCGCCGGCCCGAAGCGGCCGGTCCGCTGGCGCCGCTGGCGTCGATGACGATATGCCCCTGATTGGCCAGACCCTGCAGATACCCCTCCACCGTGCTGGGGCTGCACACAAAGATGTCGGACAGCTGCCGCACGGCAAAGTCGTAATGCAGCTCGGTCTTGCCGTTGGACTCGAACAGGTCGAGCACGCGGACGATGCCCATGGGCACGTTGGGCGCGCGCAGGGCCTTTTGGGTGGTGTTCTTGAGACGGGAGACAAGGACGTTGAGCATGGCCTGTATGGCGGGCGGCGCGGTGGCGATGTAGCCGTCCAGGTCGTCGCTGTTCAGCACCACGACCTTGGAGTCCTCAAGGGCGATGGCGGTGGCGGTGCGGGCGTGGCTGTCGAGGAACAGGGCCATTTCGCCGAACATGGCCACGGGCTGCAGCACGGCGAAGACCTTCTTGCGGCCGTCCACGGAGCCGGAGATCTCCATCTTGCCTTCGGTGAGGATGTAGGCCTCGTCGCCCTTGCTGCCCTCGGTGAAGAGCACGTTGTGCTTGAGCACGGTGCGCTGCAGGAACGAACCTTGGCTCACGCGCTTCATGACCACGGAGCTGTCCCGGCTTCCTGGCAGCGGCATACATTACCTCGTTATGGCGTCTTCGCTGGCGAAGAAGGGTTCGCGGCCGCCCGGCGCGTCGCGGCCCTCGGTGAGGACCAGGCGGTAGCCGAAGGCGATGAACAGGGGCCGCTTGCCCCACGCTTCCGGCCGCAGGGTGAACTCGAAGCCGATGCCCTCGTCCGCGCTGGCCTCGCGCGGGAGGAAGGTCCGCGTGTCCTCGGCTATCACATGGCCGTCCGGGTCGCACAAATAGGCGGTGAAGCCGACGGACTCGACCCACTTGGCCCAGCCGGGCAATTTCTTGGTGTCCAGGTAGGCCCAGCCCTTGATGCCGGCGGCGTCTCCCACGGGCAGCACCTGGTAGTCGAAGCGCATGAAGTTGGTTTGCAGCGAGTGCGGTTCCTCAAGGGACCAGGGGTCGCGCTTCAGGTGGCCCACGGTCATGGGCGGGTGCGCGCAACCGGCAAGAAGCGCCGTCACCAGCAGAAGCACGGCGCATAACGCAGTGGGGAGGCTCTTCCTTTTATTCATGACTACCACTTATCATAATCAAGGGAAGATGCAAATAATTCCTGCAAAGCTAGCCCTGGCCGAGCACGCCCCACTTGCTCCCCAGATCTTGCCAAAGGGCGGCCAGCCCGGCGCGGAACACGGCGTCCATCTGCTCCCGCGTGTGCTTGCCCTCCAGCTTGATCTTGTTGCCCAGCACCTGGCCCGTGGCGGCCGGGCCCTTGGCCTTGGCCAGGCTGGAGTGCTGCACGTGGGCGATGGCCACGTCTCCGGCATAGGCGGCCGGATGCCCGGCCACGGCGCTGCGCAGGTCGCGGTCCAGGTCGTCGAACTGCGTGGGGCTGAAGCGGATGTCGAACCCGCCCAGTTCCGCCAGGACGGACACGCGCAGGGCGTGGCAGCAGCCCGAAACGTGCGTGGCGGGCCGGGCGTAGGTGAAGAGCCCGTAATCCAGCGCGCCCGCGCAGTTGTCGAACACGTTCACGTTCTCCGGCATGTCGCGGAAGGTTCTGGCCTCGCCCGTGGGGGCGAAGAGCTGGTAGTCGGCCGATTGCAGACAGGGCGGCGGCGAGGCCGAGACGATGCGGTAGCCCGCGGCGCCAAGCTCCGGCCGGGCCAGGGCCGCGCCCAGCAGGCGGCGCAGCCAGCGCTCCGGCAGCAGCACGTCGTCGTCCAGAAACACGGCGAACTCGGCCTGGCGCGCCTCGGGCTGGGCCAGCAGCCAGTTGCGCGCGGCGGGCGCGCCGATGTTCACAGGCAGGCGCAGCACGCGCAGGGCTCCGGCCGGGAACAGGGCCGCGCAGGCCTCCATGACCTCGCCGGTCCCATCCGTCGAGCCGTTGTCCAGGGCCAGAATGCGCGCGCCGCCGTAATCCGTGCGCGCCAGGCTCTCCAGGGTCTGCCGGGTGAGCTCGGCCTTGTTCCATGAATAGACGAGGATCACGGCGCTGGCGGTTTCGTCCTGCGCGGCCACGGGCGGCGCAAGCACGAGGTCGTGCAGCTTGAGGCCCAGGTGCGTGTGCCAGGGCATGGCGGCGAAAAGCCCGGCCAGACCGGCGCGCCCGGCCCCGGCGTCGCCCAGGCGCAGCAGCAGCTCGGCCCGCAGATACCCGCCATAGGCGGCGAAAAGACCCGCGGCGTCCACGGCCGCAAGTTCGTCCAGGGCGGCCAGGGCCGCGTCAGGCCCCTCGTACAAAAAGCTGGCCTCCGCCGCCAGGCGCGCGCGCAGGGGCCCAAGCCCCCCGGGCCAGCAGCAGGCGGAAAGCGCCGCCTGGGCCAAATCCGCGCTGCCCAGGCGCAGCAGGCCGTCCCAGGCCGGAGCCAGCCAGGCCAGACCCGTCGCCGCATCGCGCAGGCGCGGCAAGAGCACGCGCACCAGCAGCGCCGTGTCGCCGCAGGCCAAGAGCGCGGCCATGTCGTCCGCATCCGGCCCGCCGCCCTGAGGCGGATGCAGGCGCGGAGCCAGGGCCGCGGCGAACAGCGCCGCCGGTGTTCCGGGCAGGGCATGGGTCAAAAGCTCCGCGCGGGCGGGGTCCAGCGGGGCGCGCTGCCACGACCAAAAGGCCAGGCCCGCGCCGCAGGCGGCCACATCCGCGTCGCCCGCGCCCAGGGCCGCCAGGGACAGATACCGGGCCAGACCGGGCTCCTCCAGCCCCATGGCCCACTGGGGCAAGAGCGGGCGCAGCTTGTCAGCCAGGGCCTGGGGCGCTATGGACAGGGCCGGGAAGCCGGACAGTTGCGGCATGGTTCCTCGCTTGGGCTTGAGGTGGCTGCGGTGGCGCTTCAAGAACGGAGCCACACTAGAATATGTGCCGGCGGATGAAAAGCGCGGAAGGCGCCGGGGGAGACATGACCACGGACAACGAACTGGACACGACGGCGGCGGCGCTTTTGCGCGGCGGGGTGGCCGTGTACCCCACGGAGACGCTGTACGCCCTGGGCTGCGCCGCCCACGAGGCCGAAGCCTGCGCGCGCATCGCCGCACTCAAGGGCCGCCCCGAGGCCAAGCCTTTTCCGCTCATGGTGGCGGATATGGACGGCCTGGCCGCCATCGCCCTGGAGCTGCCGCCGGACCTGCTTCTGCTGGCCGAGCGCTTCTGGCCCGGGCCGCTCTCCGTGCTGGTGCGCACCAAAGAGCACCTGCCGCGCCACGTGCGCGATGCAAGCGGCTTCTCCTCCGTGCGCATCAGCCCGCACGCCACGGCCCGCGAGCTGTGCCGCCGCGCCGGACCGGCGCTGGTGGCCACCAGCGCCAACAAGAGCGGCCGCCCGGCCACGGCCGATCCGCAAGAGCTGGACCCGGACCTGGTGCGCGGGGCCGATGCCGCGCTTCTTTGCCCGCCGCTGCCGCACGGCGGCGCGCCCTCCACGCTCATCCGCCTGCTGGGCGCGGGCCGGGTGAGCGTTCTGCGCGCCGGGGCCGTGCCGCAAGAAATCTTGTCGCAAGTTTTTACAGTAATTTAATACAGTAACGCCATTTCATTCGCCCACCGCCTTCTTTTTCAAGCCGGGGCCAAAACCGCCGTCAGGGCCTTGTAAAAATCCTTGAACCCCCGCAGGGCCTCAATCCGGTATATGCGGGTTCCAAGTATAATTTCTTAAACCATTTTTCAGGGTCCAAGGGCCAAAACCGGGCTGGCGGCGAAACCATGCAAACAAACAACATATTGGTATGATTCATTTTTAATTTTTGTTTCGCGGTTCTTCAAACTTTGGCCCGGCTCTTGCTCTATCCTGTTTATCCTTCCTTCTTTTGCTGAAACCGGCTTCCCTGGGGTGGTCCCACGGGAAGCCGATTTCGTTTCAGGACCCAGCGTTTTTTCTTCGCCCCGCCTCTCCGCCTCGCGTTATCTCAACCATCAAGAATCACACGCTATTGACGAACAGCTTCTGCCGATGCGCGCCCCTTGCGGCTGCGCAGCGGCGTGCTGCGTCCCGGGGCCGAAGCCGTTTTTGCCCGCCTCGGCGCTGCGCCATGCCGCGCTGCGGCGCTTTGCCTGGGTGCAAGGACTTATACCGCCCCGGGAGCGCCCCCACATCCGCGTCGTCGATGTGCCCTCTGGCCCCCTCCTCCTTCGGCCGCCAGCCTCGTCCGCAACGCGCCGCGACACGGAAAAATTCACAAGCGTGGCACACTTTTGTGCTTGTCACTTGCGCTCAAATATCCTACTTCAGAAATGCTCAATGCATCCGCAGCATTCGTGTTTTGTTTCAATCCAAGAGGAAATTACAATGGCCGCAGCCACGCACCCACGCAACCCAAGCCCCACGGTGGATGTCGTCATCCATGTGGCCGGGCGCGGCATTGTGCTGGTGGAGCGCAAGAACCCGCCGCCGGGCTGGGCCTTGCCGGGGGGCTTTGTGGACTACGGCGAGACCTGCGAGAACGCCGCCGTGCGCGAGGCCAAGGAAGAAACCGGCCTCGACGTGGTGCTCACCGGACTGCTCGGCGTCTACTCCGACCCTGCCCGCGACCCGCGCGGCCACACCATGAGCGTGGTCTACACGGCGCAAGCCCTTGATCTGGACAGGCTCGCCGCGGGCGACGACGCCGGCAAAACAGCTCTTTTCGCCCTGGACGCCCTGCCTCCCCTGGCCTTCGACCACGGACGCATCGTGCAGGACTTCATCGCCGGGCTTACGCGGCTGCGTCCCTAGACGCGCCGGGGCTCAGCCTTGCCCGCGCCGGATATTGCTTCCGGGCGGTTTATTCGAGGGAACGCATGGGCATCAAGCCGCTTGTCCTGTTCATGACCTCGGAGATGTACCCCTTCTCCAAGACCGGCGGTCTGGCCGACGTTCTGGGCGCGCTCCCGCTGACCCTGTTCCGCATGGGCGTGAACACCGCCGTTGTCACCCCGCTGTATGGCCGCATCAACACCGCGGGCTTCGGCCTGCGCCTGCTGACCGAGCGCTGCCCCGTGGGCTATCCCTGGGCGCCCATCACCGCGGAGATCTACCAGGCCGACTACTACGGCATGCCCGTGTACTTCGTGGGCCGGGGCGAATACTTCGACCGCCGGAACCTCTACAACACCCACGCGGGCGACTACTTCGACAACTGCGAGCGCTTCAATTTCTTCTGCCGCGCCACGCTGGAATGGGCCCGCAGGCTCGACTGGGCCCCGGCGGTCATCCACGCCCACGACTGGCAAAGCGCCCTGGTGCCCGCCTACCTGCACTTTTGGCGCAGGACAGACCCCTACTGGAAGGACACCAAGACCGTCCTGACCATCCACAACCTGGCCTTCCAGGGCCGCTTCGCCTCGCGCCTGTTCTTCGAGTCCGGCCTGCCGCCGGAGGCCTGGAACATGGACGGGGCCGAGTTCTACGGCGACTTCAATCTGCTCAAGACCGGCATCGCCTACGCCGATTCCGTGACCACGGTAAGCCCGAGCTACGCCGAGGAGATTCTGACGCCGGAGTTCGGCTGCGGGCTTGAGGGGGTGCTGGGCAAGCGCCGCGGCGTGCTGCGCGGCATTTTGAACGGCGCGGACTACTCCGTGTGGGACCCGCAGGACGACAAGTACCTGCCCTGCATCTACAAGCCCGGCTGCGCCGAGGGCAAGCAGGACTGCAAGAACGCGCTCTTGAAGGAAATGCACCTGCCCGACCAGCTGGAGGACAAGCCGGTGCTGAGCTTCATCGGCCGCTTCCGCGGGCAGAAGGGCGTGGATCTTTTGATCGACATCATCCCCAGGCTCATGGAGCAGGAGGTGGGGCTCATCGTGCTGGGCGAGGGCAAGCTGGAGCACGAGGCCCGGCTGCAGGAGCTGGCCGAGGAGCACCACGACCGCCTGCGCGTCCTGGTGGGCTACTCCGAGGACCTGGCGCACCGCATCCAGGCGGGCTCGGACATCTTCCTCATGCCCTCGCGCTACGAGCCCTGCGGGCTCACGCAGATGTACGCCCTGCGCTTCGGCACGCCGCCTGTGGCCACGGCCGTGGGCGGCCTCAAGGACACCATCGTGCCCTACCCGGACCCGCGCGCCACGGGCTTCACCTTCTCGCGCACCGACGCCGAGGGCTTTTACGCCGCCATCTGCCAGGCGCTTGATTTGTGGAGAACGAACAAGAAGTACTGGAAGGGCATGGTGGACCGGGCCATGTCCCAGGACTTCAGCTGGGAGCATTCCGCCGCGCAGTACATCGAACTCTACCGGTCGCTGGGAGCCCGCGTGTAGCTCCCGGAGCACGCGTCAGAATGCACGCCGCCACGCCGAAACCAAGAGGGGGATGCACCGATGCCGCTGACCAAGAAGCTTTCCAAGGACAAGACCGTGTGCAAGGTGGGATTTTCGCTGCCGGCCGAGATCGCAGGCGGAGCGCAAAAGCTCTCCCTGGCCGGGGAGTTCAACGGCTGGAAGCCCGCGCCCATGCGCAAGGCCAAGGGCGTGTTCAGCATGAGCGTCGAGCTGCCCACAGGGGCGAACTACCAGTACCGCTTCGTCACCGAGACGGGCCAGTGGATCAACGACACCGACGCGGACTGCTACGTCTACAGCCCCTTTGCCGGCGCGGACAACTCCGTGGTGGTCCTCTAAAAACTACTGCGCCCGGCCGGAGCGCTGCCGCAGGCCCCACAGGCCCTTGGGCACAGGCAGGCAAAAGCTCTCGTTGGGGAAGTCCGCGCAGAGGATGAGCCCCCCGTTGCTTTCGTCCCAGAACACCTGGTCCAGAAACAGGGCCAGGGCGCGCGCCAGGGGAACGTGGACGTCCTCCACGCTGGAGAACCGGCGCAGCACGGTCAGTGCGGCCTGGCGCACCAGCCGCATGCCCTCGACGGTCAGGGCCAGGTCCTCGTAATCCAGTTCGTGCAGGGTCGCGCCGTCGGTCCCCAGGGCCGCAAGCATGCGCTGCCGGGGAGCAAGGGCTGGGGTGGGGGCATACGGCGTCCGGGCGGACTGGCGTGTCTGGTTCTGCATGGCTGTCACCTCGTTGCGGCCGGTCAGGGCCTGTTCTCGGATTCCATGAAATCTTGCACCATGCGTGCCAGCGGCCAAAACCCCGCTTGCGCAAAGCCCTTTGCCCGCGTTACGGAGAAGGCGGATGCCCCCCGCAACGGGCCAGCGGCCGGTTTCATGACAGGCCTTGCAGTAGCTTGCGGGGCCGCGCAACGGCATCGACACCACGCGATCCGCGCCGTGAACGGCGCCCAACGCCGAAGGAGACCACCATGCCCGACACCTGGCGCACCAGCGGCGTGCTCATGCACCTCACCTCCCTGCCCTCGGCCTGCGGCATTGGCGACCTTGGACCGGAGGCCTTGCGCTTCGGCGAATTCCTGGCCCTGGCCGGGCAAAGCCGCTGGCAAATGCTGCCCCTGGGCCCCACGGCCGCAAGCCTCGGCAGCTCGCCCTACTCCTGCTTCTCCGCCTTCGCGGGCAACACCCTGTGCATCAGCCCGGAGCAGCTCTGCCAAGACGGGCTCATGAGCCGCAAGGAGCTTGCCGCCTGGATCATGCCCGTGCTGGAGCATGTGGACTTTCCCGCCGTTGAGCGCGCCCGCGCCGCAATGCTGCGTCAAATCTTCGACCGCCTCATGCCCGCAACCGCGGCGGGCGGCGCCCTTGAGGACGACGCGGGCTTCGCCGCCTTCCGGGGCGACAACGCCAGCTGGCTGCCGGACTTCGCGCTGTTCATGGCCCTCAAGGACCACTTCGGCGGCGCGGCCTGGACCGGCTGGCCCGAGGACATCCGCGACCGGCGGGAGCCCGCCCTGCGACGATACGGCGAGAGCCTGCACCGCGAAATCACCTTCCACCAGTTCTGCCAGTGGCTGTTCTTCCGCCAGTGGGGCCGGCTCAAGTGGGAGCTCGGCAAGCTCGACGTGGAGCTGGTGGGCGACGTGCCCATCTATGTGACCCACGACTCCGCCGACGTCTGGGCCAACCGGGGCCTGTTCAAGCTGGACCAGGCCGGGCAGCCCGTCTGCGTGGCCGGGGTGCCGCCCGACTACTTCAGCAAGACCGGCCAGCGCTGGGGCAACCCGGTGTACGACTGGGAGGCGGTCAAGGCCACGGGCTTCGCATGGTGGATCAGCCGCCTGCGGCACAACTTCGGGCTTTTCGACGTGGTGCGCCTGGACCACTTCCGGGGCTTTGCCGCGTATTGGGAAATCGACGCGGCAGAGAAGACCGCGGTCAAGGGCCAGTGGACGCCCGCCCCCGGCGCGGCGTTGCTCGCCGCCCTGCGCGAGGCCCACGGCTCGCTGCCGCTCATCGCCGAGGATCTGGGCGTCATCACCCCGGACGTGGTGGCTTTGAAGGAACGCTTCGGGCTGCCGGGCATGAAGATCCTGCAGTTCGCCTTCGGTCCGCACACGCCCACCAGCCCGGACGCGCCGCACAACCACGAGAAGAACTGCGTGGTCTACACCGGCACCCACGACAACAACACTACGCGCGGCTGGTTTGAAGCCGAGACGGACGTCTCCGTGCGCCGGGTGCTGCACCGCTACCTGGGCCGCAAGCCCACGGGCGAGAACATCGTGCGCGAGCTGACCCGCCTGGCCCTGGCAAGCACGGCCCAGCACGCCGTGCTGCCCGCGCAGGACCTGCTGGAGCTGGGCGCGGGCGCGCGCATGAACACTCCGGGCCGGGCCAAGGGCAATTGGACCTGGCGCGTTCCGCAGGACAGCCTGTGCCTGTGCGGCCCCACGGGAAAGACGGGACAGGCTGGCCTGGGCGGCCGCGCCCTGGCCGAGCTGCTGCGCGCCCAGTGCGAGCTGTTTGGCCGCACTCCGGCAGGCGATGCGCAGGACAAGGCCGCGGACACGACGGAAAGCCCCGCGCGGAAGAACGTGGGCGTGGACTGAATCGCCTCGATTTTTTGCCCCGCCCGTGTTGACACGGGCCCGCGCATGTTTATGTAAGCTGTGCAGACAACGCCCCGCGCCTCGTCGCGGGGTTTTTCACGCAAATCGGGGCCGCGTCCCTCCCTCGCCGTCTTCCCGAACAGGGATCCAGGCGCGGGTCGCGGCTTGAAGACAAACTACACCCTTGGAGGAGACACAAGATGAAGTTGAAGCCCCTCAATGACCGTGTTTTGGTGAAACGCCTGGAGTCCGAGGAAGTGACCGCCGGCGGCATCATCATCCCCGACAGCGCGAAAGAGAAGCCCCAGCGCGGCAAGGTCGTGGCCGCTGGCCCCGGCAAGCTCGACGACAAGGGCTCCCTGGTCAAGATGGCCGTCAAGGCCGGCGACATGGTGCTGTTCACCAAGTACGCCGGAACCGAGATCAAGATCGACGGCGAAGAGCACCTGGTCCTGCGCGAGGAAGACATCCTCGCCATTGTCGAGAAGTAAGGCCGGACAATAACGGCGAGAATTTCCGGCGAGAGAGGCGGCGCAAGCCAGGGGCGCAACGCCCGGGCGGGAGCCGCATGGGGCCGACGGCGAAAAGCCGCGCCCAACCCCGACAAAAACGCCAAACGGCATAAATTTCAAGGAGTCCAATCATGGCCAAAGAGATCATTTTCGACGCCAAAGCGCGCGAGAAGCTGAAGATCGGTGTGGACAAGCTGGCCAACGCCGTGAAGGTCACCCTGGGACCCAAGGGCCGCAACGTGGTCATCGACCGCAGCTTCGGCTCCCCGCTCATCACCAAGGACGGCGTCACCGTCGCCAAGGAGATCGAGCTTGAGGACAAGTTCGAGAACATGGGCGCCCAGATGGTCAAGGAAGTCGCTTCCAAGACCTCCGACGTCGCCGGCGACGGCACCACCACCGCCACCATTCTGGCCCAGGGCATCTTCGCCGAGGGCGTGAAGCTTGTGGCCGCCGGCCGCAACCCCATGGCCATCAAGCGCGGCATCGACAAGGCCGTCGAGGCCATTGTCGCCGAGCTGGGCAAAATGACCAAGCCCACCCGCGACCAGAAAGAGATCGCCCAGGTCGGCACCATCTCCGCCAACAACGACGCCACCATCGGCGGCATCATCGCCGAGGCCATGAGCAAGGTCGGCAAAGAGGGCGTCATCACCGTTGAGGAAGCCAAGGGTCTGGAGACCATGCTCGACGTCGTCGAGGGCATGCAGTTCGACCGCGGCTACCTCTCCCCCTACTTCGTCACCAATCCCGAGAAGATGACCTGCGAGATGGCCGATCCGCTGATCCTCATCTGCGAGAAGAAAATCTCCTCCATGAAGGACATGCTGCCCGTTCTTGAGCAGGTGGCCAAGATGAGCAAGCCGCTCGTCATCATCTCCGAGGACATCGAGGGCGAGGCCCTGGCCACCCTGGTGGTGAACAAGCTGCGCGGCACCCTGAACGTCGCCGCCGTCAAGGCGCCCGGCTTCGGCGACCGCCGCAAGGCCATGCTCCAGGACATCGCCATCCTCACCGGCGGCGTCTGCGTGTCCGAGGACATGGGCATCAAGCTCGAGTCCATCACCGTGAACGAGCTGGGCCAGGCCAAGCGCGTCGTCATCGACAAGGAATCCTGCACCATCGTGGACGGCAAGGGCAAAAAGGCCGACATCACCGCCCGCGTGAAGCAGATCCGCGCCGAAGTGGCCGAGACCACCTCCAGCTACGATCAGGAAAAGCTCCAGGAGCGCCTGGCCAAGATCGTGGGCGGCGTCGCCGTCATTCACGTTGGCGCGGCCACCGAGACCGAGATGAAGGAAAAGAAAGCCCGCGTGGAAGACGCCCTGAACGCCACCCGCGCGGCTGTTGAGGAAGGCATCGTGCCCGGCGGCGGCGTGGCCCTGGTCCGCAGCCAGAAGGTGCTTGACGCCGTGAAGGCCCTGGACGACGACGAGCAGGCCGGCATCGACATCATCCGCCGCGCCATCGAAGTGCCCCTGCGCTCCATCTCCGCCAACGCGGGCTTCGAAGGCTCCATCGTGGTCGAGAAGGTCAAGGGCGGCAAGGACGGCTACGGCTTCAACGCCGGCACCGGCGTCTACGAAGACCTCATCAAGGCCGGCGTCATCGATCCCAAGAAGGTGACCCGCATCGCCCTGCAGAACGCCGCTTCCGTGGCGGGCCTGCTTCTGACCACCGAGTGCGCCATCGCCGACAAGCCGGAGCCCAAGGGCGCCGGCGCTCCGGCCATGCCCGGCGGCATGGGCGGCATGGGTGGCATGGGCGGCATGGGCGGCATGTACTAGCCCCCGTTCACCATTCCCGCTTCCACAGAGGCCGGGGTCCGCAAGGGCTCCGGCCTTTTTTTGCGCCCCATGTTGTGCAACAGCCGATAAACATGTATTGTTCATATCCCCCCATTTCCGCGGTTCACCTCCGCACGTCCAATGCTCCGCTCTGAGAGGGCCACCGCCATGATTCTGCAGCGCCATCCTATCGTTCTCGCCAGTTTGGCCTGGTCTATTTTAGTCGCCGCGGCGGCGGG
The DNA here is from genome assembly GCF_054657715.1 of Humidesulfovibrio idahonensis. Taxonomy (NCBI): domain Bacteria; kingdom Pseudomonadati; phylum Thermodesulfobacteriota; class Desulfovibrionia; order Desulfovibrionales; family Desulfovibrionaceae; genus Humidesulfovibrio; species Humidesulfovibrio idahonensis. The sequence goes on along the minus strand of NZ_BAAHYE010000002.1, from coordinate 169,755 downwards.
CATCTCCATATACGCCAGCTACGAAAGCACCCTGGCCCAGGCGCGGGTGGCGGCGCGCGTGGCCTTTGAAAAAGACCTCACCTTCCGGCGCTGGAACACCTCGCAGGGGGGCGTGTACGTGCGCGTCAACGAGCGCAACCAGCCCAACCCCTATCTCGATGTGCCGGAGCGCGATCTGGAGACCAAGGACGGCAAGACCCTGACCATGATCAACCCCGCCTACATGTCGCGCCAGATGTATGAACTGCAGAAGCACACAGCCGAGGTGCAGGGGCACATCACCAGCCTGAACCCCATCCGCCCGGACAACCTGGCCGATCCCTGGGAGCATGAGGCCTTGCTGAGCTTTCACGACGGCGTGGACGAGGTCTTCTCGCACGAGCTGATCGACGGGAAGCCCTACCTGCGCATCATGCGGCCCGTGCGCATCGAACGGTACTGCATGCCCTGCCACGCCAAGCAGGGCTACAAGGAGGGCGAGATACGGGGCGGCATCAGCGTCTCCGTGCCGCTGGCAACGCACCTGGGCGAGTTCCACGCCCTGGCGGCCAAAACCACCGGCGGCTACGGCCTCATCTGGGCCATCGGGCTCGTGGGCATCGTCTCCGTGGGCAAAAGGCTTGTGCGCAGCATGGACCAGGAGCGCCAGGCGCGCCAGGCCGCGGAGACGGCCAGCGTGGCCAAAAGCGAATTTCTGGCCAACATGAGCCACGAGATACGCACCCCGCTCAACGGCGTGCTGGGCATGCTGCAACTGCTCAAGGAGGAAAGCACCCCAGAGGAGCAGGCCAGCTTCGTGGACATGGCCTACGACTCCGGCCGCAGGCTTTTGGCCCTGCTGAACGACATCCTCGACTTCTCGCGCATAGAGGCCGGGGAGCTGGTGCTGCAGCGCCAGCCCTTCTGCACGCGCGACCTGCTGAGTTCCGCGACGAACGTTTTCGCCGCCACCTGCGCGGAGCACAAGCTGGCGCTCATCGTCCGCGCCGACGACACCCTGCCGGCCATGCTCGTGGGCGACGAGGCCCGGCTGCGCCAGGTGCTCTTCAACCTTCTGGGCAACGCCATCAAGTTCACCCCCAGCGGCTCGGTGACGCTGGAGGCCTGGGCCCAGCCCCACGGCACGGATTTCGGCAAGGTTCGCCTCTACCTCGTCATCAGCGACACGGGCATCGGCATCGGGGACGAAATGATCGCCCATGTGTTCGAGCGCTTCACCCAGGTGGACGGCTCGTTTACGCGGCGCTACCAGGGGGCGGGGCTCGGGCTGGCCATCGTCAGGCGCCTGGTCGACCTCATGGGCGGCAGCATCACCGTGGTGAGCGAAAAAGGCCAGGGCACCACCTTCTATCTCCAGACGCTGCTCTCCCTGCCGGAGCCCATGCCCTCGGCAAAGCGCTGCGAGCCCGGCACGGCGGCCGCGGACAAGGACAGGCAGCTGCGCGTTCTGCTTGTGGAGGACGAGGAAGTGAGCCGCCTGTCCACCAAGCTGCTTCTGGAGCGCTTCGGCTGCTCCATCACCTGCGCGGGCGACGGAGGAGAGGCGGTGGAGGTCTTTATGCACAGTCCCTTCGACTGCGTGCTCATGGACATTCAGATGCCCGAGATGGACGGCGTCGAGGCCACGCGGCGCATCCGCGCCTTCGAGGAATCGCGGGGGCAGAAGCCCACGCCCATCATCGCCCTTACGGCCTATGCCATGCCCGGCGACCGCGAGCGTTTTCTCCGCGCCGGCATGGACGACCATGTGACCAAGCCCGTGCAGATGGATGAGCTGAAGCAGTCCATGCGCCGCGTAGTGCCCGCGTGCAGGCGCGAGGAAGGCCCGGATGACGGCGCAGCGGACGACGGGCGGGCCTGAGGCGTGAGATTGCCGAGAAGCTCGTGAGGAAGAAACAGGCCAGGACAGCGGAGAATGTCCGTGTCCTGCGAATTGAGGGAGGCGGCTTGAGCGGTCAGCGCGCGGGCAGGCCGGTGCGGTCCCAGAAGAGCTCGCCCTTTTCGTTGATGGAGAGGATGACGTACAGCGGCGTGGCCAGCATGCGCGCCCGGTTCACCGGGCCGAAGCTGCGCGAGTCGAATGAGGCGTGGCGGTTGTCGCCCATGACGTAGTATTCGTCCGGCGCAAGGCGCGCGGGCGGCATGTCCAGGCTCTTGAACCCCGGCTCGCGCGAGGCGTAGTAGCCTTCCTCGATGGGGTCGCCGTTGACGTAGACCAGGCCGTCGGCCACCTCCACCACCTCGCCCGGCAGCCCCACCACGCGTTTGACGAAGATGAGCGAATGCTCGGACGGGTACTGGAACACCACCAGCTGCCCGCGGCGGATGATGTCGCGCGGGGCCAGCGACTTGCAGCGCAGGCGGTCGCCGGAGCGCAGGGTGGGCCGCATGGAGGTCTGGGCCACGGTGTAGATGGGAAAGGAGCCGTGCTCGGCCTGGCCCGCCACCGCGGAGGCCGTGGTCATGGCCGCGATGATGCCGAGGTAGACGGGCAGGGTGTTGTACCGGCCCAGGCGGTACTCGTCCAGGCCGCGCGCCACGCGGTACGCGTCCCAGGCCGTGTAGAGCGAAAGCAGCAGGTACCCCGCCAGGGACGAAAGCCACCAGCGGAAGGCCTCGGCGGCGCCGATGCCCAGCAGCTGCCACGCGGCGGCGATGCCCAGGAGCGTGAAGCCCCTGCGGAAGCGGCCGTTGTACACCTGACCAAGCCCCGGCCACAAAAAGGACAGCAGCGCCGCCAGCCAGGGCTTGCGCGGGCTGGGAGGAACACTTGGGGAAGCTCCGGACTGGCCGGGTCTTCTGGGCAGGACGTTCAGGTGCATGCTCGCGCCTCTTCTACTTTCTCTGCATCACTCTAACAGAGGACGCGGCGGCTGGCAAAGGGTTGCGCCCGCCCGCCGGAAGCGGACAAAACGCGCTCCCGCCCTTGACACCGGCCGGGCCTTTGGCCCACACTCCGCCCGCTCCGCCAGCGGCAGGCGAAATGCCCGGCCGGCGCGGAAAAAGGACACACACATGCGCGTGCTCGGCATTGATTACGGCCAAGTGCGGGTCGGCATAGCCATAACGGACCCGGAGGGACGCATGGCTTTTCCGCGCCCGGCCATTGTGCGCACCACCCGCGACGCCCTGTTCGCCTCCCTCGTGGCGCTCATCAAGGCCGAGGGCGCGGAGGCCGTCGTGGTGGGCCTGCCCTTGACTCTGGACGGCGAGGATTCCCTCACCACCCGCCAGGTTCGGAACTTTGCCGAAAGCCTGGCCCGGCGCACCACCGCGCCGGTGCATCTTATGGACGAGCGGCTCAGCTCCGCCGCGGCGCAAGCCCAACTCAAGGAGGCCGGTCTGTGCAGCCGGAAGATGAAAAGCCGGCTGGACAGCCAGGCGGCAGTGCAGATCCTGGAAACCTGGATCAGCCAAAATCCCGTGTAAAGCCCCTGCTGTGGACCCTGGCGGGCTTCGCCGTCACCGTCGCGGCGGCCATCGCCTTTGCGCTCATCTATTTTCTTGGCCCGCTGGAGACGCCGGGCCGGGAAGTCGTCGTGCTCATACGCCCCGGCATGACCATGCCCGCCATTGCGCGCGAGCTGGAGGACGAGGGCATCATCCGCAACGCCCAGGTCTTCATGCTGCTGGCCAAGCTGCGCGGGCACCAGGGCCTGGCCAAGGCGGGCGAGTTCCTGCTCAACTCCGGCTGGGCCCCGCAGGAGATCCTGCGCGTCATCACCACCACCAACGGCATCCAGCACCGCGTGGTTGTGCGCGAGGGCCTGCCCTGGTGGGGCGCGGCCAAGCTCTTCGAGGCCGAGAACCTCTCGAACCAGACCGACTTCGAGCAGGCCATGCACAACGCCACCCTGCTCCAAAAATACGGCGTCCCGGCGGACAGCGCCGAGGGCTTCCTGTTCCCCGAGACCTACCAGCTGCCGCGCGTGCTGGCCGAAAGCGGCACCGCCGTGGTCGAGGCCATGCTCAAGGAGTTCGACCGCACGGCGAAAAAGCTGTGGCCCCAGGGCCCGCCGCCGCCCGCCGAGCTGCTGCGCATCGTCACCCTGGCCTCTCTTGTGGAGCGCGAGACCGGCACCCCGGAAGAACGCCCGCGCATCGCCGGAGTCTTCATGAACCGCCTGCGCCAGGGCATGCGCCTGCAGTGCGACCCCACCACCATCTACGGCCTGGGGCCGAGCTTTGACGGCAACCTGAAGCGCGCGCACCTCGAGGACGCGGACAACCCGTACAACACCTACGCCCACGCGGGCCTGCCGCCAGGCCCCATCTGCTCGCCCGGCCTGGCCTCGCTCAAGGCGGCCATGAACCCGGAGGCCAACGAGTACATCTACTTCGTGGCCAAGGGCGACGGCTCGCACGAGTTCAGCAAGACCCTGGACGAGCACAACCGCGCCGTGAACTTCTACCAGCGCCACCGCGCGGACAACTACCGCTCCGCGCCCGGGGCGCAACCTGCTGCGGCTGCGATGGCCGCCGTTCCACCGGCCACAGTTCCACCAGTCACAGTCCCGCCGACCGCCAAGCCGGCGGAGGCCAAAGCGGCGGAGACCAAGCCCGCCGCCAAGCCCGAGACCAAAACAAAGCAGGCGCAGGACAAAAAAGCCAAGGGCAAAACGGTCGCGAAAAGCGCAGCAAAATCCAAATCCGCGGCCAAGACCAAGGGCAAGCCCACGGCCAAGTCCACGGCGAAAGCCAAGGAGGCCGCCAAGCCCTAGCAGCTTGTCCAGCCTTGACACCTGCGCGCCCCTGGGGCATTTTTCGGTCTACTGTGACATACCCCCCGGAGGCAGCATGGCCGAGCGCAACATCTACCTTTCCACCATCGAACCGGCGGAGGCAGTGCGCCGGGCCAAAGACGCCCTCACCCGCGCAAGCCTCATCAAGCCGGAGCTTGTTCCCGCCCACGAAGCCCTGGGCCGCGTAACCTGCGCGCCCATCTTCGCGCGGTGCTCCTCGCCCACCTTCCACGCCGCGGCCATGGACGGCATCGCCGTCTCCTCCACCGCCACCTTCGCCGCTCGCGAGGGCAGCCCCGTGACCCTGCGCAAGGGCCCGGGCTACCGCCCCGTGAACACCGGCCACCCACTGCCAGAGGGCATGGACGCCGTGGTCATGATCGAACACGTGGAGCAGGTGGACGACAATACCGTCCGCATCGAGGCCCCGGCCTTTCCCTGGCAGCACGTGCGCCGCATCGGCGAAGACATCGTTGCCACGGAGCTTTTGCTGCCGCAGAACCACACCCTTTCAGCCTACGACATCGGCGCGCTATTGGCCGCGGGCATCTTCGAGCTCAGCGTGTGGGAGCGCGTGCGCCTGACCTTCATTCCCACCGGCGACGAGGTGCTGGACTTCACCACCCGGCCCACGCCGGCGCCCGGCCAGGTCATCGAGTCCAACTCGCAGGTGTTCCGGGCCATCGCTTCCGGCTGGGGGGCCCTGCCCACCTGGACCGCGCCGGTGCCCGACCAGCCCGAGGCCCTCAAGGCCGCCGTGGCCGCAGCCCTGGCCGATGGCGCGCACATCGTCGTGGTGGGCGCGGGGTCCTCGGCAGGCAGCAAGGACTTCACCCACGCCACCTTCGAGAACTTCGGCGAACTCATCTGCCACGGCATCGCGGTCATGCCGGGCAAACCCACCCTGCTCGGCGTCACGCGCGGGCTTTTCGAGGGCCGCCTGCTGGTGGGCGCGCCGGGCTATCCGGTCAGCGCCGTGGTCTGCCTGGAGGATGTTCTGGAGCCCATAGTGCGCTGGCTCGGCAGGCAGGCCCTGCCCGGCAGGCGGACCATAACCGCCCGGCTGGCGCGCAAGACCCCCAGCCGCCCCGGCATGGAGGAGATCATCCGCCTGGCCGTGGGCAAGGTGGGCGGCGGCTTCATGGCCGCGCCCCTGGCGCGCGGGGCCGGGCTCATCACGAGCCTGACCAAGGCCCAGGCGATCATGCGCATTCCCGCCCAGAGCGAGGGGCTGGCCCAGGATGAAATGATCGAGGCCGAGCTACTGGTGCCCCTGGCCGGGCTCGATGCCGTGCTCATGCACATCGGCAGCCACGACAACATCCTAGACCTGCTGGCCAACGAGCTCATGGGCCTTGGCGAGCCGCTCTCGCTTGTGTCGAGCCACGTGGGCAGCATGGGCGGGCTCACGGCGCTCAAGAACGGCGCGGCGCTGTTCGCGGGCTGCCATCTCTTCGACCCGGCCACGGGCGACTTCAACTTCCCCTTTTTGCAAAAGCACCTGCCAGGGCTGGACCTCACGGTCATCAACCTCGCCATCCGCCACCAGGGGCTCATGGTGCAAAAGGGCAACCCCAAGCGCATCACGGGCGTGGCCGACCTGACCCGGCCCGAGGTCAGCTTCATCAACCGCCAGCGCGGCGCGGGCACGCGCATACTGCTCGACCACCACCTGACCCAGGCGGGCATAGCGCCCGGCGCGGTGCTGGGCTACGACCGCGAGGAATACACGCACATGGCCGTGGCCGTGAACGTGCTCACCGGCGCGGCCGACTGCGGGCTGGGCATCTTCGCCGCGGCCAAGGCCCTGGATTTGGACTTTGTGCCCCTGGCGCGGGAACGCTACGACCTCATCCTGCCCACGGCCTTCCTTGCCGATCCGCGCATCAAGACCCTGCGCGAGGTCATCGGGCAGGAGGGCTTCCAGGAGCGCATGCGCGGCCTTGGCGGCTACGACACGCCGCTCACCGGGCAGATCATGCGGCCGGGCATGGGGCTGGGGGAGTAGCATCCGGCAAAGACTCAGCGAACGAGCAACAAAAAAACGCCGGACTGCGCAATGCGGTCCGGCGTTTTTGCGTGTTCGGGGCTGTGGGCGTTACGGCATGAGCGGGGCCAGGGGCAGGCCCTCGGTCTCCGGCAGGCCGAGCATGAGGTTTGCGCCAAGCACCGCCTGGCCCGAAGCGCCCCGGCACAGGTTGTCGATGGCGGTGACGATGATGAGCCGGCCGATGCGCTCGTCCACGGCCAGGCCCACGTCGCAGAACATGGTGCCGCGCACGAAGCGGGTCTCCGGCAGGGTGCCCAGGGGCAGCACGCGCACCAGCGCCTCGCTTTTGTAACGTTCCGTGTACAGCGCATGCGCCTCGGCCAGGGTCAGCGGTTTTTTCAGCCGCGTGTAGATGGTGGAAAGAATGCCCCGGTTGATGGGCAGCAAATGCGTGTTGAACGAGAGGGCCACCGGCGTCTTGGCCAGCAGCGAGACCTCCTGCTCAATCTCCGGCGTGTGGCGGTGCCGGGTCAGGTTGTAGGCCTTGAAGCTGTCCTGCACCTCGCAGAACAGCGTGCCCACGCTGGCCTTTCTGCCCGCGCCCGTGGTGCCGCTCTTGGAGTCCACCACGATGTCGTCCGTGTGCACGAGCCCGGCCTCAAGGGCGGGCAAAAGCCCCAGGATGGCCGAGGTGGGATAGCAGCCCGGGTTGGCGATGAGCCGCGCGCCGCGCATCTTGTCGCGGTAGATCTCCGGCAGGCCGTACACGGCCTCGGCCAAGAGCTTCGGCTGGGTGTGCGGCGTGGCGTACCACTGCTCGTAGGTGGCTTTGTCGCGCAGGCGGAAGTCGGCCGAGAGGTCCACGACCTTCACGCCCTTTTCGATGAGCGCGGCGGCGATCTCCTGGGCGGTCTTGTGCGGCACGGCCAGAAACACCAGCTTGCACGCGCCCGCCATATCCGCCGGGTCGGGCATGGTCACGGTGAGCGCGCCCATTTTGCCCAGGTCGCCGGGGCCGGCCAGATAGGGGTACAGCGCGGCCAGGGGCTTGCCCGCCTCCGACCTTGAAGTGGCGCGCACCAGCTCCAGGCCGGGATGGCCCGCCAGCACGCGCGTCAGCTCCATGCCCGTGTAGCCGGTAACGCCGACGAGTCCGACCGGAATGCGCTTGCTCATGGGCTACTCCACCTTGCTGACGTATTTCATGCGCAGTGTGTAGAGCATTTCGCACAACAGCTTCTGCTCTTCCTCGTCCAGGCCGTTCTTGGTTTTCTGCTGCAGCATGGCCAAGATGTCGATGACCTGCTTGGCCAGGTGCGGCTGAAAGTCCACCTTGCCGGTGCTGGGGTCCGGGGCCTCGCCCAGGTTCACCATGGCCGAGGAGGACAGGGACAGCACAAAGGTGGAAAAGTCTATGTCGGGCAAGCCCATAAGGTGCTCGCCGCAGCCGCAAGATTTGCTCTCGGCCATGATCGCCTCCATCATCAACGGGATGCCTAGGCCATACACCTTCCCCGCGCGCCGCACAAGGCCAAGACGCGGCGCGACGCCTGGGATTCAGCGTCCGGCGGGGCTTTGCATCACGCCGCGAAGGATGTACAAGGGGGCAACTGCGAATCTGTGCGGCAAGGAGACTTCATGATTGCGTTTCTGCTTTTTCTGGCGGCGTTCGGCCTCGGCATGGTGCCCTTTGGCCTGTATGTGGCGAAATTCGTCAAGGGCATAGACCCGCGCGAGGCGGGCAGCAAGAACGTGGGCGCCACCAACGTGGCCCGGCTGTGCGGCGCGCCCTGGGGCGTGCTGACCCTGGCGCTCGATTTGCTGAAGGGCTTTGTGCCCGCGGTGCTGGCCCCGGCCGACACGAGCTGGCTTGCTCTTTCGTTCATTGGCGGCGCGGCCATTTTGGCGCACGCGTACTCTCCCCTGCTGAACTTTCGCGGCGGCAAGGCCGTGGCCACCACGGTTGGGGTGTTTCTCGCGCTGGCGCCGGGCGCGCTCATCGTCTCGGCCATTTGCTGCCTGCTGGTGATCTGGCTTTCCGGGTACGTGAGCGTGGGCTCGCTGACGCTGGCGCTGGCGCTGCCCGTGTTCTGCCTGCTCTCCGGCAATTGGGGCATGATTCCGCTGGCGACCGGCGTGATGCTGTTCCTGTTCTGGCGGCACAGGGAGAACATCCTGCGCCTGGACCGGGGGGAGGAGATGCCGTGGCTGAAGGGGAAGAAGAAGGCGGAAGAGGGGGCGTAGGGTAGGGGATGACGTAATTGCATCCCGCTTAGTAATTCATCTCATGAGCACAAAAAGCTTGATTTTCGGGTCGAATTTCGATTAGGGAATAAATATGAATGAAATAATAAAGAAAGCTTTTGAAGGTGGCAAGTTAATCCTACTGCTCGGCGCGGGAGCATCATGTACGTCCTTTGACAGACAGGGGAACAACGTACTTATGGGCAATTCTCTCTCTAGGCATATAGCCGAGTCAAGCGGACTCCCTTACTCTGGAGAAGATCTTAAAACTACATACACAGCAGCAAAAAGTATCCTAGGTGATCGCCTTCAAAATATTCTAGAGCTACTATTTAAACACTGCAAACCGTCAGAGTCCTATAACACTATAGCAAAATACCCATTCGCAAGGATCTACACATTAAATATTGATGACGCATTTGATGTTGCCCTACGCATAAATTCAAAACAAAAAATTAATTTCCGGGTTAGGAAAAGCAGCATTCACGAACAAGACATGTTGTATATCGAAATGGATTACATAAAGTTAAATGGTTCAATTGATCGACCTGAAGACGGCTATATCTTCTCACCTAAGGATTACGCAGATGAAAGCAACAAACAATCTCCTTGGTACCAGGAATTAGCTCAAGATTATCATCAATATACTTTTCTTTTTATTGGTACAACAATAGACGAGCCTGTTTTCTATCAACAGATTGAACGTCATGCGGTCAAGCATGGAGCAACCGCTCCGACAGCCTTCTTAATTACCCCATCGATCACTCCAATCAAAAAACAATCTCTATTCTCCGAATACAAAATCGAACATATAGCGGGAACCCTGGACACTTTTGCACAATGGCTTCTGCATAGTTACCCGATCGCACCAAGCACAGAGGAAATCGCATGCAATCGTACGCCTCCATTAAGAGCAATTCTAACTAATGCCCCCCAAAACGAAAAAGATAATGTAGCTAAATTGTTTTCGAAAATGATCACTGTGAGCAGATCTAACCTAGCTTTATTTATAAATTCCGAACCTGGGAAGATACGAGATTTCTATAGGGGTTTTAAACCAACCTGGGGTGATATCGTTGATGGTGTGCCTGCGATATTGAAATCAACAACAGATCTTATTGATTTGATCGAATCAGAATACACAACAAGTTGCAATTTTATTGTCACATATGGTCCTGCAGGATCGGGGAAATCAACCATACTTAGACAGTCTGCACTTTCAATTTCCGAATCAAGTTCGATTCACGTTTACTTTGTAGAAGGAATTGCGGATGATTTGTATGCTTCAGTTCAATATCTCGAAAGAACAGCCGCTGAAAAATACATACTATTTATTGATAGGATCGACAGCAATAGAGATGACTTACTGCGAGTCTTTAACGATAAAATAATCCACAATGGACTTATTGTTGGTTGCGAGAGTCAGAACATATGGGAATCACGAACAAAAGCACATCTTGGACACTATGCGAAGACCATAAAACTCTCGACTATTGACGAAAAAGATGCTGATAAAATTCTCGAAAAGCTTGAACAATTTGGGCCATGGACCAGACTGGGGAAGATGACCCCAGCACAGAGACGTGCAGAGTTATTAACAAAATCCAAGAGACAACTTCTTATTGGTTTATTAGAATCCACACTAGGGAAAGGTTTCGAAAAAATTATCGAAGACGACTATTTACTGCTTACATCTGGAAAGGACAAAACGCTATTCACCATTGTCGGATTGGCGACAATACATCGTTCATCTTTGAGCGAGAAGTTAGCCATGCGTGCGTTAGCTTCTCTTGACATCGAAAGTGATATATCAATATACGAAACGCGTTTGGCTGGAATCATCCACTTTGACAACAACAGATTAACGGCTCGCCACCCCGTATATGTCAGACATCTATTCCAATATCTTACTCCAAAGGATTTACTCCAAAAATGCATTTATGCCATATTATCAGCGTATACTGTTTACGATGCGCCAATTATTAAGCATGTAGGTAAACAAGAGAGCAGTCTGTTTCGTAGCCTTATCAATCACAAATTCCTGAATGAATTTTTGAAAAAAGATAAACTATTGATCTTAGGGATTTATCAATCGTTTGAAAAACATTTTGAAACAGATGGGTTATACTGGCTGCAGTATGGGCTTGCTCTTCGCGATTTCGATGATCAAGAGAATGCTTACCATAAGCTTTTAACAGCATTCGAAGCACATAAGCACCCCCACACGGAACACGCTCTCGCTCAACAAGAGCTGATATTGGCTGACAGAATAGACTCGAAGACAAAAGCATTAGCACTTTTAAATACAGCCAAAGAGCGACTCTTAAAATTAGACAAGGTGCTCATCAGTGATGACACTTACCCACTGGTGACGTTATCTGAAGCACAGACAAAAATTACTCTTAGACATGAAGGTGTTGATGCTGCAAAAATAGTTGCTAAAGAATATGCTAATATACTGTCAGGCAGGATCAAAAGATCGTCACAAGACATTCGCCTACAAACAGCATGGACGAGGCTTACTACTTTTGCCACGACAGGGGAGTGGATTGAAGCAGTACGGTGAGGCCTCCAGAAGCCCCTCACTGCACCACGTCACTCCCCATCTCCACGTCCCATATGGCCACGCCATCGTCCGACGCCTCCACAGGCGCGTTCGGGTCGCGGGGCGGGCCGGTCAGCGGGTCGGTGGGCATAAGCCCCAGAATGGCCGCAACCAGCGGCACCAGGCCGGAGCGTTTGAGCGCCGTCACCGGGATGGCCGCCGGATACAGCCGCTGCATCACCCCGCGCTGGTCCTCGTCGAGCAGCTCCCACTTGTTGAGCGCCAGAATGCGAGGCGTTTCCGAGAGCTCCATCTCGCGCAGAATGCTCTCCACCGCCTCAATCTGCTCCACCGCCTCCGGGTGCGAGGCATCGGCCACGTGCACCAGCACGTCGGCGGACTCCAGCTCCTCTAGGGTGGCGCGGAAGGCCTCCTTCAAGTCCGGCGGCAAGCGGCGGATGAAGCCCACGGTGTCGGTGAGGATGACCTCGCGCTCGCGCGGGAAGCGGATGCGCCTGCTCGTGGGGTCGAGGGTGGCGAAAAGCTTGTTCTCGGCCAGCACCGCGCTGCCGGTGAGGGTGTTCAAAAGCGTGCTCTTGCCCGCGTTGGTGTAGCCAACCAGCGCGATGACCGGAGCGCCCGCCTTGGCCCGGCGGTCGCGCGTGCCGCTGCGCTGGCGGCGCACCTCCTCCAGGTCCTTCTTCACCTTGGTGATGCGCTCGCGCACTCTGCGGCGGTCGATCTCAAGCTTGGTCTCGCCGGGTCCGCGGCCGCCAATGCCGCCCATGAGGCGCGACATGGCCGGGGTTTTGCCCACAAGCCGGGGCAGCGTGTACTTGAGCTGGGCCAGCTCCACCTGCAGCTTGCCCGCGCGGCTGGTGGCCCGGTGGGCGAAAATGTCCAGAATGAGCTGGGTGCGGTCGAGCACGCGGCGCTCCGTGGTCTCGGCCAGGTTGCGCAGCTGCGAGGGCGAAAGGTCCTGGTCGAAGATGACGATCTGCGCGCCCGTTTGCAGGCACACCACCTCCAGCTCCTGCAACTTGCCCTTGCCCAGAATGTGGCGCGAATCGCCCTTGGGCACGCGCTGGATCATGCGCGCGGGCGCGGCCAGACCGGCGGTGCGGGCCAGCTCGGTCAGCTCGTCCAGGCTGCGCTCCTGCACGATCTTGGGCGCGGAGGACACGCTGACGAGCAGCGCGCGTTCGCGGCCCTCGTCGGCCTTGGCCGCGCGCTCCTGCCTGGCGAACTCATCCTCCAGGGCCTGCACCATGGCGGCGTGGTCCACCTCGCACTTGTCCCAGCGCACCGGGGGCAGCACGTCGTAGGGTTTGCTGTCGGCCGCGGCAAGGGCGTTCACCGGCACCACATGGGCCAGGTGCAGCTGCTGCGGCTCGCCGAAGTCGCCCACGGTGAGGGCGGAAACGCTGTCCAGGCGCAGGGCCACCATGTCCGTCAGGTCCTCCTGGGTCAGGGGCTCGCCGGAAAGGTGGGTGTGCAGAAGGCGCAGGCCGCGCAGGCGTTTTTCGCCCAGGCGCGCGCGGGGCAGCTCTGGAATGTAGATGGCGGCGGGGTCGCCCACGATGAGCATCTCCACCCGGCCCTGGCGGTCGATGAGCAGGCCGAGCTGGCGGCCCACGTCGCGCGAGAGCAGGCCGAGCTCACGCGCCTGGTCCGTGGTGTAGCCGCCACCCGCCGGCGGAAACCGGCGGGTGGTCAGGCGGGAAAGCCGTTGGATCTGATTGGCCTTGAGGCCCTGGATGTTGCCTTGCGGTTTCTGGGCGATGGTGGAAAGCCTCCCGGCTTGTTACAGGGGCGCGCTCGCCAGGTATTTGGCGATCATGTCGTCGTAGGCCGAAACGCGGGCAAAGGTCTCCGCAGCGAGTTCGCGGCGCAAGGCCAGGGAAACGCCTTCCGGGTGGGCCGCAAGGTCGGCCTCGATGCGCGGGTAGTAGGAAGGATCGGGCACCACGAGCATGGAGTGGAAGTTCTTGGCCGCGGCGCGCAGCATGCACGGCCCGCCGATGTCGATCTCCTCCACGGCGGCGCGCAGGTCCACGCCCTTGGCCGCGGCGTCGGCAAAATTGTACAGGTTCACGCAGACCATGTCGAAGGGCGCGATGCGCAGCTCCTCCAGGGTCAGCATGTGGCCCGGGTTGTCCTTGTCGGCCAGGATGCCTGCGTGAACGCGCGGATGCAGCGTTTTCACGCGGCCGCCCATGATCTCGGGGAAGCCGGTCACATCGCTGACGCTGGTGACCTTGAGGCCCGCAGCCACAAGCTTTTTGTGGGTGCCGCCGGTGGAGATGAGCTCCACGCCGCGCGCGGTGAGGAAAGTTGCGAAATCAGCCAGACCCGACTTGTCGGTGACGGACAGAATTGCCCGACGGATGGGAAGGAAGTCCATGCACAGCCTCTCTCTGTTTTGAAAGGTTGTGCCAGAAGATCCGGCCCAAGGCAAGCCGAGGCGGATTTGCGTAAGACTGGCGGCCCCGCATATGCGGTTCCCTGTCCCCACCCGACCGACCGGGCGGGGACAGAGAGCCATTAGGGAGGGGAGACCGTCGGTTAGGCGTCGAGCAGGTCGAGCAGCTCGCGCGCTGGTGCGAAGTCGGGATCGTTGGCCACGATCTGCTCAAGCTGCGCCTGGGCATCGTCCTTGCGGTCGAGGCAGACCATGCAGCCGGCCAGAGAGTAGCGGACTTCGCTCTTGCCCGGATTGATGGAGAGGTAGCTCTCCAGCGCCGGAATGATCTGCGGGAGCCTCTCCAGCTCGTGTCCGAGGCGGATGATGCTCAACAGCGAGACCATGTTTTCCGGGTTCTTGGCCAAGGACTGCTGGAACAGCTCGAAGGCTTCTTCCTTCTCGCCGCGTTCCATCTTGACCAGGCCGATGCCGGCGAAAGTTTTGTCGGTGGCGTCGATGCCGTGGGCCTTGGAGTACAGGTCGAGGGCGTTATCAAGCTCCCCGCGCTGCACGGCGATGGTGGCCAGTCCAAGGTAGGGATCCGGGTGGACCCCGTTGGAGGACGCGGCCTTCTTGTAATAGCCTTCGGCCTTGTCGAGCTCACCCATGAACAGGTAACACTCGCCCAGTTCCTTGTTGATCTCGTAATCCAGATGACTCATGGTTCCCCTCCGTTTTCTCTTTCAAGCCCGCGTCTCCATGCGGACGGCAAAAGTTGCGCGGCTCTGAAGAGCCTGCTCCGCATATGCACCAAGTGTGCCAAGGAAAAAACAGCCGTTTCTCCACGTCTTGCCGCCCACGCCCGCCCACGGGGCGCACGTCACGCCGCGCACCGGCTTCTATCCGCTTCTTTCCGCGCGCGCGTCTTCAATACTCTGGCGCCCGGAATGCGCTCCCCGCGTTTGTGTAATTTTAATAGTTAGATTTCAATATGTTATTCACTTGGAACGGCCTTTGCTAAGACTCCGCAAAACCGAAAGGCCAGCCACAGGGCGGGCCACGGCGAGAAAAGGGCGAAAGCCCAGGAGGAGCAAGGCATGAAAGGTCTTTTCGAACAACACTTCGGCGTCGTGGAGAAGGTTTTGGACCTTCGTCTCCAGCGTCAAAATGTCGTCATGGCCAACATCGCCAACGTGAGCACCCCGAAATACAAGGCGCGCAAGCTCGCCTTTGAGGAAGATCTGCAAACGGCGATGAACCTGGATGCAAAGGGCAAGATGGCCCGCACCAATGACCGCCACCTGCCGTCCGAATTCGACGTCAACGGTTTCCAGGGCAAGGGCCTGACGGAGTTCAAGCCCCGCATGGTCTACGGCGAAGACACCGTGGACCTGGACAAGGAAATGGCCGCCATGGCCAAGAACACCATGATGTACAACGCCCTGTCCGACATTGAAGCCAAGAACTTCTCCGGCATCCAGAGCGTTATCCAGGAAGGAGGCAAGTAAATGGACTTCATGAGCGCACTCGACGTCAGCGCCAGCGGAATGAAGGCGCAACGCACATACATGAACGTCATCTCCATGAACCTGGCCAACGTGAAGACGACCAGGACTCCGGAGGGCGGCCCCTACCACCGCAAGAGCGTGGCCTTTGCCGCAACCCCGGTGTTCAACCCCTTCGACAAGGTCATGGAGAACGCGGAGGACCGCGAACTCAAGGGCGTCAGCGTGCGCGGCATCATCACCGACAAGCGGCCCATGAAGAAGGTCCACGAGCCCGGCCACCCCGACGCCGACAAGGAAGGCTACGTGAGCTACCCGGACATCAACGTGGTGGAGGAGATGGCCAACATGATCACCACCATGCGTTCGTACGAAGCCAACGTGCAGGCCATTCAGGACACCAAGACCATGTTCAACAAGGCTTTGCAGATAGCCCGCTAGCGCACAACAGCTGAAGGAGCATCACCATGATCGTCAAGTCCGTCGCCATGCAGGCATACCAGAACGCCCTGAAGGCCCAGCAGACCCTGCAGACCGGCATCAGCGGCGCCACGAAGAAGGACCAGGCCTCGCCCAACGGCTTCATCGACACCATGAAGGCCAGCCTGGAGAAGGTGAACGACATGCAGAACGAGAAGTCGAGCATGGTCCAGTCCTTCGCCGCCGGCAAAGACACCAACGTCCACGAGCTCATGATCTCGCTGCAGAAGGCGGGCCTGGCCATGAGCATGACCGGCGCCGTGCGCAGCAAGATCCTGGCGAGCTACCAGGAACTCACCAAGATGCAGTTCTAGGCCCCGCGCCACTTAAGAGCACAGGAGAAAGAGCATGCCCCCGAAAATCCTCGAATACCTCACCAAGGCCAAGAACCTTTGGACCGCGCGCAGCCTGACCCAGCAGATGGTCATCGGCGGTTTGGCCGCCCTTCTGACGGCGGTGTTCGTGGCGGGCATCATCTATATGAACAAGCCCGACTTCAAGGTGCTTTACACCAAGCTCTCCAACGAGGACGCCGCCAAGGTCGTCAACATGCTGAAGGCCACCAAGGAGCCCTACCAGCTGGAGGACAACGGCCAGACCGTTTTGGTGCGCGCCGAGCGCGTGTACGAGATGCGCCTCAAGATCGCCAGCGAGGGCAACCTGCACGGCCAGGGCATCGGGTTCGAAATTTTCGACGAAGTCAAGATCGGCCAGACCGACTTCGTGCAGCACATCAACTACCAGCGCGCGCTCCAGGGCGAACTCGCCCGCACCATCATGGAGTTCCCCAAGATCGAGAACGCGCGCGTGCACCTGGTTGTGCCCAAGAAGAGCCTGTTCATCGAGGAGCAGACCCCGCCTTCGGCCGCCGTCGTCCTCAAGATGAAGGAAAAGGACGCCAAGCTCGAGCCCAAGGAAGTGCAGGGCATCGTCAACCTGGTGACCATGGCCGTTGAGGGCCTGGACAAGAAGCGCATCACCGTCACCGACCAGAACGGCCAGCCGCTGTACCAGCCCACCGACGACGAGGCCAACCAGGGCATGAACACCACCCAGATCGAGCTCAAGGCCCAGATGGAGCGCAAGATCGAGCGCCGCATCGAGGAGCTGTTGACCCCGGTTCTGGGCCCGCAGAAGGTCATCGCCCGGGTGAACACCGAGCTCGACTTCAGCCACAAGACCATCAAGAAGGAGCTGTACAACCCGGACAGCCAGGTTGTGCGCAGCGAGACGAGAAGCGAGGAAACGGTCAACGGCAAGGCCGCCCTCGACGGCGCCGCGCCCGAGGCCAACTTCCGCGGCGACGGATTCCAGGGCACCCAGAGCTCGCAGGACTCCAGCCGTGAAACGCGCACCACCAACTACGAGATCAACAAGGAAGAGCAGCAGATCGTCGCCCCCGTGGGCGAATTGAAGAAGCTGGGTGTTGCGGTTATTGTGGATGGCACGTACACAAAGGACGCCAAGACCGGCCAGATGACCTATGTGCCGCGCACCGAGGAAGAGATCACGCGCATCAAGACCCTGGTGGCCAGCGCCGTCGGCTTTGATAAGGACCGCGGCGACAACATCGAAGTGTCCTCCATCGCCTTCGGCTCCGCGGACATGAACGAAGGCCCCTCGCTGGTGAAGAACTTCCTCGACCTGAGCGGCAAGCTCGGCAAGCCGCTGTTGACCGGGCTGCTGATCTTCCTCTTCCTGATCCTGGTCGTCCGTCCCGTGGTCATGGCCCTTATCCGGCCCAAGGTTGCAGAACAGGAGGTTGAGGAAGTGGCGAGTCTGCCAAGCACGGAAGAGCGCCTGGCCATTGAGGAAACCATCGAGATTCCGGAAGAGGCGCTCGACACCTCGCGCCGTCTGGAACTCTTGAAGACCCAGGCGATGCAGCTTACCGAACAGAACATGGACCAGGCCATCCGGCTCTTGAAGTCGTGGGCCAGACAGGAGGCGTAAGACGTGGCCAGCTTCACCGGTCCCCAGAAAACAGCCATCATCATGCTCGCCCTGGGCGAGAAGTTCACGGCCGAGGCCTTCAAGCGCATGGAGCGGCAGGAGATCGCCACCGTGTCCAAGGCCATGCTGGACATCGATTCCGTGTCCCGCGAGGACGTGCTTGAGGTGCTGAAGGAGTTCAACGACGCCATAACCTACGGCGCCGAGACTCTCATGGGCGGCGCGGACCAGGTGAAGCGCATGCTGACCAAGGCTCTCGACTCCGAGACCGCCAAGTACATTCTCGACACCCTTGAGATCAACACCGGGCCCACGCCCTTCCAGGAACTTTCCAACGTCAGCCCGCGCATTCTGGCCCAGATTCTGCGCAACGAACATCCGCAGACCCTGGCCCTTATTTTGGGCCACCTGCACCCGGACCAGGCCGCGGAGCTCTTGTCCAACCTGCCAAGCGGCGTGCGGGCAGAGGTGCTCATGCGTTTGGCCAAGCTGGAGGCCGTGGCCGAGGAGATGCTCCACGAGGTGGACAAGGTGCTGCAGAGCCAGCTCATCGCCATGGGCGGCAAGGAAGGCAAGAAGGTCGGCGGCATCAACTCCGTGGCCGAGATCTTGAACGCCGTGGACCGCGCCACCGAAGAGGAAGTCCTCTCCGAGATCGAGGAAGAGAGCCAGCAGATGGCCGACGACATCAGAAACCTCATGTTCGTGTTCGAGGACATCAAGGCCCTGGACGACCGCAGCATCCGCGAACTGTTGAAGGACATCAGCAACGAGGAGCTGACCAAGGCCCTCAAGGGCGCCAGCGACGACCTGAAGGACAAGTTCCTCAAGAACCTGTCCGAGCGCGCCGCCAGCATGATCCGCGAAGATCTGGAGATCATGGGCCCCGTGAAGCTCTCCGAGGTGGAGGGCGCCCAGCAGAACATCGTCAAGACGGTCCGTCGTCTCGAAGGCGAAGGCCGCATAGCTATCAGCAGAGGCGGCGGCGATGAATTCATCTAATCCAGAAACGTGCGCGCCCCCGCGCTATTCCGGCCGCGTGCTCATGGGCTGCGACTCGCCCGGCGCGGGCTTCATCACCATTCAGGAGATCGAGGGCAAGCGCCACCGGCCCGTTTGGGACGAAGCCACCGAGGTGGAGTACATCGGCCGCTGCAAGCAAAAGGCCCAGGACATGGCGCGCGAGATCATCTCCGAGGCCATGGCCAAGGCCGCCGTGGAGGCCCAGGCCATCCGCGACACGGCCCGCGCCGAGGTGGACCAGGCCGTTGCCGAGGCCAAGGCCGAAGCCGAAGCCGAGGCCCAGGCCCGCCTGGACGCGGAGGTCACGGCCCACGTGGAGGCCATGGGGCTGCTTCTGGCGAACATCCAGACCCTGGGACGCGAGGTGTGGGACGCCCGCCGCCACGACTTCGCCGAACTGGCCAAGCGCTTCACCAAAAAGGCCCTGGGCGTGGAGATGGAAACCCGCCGCGCCGAGATTCTGGAGCGGCTCATGGACGAGGGCTGCGCCCGGCTGGACGCCCACCGCGAGTTCACCCTCAAGGTGGCCCCGCAGGACCTGGAGCTTGCCGGCACCCTCATGGAGCAGATACAGGCCGCGCGCCCGGATTTGGGCCAGTGGAGAATTTCGTCCGACGCCTCTTTGACCCTGGGCGGCGTGATGCTGGAAACCCCGGAAATGCTGGCCGACAACGCCATAGGCAACCGGCTGGCGTTGCTTGAGCCCTACCTGGAGCAGCTGAGCCTGCCCGAAACCATGCCCGGCGAGGCTCCCGCAAGCGAGGAAGCACGTGGCGATAGGCCCTGAGGGACTCGCCCAAGCCATTGACGACCTGGAGCTCTGTCAAACCTTTGGCAAGGTCACCAGGGTCATCGGCCTCATAGCCGAGGGCCAGGGCATCCGCCCCCCGGTGGGTTCCGTGTGCCACCTGCTGCCCGAGGACCGCGACTCCGAGCCCATCCCGGCCGAGGTCGTGGGCTTCAAGGAAGGCTCCTGTCTGTTCATGCCCTATGGCGACATGCGCGGCATCCGCCCGGGCAGCCTCATCAAAAATTCCGCCTCGCCCCCGCATTTTCCCGTTGGGCCCGGCCTGCTGGGCCGCACCCTCGACTCCTTCGGCACGCCCATCGACGGCAAGGGCATGATCGCCCCGGAAAGCTTCGTGCCGCTCTACCGCAACCCGCCCAATCCCATGGAGCGCCCGCGCATCGACCAGCCGCTGGATGTCGGCGTGCGCGCCATCAACGGCCTGCTCACCCTGGCCAAGGGCCAGCGCGTGGGCATCATGGCCGGCTCCGGCGTGGGCAAAAGCACGCTCATGGGCATGATGGCCAGATACACCAAGGCCGACATCAACGTCATCGGCCTGGTGGGCGAACGCGGCCGCGAGGTGGTGGAGTTCATCGAGCGCGACCTGGGCCCGGAGGGCATGGCGCGCAGCGTGGTCATTGTGGAGACGAGCGACAAGAGCCCGCTGATGCGCATGCGCGCGGCCTTCGCCGCCACCGCCGTGGCCGAGTATTACCGCGACCAGGGGCTCGACGTGCTGCTCATGATGGACTCGGTGACGCGTTTCGCCATGGCCGGACGCGAGGTGGGCCTGGCCGCGGGCGAACCGCCCACGCGCGGCGGCTATACGCCAAGCGTCTTCGCCCAACTGCCGCAGCTCTTGGAGCGCGCGGGCAAAAGCGCCGTTGGCTCCATCACCGGCATCTACACCGTGCTTGTGGACGGCGACGACTTTTCCGAGCCCATTGCCGACGCGGTGCGCTCCATCCTCGACGGGCACATCGTGCTCACGCGCGAGCTGGCCGACCAGGCGCACTTTCCGGCCATCGACGTGCTCAAGAGCATCAGCCGTCTGCGCAGCGAGGTCGTTGCGCGCGAGGACATCGAGGCCGGGCGCACGGTGCTGCGGCTCATGAGCACCTACAAGCGCGTGGAGGACATGGTGAACATCGGGGCGTACCAAAAGGGCGCCAGCGCCGACGTGGACCGCGCCATCACCATGGTCGGCCCCATCAACGCCTTTTTACAGCAGTTCGTGGGCGACAACGAATCGCTGGAGACCTGCTTCAACAAGCTCAAGGATCTGGCGAAGCAGGGAAGCTAACCGTCCCTCTTACGCCCCTTCCTCAGCCACAAAACGCTCCTCCGCTCCACCCAGCCCGATGGCCACCACCACCCGGTTGCGGCCGCTCTGCTTGGCTTGATACAGCGCGGCGTCCGCGCTTTTGAGCATGGTTTCCAAATCGCCTTCTCGCGCGCCGGTAACGCCGATGCTCACCGTCACCGCAGCCCCGCCCATGACCGGGAAGCGCGCCTCCGCAATGGCCAAGCGCATGCGCTGGGCCAAAAGCCCGGCTTCGCGCAGCCCCGCCTGCGGGACGATGACGGCAAACTCCTCACCGCCGTAGCGCGCAAACACGTCCTCTTTGCGCAGCGCCCCGGCGCAAAGCGCGGCCACCGCGCGCAGCAGTTTGTCGCCCGCCACATGGCCCAGGGTGTCGTTCACCTGCTTGAAGTGGTCCAGGTCGAGCATGAGCACGGCCGCGGGCATGTTCAGCGCAAAGGACCGGCGCAGCGCCTCGGCCCCCAAAAGCTCCATGCCGCGCCGGTTCAGCGCGCCGGTCAGGGCGTCCGTCTGGGCCATGTGCTCAATCTGCGAGGTCGCCACCTGCAGATCGTTCTCCAGCATGGCCGAATTCATGGCAAAGACGACGTAAAGGTCCAGCACGGACTGCACGATGCGGTAGAACACGGAATAGACGCCCAGCACATCGCCCTGGCCCATGGTCAGCAAGGTGAAACCGGGCACGGACATGGCATTGACGCCGCGCACAATCTGCAGGCCCGCGGTGACCAGATAGCTGAGGCACAGGATCTTCATGCCGGGCAAGCGACGGCTGCACAGCCAGGGCAGCTCCAAGGCGATGCGCAAGGAAAACAGCAACGCAGCGATGGAAAAGATCACCACGCGGCGCTCCAGATACGGATCGAACACTATATCCGCCGTCTGCACCAGGCACACGAACGCCACAAAGCACGCATTCTGCATCGTGCGCGTCCGCAAGTGCGGCAGGCGTCCGTATTGCCCCAGACCATGATACAACAGCACATCCGGCCCCAGCAGCACCACGTTGCTCAAAATCACCAGCAGCACGCTTTCGCCCAGCTTTGCGCGCAGCATGAGCACGGCTATGCCGGCAAACACCAGCACCGCCGCGAGCATGAGGGTGCGGAAACCAGGATACACCCGCCGCTGCGACGCGTAGTGCCACATGGCCAGCACGCGCACCAGGGTGACGCCGATCAGGACCGGCATGAGCGTGCCGAGTTGGAGAGCGAAGGACAGGGAATTCACAAGACCTCGCGATACGGATGCGTTGCCGGGGCGGGAGGAAGCCCACTCCTTGTTTCAAGCATAATCCAAGAGCAATGCGGCTCCGTCAAGACATCATTGCTCGGAAAAATACTAAAATCCCGGCCATCGCCGCGTGCGGCATTCCCAACCGGCGGCCACAGGCGGATGACGTTGGCGGATGATATGCGCGGATGAGATGCGCGGATGACGTGGCCGAGGGCATGCCTCCGCTCTGCCCTTCTCCAGCAAGGACAAGGAGAGGAACGCAGCGGAAAATTCCGGCGTGGAAAAGGGACTGGGCAAGGCAAAACAAAGGGGCCCCGGGCGTACACGCCAGGAGCCCCAATCGACTGCCTAATCCGTTTTGCGCCCAAGGCGCTCGGCTCAGGCGCAAGGCTCGCGCCCTACCCGTTCAAATTCTTGTTGCGGTGGTCCAGGTGCAGAATGTCCTGCTCGTGGATGCGCAGCACAAAGTCCGCATGCACCTTGAGCCGCGAGGAGAAGGCCCGGCCGCGCGTGTCCGAGGCGGAACCGCCCACGAACTCCACCGCGCCGATGTGCTTGCCGCGCTCCTTCAGGTGGCGGATGGACGGGATGGCGTCGGCGTCGCCGGAGACCACCACGGCCACGTCATAGTTGTCCTGCAGGGCCACCATGTCCACGGCCAGCGCCGTGTCCAGGCCCTTTTCCTCCACCCAGCGGTGCAGGAAGTTCACCTTCCAGTGCCCGGCCTCGCGGATGTCGATGAGGTCCGACGAGGAGCGCACCCCGGCGTAGAACCGGCGCATGCCCTCTATGGCGCGCACCTTCTGGCCGTACCAGTCGCGGAAGTCCGCGGCGCAGGCCTGCCAGGCGGCCTCTTCCAGCTCGTCTTCCGGCATGTTCGGGTTGCTGGCCGAAACGCGGGTCATCCACAGGGCGCGGATCTCGGCATCGCGCACAAAGGCGCCGCGCAGGGCCGTGCGCGACTGCGGGCTCGAAAGATCCCACTCGTCCACGGTGCCCACGGCGTACCAGTACACGCGCCGCAACTGCGCCACTGCGGGCGCGGTCTGCAGGGTCACCTCGTGCCAAACTTTCACTGCTTCGCGATAGATATGCCCGTAAAGTAAGCCGTAATTTCCGATTTCAAGATTCATGGTGCGCAAAGAACCGTACAAATTCGAACCATCAACAAAGAATGCGAAACGTTGCATCGATACTCCTCTCATCTATAGCGACTTTAAAATAATTTCCTCACTCCGTCCAGCAGTCCGCCGGAACTCTTTTGCGGGGTGCCGCCCTGGTGCGGCGACTTCTTTCCGCCCGTCAGAACATTACCAATGCCCTGCACTACGCCGCCCACTGCGTCAAGGGCTCCCTTGCCGATGGTGCGCAGGTAGTCGGTGCTGAAGTTGGGGTTGTCGTATGGGCCGGTGACGCGCATGGGCACCACGAAGCCGAGCAGCCCGGCGCTGCCGCCCTGCCCTTCCGTGCTGGGCACCACGCGCACATGCAGCGTGTAGTCCACCTGCTTGGTAGCGATGTCCACAGTGCCGCGGCCGTCGGCCCGCAGAAACGGCGCCTTGAAGTCCAGGTCGTTGATGGTCGCCACGCCGTTGTTGATGGCCGCGGTGCCGTCGATGCTGCCGAACTTGGTGGACTTCTCCGTGCCGGACTGGGCCTCGCCCAGGGCCTCTTTGCCCTTCTTGGAGCTCTGCACCACGCTCAGCATGTTCACGCCCGGGAACACGCCGTCGCGCACGGCGAAGCGCACGCGGCCGGTCAGGCTGCGCTTCAGCGCGTGCAGGGTGTTGCCCTGCGAAACCAGGGGCGAAACCGTGTCCACGCTCATGACGCCGGAGTACTGGCTCTCCTTGCCGTTGAAATCGCTGAACAGCGGCTTTTGCTGCACGCCGGTCAACTGGGCCGAGAGCGTCACCACCGGGTGTTCGCCCTGGGCGTCCACGCGCATGGAGCTCTTCAAGCTGCCGTCGTACAGGCGCGCGTCCACGGGACCCACGTCGAGCACGCCGTTCTGCGCCATCATGGGCACCTTCAGGTAGCCGAAGCGCAAGCCCTTGTACTTGAGCCGCTCCGCCGTGATCTGGCCGTCCAGCTTCATCTCGCGCAGCTTCTTCACCGGGAACACGTCGTCCTTGTGCGGGTCGTCCGCGTGGGCCGGGCCTGTTTTGGCCGGTTCCGCCGCGTCCTCGGCCTTTTTGGCGGGCAGAAAGCGGTCCGCGTCCAGCCCGACGATGTGCAGATTGAAGTTGTAGGCCTTCTTGTCCAGGCCGGTGGAGCGGAAGCGCCCCTCCACACGGGCGTCGTCCAGGCTGGCCGTGAAGTTGGGAATCTCGGTGTAGCCCTTGCCGGTCTTGAACTCCAGCGAGGCCGTGATGTGCTGGTAGGCCGCCGCGTCGGCGGTATCGGGCGCTTTGCCCGTGAGCGCGGCGGAAAGCTCCCGGCCGTTGAAGTCCGGGAAGTCCAGCCGGCCCTTCACGTCGGGCGAGTCGTTGATGTTCGCCGCCTGGAACTGGCCCGTGCCCTTGGCACCATATGCGCCGATGGTCAGCCCGGTGCCGGCCGCCGTCTCCTTCTGCGTGTCGACCTTGAGCTCGGCCAGGCCGAAGGTGAACTCGCCCTTGCCGCCGGGAACGGCCTTGCCCGCGGCCGAGGCCTTGAGCAGCAGGTTGGTGAAGATGTGCCGCTTGTCGCCCACGTTGAGGGTGGCCGTGCCGGTGAGCTTGGTCTGGGCGCTCAGCTCCGGCTTGGCGCTTTGAAGCAGGAACGCGGCCTCGAAGTCAAAAGGCTGGCCCGGGCGGATGGCCTTCACGTCCATGTCCGCGCCGGAAAGGGCGTAGCGGTCGCCCAGCACCCGGTCCTCCCAGGTGATGGTGGCGTCGCGCAGCTGGATGCCGTCCAGCGACAGGCCCTCCAGCCCCCACGAGGAGGAGGCGCTCTTCTTCTCGGCTTCCGTGGCGTTGTCGGAGGTGAAGTCCGCCCAGCTCTCGCGGCCTTCCTCGTTCTTCACCAGATGCAGCTCCAGGCCCTCCAGCGCGATGCGGCCCACCTCCACCTTGCGGTACAAGAGGGGCAGCAGCTTGATGCTGACGCGCGCGGCCTGGATGTGCGAGAACGGCTTGTCGTCGAAGCCCGGCGGATTGCTCAGGGTGACGCCGCCGGTCTGCACGCCCAGGCGGGGAAAGAAGGTCAGCTTCACGTCGCCCTCGAAAACCAGCTCGCGGCCGGTCTTCTCCTTCACCAGGCTGGTGATTTCGCCTTTATATTTGTTCGGGTCGACCATGACCGCGAGGAGAATCGCGCCCAGGACAAAGACCCCGGCGATGGCGCCGCCGATGAGCACCAGAATGCGCATGCGCCCTCCTTGGGGGTTAGGCGGCCTTACGTCAGCAGGTCGCGGATGGCTTTCAGCTCGCGCGCCACGTCTTCAAGGGTGGCGGTGAGGGTGGCGGAAAGATGTGTGGCGCGGGCGGCCTCGGCCTGGGCGATGGTGGTCGCGGCATCGGCTGCGGGCGCGGCGGACAAAAGCGGCAGGGGGACGGCGCTTGCGGGCGCGGCGGGGTGATGCGGCTCTGCGGAGGGCTGCGCGGGGCTCTGCGGCGTGTTCTGCGCTCCCGGGGCTCCCGTTGTCGCACCGCTTTGCGCTCCGGGCTGCGCTCCGGGCAGCGCACTCTCCGGCGCAACGCCTTTCGCAGCGACCTTTGCGGCGCCTTGCGGCTGGCCCAGGCGCTTCTTCGCGCCCTCGATGGTCAGACCTTCTTCGTAGAGCAGGCGCTTGATCTCGCGCACGGTGGCCACGTTGGATTCCGTGTAGGCGCGCTGGCCCGCGGGGGTGCGCACGGGCACCAAAACGTCTTTGAATTCGCCTTCCCAAAAGCGCAGCACAAAGGGCTTCACGTCCAGCAATTTGGCCGCTTGCCCGATCTTATACATTCGTCCCTTTGCGCCTGCGTCCATTCTTAAAGTCATAGCAGAGGAAATGCCGGGGGGGAAGAGGGAGGGGGGAGGCTCCCACGCCCCCATTAGCCATTTCGAACTCGTTCCAAAACAAGTGAACTTAGATGACTAACGAATTCTTTCAATGCACAGACCGTAAGAGTCGCCTCCCATACTATCCGGTCAGTTTGTGGATCAACATCTTTCATTGTGATAGCACTCAACTCTCCGTTTTCGCCCTGGAACGCCAGTCCCCAGTGTGCAATACTATTTCTCATTTTCCTAAGCAGTTGTGATAAATCATTGGGGCTATCATTTCCACCTACTCGTCTTGGCAACGCCCAGCCATGCCTTTCGAGATCACCCAAAAGGTACTCCCCAGGTCTGACAATATCCTCTTGCTGTGGCATTATTAATAAGCCAAGCAGCGAGTTAATCAATTGTGTAACTTCATACCGTTCCTCTCCTTCCTGCAATTCCCTGGTTGCAATTATTTCTAAATTGGCCTTCGTCCTCATAATGAAGTCGACGGTACTATCAGCAAATATTGACATCGCTCTCTCCATTGTACTTTTATTAAGAATTAATAGCGTACACAAACACGAAAATAAACGCAAAGGGGAGCCCTCACGGACTCCCCTCTTTTTTGCCCCATGCCGGGGCGAATCGTTTCGTTTAAATGCGCTAGATGCGCACAGGCAGCTTCTGCGGCAGGCCGGAGAGCACCTTGCCGTGCTCCTTGTCCACTTCCTTGTCCACCAGCGTGCGGTCCGCGTGGCGGTAGGTCAGGCGGAAGGTCAGGTTGCGCTCGCCCTTGGATTCGGAGGACTCGGAAGACGTGTTGTCCTGCGGCGCATACACCGCCACCAGGGCCAGGCTCTCCAGGTTCTTCGGCTTTATCTCGCGGATGGCCGCCTCCACCTGCTCCGCCTGCAAGGTGGCCGGGCAGATGACCGTCACGTCGCGCCGCACGGGCGGGAACTTCGGCAAGCTGCGGAAGGCCGGCTTGGTCGCGCGGGAAAGCGTGCGCAGCAAATCGGCGTCCATGTCCGCCAGCCACACGTCCTTGCGGGCGTGGTAGGCGTCGGCGATCTTCGGCTGCACGCGGCCGATGCGCCCCACCAGATGCACGCCGGTCTTGCTGGCCACCTCCACGCGCACGCAGGGCTCCAGGTAGGGGTGCTCCGGCTCGAGGATGAACGCGGCCCCCTTGTCGGCGGAAGCCAAACGCAGGTGCGCCAGCAGATTCTCCACCAGGCCCTTCACGTCAAGGTAGTCGGCCTCGCCCTGATCCCACGGCCATTCTTGCGTGTGGCGCGGGCCGTGCACCAAAATGCCCAGGCGCGAGTTCTCGCGCGCGCCGGTGTCGCTGGCGGCGTCCTCGTGGAAGGACTTGGCCACCTCGAACAGGCGCAAGCTGGCGTTGCCCTGGGCGATGTTGTGCCGCACGTTGTTCAGCAGTCCCGGGGCGATGGCCGTGCGCAGCACGTTCTGGTCCTCGGAGAGCGGGTTGGCGATTTTGATGCGGCCCTCAAGAGGCAGGTTCAGGCGGTCCAGGTCGTCGGTGCCCACAAAGCTGTAGTTGATGGCCTCGCGCAGGCCGGAGCCCACGGCCCAGGCCTTCAACGCCTGGATGAAGCCGAACTCCGTGTCCGAGGTCTGGGCGGAATCGAGCGACTTGGAGATCTTGGGCAGCACCGCCGGGATGCGGTCCAGGCCGTGCACGCGGCCGCATTCCTCGAAAAGATCCACCTCGCGCTCCAGGTCCAGGCGGTGCGAAGGCGACCCCACGCGCCAGCAGGCCGGGTCGGCTTCGTCGACCGTGCAGCCCAGGCCCGTGAGGGTGGTGCGGCAGAATTCGGGCGTCAGCTCCAGGCCCAGCAGGGCGTTGCACTTGGCGATGCGGAAGATGTGCTCGCGCTTGGCCCAGGGCTTGGGCTCGGCCACGGCCACGCCGGCCATGACCTTTGCGCCGGAAAGCTCGGCCATGAGCTGGGTGGCGCGCTCCAGGGCGAACACGCTGCCCACCTGGTCCACGCCGCGCTCGAAGCGATAGCTGGCTTCGCTCGGCAGGGCCAGCCTGCGGGCGGTCTTGCGGATGGTGCCGGGGCGGAAGATGGCGCACTCCAGCAGCACCTCGGTGGAGGCGTCGCTGATGCTGGAGTTGGCGCCGCCCATGACGCCGGCCAGGGCCACGGGGCGCTCGGCGTCCCAAATGAGCAGGTCGCTGCCCAGCAGCTTGCGCTCCTGGCCGTCGAGGGTGGTGATGGCCCGGCCGCACTCCGTGTCGGGAGTGGCCGGGGCCACGCGGATGACGCCGCCCTTGAGCAGGGTGCGGTCGAAGGAGTGCAGGGGCTGGCCCAGCTCCATCAAAATGTAGTTGGTCACGTCCACAATGTTGTTGATGGGCCGCTGGCCGATGGCGAGCAGCCGGTAGCGCATCCACGCGGGCGAGGGCTTGATGGCCGCGCCGGTGAGCACGCGCGCGCGGTACACCGGGCACAGCTCCGGGTCGTCGATCTGCAGGCGCACGGCCTTGGTGGCGTCGCCCGCGGCCGCGTCCTCCACCAGGTTCAGCCTGGGCATGGTGAGCGGCAGGCCGAAGCCCAGGGCCGCCTCACGCGCAATGCCGAGCACGGAAAGACAATCGGCGCGGTTCGGCGTGATGGAGACCTCGATGACCTCGCGCTCCAGGCGCAGCGCGTCCACAAGGGGCGTGCCGGGAACGAAGTCTTCGGGCAGCACCATGATGCCCGCATGGTCCTCGGAAAGGCCCAGCTCACGCTCGGAGCAGATCATGCCGCAGGACAGCACGCCGCGCAGCTTGGTCTTCTTGATCTGCATGCCGTCGGGCATGGTGGCGCCCATGGGAGCCACGGGGACCTTTTGCCCCTTGGCCACATTGGGCGCGCCGCAGACGATCTGGGCGGGTTCGCCCGCGCCGAGGTCCACGGAGCACACGGAAAGATGGTCCGATTCCGGATGGGGCGCGCACTCCAGCACATGGCCCACCACGATGGCCGCGATGGACTCGAAGGGATCGAGAATGGCCTCGACCTCCAGCCCCTGCATGGTGAGCCGGTCGGCCAGGGCCTGAACAGTGCCGGTATAGGGCACGAACTCGCGGAGCCACTGCAAGCTGATAAGCATATGCGCCTCGTGGATGTGCGGGGCCTTGCGCCAAGGCGGCCCCGGTATGACAAAAAGCCCCGGAACCCTCGCCCCGCGCCGCCCGGAATTGGGGGCGGAGGGGACCAGGGGCCGGGGCCGTGCAGCTTACGAAAACTGTTCGAGGAAACGCACGTCGTTTTCGAAGAACATGCGCAGGTCGCCAATGCCGTACTTCAGCATGGCCACGCGCTCCACGCCAAGGCCGAAGGCGAAGCCGGTGACGGCCTCGGGATCGTAGCCCACGGCGGTGAACACGTTGGGATCCACCATGCCGCAGCCCAGAATCTCGACCCAGCCGGTCTTCTTGCACACGCGGCAGGGCTCGCCCTTCACGTGGCCTTCGCCGCCGCAGAGCATGCACGAGATGTCGACCTCGGCGCTGGGCTCGGTGAAGGGGAAGAAGCTGGGACGGAAGCGCACGTTGGTGTGCGCGCCGAAGAGCTGGCGCACAAAGGCCGTGAGCGTGCCGCGCAGGTCGGACATGCTGACGTTCTTGTCGACCAGCAGGCCTTCGATCTGGTGGAACATGGGCGTGTGCGTCAGGTCGGAGTCGCGGCGGTACACCTTGCCCGGCGCGATGACCGCCACGGGCGGCTTGCGCGAGAGCATGGTGCGCACCTGCAGGGGCGAGGTGTGCGTGCGCAGGAGCACCCGCTCGGAAACGTACAGGGTATCCTGCATGTCGCGCGCGGGGTGGTCCGGGGGCATGTTGAGGGCTTCGAAGTTGTGCCAGTCGTTTTCCACTTCCGGCCCGGAGACGACCTCGAAACCGAGGCCGGTGAGCACCTCGCAGATCTCCTGCATGGCCAGGGTGACGGGATGCAGCGAGCCGCAGGCGGGGCGGCGGCCGGGCAGCGAGGGATCGAAGCCGGACAGAGCGTCCTTGGCGGCCTCGGCCTCAAGTTCGGCCTGGCGCGATTCCAGAAGCGCCACCAGCGCGTTTTTGACCTCGTTGGCCTTCTTGCCCGCGGCGGGCTTTTCCTCGGGTCCCATTTGCGCCAGCGCGCCCATGGCTCCGGCGAGCTTGCCCTTGCGGCCGAGGAACTCGACGCGCAGGGCTTCCAGGTCCTTCAAACTGCAAGCCTGACCCCGGCGCGCTTCGCACTCCAGGGTCAGGCCATCCAGTCCTTCAAGGAAGGACTTCAGCGTCTCGTTCACGGGCCTACGCCTTGGGGGCCTTGGCCGCCTGAGCGATCTGGGCGAACACGGCAGGCTCACGCACGGCCAAGTCGGCCAGCATCTTGCGGTTCACTTCGATACCGGCCTTGGCAAGGCCGCCGATGAGACGGCTGTAGGACAGGCCGTTCAGCCGGGCGCCGGCGTTGATGCGCACGATCCACAGGCGGCGGAAGTCGCGCTTCTTCTGCTTGCGGTCGCGAAAGGCAAAGCACAGGGCACGCTCGACGCGCTCGCGAGCGGTGCGGTACAGGCGGCTGCCCGCACCAATGTAGCCCTTGGCCATTTTCAGGAATTTCTTGTGCCGACGGTGAGCGGCAACACCACGCTTAACTCTCATTTCGTTCCTCCGATTCGTTTAGGGCACAGCCAGCGTTAGCCGACAGGCACGACGTCGTTGGGTTTAAGGTTAGCCGTAAGGCAGAAGGCGCTTCACAGCACCCAGATTCGCGGCGTCGACGATGGTGCCCTGACCCAGACGGCGCTTCCGCTTGGGACCCTTCTTGGTCAGGATGTGACGCAGATTCTGACGGCGGCGCTTGAACTTGCCGGCGCCGTTGCTCACGAAACGCTTGGCCGCGCTGCGGTTGGTCTTCATCTTGGGCATGGTATCCTCCTCAATATGCTCATCGCGCGGCTTGGGGCCTTGCGAGGGCTTGCGATTCTCGTTTCCGCCGTTCTACTTCTTCACCGGGGTCAGCATCATGACCAGGGTGCGGCCTTCGGCCAGAGACGGCTGCTCCAGCTTGGCGATGTCGGCCACGTCTTGCACGACGCGATCGAGCATGGTCTGGCCGCGGTCCTTGTGGACGATTTCGCGTCCGCGGAAGAACACCGCAACCTTGCACCGGTCGCCGTCTTCGAGGAAGCGGCGGATGTGCTTCAGCTTCGTCTGGTAGTCATGTTCGTCGGTCTTAGGCCGGAACTTGACTTCCTTGATCTGAATGACGGTTTGCTTCTTTTTGGCTTCCTGCTGGCGCTTCTGCTGTTCATACTTGAACTTGCCGTAGTCCATGATGCGGCAAACGGGCGGGTCGGCGTTGGGCGAAACCTCTACAAGGTCCAGCCCTTTGGCCTGTGCCAGCGCCAGTGCCTCAGAGGTAGCCATTATGCCCAGCTGCGTGCTCTCGTCATCGACAACGCGCACCTGGGGAATACGTATCCGCTCGTTTCGGCGGACGCCATCATCCTTGGGATGCTGGTCCTGCCGTCTAGGAAAAGCTATAGCTCATCCCTCCGCGCTTGAAAGGTTCACGGGCCGCGTCCACAATCAATTGGGCCGCCCCGGAAAGTGGCACAAACCCGACATCGGCGCCGCCGCGCACACGCACGTTGACGCCGTCGGCTTCCACTTCCTTGTCTCCGACGATAAGCATGTAAGGAATCCGCTCCATTTGAGCCTCGCGCACTTTGTACCCGAGCTTCTCATTCCGCAGATCCGCTTCGGCGCGTATGCCCTTTTCCTGCAAAAACCGCAAGACTTTTTCGGCATGAGGCGCGTGGGCGTCCGTCACGGTGAGCACCCGAGCCTGCACAGGCGCGAGCCAAACGGGGAAGGCCCCTGAGAAATGTTCAATAAGCACGCCCATGAACCGCTCGATGGAGCCGAGGATCACGCGGTGCAGCATGACCGGACGATGTTTGTTGCCGTCCTCGCCGATGTAGGACAGGTCGAAACGCTCCGGCAGGGTGAAGTCGCACTGGACCGTGGCGCACTGCCACCTGCGATCAAGCGCGTCTTTTATCTTAATGTCAATCTTCGGCCCGTAGAAGGCGCCGTCGCCCTCGTTGATCTCATAGGGCATGTCCATGTGCTCAAGGGCGTCCTTCAGCGAATTGGTGGCGCGCTCCCAGTCCTCGTCGGAGCCGATGCTCTTCTCGGGGCGGGTGCTGATCTCGGCCTCGAACTCGAAGCCGAAGATGGCCATGACATCGCGCACGAAGCGGACGACGCCGATGATCTCCTCGCGCAGCTGGTCCGGGCGGCACAAAATGTGCGCGTCGTCCTGCGTGAAGGAGCGCACGCGCAAAAGCCCGTGCAGCACGCCGCTCTTTTCGTGGCGGTGCACAACGCCAAGCTCGAAGTAGCGCTGGGGCATGTCGCGGTAGCTGCGCAGGCGGCTCTTGAAGATGAGCATGTGCGACAGGCAGTTCATGGGCTTGATGCCGTAAGCCTGCTCGTCGATCTCCGTGAAGTACATGTTCTCGCGGTAATTGTCGTAGTGGCCGCTCTTCTCCCACAGCTCGCGCCGGAGGATGAGCGGACCCTGCACGAACTGGTAGCCGCGCTTCAGGTGCTCCTTGCGCTCAAAGTCCTCAAGGATGGCGCGGGTGAGCGCGCCCTTGGGGTGCCACAGCACCATGCCGCCGCCCACTTCCTCGTGGAAGCTGAACAGGTCGAGCTGGGTGCCGAGCTTTCTGTGGTCGCGCTTCTTGGCTTCCTCCAGGCGCTCAAGGTAGACCTTGAGATCCTTGGGGTTGGCCCAGGCCGTGCCGTAAATGCGCTGGAGCTGCGGATTCTTCTCGTCGCCGCGCCAGTAGGCGCCGGCCACGGTGGTCAGCTTAAAGGCCTTCAGAAGCCCGGTGCGGGGCACGTGGGGGCCGCGGCACAAGTCGGTGAAGCCGCCCTGGGTGTAGGTCGAAACGCCCGGCACGTTCAGATCGTCGATGAGCTCGACCTTGTAGGTCTCGCCCTCGGCCGCGAACTTGGCGCGCGCCTCGGCGCTGGTCATCTCCGCGCGGGAGAAAGGCTTGTCCGCGCCGACGCTGCGGATCATCTCGGCCTCGATGGCCTCAAGATCCTCGGGCGTGAAGGGGCGCTCGAAGTCGAAATCGTAGTAGAAGCCGTTCTCGATGGACGGGCCGATGGTGACCTTGGCCGCGGGGAACAGCTTTTTCACGGCCTCGGCCATGAGATGGGCGGTGGAGTGGCGGATGACCGCGAGGCCTTCCGGCGAGTCCGCGAAAACGGGCTCAAGGGCGGCGCAGTCCGCGGGCACCGGGGTGGAGAGATCGAGCAGCGAGTCGCCGCAGCGGCCCACCACGAGGTTTTTGAACTGCTTGCCCGACAACGCCTGCTTGAAGACGTCCGCCAGGGACGCGCCTTGTTCCACGGAGACTTGCTGACCGGCGACAGTGACCTGCACGATGAACTCCTTGCGTCTGGCCCGAAGAGCCATTGCCCGGACCGTGAGACGCCAAAAAGTGGAAAGGGAGGCGTTGGCCTCCCTTTCCGATGAATATGGTAGGCACGAGGAGACTTGAACTCCTGACCCCTTGCGTGTCGAGCAAGTGCTCTAACCAACTGAGCTACGCGCCTAAATTGCTCAAGGGAAGGATCGTTTACCCAAAGCCCTGTGGCTTGTCAACAAGGGAATGTCGAAAATTTTGCAATACCTTCTGCACGCTGCGGATTTTCCTTTTCCCGCATGTCAAAACCGCCCGTTCAGCGCGTGCGCTTGCGCACGGCCACGGCTCCGGCAAGCCACGCCAGGCCGCCATGCACCAGCGGCGAGCCGTAAAGGTGAAAGCCCGTTTGCCCGAGCCACCAGCGCACCGCCGTCTCCAGCACGAACACGGTGCAGAACGACGCCAGGCCCAGGCCGTGGCGATAATACACCTCATAGGGTCCTGCGCCCTGCGCCGGGCCCAGCAGCCCCTTCCACAGGGAACGCCCGGCTCCCGGCTCCGGCATGTCATTCAATCCCGGCATGGCTTCTCTTGAAAATCACTCTCCGGCGAGCCGGGTAAGGGCCTGTCGGGCAAGCTCGCCCACAGTGGTGATCGCCAGCTCGCCGTCCGCAAACAGCGGCAGTTCGGTCCCGTCATCGGCCAGCGCCGCAATGCCCGCGCGGGCCAGCGCGGCCTGCGGAGGAGAAACAAGCTTCGGCGGCAGCAGCCCCAGGACGCGCGCGGCCAAAGCGGCGTTGCCCCGGTCCTCGTCGGCCAGCCCGGCCACAAGGGTGTCCACATCGCCCGCCAGCAGCTCCGGAAAGCTCCCGGCCAACCGGCCAAGGGCCCAATAGACGCCTCGGCGCAGGCCCGCGTGCTCCAGATAGTTGCCCTCGCCGCGGGTTTCCTCGCGCACGTAGGACGCCAGCACGCGGTGGAACTCTCCCGCCAGCCGCCGGTGCAGGGCAAGGGTCTCGCCCAGGGCCTCGGGGATGCCCCAGCCCAGGCCGCCGGATTCCTCGTTCATGCGCCACAGGCATTGCCGCAGCACGACCCGCGCCGCCTCCAGACCCTCGCCTTCTCCGCCGCCCTCGGCCATGCGCGCCACGCTGCGGCCAAAGGCGGCCGCGGCGCGCCAGCGCACCAGCTCGTCGCGGTCGAGCAAAAGCGAAAACAGCGGACCGGGCAGCTGCCGCGCGGGCAAAAGGTCCAGCTCGGCCAGGCGCTCGCGCCAGTCCGGACCGGAAAGCAGTCCGCGCAGCCGCTCCTTGAGGTCGCGAAAACGGGCCATGCGCCCCCCCGAAAGGCTACTTCAAATGCTGGGCGATCTCGTCCTGAAAAGCCTGGGGAACGTCGTAGCCGGTTTCCAGGGACTTCTTCACGCAGGCGTCGGCCTCGGCCCAGTTGCCCAGCTCGGCGTGCACCAGGGCCAGGTTGTTCCAGGCCGGTCCGAACATGGGCTGCAGGTCCACGGCCTTTTTCAAAAGCGGCAGGGCGTCGTCCAGTTCTCCGCGGGAGAAGTGCGCGCTGCCCAGGGTGGCCATGGCCTGCACGAAATTGGGATCGTACTTGATGGCCTTTTGCAGGGCGGGAATGGCCTTGTCAGAATCGCCCAGCTGCAGCAGCACGAAGCCGATGTTGCCCCAGGGCACGGCGAAGAACGGGCGCTGCTGGGTGGCCAGGCGGTTGAAGTTCAAGCAGCCTTCCATGTCGCCGCGCTCCAGGCTGATGCCGCCCAGCTGCACATAGGCCTCGGCCATCTTGGGCGAATTGGACACGGCCTCGCGGAAGCACTGCTCCGCCTCCATGAACTCGCGCTTGGAAAGGTAGGCCACGCCCAGGTTATAATGGGTGTTGCCGCACTCGGGGGCCTGGCGGAGCTGATCCTTTAGGTGGGCGATGTACTCGTCGACGTTCTGGAACTGCTGGTCGGACATATGGTCTCCCCTCGCACCCTCCCCTTTCCGGGGGGGCGGTTATTTCAAGCTGATGCCGCGCTCTTTGAGCCGGGCGTTGTACCAATCGCTGAACTCGAGAATGGGCCGCACCTTCTCCACGTTCATGACGAGCATGACCATGAACTCGGACAGGGTCTGCATGTAGTCCGGGTCGGGAATGGCCGGCAGGCTCTTGAAGTACTTGTTGAGCAGCTCGTGGGCGGTGTAGCCCAGGGCGTCGGTGCGGATGTCGATGGGGTCGAAGGGCGCCTGGAACGGGTCCCAGCTGTCGTAGCCGATGCGGTCCACGAAGCGCCGCCGCCGGGGCGACATCTTCTCGTACATGGCGCGCTTCTGCTCTTCCACCTGCTCCGGCGTATACATCGGCTCCATATGCTACCCCTTGGTCTTTTTGGCCGCGGGCTTTTTCGCCGCGGGCTTGGCCGGAGCCTGGCCGATGGTGAAGCTCTTGGGATTGCAGCCGGAACAGCCGCCCTTTTTGGTCTCCGGCGAGCAGCCGGAGCAGGCGGGCAGACCCTTGCCCTTGGCCTTGCCCGCGGCCAGCTTTTCGGAAAGGGGCACGGGGGCCTTTCTTTCGGCCTGCGGCGCGGCCTGGGCCTCTGCTTTTTTCTCGCCGCCAACGCCCAGGTATTCCTCGGTGTAGTCGGTCAACAGCGCCAAAGACGCGGGCACCAGCACCTCGCCCAGCTGCTTGTAGCGGGAGTGGATGGCCTCGGCCAGTTCGTGGCTCAGGGCGTAGAGCTTGTCCTGAATGCGGTCCAGGTAGACCGTGGGATAGGGCTTGCCTTTTTCGAAGCCGGACTTGCCGCAGGTGTGGGCGGCGCCGCCGATGGCCGTGGGCACGCCGTAGATGCGGCAGGTGACGGGCCGGTGCTCGTACATGACGCAGGCGCCGTCGTCGTCCAAAAGCGGGCAGCGCACGCGCACCTTGGCCATCTCGGCCAGGATCTCCTGGGCGTTCTTGCCGTCCTTCACGGCCTTGAAGGCCTCGTGCTTCAGCAGGTGCACCTGGCGGTCGGCCGCGTCGGCGCGCTCCAGCACGTCGTTCTTGGCCTTGCCGGAAAATTTGCCGTTGAAGTTGCCGTTCAGGTACAGCGCCTCAACCAGGGTCAGGTCGAACAGGGCGTGGCAGCAGTCCGAGCAGCCTTTCTCGCAGCGAACATTGTCGGCGTATTTGTCGCGCACGGCGTGGAAGACCTGGTCGGCCTCCGCAATGATCGCCTCGTAGCGCTTGAAGAATTCGGGAAAATCAAGGGCCATGCGGCACTCCTCGCCTGTTGGTCTGTGGTGATGTGGCTTCGGGATATATGAGTCCGCCAGGGGGATGCGTAAAGGGGGGCTTGATACAAAAAAGCCGGGATTCTCCCCGGCCCCAGTCCCGCCCGATTCAGGCGGACATCACGCTGCTATCCCCGGCCGCGCGCGTGCGCAGCGGCGCTTTGAACAGGGGGCGGCACATGGCCGCCCCCTCGACATCAGCCGAAGCTGTTGGCGTTATTCTTCCTCGACAACAATGGCGTCCTGCTCGCAAACTTCCACGCAGGACTCGCAGCCCAGGCACTCTTCCATGTTCACGGGAACAGCCTTGCCGTCCTGAAGCTCGTAGACTTCAACCGGGCAAACGTCCACGCACTCGCCGTCGCCGATGCATTTGTCGTTGTCGACAGTAACCTTGTAGCCCATCGTACCCTCCAGATGTGTAGAATAAGGAATTATCGTCAGCCCCGTCCGATCCGATCTTCCCAGCCGTGGGAGACGGGCCGGTGGGCCAGGCGCCGTTTCCTCGCTTTCGAGCCAGGCATCCGAGCGCGCAGGCTCCGGGGTTGCTGATATATCCAGGCAGCGTCTTGTGTCAAGCCATGTGCGGGCTTGCCGCAGAGATACTGCGCGTTGCGGATGTTGAGCTTCGCCGGGGGCTGGGCTATGCTCGGTCCATCCGGTCTAAGGGCCGGAAATCGCGCCCTCAAGGCAGGTAGAATGTTCACCCAAAGCGAACTCGCCAAATACGCCCGCACCCTCTGGTGGGGCCTCACCACCGCCCGCACCAAGCCCTACGTTCCGGGCGACGTCATTCTGCTGCGCTTCGACCAGGGCGCCACGCCCCTGGCCGAGGCCGTGTTCGATCTGCTCATAGAGGAAGGCATGGTGCCCGTGCCCCGGCAGAACCTCACCACCGCCATGGAGGTCTCGTTCTTCGGCAAGGGCTCCGAGGCCCAGATAAAGACCGTGGCCCCGGGCGAGCGCGAGCTCATGGAGAATCTCTCCGGGCTCATCTCGCTCATCGCGCCGGCCTCGCTGACGCACCTTTCCGGCGTCGATTCCGCCAAGATCGGCCTGAGCGCCGTGGCCCGCAAGTTCCTGCGCGAGATAATGGACACCCGCGAGCAGACCGGCGCCTTCGGCTGGACCCTGTGCGCCTACCCCACGTCCGAGCAGGCGCGCTGCGCCGGGCTCACGGTGGAGCAGTACGCGGCGCAGATCAAGCAGGCCTGCTTCCTCGACCAGCCGGACCCGGTGGCCCAGTGGCGAAAGGTCCACGCCGAGGTGACCCGCGTGAAGGAAGCGCTCGGCGCCCTCGCCATCGACCGCCTGCACATAGAGACCGCGCACTGCGACCTCTACGTGACCCCCGGCGCGGACCGGCGCTGGCTGGGCGTCTCCGGGCACAACATCCCGAGCTTCGAGGTGTTTCTCTCGCCCGACTGGCGGGGCACCGAGGGCGTGTACTACGCCGACCAGCCGTCGTACCGCTCCGGCAACCGGGTGGAGGGCGTGCGCCTTGAGTTCAAGGCCGGCCGCGTCGTGAACGCCACGGCCAAGGAGGGCGAGGCCTTTGTGAAGAAGCAGCTCGCCATGGATGAAGGCGCGGCGCAGTTGGGCGAGTTCTCCCTCACCGACCGCAGGCACTCCAAGATCGGCGCGTTCATGGCCAGCACCCTGTTCGACGAGAACTTCGGCGGGGCGCACGGCAACTGCCACGTGGCCGTGGGCGCCAGCTACGCCGACACCTACGCGGGCGACCAGACCAGTCTGGACGCGGCCAAGAAGGAGGCGCTGGGCTTCAACGACTCCGCCCTGCACTGGGATCTGGTGAACACCGAGGACAAGACCGTCACCGCGCTCTTGAAGGGCGGCGGCAGCAAGATCATCTATAAGAGCGGCGAGTTCGCGCTTTAGGGCGCGGCGAAACCCAAGGGGGGAGGCTCCGCCCTCCCCTTTCCCCCTCCCTTTTCTTTTCCTTTTTCGGCGCCTCAAACCCCGTCCGTCTGGACAGGGGCGGGCCATTCGCCTAGTATTTCCACACAATGGTTTCCCCAGCCATCGCTGTCGCATCCCCGCCACGGCGCGGAAGGAGACGAATATGCGCTGGATCCGTTTCTGCCTCTTCCTCCTTTTGTGCGCGCTTTACGGCGCCGCACCCGCGTGGACCGCGCCCGCCCTGGCCGCGGACCTGGAGTTGGCGGAGCGCACGGACCGCTCCCAGCCGGCGCGCATCTTCGTGGTGCACAGCTACCATCCGGACTACGTCTGGTGCAAAAGCATCGACCAGGGCATCAGGCAGGTCATGCAGGGCCGTCATGTCCTCCTCACCTCGTTTTATCTGGACGCCAAGCGCGACCCGGACCCGGCGAACCTGCGCGCCAGGGCCCTTGATATCCTCGCCAAGATCGACGCGGGCAAGCCGCAGGTGGTCATCGCCGCGGACGATGTGGCCCAGGAATACCTCGTGGTGCCGCACCTCAAGGGACGCGCCGCGCCGCAGGTCATCTTCTGCGGGGTCAACGCCCGGCTGAAGCGCTACGGCTACCCCGCGGCCAACGTTTCCGGCGTGCTCGAGCGCTGGCAGTACCGCGAGGGCTTCGCCCTGCTCAAGCGCATTGCGCCGGAAGCGCGCACCGTGGCCGTG
Source organism: Humidesulfovibrio idahonensis (assembly GCF_054657715.1). NCBI lineage: Bacteria > Pseudomonadati > Thermodesulfobacteriota > Desulfovibrionia > Desulfovibrionales > Desulfovibrionaceae > Humidesulfovibrio > Humidesulfovibrio idahonensis. The sequence goes on along the minus strand of NZ_BAAHYE010000002.1, from coordinate 130,203 downwards.
TTCTTCGACAGCTCCGAAACCAGCGCCTACCTCATGAGCGACATGAAGGAAGAGGCCAGAAAGGGGCCCTTCGCCCTCAAGATCGTGGGGATCGAGAGCCCGCGCACGTTCCAGCAATGGCAGCACCGGGTGCAATACTACCAGGGCAGGGCCGACTCCCTGGCCTTCGGGCTGTATCACACCCTGGTGGACGAAAGGACCGGGCAGGTGGTGCCGCCCGAGCAGGTCATGACCTGGACCAACGCGGTGAACCGGCGCCCGACCCTCGGATTTACGGATTTCGCCGCCAAGCAAGGGCTGCTGTGCGGCGTGCTCGGCTCCGGCCAGGAGCAGGGCCGGCACGCGGCGGAGATGGCCCGGCAGGTGCTGGAGCGCGGCGTGTCCGCGGGCTCGCTGCCCGTGCGCACCAACAAGACGGGCGACATACTGGTGAACCTGAAGACCGCCGAACGCCTGGGGATCAACGTGCCCTACGAAATCATCAACGCCGCCGGAATCGTCGTCAAATAGCGCAGGCAGGGGGAATATCCTCCCAAAATCGGGGGAAAGTCCTGCGACACTGGACAGATGTCCCGCCAATCAGGTAACACGCACGAACAGTAGTACTCTGTTGCTAATGCTTGTCGCGGCATTGCTCAACCGGCAGGAGACTCCATGCGCTTGTTCCGCATCATCTTCCTTCTGTGCCTCGTCCTGCAATGGCAGGCCCCGGCCCATGCCCAGGTTTCGCCGCGAGTCCTCATCATACACAGCTACAGTTCCGATTACGTCTGGACCAAGACCATCAACAAGGGCGTCGAAGAATCCCTGCGCGCTCTCAAAATCCCCGTTGAAACGCAGTATATGGACGCCATGCGCGACCCGGACCCCGAGCACCTGCGCGCCCGGGCCAAAGATCTGCTGGCCCTGATAGAGGCCCAAAAGCCCCGGGTGGTCATCGCCGTGGACGACGCCGTGCAGAGCTACCTCGTCGAGCCCTACCTCAAAGGCCGCGACGCGCCGCAGGTCATCTTCTGCGGGGTCAACGCGCCCCTCAAAATCTATGGCTTCCCGGCCGCAAACGTTTCCGGCGTGCGCGAGCGCTGGCACTTCCGCGACGGTTTCGCCCTGCTGAAAAAGATCCGCCCGGCGCTGCACAGCGTGGTGCTCTTGAGCGACGACTCCCAGTCGGCCGGCTACGTGCTGGAAGACCTCTACGCCGACCAGAAGCAGGCCGGTCCCTTCGCCCTCAGGCTGAAGGTCTTCAAGGTGCACACCTACCAGCAATGGCAGCGGATGGTGCAGCTGCACCAGCGCCGGGCCGACTCCCTGGCCCTTGGGCTCTACCACTCCCTGGTGGACGAGAAGACCGGCAGGCAGGTTCCGCCCAATGTCGTCAGCGCCTGGAACAACGCCACCATCCATGTGCCGACCCTGGGCTTTGCCGACTACGCCAAGGAGCACGGCCAGCTGTGCGGCATACTGGAGTCGGGCGAGGAGCAGGGCTATCTGGCCGGCAGCATGGCCCGGCAGGTGCTTGAACGCGGCGTGCGCGCAGGCGAGCTTCCCGTTCGCATCAACCAAAAGGGGATAGTGCTCTTGAACCTGAAGACCGCCGAGAGGCTCGGCATCGTCATCCCCTTTGAAATAATCCGCGCAGCGGGGATCGTAATCAAGTGAGCGGCACAGCCCCCAAACGCTACCGGCGGATTTTCATGGACCGCCATCTGGCTCCCGTGCTCACGGCCGTGTTCGCCGGCGTGCTCATTTCCACCCTGGTGGCCTACTTTTACACAAAGCACACGGTGGAAACCCTGGCCGAGGGACAGATTGCCCAGGCCATGAACTATCTGGACCGCGAAATCACGAGCCAGATGCACGACATGACCATCCAGACCGGGCTCATGGGCCAGGAGGAATCGTTCCGGCTTTCCCTGGAGGACAGCTACCTCGGCCGCTCGGCCCGGGTGGCCGCCCAGCGCAAGCTGGAGGGCTACGTGCGCGGCGGCGCCTTCGAGCGGGCCTACATCGTCGACAAGACCGGACAACAGATCATGTCCGCCGACCCGAACCTGAAGCAGCTGGTCAACGTGGCCGAGCGCGACTACTTCCGCCAGGCCATGCGGGGCATGTCGAGCCAGGGCACGGCGAGCATATCCAAGGTCACGGGTAAGCCCATTGTTGTGGCCGCCGCCCCCCTGCGCGGGCAGGATGGCGCGGTGGCGGGCGTTGTTGTCGGGCTGGCGCACACGGCCACCTTTGCCGGAGAAATGCTGGACAACACGCGCATAGGCAAAACCGGCGGGGCATACATTCTGAACGCGGATGGCCTGATTCTGGCCACGCCGCGCTGGGCCCAGGACGGCGTTTTCCAACCGGCGGAGAACACCAAGGCCATCATCGACAACATCTCCACCATGGGCATGCACCACTACACGCGCGGCGATGCGCGCCGCATGTGCCTCTCGCGCAAGAACGAGACCACGGGCTGGATCCTCGTCGTCGAGGCGGACGAAAGCGAGGTGCTGGCGCCGGCAAGGCACCTGGCCGCCGTCAGCGGCACCATATCCTTCTTCACCCTCGCCCTGGTGGCCCTGGCCCTGGGCGCGCTGCGCCGGGTCATGGCCAGCCTGCGCAACTCCGAGGCCGACCACCGCACCCTCACCGAGCTGAGCCCAGTGGGCATAGCCACCTTCAGCCCCACGGGCCAGCCAGAATACATGAACAAGCAGGCCCGCGCGATCCTCGGCATCGGCGAAAACGACCCGCTTCCACGCGACATCGCCCTGGAGGACGAGGACGGCGCGCCCCTCACCGGCGAAAACTCGCCCATCATGCATGTGCTGACCGACCGCGAGTCCATCCTCGGCAGGCTCACGTGGTATCCCCTGGCGGAGGGCGGCCGCAAGGCCCTGTACCTGAACGCCACCCTGCTGGGCGACAACGGGCGCGACTCCCACGGCGTGGTGGCCACCCTGGAGGACATCACCGAGCGCATCCAGGCCCTGGAGATGCTGCACCAGTCCGAGGAACGCTTCTCCAGCCTCTTCCGCCTCTCGCCGGACAGCATCGTGCTCTCCCAGCTGGATTCGGGGCTCATCGTCGACGTGAACGACACCTTCCTCGAAACGCACGGGTTTGAGCGCGAGGAAGTCATTGGCAAAACGGTGATGGACCTGAGGCTTTATGCGGATGATGCGCAGAGGGCGGAGCTCATAGACCGCGTGAAAGCCACCGGGCACGTGGAGAATTTCGAGGCGCGCGGCCGCGACAGGAACGGGGCGGAGATCATCCTCTCCCTGTCGAGCCAGGTCATGGAGATAGGCGAAGCGCGCTACCGCATGACCGTTGCCCGCGACGTGACCGAACGCTACCGCGCCGAGCAGGAGCTGCGCGAAAACCGCCGCCTGCTGGAAAGCATTCTGAACACCGTGCCCATGGCCATTTTCTGGAAGGACGCCCAGTACCGGTTCCAGGGCTGCAACGCGGCCTTCGTGCGGGTTCTGGGCGAAAGCGACCCCGCCGCCGTCATCGGCAAAACGGACTTCGACCTGCCCATGCCGACCGACTTGAGCAGGCGCTACCGCGAAGACGACGAACGGGTGATGGCCACCCAGCAGCCCATGCTCCATTTCGTGGAGCCCCTGAACGTGAAGGACAACTCCATATGGCTGGAGACGAGCAAGCTGCCCCTGCTCGACGACGAGGGCAGGGCCGTGGGCATACTCGGCATGTTCGAGGACATCACCGAGCGCATCCGCGCCGAGCAGGAGCTGCGCGAAAACCGCCGCCTGCTGGAAACCATTTTGAACACCGTGCCCATGTCCATCTTCTGGCTCGACCGGAACTCCACCTTCCTCGGCTGCAACCGGGCCTTCGCCGCCGGGCTCAACATGGAGGGCCCGCAGTCGGTCATCGGCCTGACAGAGCTCACGCTGCCCATTCCCATGGAACGCAGGCAAATGCACCTGGCGGACAATGAACAGATCATGACGACCCTGGTGCCGAAGCTCCGCTTCCTGGAGCAGGCCCTCGACGCTCAGGGCAACGAGGGCTGGATCGAGGCCAGCAAGCTGCCCCTGCTCGACGAGACGGGGCAGGCGGTCGGTCTGCTCGGCATGTTCGAGGACATCACCGAGCGCGTCGAGGCCGTGGAGAAGCTCAAGCAGTCCGAGGAGCGCTTCTCGCGCCTGTTCCGCCTCTCACCGGAGGCCATTCTGCTCATCGACGCCGAAACCACCAAGATCGCCGACGCCAACGAGGCCTTCAACACCCTCACCGGCCATGTCCTGGGCGACATCATCGGCCACGACACCCTGGAGCTGGGCCTCTACGCCGACCCGGCCGTGCGCGACGAGATATACCAGGTGCAATCCAGGCAGGGGCACCTGGAGAACTTCGAGTTCGAGGGGCGCCGCAAGGACGGCCAGACCTTCATCGGCTCCATTTCCGCCCAGGCGGTGGACATAGGCCCGCGCAAGTACCTTATGGCCATGCTGCGCGACGTGACCGAGATGAAGAAGATGCAGGAGATGATGATCCAGACGGAGAAGATGATCTCCGTGGGGGGCATTGCCGCCGGCATTGCCCACGAGATAAACAACCCCCTGGGCATCGTGCTGCAGGCCGCGCAGAACCTGGTGCAGCGCACCAGGGCGGATTTCAAGAAGAACCTGGACGTGGCCGAAAAGCTCGGCCTCGACATGGTCCTGATGCAGAACTACATGCGCGAGCGCAAGCTCGACGTGTTCATCGAGGACATCCAGTCCGCGGCGGTGCGCGCCTCGGCCATCATACGCCACATGCTCGACTTCAGCCGCAGCAGCGAGTCGCGCCGCAAGGTCTGCGACATCCCCGGCATCATCGAAAAGGCCGTGACCCTGGCCGGCAGCGACTACGACCTGAAGAAGAGCTACGACTTCAAGCGCATCAAGATCGAGCGGGACTTCGACGAAGACATGCCGGTCATCAACTGCACGGAGACCGAGATCGAGCAGGTGCTGCTGAACATTCTGCGCAACGCCGCCCAGGCCCTGGCCTCGGTCACGCCCCCCATCGAGTCGCCGCGCATCGGCATCAGCGTGCGCGCCCTGGAGGAGACCGTGCGCATCGAGATCACGGACAACGGGCCGGGCATGCCGCCGGAAGTGCAGCGCCGCGTGTTCGAGCCCTTCTACACCACCAAGCCGCCGGGCGTTGGCACCGGGCTCGGCTTGTCGGTGTCGTACTTCATCGTCACCAAGGGGCACGGCGGCAAGATGAGCGTGGCCTCGCACCCCGGCGTGGGCACGGTTTTCACCATCGACCTGCCCAGGGACGATGCCAAGGAGGCGGGAGCATGACCCCCCAAACGGCGAACATCGTCATCATCGACGACGAGGAGCGCATCCGTCAGCTGCTCATGGACTTTCTGGAGGACTTCGAGGAGTTCTCCCTGCGGGCCTGCGACTCGGCCGAGGCCGCCCTGGAGGCGCTGGCCGCGCAACCCGCGGACCTGTGCATCGTCGACATGCGCCTGCCCGGCATGGACGGCCAGGCCTTTGTGCTTTTGGCCAAAGAACGCGGCCTGTGCAGCAAGTTCATACTGCACACGGGCTCCATGGACTTCACCCTCACCGAACCGCTGCTGGCCCTGGGGCTGAGCGACCGCGACGTTTTCCTCAAACCCTGCGACACGGGCGAGATGCTCGCGCGCATCCACGAGCTGCTCAATCTTCCGGGAGCATAGGCATGGCCATCCTGATCATCGACGACGAAGCCGGGCTCAGACGTTCGCTCACGGCCCACCTGGAAGACCTTGAGTTCGAGACCATCGAGGCGGCCAACGGCCAGGAGGGGCTGGACGCGCTTTTGGCCAACAAGGACGCCGTGCAGGCCGTGGTTGTCGACCTGAACATGCCCGTGATGGACGGCTACACCTTCATCCGCCACGCCGTGGCCGAGGCGCCCGGCGTGCCCATCATCGTGCTCTCGGGCGTGGGCATTGTGGAAGACGCCCTCACGGCCATGCGCATGGGCGCCTGGGATTTCATCACCAAGCCGCTGCACAACCTGAACATTCTCGACTACACGCTGGAGAAGGTCTTTGACCGCGCCCGGCTGCTGAACGAAAACCGCCAGTATCAGGAAAATCTGGAGCGCCTTGTGCGCGAGCGCACCATGGAGCTGGAGGACACCCGCCGCCAGGTGATGCAGCGTTTGAGCCGCGCCGCGGAATACAAGGACAACGAGACCGGACGCCACGTCATCCGCGTGGGGCAGATAAGCAAGCTGCTGGGCCGGGCCATGGGCATGAGCGAGGAGGAGAGCGTCATGCTGGGCGACTGCGCGCCCCTGCACGACGTGGGCAAGATCGGCATCCCCGACGAGGTGCTGCTCAAGCCCGGCAAGCTCGCCCCCGCGGAATGGGACATCATGCGCCTGCATTGCGTGTACGGCTGCGAGATCTTGGGCCCCCTGGACAGCAAGGACGAGGCGCACCGGATCTGCTCCGACCCGCTCCTGGTGCGCAAGATGGAGGGCAACGAACAGCTGCGCCTGGCCCGCGTGCTGGCCCTGTGCCACCACGAACGCTGGGACGGCAAGGGCTATCCCTTCGGCCTCGCGGGAGAGGACATCCCCCTTGAGGCGCGCATCGTCACGGTCGTGGACGTGTACGACGCCCTGTGCAGCGACAGGCCCTACAAAAAGGCCTTCAGCGCCGAGGAGGCGGGCAGGCTCCTGCTTGAAGGCGCGGGCACCCAGTTCGACCCCGCCGTGGTGGAGGCCTTCTTCGCCAACAACGAGGCCATCTGCGCCATCCGCAACCGTTGGAAGGATTAGCCCCACGCCCCCCCAAAATTTGGACGCAAAAAAGGGGTCGTTGTCTTTCGACAGCGACCCCTTGAACTTGCGTGGTGGGCCCGGCAGGATTTGAACCTGCGACCTACGGATTCGTAGTCCGGCGCTCTATCCACTGAGCTACGAGCCCACGCGAGGAAGGCAGGATTAAGCCCTCAGCCCGGAACCGTCAAGCTTTTTCTCCACCTCGTGCACAAAAACTTCCGTCAGCCCCGATAAAAGTTGCAGACGCAGTGCCACGAAACGCAACAGCAGCACATCATCATTCGCCAAGAATTCAAGCATGTTCGGGTGTTTTAAAAGCAGCTTTTGGCGGGCGCTTTCCCGATTTTGCGCATTCGCAAAAGGTTGCAGCACAGCCGAGACCGTCAGGGCCTGGCTTGGCGCGCCCGTGCATCGCGTCCGGTCATCGATGAGCAGGCTGGCCCGCGGGTTGGTCAAAAGATTGCGATACTTCCGCGTGTCCTTCAGAGTGGCGAGCCAGAACTCGCCCGCGTTTGGCGCGGCGCAATAGGCCATGAGCGAAACATGCGGCCCGATGTCCGCCGGCGTCTCTTCCATGCCGGCCCCACGGCCGCCCTGCACGCCGCCTGGCGCGCCGACGTCCATTCCGCCATGCGCCACAGGAGTTCCGCCGCACGCCGGAGCCACAGCCGCGCCAATGGCGGGATTCATCACCGGACATGTGGCCAGGGCGCAGTGGCCCTGCCCCTGGACAAGCGCTTCGATTTTCTTCAGCATCACGCCTCCGGTGTTGCGGATTTGCGCCAGCATAGCCTGCGCGGCCCGCCCCGGCAACACAATCAGCAAAACCGCCAGGAGCCGCCCGTGCCCATTGTCGATCTTTCGCCCGTCAACGCCCTGCCCGCCCTGCCCCCGGCCGCCCCGCTGGCGGACAAGACCGCCCGAGCCCGCGCCGTGCTTGCGGCCGTGCTGGCCCGCACAAGCGCACAGGGCGTGGCCGTGGCCTTTACCGGCGGCAAGGACTCCAGCGTCAGCCTGGCGCTCTGGCGCGCGGCCCTGCTGGAGCAGCAGCACGAAGCGCCGCAAAACGCCGGGAGTGGAGCGTCGTCGCAGGCCGGGTGCGAAGCCGCCGCCGAAACCGCCAGCCCACCCCTCGCGGCCCTCAGCGTGGACACGGGCCTCAAGTTCCCGCAGGTGACGGCATTCCGCGACCGGCTCTGCGCGGACTGGAACGTGGGGCTCACCATCGCGCGGCCGCTGGTGGACCTGGCCGCCTACCCCGTGGCGCGCGACAAGGTCTCCTGCTGCCGCGACCTCAAGATTCTGCCCCTGGCCAAGGCCATCCGCGAGACCGGCACGCGGGTGCTGCTCACCGGCCTGCGGCGCGACGAGCATGCCTCACGCGCCAAGCGGCCCTATGCGGAATGGCGCGCGGCCACGCACGACACGCCCGCCTACTGGCAGGTGAATCCCATTCTGGATTGGACGGAGATGGATGTGTGGGCGTTCATCACGGGCGAGGCCCTGCCCTATTGCGAGCTGTATCACGAGGGCTACCGGTCGCTGGGGTGCATGCCCTGCACCAGGCCCGCCGACGCGGGCGCCGACGAACGCGCCGGCCGCGATCAGGAGAAGGAGCGGCAGCTGGATGTGCTGAAGGGGCTGGGGTATTTTTAGACGGCGTGGGCTGGACGCCTAGGCCCGGCCCAGCAGCTTCAGCACAGCAGTCTTGATGCCCGCCTTGTCCACCCCGGCGCGGGCGCGCAGGTCCTTGGCAGCGCCGTGCTCGATGAACAGGTCCGGCACGCCGACGCGGCGCATTTTGAGTCCGGGCAGCACGCCCGCATCGGCGTAAAACTCCAGCACCGCGGAGCCGAAGCCTCCGGCCAGGCAGCCTTCCTCCACCGTGAGGATGTGCGTGTAGTTGCGCGCCAGGTCCAGCAGCTGGGCTTCCGGCAGGGGCTTGATGAACCGGGCGTTGAACACGGCCACGTTCAGGCCGAGCTCGGCCTCCAGCTCCTGGGCGCATTCCAGCGCCGGGTACACGCGGGAGCCGATGGCCACGATGACCGCGTCCTCGCCGTCGCGCAGCAGCTCGCCCTGGCCGATGTCCAGCAGCTCCGGATCGTCCGCCACCTCGGCCCCATGGCCCACGCCGCGCGGGTAGCGCACAGCCACAGGCCCAGGCATGGCGAAGGCCGTGGCGACCATCTGCGCCAGCTCGGCCTCGTCCTTGGGGGCCATCATGGTCAGGCCGGGGATGTGACGCAAAAAGGCCATGTCGTACACGCCGTGGTGCGTGGCCCCGTCTTCGCCCACCAGTCCGGCGCGGTCCAGAAAGAGCTTGACCCCCAGGCCCTGCAAACACACGTCGTGCACCACCTGATCGTAGGAGCGCTGCAAAAACGTGGAGTAGATGGCCACGGCCGGGGTGAAGCCCTGGGCGGCAAGACCGGCGGCGAAGGTCACCGCGTGGGGCTCGCAGATGCCCACGTCCACAAAGCGCTCCGGGTGGCGCTGGCGGAAGCAGTCCGTGCCCGTGCCCTCGGGCATGGCGGCGGTTATGGCCACAATCTTCGGGTTCGCGTCGGCCAGGCGGCACAGGCTTTCGCCAAAGACCTCGGTGTAGCTTTTGGGGCCGCCGCCGAGTTTTTTGGGGGCCAGGCCGGTCTCCGGCTCAAAGCGGCCCACGCCGTGGAAATAGGTCGGGTTGGTCTCCGCCGGGTCGTAGCCCTTGCCCTTTTTGGTCAGCACGTGGACCAGAACCGGGCGGTCCATGCCCTTGGTCTGCTCGAACACATCGATGAGCGCGGGGATGTCGTGGCCGTCCACAGGGCCCACGTAGGTGAAGCGGAAGGCCTCGAACAGCATGCCCGGCGTGAAGAAGCTCTTGAGGGAGTCCTCGCTGCGGCGGGCGAACATGGCCAGATCCTTGCCGATGCGCGGAATGTTCGCCAGCCAGGCCTCGAACTCGCGCTTGAAGCGCTGCGGCGCGGGACGAGAAAGTTTGCGCGACATGAAGTTCGACAGCGCGCCCACGTTCTTCGAGATGGACATCTCGTTGTCGTTCAGCACCACCACCATCTTGCGGCCCATGTCGCCCGCCTGGTTGAGCCCCTCGAAGGACAGGCCGGAGGTCATGGAGCCGTCGCCGATGACGGCCACAACCTCGTTCTTCTTGCCAGCCAGGTCGCGCGCAAGGGCCATGCCCAGGGCTGCGGAGATGGACGTGCTGGCGTGCCCCACGCCGAAGTGGTCGTACGGGCTCTCGCTCATGCGCGGGAAGCCGGAGATGCCGTCGAGCTTGCGCAGGGTGTGGAAGCGGTCCGCCCGGCCCGTGAGCAGCTTGTGGGCGTAGGCCTGGTGGCCAACGTCCCAGATGAGCCGGTCGGTCTCCAGGTCGAAGGCCTTGAACAGGGCCAGGGTGAGCTCCACCACGCCCAGGGACGGGGCCAGATGCCCGCCGCCCTCGGAGCACTGCTCGATGATGATGCGGCGCAGCTCCGCCGCAAGGGCGGCAAGCTCGGCCGGATTCATGGCGGCCACGTCGCCCGGGCGGGAGACGCGGGCCAGAAGCTCCTGGCCGCTCGCGGTCGGAATCATCGGCTGGGGGGTCGGTTTGGCGCTCAATTCACGCGCTCCACAATGTACCGGGCCAGGGCGCGCAGAAACTCGGCCTCCGCCCCCTTCAGCCCCACCAGGGCGGTGACGGCCTGGTCGGCCCGCTGGTTGGCCAGCTCGCGGCTCTTTTCCAGGCCAAGCAGCGAAGGATAGGTGGTCTTGCCCTGGCGCTCGTCGCTGCCGGCGGGCTTGCCCAGGGTTTTCGTGTCGCCCACCACGTCCAGAATGTCGTCGGCGATCTGGAAGGCCGCGCCCACGTTGATGCCGTAGTCGCGCGCGCGCCGCACAAAGGGCGGTTCGGCCCCGGCCAGCAGCGCGCCCGAAACGCAGGCGGCGGTGATGAGCGCGCCGGTCTTCATGGCGTGCATGCCGCGCAGCTCCTCGAAACTCACGCCGTCGCGGGCGGTGTATTCCATGTCCAGGGCCTGGCCGCCCACCATGCCGCCGGAGCCGGCGGCCGTGGCCACGGCCTGGGCGGCGCGCACCAGGCGCGGAGCGGGCACATTGCCCTCGTCCCCGCAGGAAAACATGAGGCAGAAGGCCTCGGTGAGCAGGCCGTCGCCCGCGAGGATGGCCGTGGCCTCGTCGAACTGCTTGTGATTGCTGGGCTTGCCGCGGCGCAGGTCGTCGTCGTCCATGGCGGGCAGGTCGTCGTGGATGAGCGAATAGGTGTGGATGAGCTCAAGCGCGGCGGCAAAGGGCATGATCTTGGCGCCCTGCGCGCCGAAAAGCCGGGCGAAGGTGAGCACAAGGGCGGGCCGCAGGCGCTTGCCGCCGGCCATGAGGCTGTACTCCATGCTGGCGAGCAGCCGCTCGGGAATGTCGCGCGCGCGCAGACAGTCGGCAAGATAGGCTTCCACCTCGGCGGCGCGTTTGGCCAGCTCGGCCTTGACGTTCAGGGTCATGCCTCGTCCTCCTCGGCAGAGGCCCCAGCAACGGCCCCGGGATTCTCCAGCATGGCGAACTCCTTCAAGAGCCCGTCCTGGGCGATCCTGACCTCGTTCTTGGCGGTCTCGAGCTGGCGGCCCAGCTCGGCGGAGAGGCCCAGCCCCTCCTTGTACAGGGCCAGCGACTGCTCCAGGGGCAGTTCTCCCCGCTCCAGGGCGTCCACCACGGATTTGAGGCGCTCCAGGCGCTTCTCGAAACTCTGTTTCTCCTTGGCCATGCTCACTCCGGCGGAGTATTCCGCGCATTATGGAAGGCATCATACAGAAAGAGCGGCGCGGGGTCCACCAGCCTGCCCAGGGCGGATGCCCCGAAGTGCAGGTGCGCGCGCGTGCTGCGGCCCGTGTCTCCGGCCAGCCCCAGCAGCTGCCCGCGGGCCACGCGGTCGCCCTGCCCCACCCGCAGCTCCGACATATGGAAATACATGGTGAACAAGCCCTGCCCGTGGTCCAGGTACACGCAGTTGCCCGCGTAATAAAAGTGCCCGGCCAGGGCCACCACGCCGTCCGCGGCCGCGGATACGGCATCACCGGTCTTGGCCTCCAGGTCAAGCCCCCTGTGGGGCGAGCGCGGCTGGCCGTTCAGCACACGGCCAAGCCCGTACTCGCTCGAAAGCTCCCCCGGCTGCACGGGGCGGGCGAAGGGCAGGCTCCACAGACGCTCGTCGCTCACGCGGGCCAGAACCGCCCGGACCTGCGCCCGCTCGCGGGCGATGCGCGGCAGCTCCGACTCCGGCGGGTTGACCATGGCCGGGTCCAGGTCCAGGCGCTCCACAGGATGCTTGACGCGCACAAGCTCCACGCTTGCCCGCAGGGTGGCGGTCTTGCCGGCCCCGTCGGCGTCGGCCTTCGTGGTCAGCCGCACCACCACGGTTTGGCGTCCGGGCCGGGCGTCCAGAATGTCCGCACCCAGCAGCACGGCGGCTTCCTGCCCAGCGCCTTGCCCATGCGCCTGTCCACGCTCCTGCCCTTTCTCTTTTCCGGGCACGGCGTTGCGCAGGGCCAGCGGCGTGCTCCGGCCCATGAAGGTCAGCTCGGCCTTGGCCACGGGCCGCGCCAGCACCAGCCGCACGAGAAACGGTTCGCCGATGCCCGCGCGCTGCGGACACAGCAGCCGCGCCCCGGAGATTTCAGCCCCGGTGGTCGAAACGCCCGCGCCCTTGGCCCGGTGCCGGGCCGCCTGGGCAGCCTGGGCCGGGCACAGCGCCAGCAGCAGACAGACCAGGGCGAGGCTCAAGACAGAGATGCGCGGCGCGGAATCCCCCGGCGCGCGAAAGAAAAACCGCCGCGTCATGGCTGCTCCTCCGGGGCGGCGTCAGAAATGGCGTTGCGCGGGGCATCGGGCCGCGCCGCCACAATGGCCGGAATTTCGCCATCGCCCGTGCGCACGGCCAGACGGTCGCCCGGCGCAACGTCGCCCACCGAGCGCAGCAGACGCCCCGGCTGGCCCTTCTTGTTCACCAGACGCACCAGACTGTACCCGCGCCCGAGCGGCGCTTCGGGATCAAGCCCGGCAAGGCGCGCGGCCAACAGCTCGCTGCGGCGCGAGGCCTCGGCCAGGCGCAGGTTGAGCGCCAACCCCAGGCGCTCGGAAAGGGCCAGGGCCTGCGCCTCGCGCGCGGCCACCGCCTGGGGGCCGAAGGCGCGCAGCAGGTCGCGCCCGGCCTGGGCCGCCTTGGCGCGGCGGTCGGCCAGCAGGCGCTCTCCGCCCGCCAAAAGCCGCCGCGAAATATCCCGCCAGCCCTGCTCCAGCCGCTCCAGCCGCCGGGCCGGGGAAAGCCACGCCAGCCCGCGCGCAAGCTCCGCAAGGCCGCGCTCCCGGCGCTCCATGCCCGCGGCGAAGGCCCGGCGCAGGTCCGCCTCCAGGCCGTCCACGGTCTGCATGAGGTCGGCGCGCAGCGGCCACAGGCCCGTGGCCACGGCCGAAGGCGTGGAGAAGCGCCGGTCGGCCACGTAGTCGGCAATGGTCACGTCCGGCTCGTGCCCCACGCCGGTGACCACGGGAATGCTCGAGCGGGCCATGGCCTCGGCCACCACTTCGGTGTTGAAGGCCCAGAGGTCCTCCAGGCTGCCGCCGCCGCGCACAAGGGCGATGACCTCGGCCCAGCCCTGCTTGTTCACGGCGTCGAGGGCGGCGGCGATCTGCGCCGGGGCGGCCTCGCCCTGCACCAGCGCGGGGTGGATGCGCAGCTGCGCGCCCGTGCCCCGCGTGGCGGCCAAACGCAGAAAGTCGCGCACGGCCGCGCCCTGGGGCGAGGTGATGACCGCCACCCGCGCGGGATTGGACGGCACGCGCATCTTGCGCGCCTCGTCGAAAAGCCCCTGGTCCGCCAGCTTGCGCTTAAGGGCCTCAAAGGCCAGGGCCAGGTCGCTGACGCCGCTTTGCTGCACCAGCTCGGCGATGAGCTGGTAGTTGCCGCGCGGGGCGTAGACGGAAATCCGCCCGGCCACCAGCACCTCCTGGCCGTCGGCCAGGCTGGCGGCCACGTCGCGGCCGGGCTCCAGCACCTCGCCGGTCAGGGGATCGACGCCGGTTTTGCCGCCGCGCCCCTGCCCGCCCTTGAACCAGACCACGGCCAGGGAGGCGTCCGCATCGGACAAGGTGAAATAGATGTGCCCAGAGGAGGGCCGGGCGAGGTTCGTCACCTGGCCGCGCACCCAGATGAAGGCGAACTCCGCCTCCAGCACGTCCGTGAGGGCGCGGGTGAGTTCGGCGACGGTGAGGATGTGCGACACGGGCTCTCCGCTAGTTGGCGGCCACTGCCGCGCCCGCGCCGATCATGGCCGCGCCCGCGCTCCGGGTGGCCAGCTTCCACACCCGGGTGGAGCGCGCCAGATTGCGCCCGCGCGAGGCCAGCCAGGCGTACCCGGCGATGACCGCGTACACGGTGGACAGGATGATGGCGGCCACCAGGACCACGTCCAGGGCCGAAAGGGAATGCAGGTCCACAAAACCGGGCAAAAAGCCGCAGTAAAAGGCGATGACCTTGGGATTGCCCACGCTGACGCAGAAGCCGCCCGCAAAGGTGCGCGCCAGGGACTTGGCCGTGATGGGCTGCGGCGCGGCGGCCTGCGCGGGAGGCTTGGCCAGCAGGCAGCGCAGGCCGAGATAGACGAGATAGCCCGCGCCCGCCCACTTGAGGATGACGAAGGCCCCGCCCAGCTGCTGGGCCACCCAGCCCATGCCGAAAAGCGCCAGGAGCAGGTAGGCGGCGTCGCCCAGCACCAGTCCCGCGCTCCACAAAAGCGCCTGCTTGAGCCCGCGCCCCATGGACTGCGCGACCACGGCGGTGACGCCGGGGCCGGGGATGGCCGCGAAGACGAAGGTGGCGATGGTCAGGGCGAACGCGCCGTGCACAGTCATGAGCGGATCCTCGCGTGCGTGGATGGTTTCCCCGGCGTTGGCCGGGCGCGGAACCCGGGGCTCCGCCAATGGGCCGTATACTCCGAAACATTCCGGCTGTCCAAGCCGCTGCGGCGTTTCAAACATGCGGGTGCGAACGCGCGGCCGGATGCCGCGCCCGGCGAATAGCGCTGGCAAGGCCGGGTGCTTTTCCGCTACAAGAGGCCATGCGCTCCCTCCGCACCCCCTTCCGCCCGCCCCTGCGCAACAAAGCGCGCAGCCCTTCGCGCCCTCCCGTGCGGCGTCCGGCGCGGACGGGCCAGGCTGGCGTCCAGGTCGGCGCCCAGGTTGGCTCACAGGCTGGCGTCCAGGTCGGCGTGCAGGCTGGCGATCAAGTTGACGGGCGCATTGGCGCGCAAAGCCCTGCGCAGAATGAAAGACAAAACCATCCGCCGACCGCTGCGCAGAACGCCGCGCAGACCACTTTCCAGACCAATGCGCCAAGCGCCGCAGACATCGCCGCAGCAAGCGTCACAACAAGCGCAACAGCGGGAAACACTCCGATGGAACGGGCCACCGCTTCGCCGCCGGGCTCTCCCGCGTCCCAGGCGACAGCGCGCGCAACCGCAAGCAGACCTTCTGCCGCGTCCCCCGCGCCAGCCGCGGCAAACGCACCCACGCCCACGCCATCCGGCGCAGCCACCCCACCCTTGGCCGGAACCGCCATGGCCGCGGACAAGCCGCGCCCGGCCCATGCGCCCTGGCCGGATCTTTCCCCGCTCATCGACGGCCGCCCGCCAGGACGGCTTTCGCAGCGGCAAATGCAGCTGTGGAGCCTGGTGCTGCGGGCGCGCCGCGTGCCGCACAGGGTGCGCTCGCTGCCCAGCGGCTACACCGTGCAGGTGCCGCCGCGCTTCGTCCGGCAGGCCGTGGACGAGATTCTGCTCTACCAGCAGGAGAACGTGAGCCCGCACCCGTCCATCCCCCTGCCGCCCGCGCAGGAGCGCGCCCGGGCCACGGTGGCGGGCATGCTGGCCCTGTGCGCGTTCTTCGCCATCGCCCACCGGCCCTGGCCGGGCCTGGGCTGGTACCCGCAGTACTGGCACGCCGTCGGCGTGGCCGACGCCGCGGGCATCATGCAGGGCCAGGTCTGGCGCGTGTTCACGGCCCTCACCCTGCACGCGGATCCGGCGCACATCGCCAGCAACGCCGTGGTGGGCGGGGCCTTCCTCATCCTGCTTTCCCGGCGCGTGGGCTCCGGCACGGCCTGGCTGGCCGCCATCCTGGCCGGAGCGCTGGGCAACGGCGTCAACGCCCTGGTGCACGCCGCCCTGGCCGGACCGGCGCATCTTTCCCTCGGCTTCTCCACCGCCGTGTTCGGCGCGGCGGGCGCGCTGGCCGGGCTCAAGGCCGCCGGGGGCGAGGGGGATTTCCGGGCCGGAACGCAAAGCGCGGGCCAGGGCTGGCTGCCGCCCGTGGCCGCGGCGCTGGCCCTGGTGGCCACCCTGGGCACCGCGGGCGAGGACACGGACCTGGGCGCGCATTTCTTCGGGCTCTTCGCCGGATTGGCGCTGGGCGGCGCGCTGGGCTGGGCTGCGGCGCGCAAGGGGCTGCCGCACGAGTGGGCGGGCGGGCGCTTCAATATCACGGCGGGCGCGCTGGCCGGACTGCTGCTCGCCGGGGCCTGGGCCTGGGGCTGGATCTTCGGCTGGCCCGCGCCCATGCGCTGAGGACCGGGCAGCTTTCAACGCGGCCGGGTTCTCGGCCAAGCACCGCGCGCAGGTCTCGACAGAAGCAATCCCAGGATACCGGGAGCGCGTGGGGCTGAAGGAACAGCAAGAAGAGGTCCAGACCCCTGCCTTTCAATCAAGATCAAGCCTGTACGCCGGGGACACGGCATCGCCCTGCCCGCGGACCCGGCAAGCCGCGTCTGCGCGCGCGAGCAACAACGCCTGGAGCGCTTCCTTTCATGAGACGGCGGCGCTGCGGCATCCGGCCACGCCCACGGCCGCAGACAGGCCCTAGCCTTCCGAGGTCACGCAGCGGGCGAAGAACTCGCAGGTCGTATCCTGCCACCACACGAAGCCGTGCTCCGCGTCCACGTACCACGCGGCGGTGAAGGACTTTTCGTCCGCGCTCCACAAGCGGCGCTGCGCGGGCGAAAACACGGGCGCCTGGCACATGCGCAGCGGGTCCGCCTGGGACAGCAGCAGGGTGCACAGCTCGTCCACCGTGGGCAAGCGCCAGCCGCCGCGCCCGGCGAAGCGCTCGGCCGCGAGCCTCTCGGCGTAGGCGCGCGCCCCGGCAAGGGTCACGGCATAGGGGCTGCCGCCGCGCTCCCACACGCGGCCCGTGACCTTGTCGCGCACGGTTTCCGCGTCAAGGGCGCAAAAACGCCCGGGAATGGAGAACTCCGGCTCCCACAAGACGCCCAGGTCGAAGCGGTCGCGCGCGCCGCGCAAAGGCTGGCGCACGGGCTGGCCGCGCAGGGCCATTCCACACGGAGCGGCAAGCCCGGCGTCCACGATGGGGGATGCGCCCGGCTCGGGCGGCAGGGCGCAGATGGCAGCGCGCAGACCGCGCCAGTGGTCGGCCAGTTCCGCCAGCTCCGCCGAGAGCGCCCGGGCCGAGGACGGCCGCCGCGCCGGGTCCTCGTGGCAGCAGCGGACGAAAAAGGCATCGAAGCGGGCGTCCAGTCCCGGGCGCAGGGCGCTGGCGGGCCGGCCTTCCTGGGGCAGGCGGCCGGTGAGGCAGCGGAACAGCGTCACCCCGGCGGAAAACACGTCGGCGCGCTCATCCGCGCTGTCCGGGTCGGCCTCCTGCTCCGGCGCGGCGTAATAGGGCGAGCCCACCACAGCGCCGCGCGGACGCCCGGCCTCCACCTCGCCCCGCAGGCGCGAGAGCCCGAAGTCGATGAGTTTCACCTCGTCGCCGGGGCAAAGGGCCTCGACGTCCGGTGCAGCGCCGGGCCAGGCCGGCGGGTTGTCCGCGAGCATCATGTTGAAGGGCTTCACGTCGCGGTGGATGATGCCCTCGTGGTGCAGCCGGGCCAGCGCGCCGGCCAGCTGCTGCGCAAGGGCGAGGGAACGCTCCACGCCAAGCCTGCGCGTGGGCTCCTCCACACGGTAGCTCTCGCCCAATTCCGCGCCCAGGTTGTTGCAGTAATATTCCATGACGAAGAAGGGACGGCCCGTGGCGTCCTCGTCCACGTCAAGCACCTGGGCCACGCCCGGATGCCGGATGCCCGCCATAAGCGCGGCCTCGCGGAAGAAGCCCTTGCGCAGGGCCTCGGCATCGGCCACGGCGGCCAGCATTTCCGAGGGGGCGAGCAGCTTGAGCGCCACCACGCGGCCCGCGCGGGGCATGGCGGCCTTGTAGACCGCGCCCATGCCCCCGCGTCCGAGCAGGCCGAGAATGGCGTAGCGTCCGATGGCGCGCATGCTCCCCCCGGCCTAGACTTTGTGGTGGCCCACGCACTGGGCCATGATCACCCGCTGGTTGGCGGCCAGGCCCAGGGCCTTGGAGAGCGCGGGCACGTCGATGCCCGTGCGGGCCACGCTGGCCAGCCCCGCTGCGGCGCAGAACAGGTACACGTTCTGGCTGATGAAGCCGGTGTCGAGCCCGGCGGTAATGAGCTTCTCCTCGTTGGTGTCGCCCGCCACGCGGTCCATGTCGGCCACGTAGACGAGGTTCACCGGGGCGGTGCCCACGTAGGACTGCGTTCCCGTGAGGGCGCGCAGGTCCCGGTCGGACTTGCGGCGCAGGGCCGCGGCCGGAGCGTCGTAGGCGAACACGCCGTCCTTGCGCGTCACCAGCACCTCGATCTCCTGGCGGTTGCGGGCCGAGGGCGCGGTGCGGCGGCCGTCGGGCCGGTTCACGCCGCAGGCGGCCCACAAGAGCTCCAGCAGCAGCGCCT
The DNA here is from genome assembly GCF_054657715.1 of Humidesulfovibrio idahonensis. Classification (NCBI taxonomy): domain Bacteria; kingdom Pseudomonadati; phylum Thermodesulfobacteriota; class Desulfovibrionia; order Desulfovibrionales; family Desulfovibrionaceae; genus Humidesulfovibrio; species Humidesulfovibrio idahonensis. Next base: position 111,596 of record NZ_BAAHYE010000002.1, on the reverse strand, counting down.
CGTCCAGCGGAGCGTCCGCATAGCCGCGCAGACTCTGGCGGGCGCGCAACGCGTCCTCAAGGCCCTTGCCCTTCAGGCTCGGGGCCCCCTTGGCCTGCGGCGCGGCGGCCAGGGCCGCGCCGGCGACGCCCATTCCTGCCAGGCCAGCGGCCAACACTCCGGCGGTGCACATGAATTTGCGGCGATCCATAGAAGCCTCCACGAAAGTTTTCGTCACGGATTGCGGTTCGCAAGAACGTTTTGAAGCACGCGGCGCGCCGCGCCCCCAAGAGCGCCTCCAACGTGGGGCATATGTACACCCTCGCGCCGCCGACCGCCAGAGTCCAGGCAGAACCTGCCGGGCCACGGGAGGCCGCGCCGGTCCATCACAGGTCTAGCACCGGTCCGCCGGAGAAGATCCCCGCAGGCCAGAAAAAAGCCGCCCCCCGCGTGATGCGGAAGGCGGCCCATGAGGCGGATATGCGGCCGGAGCTAGAAGCGGTTCTCCAAAAGCTCCACCAGCGACTGCTCCAGCGCGGTGCGGCACACGTCCGCCGGGCAGTTGGGCACGGCCTGGCAGTCCTCCGTGGCGGCGCGGCTGACGAAAATCTCACGCTTGGGGCCTGCGGCAGCGGGGCTCAGCACCACCAGCACGCGGCCTTGGCAAAAGTCCGGCGTGACGGAGCCGTAAGGCGTGCCGCCATGAAAGGCCTGCGTGGAGCGCCCGATGCCGCGCTCGTTGCGGCGCAGCTGCATGGAGTCGCGCAGGTCCTGGGTCTCGCGGCTGCCCGTGCCCAGGCCCTTGTCCGGCAGCCAGTAGTAGGCCTGCTCGGTGTAGGCGGAGCCGACCACGCTGGCGGGAACGCGCAGTTCCTCGGCCATGATGCCCATGTCGGCGGCGCGCATGTTGCCGCACAGCAGGTGCACCTCAAGATTGTAGCGCGCGGGGCCGCTGGTGCGCAGCGTGTAGCCCTTGGGGCCCAGGGTGCGCGTCACAAAGCCCTTCAGGGAGGGGTCGTCGGCCACCACAAGCTGGGGGTGCCCCTTGGCGTCCAGATCGTAGAGATTGACGCGCAGGGTGTAGTCGCCCGCGGCGCGGCCGAACTCGCTCAAACCCCGCACCGCGAGGTTGGGATCGCGCGGGGCGCAACCGCCAAGCGCCGCAAGCGCCGCCAAAACGACCAGGATGACCATCCGCTGCATTGTAGTTGCTCCTTGCATGAAATGCCTGCGGCAAGACGCCGCTTCAATCCGATAGCCCATAGGCCCGCCCCCGGCAAGCCCTAAGCACGCGCCCAAGCCCAGGCGGGTCTTGCCAGTTTTCGCGCCTGCGGGTAGTAATCCGCCAGCGGAGGCCCCATGTCCCTATTCTCCCTGCGCGCCAAAGGCCCCCTGGAGGGCTTGCTGCGCTTCGCCGGACTGCTTGTCGTGGTGGGGCTCATGGTGCTGGGCTTTTGGAAAAACAGCGAGCGCAACATGGAGCGCATCAACGAGCGCGCCAGCGCCCGCGCCGGCCTGTCCGACGAGGTGAAGGGGCTTTCCGACGCCGAGCGCGCGCACGTGGCCGCCTTCATCACCACCCTGCGCCAGACCTATGGCGTGGAGGCGCGGGTGCAGGTGGCCAAGGCGAGCCCCACGCCGCCGGAGCCCGACGGCAAGACCCTGTACTTGGGCCTGGGCCTGGAGGACAAGACCGCCGTGGTCCAGCTGCCGCCGCTCATGGCCCGCTCCCTTGGGCCGGACTTTGCCCGCAGCCTGGAACGGGAGCACTTTCCCTTCCACTTCGGCCCCGGCAAAAGCTGGCAAAAGGGGCTGCTCGCGGCCCTGGACCTCATCGAGAGCCGCCTGGCGGCCCTGGGCGCGGAGCAGAATGCCGGCCGGCAATCCGAGGGGTCCGTCGGCCAGACTGCCGGGCAGACCGTCAAACCGGCAGCCGATCAGACAACCAATCGGGCAGTCAAGCAGGCCGTCAAGCAGCCAGCCGGCCAGACCGTTGACCAGGCTTCCCCAATAACGCAGCAACAAGCGCAGCCCGCCCCCGCATCCGCAGGGCGAAAGGGCGCGGACAAGGAAACGAAGTGAGCGAAGAACTCCCCCGCGTGACCCTCTACACGGACGGCTCCTGCCTGGGCAATCCCGGTCCCGGCGGCTACGGCGCCGTGCTGCTGGCCGGACCGCACCGCCTGGAGCTCTCCCAGGGCTATTCCGGCACCACCAACAACCGCATGGAGATCATGGGGGTCATCGCCGGGCTGGAGGCCCTCAAGACCAAGAGCGCGGTGGAGATCATCACGGACTCGCAGTACGTGAAAAAGGCCTTTACCGACCGCTGGCTCGTGGGCTGGCAGAAGAACGGCTGGAAGACCGCGGCCAAGCAGCCGGTCAAGAATCAGGATTTGTGGAAGCGGCTGGTGCCGCTCATCGCCGCCCATGAGGTGAGCTGGCGCTGGGTGCGCGGCCACTGCGGCACCCCGGAAAACGAGCGTTGCGACGTGCTGGCGCGCACCGCCGCCTCTGGCCGCAACCTGCCCCCGGACACGCAGCAGCCCTAGGCCCCGGCCATGGGCGGCCCGACCTCCGCGCCCCACTCCCAGCGCTTGCGCAGCAAAAGCTTGTACGACCGGCCGCCGTGGACCATCTCGGCCAGGGCGGCGGGAGCGCTTTGCACAAAGCCCTTGATGGGCGCGGCCCCAAGGTGGCGCATGGCCCAGAACAGCCCCCAGCGCAGGCGGTTGGACCAGCGTATTTCCGGCCGCACGCTGCGGTCGAGCAACGCCGCATACTCCCGCGCGGCCAGGGCGCCCGCGTCGCCGCTTGCGGCCGCAAGTGCCCGGCAGGCCGCCGTGCCCGCGTGGGCTCCGGTGGCCAGGGCATAGAAGATGCCCTCGCCGAACAGCGGCTCCACAAAGCCCCCGGCATCGCCCGCCAGCAAAAGCCGCCCGCCGCAGGGCCGGGCCAGGGCGTTGCCATAGGGCAGCGGGTGCCCGCGCAGCGGCACGCTCTCCGGCTTCTTCACCCCCAGCAGGCCCAAATAGTCGTGGAAGATCGCGCCGAAGTCGCGCTCGGCGTGGCGCAGGCCGCAAATACCCACCTTGGGTCCGCGCGGACCGGGGAACACCCAGCCGTAGCCCGCGCTGGGCGCGCCCACGTGCAGCTCCGGCACGCGCACCTCGCGCGGGAACCGGCCCGGCCCCTCGCCCACGGGCAGTTCCACCTCGATGGCCGCGGCCAGATCGCGCCGCCAGGCCAAGCGGTCGACGTTGAGCGCCCGGCGGGTGACGGAGTTGGCGCCGTCCGCGCCGATGACGAGCCGGGCCTGCAGGGTCTCGCCGTCGCGGAAGGTCAGAGTTCCGGCCGCCGCGTCGCAGGAGGCCACCTCGCGCCCGGGCAGAAGCTCGGCCCCGCGCGCCACGGCGCTGGCGCACAAGAGCGCGTCGAAGGCCGGGCGGTCGATGAAGCGGAAGGGCTCCGCCGCCGCGCCGCGGGCCAGCTCGCGCCCCTGGTGATAGAAAAGATATTCCGGGGTCTGGTGGAACAACCCGCCCTTTGCGGCCAGGTCGGCCTCGGCAAGGCCGAAGACGCGGGCCAGGGCCTGCATGGTCTTGGCCGTCAGCAGCCCGCCGCACAGCTTGGGCCTGGGGTGCTCCGCGCGGTCCGCAAGGCCAACGCGAAAGCCCCGCCCGGCAAGCACAGCCGCCGCCGCGCAGCCCGCCGGCCCCGCTCCGGCCACCAGCACGTCATAGACCTTGACCACAGCCCCCTCCATCCGTCACATTGCCCTGTCCGTGTAGCGCGCCAAGGCCGCGCGGGCAAGACCCCTTTCCCCCGAGGTGACCATGTCCGCGTCCGCTCCCTGCTTTCAGGCCCTGCTTTTCGATTTCGACGGCACCCTCTCGCGCCTGACCATCGACTTCACCCGTCTGCGCCGCAAGATCACCGCCCTGGCCGAGGCCTTTCTCGGCGAGGAGCCGGAGCCCTCCGAGCTGCCGGTGCTGGAGTGGATCGACGAGCTGGCCGCGGAGATCAGCGGGTTCGACGACGACCTGGGCCGCCAGTTCCACACGCGCGGTCGCCTGGTCATTCAGGCCACGGAGCTGGACGCCGCCCGCGAGGCCGAGCTGTTTCCCTTCACGCGGCCCATGCTGGCGGCCCTGCGCCAGGGCGGCGTCAAAACCGGCATCCTCACGCGCAACTCCACGGCCGCGGTCAAGTCCGTGTTCCCGGACGTGGCCCGCTGCTGCGACGCCTTCATGGCCCGCGAGGACACCCCCCGCGTGAAGCCCCACCCGGACCACGCCCTGGCCCTTTTGGCGCGCCTCGGCGTCGCCCCGGGCGCGGCGCTCTTGGTGGGCGACCATCCCATCGACATAGAGACCGCCCGGCGCGCGGGCGTTTATGCCGCCGCCGTGCAAAGCGGCCACGCCACCCGCGAGGCCCTGGCCGAGGCCAACCCGGACTACCTGGCCCAGGACTGCCCTGCCCTGCTCGACCAGCTGCGGGCCGCGGGAGGCTTGCCTTTCTAAGGCGACTACGTATATCCGAAAGGAAAGGTGGTCGTTTCGATGCAGCAACGGGTAAAACGTCGGGAGCTCAGACCGGGCATGTTCGTGGTCAGCCACGGCCTGGGCACCTTCGACAAGCCCCTGGTGCGCGTGGGCAAGCCCATTGCGACGCAGGCGGACATCGCCCTGCTGGTTCCGGCCGATGTCGACGACGTGCTCATCGACCTTGGCCAGAGCAGCACAGCAGACCAGGCCGCCCCCGCCGGCGCGGCCAAGGCAACCACCCTGGGCGGCGAGCTGCCCGTGGCCCGCAAGCTCTACGCCGACGCGCTGACCCACGCCCGCGGCTTCATGGACGACGTGCGCCAGGGCACGGACATAGACTGCCGCGCCGCCATTCCCCTGGTGGAAAACTTCATCGAAAGCGTGTTCCGCAACGAAAGCGCCGCCGTGACGCTGTTCAAGCTGCACGGCTTCGACGAATACACCTACACCCATTCCATCAACGTCAGCCTGCTGGCCGTCATTCTGGGCAAGCACCTGGGGCTCGACAAGGCCACGCTCCTGCAGCTGGGCCTTGCGGGCATGTACCACGACGTGGGCAAGGCCCGCATTCCGGAAGAGATCTTGAACAAGCCCGGCGAGCTGACCCACGGCGAGTTCCAGATCATGAAGTCGCACACGCTCGAGGGCTACAAGATCATGGCCGCCCAGCCGGACCTGAACCCGGAGATACTGCGCGCCGTGGTGGAGCACCACGAACGCCACGACGGCTCCGGCTATCCGCGCGGGCTCACGGGCGAGCAGATCGGGCGCTTCTCGCGCATCATCAGCGTGGTGGACGTGTACGACGCGCTCACCAGCAGGCGCGTGTACAAGAGCGCCATGGCCCCGGCCAAGGCCCTGGGCATGATGTACCAGTGGCGCGAAAAGGACTTTCCCCACCAGGCGATAGAGAACTTCATCCGCTGCATCGGCGTGTTCCCCGTGGGCAGCTTCGTGCAGCTCTCGGGCGGAGAATACGGCATAGTGACCGGCGTGAACCCGCAAAAGCCCACCAGACCGCAGGTCAAGGTCATCATGGACGCCAAGATGCGGCCGCAGCTGCCGCGCAGCCTGGACCTTGCCGAAACAGCCGACGGACCCGGCGCCCAAGAGGTCGTCCAGGTGCTGAACCCGGCCGAATTCAAGATCGACCTCGAACCTTTTTTCCTCTCCTAGGCCCCATGCGGCAGCTTTTGCCGCGCCGACATCAGCTAACACATTGATATTCCTGCCTTGCGACTTTGGAACGGCTTTTGAATTGGAGCCGGTCAAAGGAGCATCCAATGCAGGAAGTTACCTCGACCACGAGCGACCTTGGCAACAGCTTTGACCAAATGCGCACCAGCGCGCTGGTGGACTTGTCCTCCCAGTCGCGCGCCTTTGCCGACTTCATGCGCCTCGGGTCACAGTCGAGCCAGAGTTCCAGTTCCGCCACCAGCACGGCGACGAACGCCGCGGCAAGCGCGGTCAATCCCGCCGCCACGGTTTCTGCGGCCGCGCCCATCGTCAACCCGGTCAACAACGTCATCCAGACCGCGCCGCTGAGCACGAGCACAAGCGCCGCCAGCACCGGCGCAAGCACCAGCACCACCAACAACGCCGCAGCCCCGGCGCTGCCGACCGTCGGCTCCGGCGTGCAGAATCTGTTCGCCCAAATAAATGGCGCCGCGAACACCGCGCCGGCGCAGCCCCTGGTGCAGAGCGACACCGCGAGCACCCTGGCCACCACGGTGAGCACCGCCGCCAGCACCACCCGCGTGGCCAGCAAGAGCGCCAGCAAAAGCACCAACAGCACCAAGAACACCCCGGTTTCGCGCACGGCCTTCGAGAAGTCCAAGGCGCTGCTGGCCAAGGCCGGGCTCTCCGACTCCGAGATTGAGGACCTGAGCGGCCGCGTCCAGGCGGGCACCCTGACCTGGGGCCAGCTGGCGCAGACCCTGGGCGCGCACACCGCGGGCGCCAAGAAGAACGTGGAGCTCTCCGCCAGCGAAACCGCCGACTTGCAGTCCATGTTCCAGAAGATGGGCTTTGCCGGCACCGACGCGAGCGCCATGGTCAAGTCCGTCGCCTCCGGCGATGGCCTGAAGGTGCTCTCGGCCATTCAGAACAAGCTTTCCGCCACCACCGACGACAGCACCCTCGGCTTCAACACGAGCGAGCTTGCCACATTCTTCAAGGCGCTGCGCGTGCCCGACGACACCGCGGCCAAGCTGAGCCAGAAGCTCGCCGGCGACACAGCCACCGCCGCCGACATGAAAAACGCCCTGGCCACCATCAGCCAGGCCATGCAGGAGCAGCGCACCAAGGCCAGCGCCACCGACACCGAGGTGGCCAAGGGCCTGGCCAAGATAATGGAGAAGGACGTGGCCAAGAGCGCCCGCGACACCACCTCCACCACCACGGCCGCCACCAGCAGCAGCTCCGGCCAGGTGCCCTACGACCTGAAGACCAAGGACAGGAACGACACCAGCTGGTTCAACGACCACGAAAAGACCCAGCAAAAGACCAGCGACGACGCCTGGAGCAAGTTCAACGGCAAGGTCCGCGCCGACGAATCCGGCCCGCAGCAGAACGGCACGAACGCCGGCAACGGAAGCAATGCCGGCACCGGCACCGGCACAAGCGCGGGTTCGACCGTCACCGGCCACACCCTTGCGCAGAACACCGGCAAGGAAAGCCTGGACGCGGCCATCAACCGCTCGGCCCAGGCCCTGGCCACGGCGCAAACCGCCACCGGCACCACGCAGACGGCCAAGGGTTTTGAGCAGGTCACCGCGCCCAAGGTGCTCGACCAGGTCACCCAGGCCATGCTGAAGGACCTGGGCCAGGGCCGCAAGCAGCTCACCGTTGAGCTCGACCCCGAAAACCTGGGCAAGGTGCAGGTGATGCTGCAGGTCAAGGGCAAGGAAGTCACCGCCGTCATCAGCGCCGAGGACTCCGGAACCGCGGCCATGCTGCAGTCCAACATGGAGGGTCTGCGCAAGAGCCTGGAGGACAAGGGGCTCACCGTGCAGAGCATGGAGGTGCAGACGGGCCTCGCCTCGCGGCAGGACCAGCAGACCGCCTTCAACGCGGAGCAGCACAACCAGCAGGCCCAGGAACAGCAGGAGATGTCGAGAATTTTCTCGCAAATGCGCATGATGCGCGCCGATTCGGGCGAAGTGGCCCTGGATATGCAAAATACGGACATGCAGGCAATTCTTGCCGACCAGGGTCTGCATCTCATCGCATAAGCAGGAGTACGGGACATGACCACCACAAGCTCGACGACCGGCACAAGCAGCACGACGGACAGCACCATCTCGACGACGCACAAGACGTCGCTCGACCAGGCTGACTTCATGACCATTCTGCTGGCGCAGCTGAAGTATCAGGACCCGAACAACCCCATGGACGACAAGGAAATGGCCTCGCAGCTGGTGCAGTACTCCAGCCTCGAAATGCTGACCAAGATCAACGAGAACCTGACGACGCTGGTTTCCGACAACAGCACCGACAACATCAAGTCCGGCGTCGACTACATCGGCAAGAGCATCAAGAGCACCGGCTACAACCTCACTGTCTCCAGCGGCACGGTGAGCACGCTTTACTACAGCCTTGGCGAATCCGTCACCAACGCCACGGCGAACATCTACGATTCCAACGGCGACATCGTCCGTTCGGTGGCCCTGGGCAGCAAGGGCAAGGGCGACTACTCCTTCGTCTGGGACGGCAAGGACACCGACGGCAACACCTGCACGGACGGCACTTACGGCATCATCATCAATGCAACGAACTCCGAAGGGACCAAGGTCGTCGTGCAGTCGCAGATCAGCGGCGTGGTCACCGGAGTCAAGAGTTCCAGCGGCACCGTGTACCTGGAGCTGGCCGACGGCCGCACCGTCGAGCTCGCCAACGTCACGGAGGTCGTCAACACGTCCACCACCAAGGACTCGACATCGGGCACAACATCCTAGCGCGGCAACCAGGCGAATTTCAGGTCGACTTTACGAAATAAGACAGGGGTTCAAGGAGGTCAGGCATGTCACTTCTTTCCGCAATGTACCAAGGCATTTCCGGTATGCAAGCCCATTCGACGGCCATATCCGTCATTGGCAACAATCTGGCGAACGTCAGCACCATCGGCTACAAGGGCTCCACATGCGCCTTCGCCGACCTGATCAGCCAGGACGTCACCACCTCGGCGGGCACGGCGCAGCTCGGGCTTGGCGTCCAGGTGGCCTCCATCTACGGCGACTTCGCCCAGGGCTCCATCGAGACGACCACCTCGGCCACCGACGTGGCCATCGGCGGCGCGGGCTACTTCTGCGTCAAGCCGGCCGAATCCGACGCGACCTATTACACCCGCGCGGGCAACTTCACCTTCAACAATGAAGGCTACCTGGTGGACACCAACGGCTACCGCGTGCAGGGCTGGGCCATGAAGAAGGCCGCCAGCACCTCTTCCACCACGACCACGGACTACCAGATTTACGGCACCGCAACGGACATCCAGGTGTCCAACTTCCAGTCTCCGGCCTCGGCCACCACCAAGGTCAGCCTCATCACCAACCTGAATCCCTCACAGACGACCCAGTGCAGCTCGAACGACGGCAACCCCTTCTTTTCCATGCTCGAAACATGGCAGGGCAACAAGACCACCCCGCTCGACAGCTCCAACTACGGCTACAGCGGCACGGTCAAGGTGTACGACGACACGGGCACCTCGCACACGCTCACGGTCTTTTACGACAAGGTGACCTTGAGCTCCAACGCCGGCAGCGACACCGTGTGGCAGTACACGGTCACCTGCAAGCCTTCGGAAGACGGGCGCACCATCGACGGCCAGAAGCTGGCCTCCACCAGCGCCGCAGGCCTGCTCATGACCGGCACCCTGACCTTCCGCTCCGGCGTGCTGGTGGGGCAAAGCGCCTACACCCTCAAGAGCAACGCCACCGGCGACCTGAAGAGTTTGAGCAACTGGACCCAGGCGGACTTCTCCAACAGCGGCCGGCCGGAGTTCACCGCAAACTTCACCAAGGCATCCAACGCCAGCAGCTCAACAGCGACCAACGCCCAGAACATCGAGCTTGACCTGGGCATGCGCAGCACCAGCAGGAGCTGGTCCGGCACAGCGAGCAACGCGAGCATGGTGGGCAACGCCATCAGCAACGCCAGCTACCTGTCGAGCATGGGCTCGCCGTCTGTCAGCGCCCTGGCGACCGAATCGTACAACACGGGCGGCAACTCCACCCTGTACCAGAGCCAGGACGGCTACACCGCCGGCTACCTGCAAAACGTCTCCATCGGCCAGGACGGCGTCATCACCGGCACCTTCTCCAATGGCCAGCAAATGGCGCTCTACTCGCTGGAGCTCGCCACATTCACCAACCAATGGGGTCTGCGGCGCGACGGCAGCAACCTCTTCAGCGCCACCCTCGACTCCGGCGACGCCCTCACCGGCACGGCCAACACGGCGGGCAAGGGCAAGATCACATCCAACGCCCTGGAAGCCTCCAACGTGGACATGGCCTCGGAATTCGTCGACCTCATCACCGCGCAGCGCGGCTTCGAGGCCAACTCCAAGGTCATCACCACGGCGGACACCCTGCTCAGCACCGTCATCTCCATGAAGCGTTAACAAGAGACCAAGAGCCTTCCCCCTGTTTGCCCCGTCCGGCCCGACCAGCCGGACGGGGCCTTTTTGCATGCGGAGAGAATTGCCGCCACGCCGCAACAGCCTCGAATCGCACGCGCATTCTGTTGCACATCACTGCGCCGGGCTGTGTCTGCACACGAAAAAACAGGCAAGAAAAAGCAGAAGGACCGGACCGTACGGGCCGGACCTGGCGGACCGGAGCAGGTGGAGGTCAGGGGGGCCGCGTCAGGCGCGCCTCGTCAGACGGGACAGGCCAAGCAGGCCGAGTTCAGACGGACCAAGGCACGCGGGCCTCGTCACGCGGGGCCAGAGGCAAGGCGGTCTAGCCGGCGACGATGACGGCCAAACGCTCCAAAAGCTCCAGGCTGCTCCTGGTCCAACCGGGCGCCATGTCCGCGTTCTGGCCGGTCATTTCCAGATACGACGCCAGCGGACGCCAGAAAGGCCGCACCTCGGCCAGGGCTCCCGGCGCGGCCGCGCCTCCGCGGCTTTGACGCGCCACGATGCGGCCCAGCACCGGCAGCGCGGACTTGGCGGAACGCGCCAGACGGGGGTACGCCCCGGCCAGCGCGGTCCAGGCCGCGAGCACGGGCTCCACGGGCTGCGGCGGCTGGGTGGCTATGCGCCACAAGAAGAAGCAGCGCCAGAATTCTCCGGCCAGGTCCGCGGCGTTCTGCTGCCGGGCCGGACCAAGTCTGCGCAGGGTGAAGAGCCCCAGGTCCGTGCGCGCGCTCTCAAACAGCTCAAGCCCGGGCAGATGCACCCGGCCAAGGCGCGCACGCGGTCCGCGCAGCACCAATGCGGCCAGCGCGGCCACGGGCTGCGGCGCAAGACCGGCGCGGCACGGGCAGCGCTCCCAGCGGCAGCTCCAGCAGCCGCGCGCGCACGAGGCCGTGCTGCGCAGCACCAGGTGCCCGGGCTGGTACGGTCCCGTGTCCCAAGGGTTCACATGCCCCACGGAAATGTTCAGGGTGGGCAGGCCGGTCCAGGCGGCCAGGTGCATGGGCCCGGTGTCCGGGGTGATCATGAGCGCCAGGGTCTTGCCGTATTCGATGAGCTCGGACAGGGTCATGCGGCCCACGAAGTTCACCAGGGGCAGGCGGCTCTCGGCGCGCACGGCCTCGGCCAGGGGCATGTCGTCCGGGCCGCCCAGCAACACGGGCTTGAGCCCCCGGTCCAGCAGGCCGCGGGCCAGCCCGGCGTAAAAGCCCGCGTCCGGGCGCTTGCCCGGCTCGCTTGCGCCCACGAAAAGCCCGATGCGGTCGTTGCCGGCCTCGGGCGTGCGCGGGGTGTCGAAATTGGTCAGGCGCAGGGCGTCCAGAGGCACCATGTCCAGGGCGTTCAGATCCGCCCAGTGGAAGCGGTTGTGGCGGCCCTGCCCCACCAGGCTGGCGCGGTAGAGCTGCCAATTGCCGCGCACGCGCAGCGTCCCGTCGGCCTCGCGCACGGGGCCCACCTTGATGTCCGCGTCCAGGCTTCCGGCCAGGCGCGCGGCCTCCTCGCGGATGCTCAGGTTGGCCACCAGGCGGTAATGCCGCCCGGCCAGCGCGCCCGTGGCCGCGTCCTTCCAGGAAATGTACGCCACGTGCGGGCTTATGGGCATGAGGGGGCGGAAGAAGCTGTCCTCGGCCACGATGTGGATGGGCCTGCCCGGATAGCAGCGCGAGAGCCAGAGCATGAGCGGGAACGACAGGATGAGGTCGCCCATGCGCTGCATCTGCAGCACCAGAACCGGATCGTTCGCCACGGCCCGCTCCTATCTCCGGTCGGGGAAGTGTTCGTCGAAGGCCGCGAGCAGGCTGCCCAGCCGGTGCACGTACGTATGCTCGGCCAGCACCCGGGCCCGGCCGGCCTCGGTCATGCGCCTGCGCGCGGACGCGTCGGCCAGGTAGCGCGCCAAGAGCTCCGGCGCCTCCTCCGGGCGCTCAAACACCGCCACCTCGCGCCCCGGCTCGAACAGGCGCGCAAGCTGCGCGCGGCTGTCGGTGAGCAGAAAGGCCCCGGCCGCGGGCACGTCGAACACCCGCTGGTTCACCGCGCCCTTCATCTGCACGCTGGTGCAGTTGAAGTTCACGTCGCTCTGCAGATAAAAATCCGGCAGCTCCTCGTAATAATTCACCTCCGGATGCAGACGGAAGCCCGCGCGTCCGGCCAGCAGCTCGCGCCAGCCTGGGTCGCCCGCGATGAGCGGCGAAAAGGCCTGGGTCTGCGCCACGCAGCAGAGCCGGTAGTCCAGGGTGGCCTTCCAGACCACGGCGGTTTCGTATGCGGTGCCGCGCACCGTGCCCAGGGCGGTAAGCTCCGGCAGCAGCGCGGGCGTCTGCGCGGCCATGAAGGCGCGCACGCTGCGCTCGCCCGAGGCGGCGAAGGCCCCGGCCAAGGAGGCGAAGGCCTCCAGAAGCGCGGGCGTGGGCCGGGCCGCCTGCAGCCGCCGCCCGGTCTTGACGAGCATGGAGTTGCCGACGAAGGACACCGGCGCGCGCCACTCCGGCCGGGCAGCGCCCGCGGGGCGGTCCGGGCGGAAGCGCTCCGGGTCGGTGCCCAGGGGCAGCCAGGCCACCTTGGTGAAGCCGAAGGAGCGCACGGCGTCGAGGCTGTCCGCGTCCCAGGTGAGCACCAGGGTGTTCTCCGGGTCGGGCTTGGGAAAAAGCGGCAGAATGAACTCCGGGTTGTCCACGAACCACGACACGATGGGCAGGGAAAGCTCGTCCGCCAGGCCGTAGAGCACGCCCTCGTGGTCCACGCCCAGGTGGTTCACGGTGACGATGGCGTCGGGCCGGAAGGAGGCGCAGGCCTCGCGCAGGGCGCGCACAAAGGCGTCGGCGTCCATCTCCTTCGTGCCCAGGTCCAGCAGCAGGTGCGGCACTTCCATGCGCATGCAGGCGGTGGCAAGCTCGCCGAGCAGAAAATAGGCGCTGGTGAGCAGCAAAAGGCGCGGCGGCCGCGCATGGACGGCCCGGGGCCGGCTGGCGGAGGGAGCGGAGGCGTTCATGCCTGGACCCTAGCCGGGAGGGGCGCGGCTGTAAAGACGCCGCGGCCTTCAGAGCAGTTCGTCCCGGCTCCCGGCGCGCAGGGGCACGGCCAGACGCACGGCGTTGCCGCCCGCGCGCTTGGCCTCGTACATGGCGGCGTCGGCCCTGGCCAGCAGGGTGTCCTGATCCAGGCCGTGTTCCGGATAACAGGCCAGCCCCACCGAGGCCCCGAGGAAGAGCCGGCCGCCGCCCGCCTCCGGTTCGTACAGGGTCTGCTGGATCTTCTCGGCCACGGGCAGGGCGTCCTCCAAATGCATCAGGTCGGGCAAGACAACGACGAATTCGTCGCCGCCAAGGCGGGCCACCGTGTCGCTTTCGCGCACGCAGGCGCGCAGGCGCAGGCCTGTCTCCACCAGCACGCGGTCGCCGTGGGCGTGGCCGTAGGCGTCGTTCAGCCCCTTGAAGCTGTCCAGATCGATGTACACCAGGGCCACATGGGCGCCGCCGCGCTTGGCCCGGCGCAGGGCCTGGTCCAGCCGGTCCAGAAACAGCTGGCGGTTGGGCAGTCCGGTCAGGTGGTCGTGCAGGGCCATGTGCCGCACCCGCTCCTCGCTGACCTTGATCTCCGTGAGGTCCTGGGCGTTGAGCACAAGGCGCTGGCCGCCCATGGACGAGACCTTGAGGCGGCACCAGCGCCGGGCTCCGTTGGGATGCTGGAAGGAGAACACCCGCTCCGGCGGGTTGTCCTCGGTCATGTCCGACTCCAGGTTGAAGATGAACGTCTTGCGCTCCTCCTGGCTGGTGAAGATGCGGTCGGCCAAAACGGCGAGGGAGGGCGTGCTCTCCATGGTGCAGCCGAACAGCCGCTCCATGCCGGGATTCAGGTAGGCCACGGCCCCGTTGCGCCCCACCACGGCGATGCCGTCGAAGGAGCCCTGCAGAATGGCCCCGCGCTCGCGGCCTTCCTGCTCCAGCCGGTCGTACAGGCCGGAAAGCTCCCCGGTCATGGCGTTGAAGGCCTTGGCCAGATTGCCCAGTTCGTCGGCGGTCTCCACCGGGGCGCGCACGCCAAGGTCGCCCTCGGCCACGCGCATGGCCGCGCTGGTGACCGCCAAAATGGGCCGGGCCAGCCGGCGCGAGAGCACATACACGCCGATGCCCAGGCCGACGGCGGCCACCAGGCCCACGATGACCAGGGTCAAGGCCAGCCGCCCGGCCGGGGCAAAGGCCTCGGCCTGCGACATCTCGGCGATGAGGGCCATTTGATAGGCCGGCATCCAGCGGTACACGCCAAGCACGTCCGTGCCCGCGTCGTTGCTGTAGAGCCCCCGCCCGTTCTTGCCCGCAAGGGCCCGCACCACGCCCTCGGAATGGGCTCTGCGCTGCTGCGACTCCATGTCCATGCTGCCGGAGGCCACCAGCAGGCTGGACGAATCAACAAGGAAGGTCTCGCCCGTGTCGCCCATGCCCGCCCGCGAGCGGATGATCTGGGCGATGGGCTCCAGGCTCAGGTGAAAGGCCAGCACGGCCTTGAGCTCGCCGTTCCCGTCGCGCACGGGCATGCTCACGGTGAGCACCGGGCGCAGGGAGTCGGGCGAGGGATAGACGCTCTGCACCGCCGGACCCTGGCGTCCCTGGGTGTAGAAATTATACGTGGCGCGGTAGCCGCCCACGCTCTCCTCCGTGGTGGAGGCCAGCACCTTTCCGCCGGTGGGCGCCAGCACAAGAATCTCCATGATGTCCGGCTGTGCGGCCTTGAAGTCGCGCAGCAGGTTGCGCGCGCCCGGCCCCGGCAGAGCCTGCCCGGCGGGCGGGTTGAGGAAGCCCTGCTGCTGGGACAGGAGCTCGCCCAGAAACTTGAGGTCGCGCAGGCGCTCCTCCACCCACAGGGCCAGGTCCGTCTCCTTCTGGCGCGAGGACGTGTCCAGGCGCTCGAAGACCGCGTTGCGCAGCAGCTGGCGCCCGGCAAGCCAGCTCACGGCGCCGACGCTGGCGATGACCAGCAGCGAGAGCACGAAATAGGTGCTCACCAGGCGGGCCACGAGGCTTCTCTGCACGGACCAGGTCATGGCTGCCCCCGCTACCGCTTGTGAACCGGGGCCAAACGCGCCCGCAGCTGCACCGCTCCGCCCGAAATGCCCACAACGCACACGGTGCGCTCCGGGTCGCCCCCGCCGTTGTACGAAATATGCCCGGTCAGGCCCTCAAAGCCGGTCAGGTCGGCCAGGCCCGAGCGCAGGGACACGGGGTCCGTGCTGCCCACGCGTTGCGCCGCGGCGACAAGAAGCCCCAGCGCGTCGAGGGTCAGCGCCGAATTCTTGATGAGCTCCGCGCCGCTGCGCCGCGCCAGGGCCTGGGCCGCCTCCAGAGGCTTGCCCGAAGCCGCGGCGGGGGTGAAGTCGGTGCTGTACACCGCGCCCTGGGCCTCGGGCAGGCTGTGGAACGCGGCGTCCGTGTCCCAGGAATCGCCGCCGAGGAACATGCCCCGGAAGCCGGCGGCCCGGCCCTGCGGCAGTTGGAGCGCAAGGTCGGCCGGGAAATTGGGCAGGAACAGCGCCTGCGCGCCGGAGCTGCGGATGCGCGCGAGCTGCGCCGTGAAGTTCGTGGCCCCTGTGGCGTAGGCCTCCATGACCACGGTGGCCCCGGGCCGCGCGGCAAAGGATGCGCGGAAGTAGCCGGCCAGACCGGCGGAATACGCGTCGGCCTCGTCAAACAGCACGGCGGCATGGCGCAGGCCGAGGTCCTCGTATGCATAGCGGGCCACGGCCGCGCCCTGGTCGCTGTCCACCTGGCACACGCGGAAGGCGAAGCGGCGGCCGCGCGTCACCTCGGGATTGGTGGCCGAGGGGGTGAGCATGGGCACGTGCAGGGTCTCCAGCGCGGCAGCCACGGGAATGGCGTCGCGGCTGTAGTACGGTCCGATGATGGCGGAGACGCGCTCCTGCTGGATGAGCCTGCTCATGGCGCTCATGGCCAGCTCCACGCGTCCGTCGTTGTCCTCCACGATGAGCCGCAGCAGGTGCTTGCGCCCGCCGATCTCCACGCCGCCCTGGGCGTTCAGCTCGGCCACGCGCGCCTGGGCCAAGAGGTGTCCGGTAAAGCGCACGGAGCTGTTGGTGCTGTTGATGGGGGCGATCATCCCGATGCGGAATTCCGGGGTCTCCCGGTCCGCACGCGAGCAGCCCGCGGCAAAAAGCGCGGCCGCAAGGACCAGCGCAAGGAAGATGATGGGGGTGCGGCAACGCGGCCAGACAGACATACGTGAGCCCCCCTCGCCGTTTATGAGCCCTATTTTCCCAAGGACGCGTTCGCCGGTCCTGATGGCACTGATTGAAACATAGGGCTTCCAGGCGATCTTGACAAGTGTTCTCGGCGCATTGTCGCGTCGCGGCGAACCAGATCTACTTTTGCGCGGCCTTGCCGAACCGGCGCGCAAGGCGGCGGCCAAGGGCATCGGCCAGCTGGCGCGACTCCGGCAGGCCGAAGAAACCGGCCAGGGCGAAATAGGCCACGGCCCAGACCGGGATCAGAAGCGCCCAGATGAGATGCGTGCCGGCCGTGGCCAAGGCCATGAGCCCCATGAGCAGGCTGGCCGCCGCGCACTTGAGGGTGGGCGCAAGCTCCATGGGCCACTGGCCCAGGCGGCGGCGCAGCAGCCAGGAGAGCAGCCCCACGTTGGCGTACGAGGCAATGGAAACGGCCAGCGCCAGGCCCACATGGGCGAAGAACTGCATCAGCGCAAAGCCCAGCAGAATGTTCACCAGCACGCAGAAGCCCGCCACCAGCACCGGCATGCGCGTGTTCTCCAGGGCGTAGAACGCGCCCACCAGGGGCCGCACCAGGGCGATGGCCGGCAGCCCGACGCCATAGGCCACAAGGGCGCCCGCCGTGGCGGTTATGGCCTCTTGTCCGAAGGCCCCGCGCCCGAACAGCAGCCCGATGAGCGGCGCGGCCAGGGCGATGAGGCCCGCCATGGCCGGCAGGCTGATGAAGAGCGAAAGGCGCATGCTGGAGCGGATGACCGCGCGGAACTCGTCCATGTCGCCCCCGGCGGCCAGGCGCGATAGGCTGGGCAAGGCCGCCGTGCTGACGGCCAGGCCGAACACGCCCACCGGGAACTGCACCAGCCTGTCCGCGTAGTACAGGTACGAAATGCTGCCCACAGGCAGGTACGAGGCGAGCAGCGTGCCCAGCAGCAGGTTGATCTGGTACACGGCGGAGCCCAGCACCGAGGGCAGCATGAGTTTGCCCATGCGCACCACGGCCGGGTCCTTCCAGCGCCACGGCCCACGCCAGGAAAAGCCCAGGCGCGTCAAAAAGGGCTGCTGGAACAGCCATTGCCCCAGACCGGAGGCCAGCACGCCCCAGGCCAGGGCGTAGGCCACGTTGAAGCCCAGCGCCCAGCCGATGAGCGCGGCCGCGATGAACCCGATGTTCAGGATGCACGGGGCCAGGGCCGGGGCCCAAAAATGGTCCATGGAGTTCAAAATGCCCATGCACAGGCCCACGCCGGAGATGAACACGATGAACGGAAAGCAGATGCGCAAAAGGCTCGCCGTGGTCTCCAGCAGCTCCGGGTTCTTGCCGAAGCCCGGGGCGATGACCGCCGTGAGCTGCGGGGCGAAGATGATGGCCAGCACGGTGATGACGGACAGGATGCTGACCAGCCAGGCCAGCACGGAGCGGGCCATCTCCTGGGCGCGGGCCTCGCCTTCCTCCGCCCGCACGCGCGAGAACGTGGGAATGAAGGCCATGGTCAGGGAGCCCTCGGCGAACAGGCTGCGCAGCAGGTTCGGAATGCGGAAGGCCACGAAGAACGCGTCGGCGAAGAGCCCGGCCCCAAGGGCGAAGGCGGTGATGAGGTCGCGCACGAAACCGAGCACGCGCGAAACAAGCGTGGCTCCGGCCACGGTGACGGCGCGTCGGGCTATCTGGCGGGATTCGGCATTCATCGGCCGGATGATAGCCCATGCGCGGCGGCCTGTCATCCGCGCTGTTGGAGCCGGGCCATGCGGAAAAGGGCATGCCGGCGCGGACCCATCTTTTTCCGTCGGCACATGGCTTGCGGCGGGCATTGAAAGGACGGACGCGCCAGGAAGCAAAGGCTCAACGCTGCCGCGGAACGCCGCCGCGCAGCCCGGACGGCAGGGGCGAACACCCGGAGCAGACAGCAGGAGCGCAAGCCCAGACAGATTCGGGAGGGAACGGACCGGCGGGACCAAGGCGTGGGAATGGGCCGCGTGACGGTCCGCGTGACGGACAGGCCGCGTGACGGACAGGCCGCGTGACGGCCCGCGTGACGGACAGGCCGCGTGACGGACAGGCCGCGTGACGGCCCGCGTGACGGACGCGCCGGGGCCGGCGTCTAGGCCGAAAGCCGCTTCAGCACGGCGGCGGTGTCCGCGGGCAGGCGCACCGGTCCGCGCGGCAGCAGGGAAAAATCAAAGCCCTGGAGCAGTTGCCCCGGCCAGGCCGGAGAGGGTTCAGACTCCTCCACCCCAGGCGGAATAGGCCCGGCCGAGCCCGGCCCGGACATGATGCCCCCGGCCTGTGTTGCTCCGGCCTGTGTTGGTCCGGCCTGCGTGGACCCGGCCTGCGTGGACCCGGCCGCGGCGGATGTGCCCGCAACGGATGCGGCCCGCAGCCCCGCCCGCCAGGCCAGGTAGCCCACAATGGCCGGGGCCGTGACGCCCGACTCGCGCAGGGCGGCCAGCGTGAGCGACTGGTGCCGCTTGGCCAGGCGTTCGCCTTCGGCATCAAGCACCAGCGGCAGGTGCGCGTATTGCGGAACCGGCGCGCCCAGCAGTTGGTGCAAAAAGATCTGGCGCGGCGTGCTGGAAAGGATGTCGTCGCCGCGCACCACCTGGGTCACGCCCATGGCGATGTCGTCCAGCACCACGGCCAGCTGGTAGGCGAAAACCCCGTCCGAGCGGCGCAGGGCGAAGTCGCCGCCGCAGTCGTGCAGGGTCATGCGCTGCGGCCCGGCCACAAGGTCGTCAAAGGCCACGGCGATGTCGTCGCAACGCAGACGGCAGGCCGGACGGCGTCCCTGGCGCGCAAGGGCGTCCCGCTCCGTGGCGCTCAAGTTGCGGCAGGTGCCGGGGTAGATGGGCGAGCCGTCTTCCGCCACGCTTGCGTGCGGGGCCGAGGCCAGCGAACGCAGCTCCTTGCGCGTGCAGAAGCAGGGGTACACGCGCCCGGCGGCCTCCAGCCGGCCAAGCGCCCCGGCGTAGAAATCAAGACGCCCGCTCTGCTCGTACGGGCCGTGCGGACCGCCCACGTCCGGGCCTTCGTCCCAGTCCAGGCCCAGCCAGCGCAGGTCGCGCACGATGCCGGCGGCGAACTCCGGCCGCGCGCGCTCCGGGTCGATGTCCTCCAGGCGCAGCACCACCCGCCCGCCAGCGGAGCGCGCCCCAAGCCAGGCCAGCAGAAAGGCCCAGGCGTTGCCCAGGTGCAGCTGCCCCGTGGGGCTGGGGGCCAGGCGGCCCACCACGCCGGAGACGTGCCGGTCTGCCGGACCGGAGACCTGCGGGTCACGGGCCTCGCCCAGGTGTGGGGGATTCGTTGCAATGCTGTGCGGCATGGGTCTTCCGGCACCATCATCCGGCGGAAATGTCAAGGGCGGACAGGGCGTTCACAGGCTGCGGCGCGGGCATCAGCTGCCGAGGCAGGCCAGCTGGCCCACGGCCCAGGGACAGTGGCCGCAGGGCACGTCGATGCCCAGGCAGTCCTGCTCGAACGGGCCGGAGACCCCGGAGGCGTCGCTGCACAGGCCGGAGCCGCAGTCGCCGCAGGCCGGATATTCCGCCCGCGCCACGGTCTCGCGGAATTGCCCAAGTTCAGGGCTTTCCCAAATTTCGGCCAGGGGCGTCCGGCTGATGTCGCCGAACTGGCGGGGGTCCACACGCTTCTCGTCGCCCAGCACGCGGCAGGCGTGGCCGTGCCACAAGAAATGGCAGGGCGAGACCATGCCGCGCCAGTCGATGAAGGCCGCGTCCTGGTCCACAAAGCCGCAGCGGCGGTCCTGGGGCAGCTCCGGCGCGGTGAGCGCAGGCAGACGCAGCTCCAGTCCGGCGGCGGCGGCACGGCGGCGCGCCTCGCCGAAGATTCCGTCCAGCTCGTCCAGCCGCGTGGCGTCGGCCTGGGCCAGCCGGGCCAGGTTGAGCCACACGCCCTCGGCCTGGGCCTGGGCGCGCATGCGGGAAAGCAGGTCCATGAGCTCCCGCTCCGCCGGGCTGCGGTGATACATGACCGCGGCGCGGGGCACGTCGGCCAGGTTCAGGCCGCGCGCGCTGGCTTCGTCCCGGTACTGGGCGAAAAGCCGCAACGCCGCCGCGCTGCACGGGAAGAACAGGCCCTCGTCCTCGCCCGCCGCATCCACGGGCAGCAGGTGCGAGGCCAGCAGAAAATCCAGCCCAAGCGCGGCGGCGCGGTCCACCAGGGCGGGCAGCGCGGCCACGTTGCCGCGCATGAGCACCGTCTCCAGCCCCAGGCGCAGGGGCCTGCCCGTGGCGCGCAACAGCCCGGCGGCCTGGGCCAGCACGTCCTGCGCGCCGTGCCCAAGGTCCGCCCCGCCGCCGTCGTGGGAGACGCAGACGACATCGAGCCCGGCAGAGGCCAGCTCTCCGGCCAGCCGCGCGTCGAGCAGCAGGCCGTTGGTCTGCAGGCCGCACCAGCCGCCCTCGGGCTGGCGCTTTTTCGCGTAGCGCACCATGTCCGGCAGGTCCGGGTGCAGCAGGGGCTCGCCCATGCCGTTCAGCACCACGGCGCGGGCATGGCGCAGCGGTTCGTCCAAACGCCGGAACACGGCCATGTCCATGTCGCCGAAGCCGCCCCGCCAGCCCGGCGCGCAGCGGGCGCACATGGGGCAGGAGAGGTTGCAGCGGGTGGTGACCTCGACAAAAAGGCTTTGCGGAAAACGGTCCATACGGAAAAGGAGCTCCTTAGGGCTTGCAGTCCACGTGGCACACGCTGGCGAGGTCGCCGGAATCGTTGCGGAACCAACGCTTCTTGAGCCACAGCGCCACGTTCACCAGTCCGATGAGCACCGGGACCTCCACCAGCGGCCCGATGACCGCGGTGAAGGCCTGGCCGGAATTGAGCCCGAACACGGCCACGGCCACGGCGATGGCCAGCTCGAAGTTGTTGGAGGCGGCGGTGAAGCTCAGGGTGGCGCTTTGGGCGTAGTTGGCCCCGGCCTTCTTGGAAAGCCAGAACGAAACCAGGAACATGACGAGGAAGTACACCAGCATGGGCGCGGCCACGCGCAGCACGTCAAAGGGCAGGGCCACAATGACCTCGCCCTTGAGGGAGAACATGACCAGGATGGTGAACAGGAGCGCAATGAGCGTGAGGGGGCCGATCTTGGGCGCAAAGACCGTGTCGTACCACTCGCGGCCCATGAGCGTGAGCCCGATGACGCGCGAGGCCAGCCCGGCCAGGAAGGGAATGCCCAGGTAGATGAACACGCTCTCGGCTATCTGGCCCATGCCGATGTTCACCACCGCGCCCTGAATGCCCAGCCAGCCGGGCAGCACGGTCAAGAATATCCAAGCGTACACGGAAAAGAACAGCACCTGGAACACGGAATTGAAGGCCACCAGCCCGGCGCAGTATTCGCGGTCGCCCCCGGCCAGGTCGTTCCACACGATGACCATGGCGATGCAGCGCGCCAGGCCGATGAGGATAAGCCCGGCCATGTACTCCGGCTTGTCCGCCAAGAACGTCACGGCCAGGCCGAACATCAGCGCCGGGCCGATGATCCAATTCTGCACCAGCGAGAGCGCCAGCACGCGCACGTTCTTGAACACCCGGCCCATGAGCTCGTAGCGCACCTTGGCCAGCGGCGGGTACATCATGAGGATGAGCCCCACCGCGATGGGCACGTTGGTGGTGCCCGTCCGCATGCCGCCAACGGCGTCCTTGAGGCCGGGGAAAACATAGCCCGAGCCTATGCCCGCGAACATGGCCGCGAAGATCCACAGGGTCAGCCAGCGGTCCAGAAATGACAATCTGCCGGTGACGGAGCCACTCATGACGCGCCTCCTCAGGTTGTGAGAAAAGGACGGACGATGAAGGAGAGCCCGAGCGCGCCCACAAGAACGCCGGCCGCGCGGCGCACCCAGGGGCCGCCGCCGGAAAAGCCCTCCATGAAGCGCCGGGCCAGGGCGGCCGAACTGCCCGCGACGACGATGGGCAGGCAATGTCCAAGGGCGAAGGCCGCAATGAGCCCCAGGCCGGAGGCCACCTCGCCCTGCACGGTGATGACGGCCAGGAGGGGGGCCAAAAAGCCGAAGGTGCACGAGCCGGACAAAAGCCCGTAGGCCAGGCCCATGATGAGCGCGCCGGACACGCCGCGCACCTTGAGCCGGGCCATGAGCCCGCCGGAGAACCGGCCCGAAAGTCTGCACGCGGCCACGCCCAGCATGTCCAGCCCCACGTAGACAAGCACCAGCCCCACGGCGATGGTCCAGTAGGGGCCGATGTCGCCCAGCATGCGGCCCAGGAGCGCACAGGCCAGGCCCATCAAGGCGATGGTGACGAAGAGCCCGGCGGTGAAGGCCAGGGCGTAGCGCGCGGCCTCCCGGCCCTCCACCAGCCTGCCCTGCCCGGCCACATAGCCCACCATGAGCGGAATGCTCGCCAGATGGCAGGGGCTGAACAGCACGCTCACCAGCCCCCAGAGAAAGCTGCCCGCGTAGGCGACCGCGGAGCCGCCGGTCATCCAGGCGTTGATGGCGAGCAGGACCGCGTCGGGCATGGCGGGCGCCGCGCTACTGGGCCAGCAGCTTGTCGAGCTGGCCGTTCAGGGCCTTCTTGTCCAAAAAGCCCTCGTGCCGCGCCACTTCCTTGCCGCTCTTGTCGTAGAAGATCTGGGTGGGAATGACCCGCACGCCCAGGCGCGTGGCCAGGGGGGCGTACTTGGTCACGTCCACCACGATGACGGCCGCGCGGCCACGGTATTCGCGCTCGGCCTCCTTGAGCACCGGCTCCATCATCCGGCAGGGGGGGCAGTACCCGGCGCCGAAGTCCACCAGGGTCACCACGCCCTTGACCGGCACCACGGGAGCCTGGGCCGTGGCGGCCACGGCGACCCCGGCCGCGCACAGGCACAAGGCCAGAACAAACGCGAACGTCAGACGACGCGACATTATGCGAGCCATGCGAGAATCTCCTTTTTCGCGGGCACGCGGCCCGAGCATTTGACAGCGCCGTCAATGACCACGGCCGGGGTGGCGAACACGCCCAGCATGGCCATTTCCTTGAAGTCGTCCACCTTCAGCACCTCGGCCTCGACAGCGGCCTCGGCCACGGCCTCGCGCACCAGCTTTTCCGTCTCGTGGCACTTGGAGCAGCCCGGCCCCAGCACTTTGATCTGCATGATCCTCTCCTTGCGGCAGGCGGCAACGCCCGCGGCCGGCAATGGAATTAGCCCTTCTTCAACTCGTCCAAAAGCGCCTTGACCGGCTTGCCGTCGGGGTTCTTGGCCGCGGGGTTCACCTGGAGCAGGCGCTCCCAGGTGGCCGTGGCCCCGGCGCGGTCGCCGGCGTCGTGCAGCTGCACCACGCCCTTGTTGAACAGCGCGTTCTGGTGGCGAGGGTCGAGCTTCAGCGCGGCGTCGAAGGACTCCAGCGCCTTCTGCGTCTGCGCCATTTCGCGGTGCATGATGCCCAGGTCGGTCCACACGTCGGCGCTCACAGGGCCTATGGCCACGGCCTTTTCATAGGCGGCTATGGACTTCTGGGGCATGTGCGCGTCGAAGTACGAATTGCCCAGGTCCACCCAAGCGCCCTGGTCGCCGGGCTTCTGCGCCGTGGCTATCTCCAGGTCGCGGATCTGGTTCATGAGCTCCGGCGGCGCGCTCATCTGGCCGCCCGCCTCCCCGGCCGGGGCCTGCCCCTGCTGCATGGCCGCGGGGCCGGGCATGGTCGAACCCTGGCGCAGCTCCATGAACATGGAGCCGATGAAGAACCCCACGGCCAAAGCCGCGACAACGGCTCCAATGAGTTCGCCCTTGCTGAATGTGCGCGCCTTGTCGGCCATGCGCTTCTCTCCGTGTGGCCCCGCGCGCGGCGGGGGTTGGTGGCTACAAAATGGCGTTGAACAGATATCCGACCAGCAGAATGCCCAGGCCCACCACGCCGACGAAGGCGGCCAGGAGCCGGGGCTTGAGAACCTTGCGCAAAATGATCATCTCCGGCAGCGAAAGCGCGATGACCGCCATCATGAAGGCCAGCACGGTGCCAAGGGCCGCGCCCTTTTCCAGCAGGGCGTGCACCACGGGCACTATGCCCGCCGCGTTGGAGTACATGGGAATGCCGATAATGACGGCCGCGGGCACGCTCCACCAGGCCTCGCGCCCCATGATGGACGCGAGGAAGCCCTCCGGCACGTAGCCGTGGATGCCCGCGCCCACGGCGATGCCCGCCAGCACCCAGGGCCACACCTTGCCCACGATGTCGCGCATGGCGTGGGCTCCGGCGTCCAGGCGCGCGGCCCAGTCCAGCTCCGGGGCGTTTTCCTCGCCGCCCTGGGCGCGCACGTTGAGCACCCAGTCCTCCACATGCCGCTCCAGCTTCAGCCGGCCGATGACGAAGCCCGCCACCATGGCCACGGCAAGGCCGGTGCCCATGTAGATGGCCGCGACCTTCCAGCCGAGCAGGCCGTACAGCAGCACCACGGCGATCTCGTTGACCATGGGCGCGGAGATGAGAAAGGAGAAGGTGACGCCAAGGGGCACCCCGGCGCCCAGAAAGCCGATGAACAACGGCACGGCCGAGCAGGAGCAGAACGGGGTGACGATGCCCAGAAGCGCGGCCAGCACGTTGCCGAAGGCCTCGCTCTTGCCCGCAAGCACCCGGCGCGTGCGCTCCGGGGTGAAGAAGCTGCGCACGATGCCCACGCCGAAGACCACCACGGCCAGCAGCATGAGCACCTTGGGCGTGTCGTACAAAAAGAACTCCACGCTCGCGCCCAGGCGGCTGGCCGGGTCCAGCTTGAAGAGCTTCTCGGTGCCGAAGCGCGCAAACGTGGGCAGCAGCTGGTACAGGTTCCACCAGATGATGAGGGCCGCGGCGGTGAGCCCCAGCTTGCCCGGCAGGGTGGAGGGCGGGGCCAGGGCCTCGGCCACCTGCTTGGCGCGGGCTTCCTCCCTGGCCTGGCGCGAGAGCTTGCGCTGTTCGCGGATGGCCGCGAGCATGGCCTTGCGGTCCATTTTGGGGTCCGGCTTCTTGCCGCAGGCGCAGGGCTTCATGGCCCCGGCAGGGTTCAGAGGCTCCAGAGGCTTCATGCGTTTCTCCCGTCCAGCCAGGCGCGCACCGCGGCTTCGATGTCGTCGCGCACGCGGCGCACCTTGTCCAACTGCTCCTCCGGGGTCCCGGTCACCGTGCCGGGATCGTCGAAGCTCCAGCGCTCCGTCACCCGCACGCCGGGCACAAAGGGGCACAGGCCAGCGGCCTTGCTGCACACGGTTATGACCGTGTCGAAAACAGCGCCGCGCGCGGCCAGTTCGTCCACGGCCTGGGCCACCAGCTTGGAGCGCTTGCCGGAAATGTCGATGCCGCGCTCGGCCATGACGGCCACGGCCAGGGGGTTCACCGGCGCTGGCTCCAGCCCGGCGCTCATGGCTTCATAGCGGTCGCCGGCCAGATGGTCCAGCCAGGCCTCGGCCATTTGGCTGCGGGCGGAGTTCTGTCCGCAGATGAACAGCACGCGGGTGCGTCTGGTCGCGGTCATGGGCGCAGCTCCTTTGCGGCTTCGGCCGGAATCTCGGCCACGGTTTCGGGTCGGCAGCTTGCGGCAAGCCCTTTGCCGGGGGCGGCAAGGGTGGCGCGCAGCTTTTGCACGTCCGCGTCGTCCTCCAGCCAGCCGGAAAGCTCCTGCAACATGGTCCGCGCATAGGGCGAGGCCGGGTTTTCCGCCACGCGGTAATGCACCCATGAGCCCACCTTGCGGGCGGTCACCAGGCGCGCGTCCGCCAGGACCCGCATGTGCCTGGAAATGGTCGGCTGGGCAAGCCCCAGCGCCCGGATTATTTCGCAGGCGCACAGCTCGCGCGCGCCCAGCAGCTTCAGAATCGTTATGCGCCCCGGATCGGACAGGGCCTTCATGACCCGCACCAGCTCTTCCATCGCCCCCTCCCTTGTTCGAGACATAGCAATATGACGATATGATGCGGTCGTCAAGGGCGGGCAACCCGAAATTCCGCCGCGAGGGAGCCGTAGGCGTCCTACCCTGTTGCCCAAGCACACAAAATATGTCATTGCGGGTATGTAATGGCTTCCAGCCTTTTGGCTGGGCCGCGCCAAACAGGGGGGGGGGCCATGCGGGAACTTGCCCAGCTATTGCGCCAGAGCGAGGACTGGTTGATGGAGCGCGTTCTGGCCTATGCCCTGGCGCGCGGCTACACGGTCTACACATCTCCGCAGCAGGAGGACTGGCGGCTCTCCATCGCGGGGCTCACCGAGGCCCTGCTGAACGCCCTGCCCCAGGGGCTCGCCGGCTTGGAACTCGGGCCGGACATCGAATACGGCGCGGACCCCACCTCGCGCTTCGCCGTGGAGGAAGCCGGACGCCACCGCGCGCGCGGGGTGGATATCGGCATGTTCCTCGGCCTGCTCGTCTACTACCGCCAGGGATACGAGGACTTGCTTCAGGCCAGCGAACTGCCGGCCGGGCAGAAGGACGAGTGGCTGCGCTTCGTCTCCCGTTTTTTCGACCGGCTCGCCACCGGCGTGGCCGTGGCCTGGAACGCCACGGGCGAGACGGCCAAGCTGGAGGAACTGCGCGACGAGGCCCTTGAAACCCAAAACGAAATGCACCGCCTGACCGCGGTATTTCAAACCCTGCCCACCCCCGTGCTGCTCACCAACGCCCAGGGCGGCGTCACCTACCTGAACGACACGGCCCGCAGCTGGCTCGCACGATCCTTGACTGAACAGGACAAGGGCGGCGAGGCGCCCGCCTCCGGCAAATTCATCGGCCAGGAGGTGACGGAGCTTCTGCCCTGGGTGGCCCCGGTTCTTGCGCGGGCGCGCTCCGGCTTCGGCCAGGAGCAGGGCGAGCTGGGCCACCTGGACACCGGCGAAAGGGTGGCCTTCCTCGACACCCACGTCTACCCGCTCTTCGACGTCTCCGGCCGCTTCGACGGCATGGTCGTGGTGCTGCAGGACATAACCGCCCTGCGCGACGCCAGCGAAGCGCAGGCGCGCATCGCCTCCGAGCTGCGCGGCCAATTGCGCGAGGCATCGAGCCTCAACAAGCTGGCCGACGTGCTGGGCCAGAACGTGGCCAGCGCCGAGGAGCTGCTGCAGAACGTGGCCGAAGCCCTGCCCCGCTGCTGGGACACGCCCGAAACCCTGACCGCGCTGGTCAGCTTCGACAACCAGGAATACCACAGCGTAAGCGGCCCGGCCCTGGAAATCTGCGGGCGGATCATGGAGGAGCCCCTCTCGGTCATGGGCCAGCGGCGCGGCAGCATACGCCTGTGCAGCACGGAAACCGTGCCCGCGTTCTCCCCCGGCGAGGCGCCCATGCTCGCGGCCATGACCCGGCAGGTGGAGCACGTGCTGGAGACAAGGCTCTCCCTCTCGCTTTTAAGCCAGTCCGAGCGGCAGTTTCGCGAGTTCTTCGACTCCGCGGCCGACGCCATCTTCATCCACGATGAAGCGGGCCGCATTTTGGACGCCAACAAGAACGCGGGGCTTTGGCTCAACACCCCCACAGAGAACCTCTCGGGCAAGAGCCTGCTGGAAAACGTGCCCGAGGGCGAGCGCGAGGCCGTCTCCAGCCGCTTTCTGAACGCCCTGCGCGGCGAGCCGGAGCTGTTCCAGCTCACCCTGCAGCGGCGCGACGGCTTCGCCATTCCGGCGGAATTTCTCTGCCAGGCCCAAAATTATCAGGGTCAGGCGGCCCTCATCAGCACCGGGCGCAACATCACCAGCCGGCTGCGCGCCCAGGCCGAGATAGAGCGCAGGCTGGAGATGGAGGCGCTCATTTCCGGCATCTCGGCCCGGCTCATCAACTCCGCCGACGAGGACATGCCCCAGGCCATCGGCGACTCCCTCGCCGACCTGTGCCGCTTTCTGGGCACCAAGCACGGCGCGGTGTTCCTGCTCGACGGGAAAAAGACGGGCCTTGTGCGCGCCTACCAGCGCAGCGACGCGGAGGCGGCCGGCGCCTCAACCCCGCTGCGGCGCATTGGGCGGGGCAAAATGCCCTGGTTCACGGAGCGCGTGCTCAAGGCCGAGCGCGTGAACATACGCGACGCGGGCCACATGCCCCCGGCCGGGCGCAAGGACAAAATCCTGCTCGCCCAGCTGGGCATCGCCAGTTTCGCCGCCGTGCCCATGACTGTGAAGGGCCGCCTGCTCGGCGTGCTCACCGTCGCCTCCGATGCCGTGCAGGATTCCGCGCGCATGGCCGGGTCGCGCGTGCTGGAGCAGGTGTCGCTGCTCTTCTCGAACGCCATAGAGCGCCGGCGCACCGCCGTGGCCCTGCGCCGCAGCGAAAGCCTCGCCACCTCCATCATCGAGTCGCTTTCCGCCAACATCTGCGTGCTGGACCGCACAGGCACGGTGACCATGGTCAACCGGCAGTGGCGCAGCTTCGCCAAAGAAAACACGCCGTCCGGGGTGAAGCTCTTCGGCGTCGGCGCGGACTACCTCGCCATCTGCCGCGAGGCGGCGAAGTCCGGCGAGGCCCTGGCCGCAAAGGCCGCGGAGGGCATCCGCTCGGTGCTTTCCGGCAAGTCCACGGTTTTTCAAATGGAATACCCCTGCCACTCGCCCACGGAAAAGCGCTGGTTCATTCTGCAGGTGACGCCCTTTGTGGGCATGCGCAAGGGCGGGGCCGTGGTTTCCCACCGCGACATCACCGAGCGCATTCAGGCCATAACCGAAATGCGGGAGAGCGAAGAACGCTTCCGCATCATCGTGGAGACCGCGCAGGAGGCCGTGATGAACCTGAACGCGGAGGCCCGCGTCACCTACGCCAACCCGCGCGCCTCCACACTCTTCGGCTACACGCATGAGGAACTGCTGGGCATGAGCATCTTCGACCTGGTGGACACCCTGGACCACCCGCTCTTGCTGCAAAACATAGAGCGCCGGCGCAGGGGCATTTCCAACCGCTACGAGCTGCGCTTCCGGCACAAGAACGGCCACCGGCTCTGGACCATGCTCAACGCCTCGGCCATGCAGAACGAGGACGGCACCTTCGCCGGGTCCGTGGGCATGATCACCGACATGTCCGACCGGGTGCGCGCGGAGATGCGCCTGCGCAGAAACGAGGCGCGCTACCGCTCCCTGGTGGAAAGCATGCACGAAGGTCTCATCATGGCCCGCAAAAACGGCATCGTCACCTACGTGAACGACCGCTTCTGCGCCATGCTGGGCCGCGCCCGCGGCGAGATAACCGGGCACCAGGTGAGCGAGCTGGCCGACGACGCCAGCAGGGGCCGCCTGGAGCAGATGCTGGCCGAAAGCCAGAGCGGCAGGCTGAGGGACCGCGGCGGCTCGGAGGAGATCATCTGGGAGCATGCCGCAGGCCGGCACATCTACAGTCTGGTCTCCCCCTCGGCCTATGCCGACGAGGAGGGCAAGGTGGCCGGGTTCTTCGCCGTCATAACCGACACCACCGACCGCAAGGGCCTGGAGTCGCAACTTTTGCAGTCGCAGAAGCTGGAGGCCATCGGCCAGCTCGCCGCGGGCATCGCGCACGAGATCAACACCCCGGCGCAATACGTGGGCAACAACACCCAGTTCATCAAGGGCGCCTTCGAGGACATCCTCCAGGTCATCGAGGCCGTGCGCGGGCTCATCAAGCTCGCCAAGACCGCCTGCCCCGGGCAGGAGGACATACGCGCCCTGGAAAAGGTGATGGAGGAGCGCGACGTGGAGTATCTGGCCGCGGAGGTGCCCGGCGCCATAGCCCAAACCCTTGAGGGCGTGGAGCGCATCAGCACCATCGTGCGCTCGGTGAAGCAGTTCGCCCACCCGGGCCTGGCGGTCATGGCCCCGGCGGACCTGAACGAATCCATGAAGAGCACGGCCACGGTTTCGCGCAACGAATGGAAATACGTGGCCGAGCTGGAGCTGGACCTGGACCCGGAGCTGCCGCTGGTGGTGTGCATGATCGGCGAGATCAATCAGGTGGTGCTGAACCTCATAATAAACGCCGCCCACGCCATAGCCGACGCCAAGAAGCGTGACCCGGAGCGCGAGGGGCGCATAACCTTGACCACCAAGCAGGCCGCGCCCTGGGCCGAAATACGCGTGCGCGACACGGGCACCGGCATTCCCCCGGCCGTGCAGGCCAAGATCTTCGACCCGTTCTTCACCACCAAGGAAGTGGGCCGGGGCACCGGCCAGGGGCTCACCATCTCGCGCGGGATAGTGGTGGAGAAGCACAAGGGCCAGCTCTATTTCGAAACAACGGAGGGGGTGGGCACCACGTTTGTGGTGCGCCTGCCCCTGGAGCAAGCAGAACAGAGCGAGGAGTCATGAAGCGCACCATACTGTTTGTGGACGACGAGCCGAACATCCTCCTGGGCTTGAAGCGCATGCTGCGCCCCATGCGCGACAAGTGGGAGATGCTCTTCGCCGGCTCCGGCGCGGAGGCCATGAAGATAATGGCCGCGCAGCACGTGGACGCCGTGGTCTCCGACATGCGCATGCCCGGCATGGACGGCCCGGAGCTGCTGCGCCGCGTCATGAAGGAGCACCCGGACACCATCCGCTTCGCCCTTTCCGGCTATTCCGACCAGGAGATGGTGGGGCAGTCCATAGCCCCCACGCACCAGTACCTCACCAAGCCCTGCGACGAAAAGCAGCTCGTTTTGGCCCTGGAGCAGGCCCTTGGCGCGCGCGAACTGGTGCCCAACAAGGGCATACTGGACAAGATAGCCCGCATAGAGCACCTGCCCGTGCTGCCCGAGATATACAACCGCATCACGGCCGAGCTGGCCAAGGGCGAGCCCTCGCCCAAGGAGATAGGCGACATAGTGGCCCAGGACGTGGGCATGAGCGCCAACATCCTGAAGCTCGTGAACTCGGCCTACTTCGGCCTGCCCCGGCACATAGTGGCGCCGCAGCAGGCGGTCATCGTCCTGGGCGTCAACGTCATCCGCTCGGTCATCCTTTCCCTGCACATCTTCAAAAGCTTTGAAAACCGCGTGCGCCAGACCTTCTCCCTGCCCATGCTCTGGGGCCACAGCATGCGCGTGGCGGCCATGGCCCGCAACATCGCCGCGCAAGAGCGCCTGGGCAAGGACGAGGCCGACCACGCCTACATCGCCTCCCTGCTGCACGACGTGGGCAAGCTCTTGCTGGACGCCCACTGCCCGGAGGAATGCGAGAGGATCTACGACGTGGTGCGCACCGAAAACCGCCGCGTGGCCGAGGTGGAGGCCGAACAGCTGGGCCTGACCCACGCCGAGGTGGGCGCGTATCTTCTGGGCCTGTGGGGGCTGGCGCCGCCGGTGGTCGCGGCCGTGGCCCACCACCACGACGACACGCCCGCACAGCCGAGCCAGGAAACCGCCCCAAAGGCCGGCCCGGACGTTTCCGACATCGTCTACTTCGCCAACATACTGGACCACGACATCTTCGTCTTCCACGAACATTACGCGCGCATGGCCCCTGCGCCCGCGCGGCTTGCGGCCATCGGCGGCGAGGGCAAATACGAGGCCTGGAAGCACGGCGTGCTCATTCTGGGCCTGGGGGGAGAAGACAAATGAACAGAAAGGTGCTGCTTGTCGACGACGACGTGAACCTGCTGGAGAGCTTCCGCCGGCAGTTGCGCAAAAAGGCCGAGATCGTCACCGCCGAGGGCTCCAAGGCGGGCATAGAGGCCGCGGCCAGGCAGGGGCCCTTTGCCGTGGTCATAAGCGACTACAACATGCCCGGCATGAACGGCGTGGACATGCTGCGCGTCATCCGCCACGGCAGCCCGGACACGGTGCGCGTGCTTCTGACCGGCCACGCCGACCTGGAGATCGCCATCCAGGCCGTGAACGAGGGCAACATCTTCCGCCTGCTCACCAAGCCCTGCCCGCCGGAGACCATCGAAAAGGTGCTGGACGACGCCTTCCACCACTTCGACCTCATCACCGCCGAGCGCGAGCTGCTGGAGAAGACGCTCACCGGCAGCGTGGCCGTGCTCTGCGACCTCATCTCCCTGGTCAAGCCCGACGTGTTCGGCCGGGTGTCGCGCATCCTGCCGTATCTGCGCGGGGTGGGAAAGCGCCTGGCCGACCCGCGCCCCTGGGAGACCGAAACCGCGGCCATGCTCTCCGTGGTGGGCTTCATCACCCTGCCCGACTCGCTCATCAACAAGGTGGAGAAGGGCAAGCCCCTGGCCGAGGGCGAGGTGCAGCAGTTTTTGGGGCACCCGGCCTTTGGCGCGCGCCTTGTGGCCAAAATTCCGCGCATGGAGCGCATCGCCGCCATCGTGGCCTACCAGGAAAAGCACTTTGAGGGCGGCGGCGTGCCCAAGGACGACCTCAAGGGCGACCAGATTCCCCTTGGGGCGCGCATACTGAAGGCCGTGGTGGACTTCGACATCCTGCTGGCCAACGGCATGCCCAAGGGCGAGGCCATAACCAAGCTGGACCGCCGCAAGGGCGTGTACGATCCGGCCGTGGTGGCCGCCCTGGCCGAGGTCATCAAGGAGCAGGCCCGCTACAGCCTGCAGAAGGTGCACCTGCACAGCCTGAGTCCCGGCATGATCATGGCCGAGGATCTGTACGGGGTGCGCGGCACCGAGACCATTCTGCTCATCGCCAAGGGCCGGGAGCTGAACGAAACGGTCATCGAATATCTTATCGACAACGCCCGCACCATCAAGATAAACCAGCCCGTGGCGGTCATTGAACCCATTTCCGCCTGAGGAGGCATGACGTGACAGACCCGAAAGGGGCCGACGCAGAGCAGGGCGAAAGCCGCGTGCTCCTCGTCGACGACGACCAGAACCTGCTTGATTCCCTGGTGCGGCTGCTGCGGCCCGAGTACGAGCTCTTCACCGCCCGCGACGGCGCGGAGGCGCTGAGCGTCCTTTCCACCTGCGGACCTTTCAGCGTGATACTCTCCGACCTCAAGATGCCCGGCATGGACGGCATTGAGCTGCTTTCCCGCATGCAGCGCACCAACCCGGACACGGTGCGCATTCTGCTTACGGGGCACGCGGACATGCAGGCCGCCATAGACGCCGCGAACCTGGGCTATGTGTACCGTTTTCTCACCAAGCCCTGCCCGCCGGAGGTGCTGCGCCTGGAGATCAAGAACGCCCTGCGCCACGCGTCCCTTGTGCGCGACCAGCGCGAGCTCTTCGCCCTGCAGCGCTGCAAGGTGCTGCTGGAGGGCGTGGTCAAGGGCTTCTCCGCCCTGGTTGAGGGACGCGACCCGTACCTGGCCGGGCACCAGCAGCGCGTCACCAACCTGGCCCTGACCATCGGCCGCGAACTCGGCCTCACCGGCGGCGAGCTCGAAACCCTGCGCATCGCCGGGCTTCTGCACGACATCGGCAAGGTCTACGTGCCCGCGGACCTGCTCTGCCGGCCGGGCATTCTGCGCCAGGAGGAACTCTCCATAGTGCAGATGCACCCGGAGGTGGGCTACGAGATATTGAAGCACCTGGACCAGGACTGGCCGGTGGCGGTCATCATCCGCCAGCACCACGAGCGCATGGACGGCTCCGGCTACCCGCAGGGGCTCACCGGACGCTTCATCACACAGGGCGCGCGCATACTGGCCGTGGCCGACGTGGTGGACGCCATGTGCTCGCACCGGCCCTACCGCCAAAGCCTGGGCATCGTCCGCGCCCTGGAGGAAATAGAAAAGAACAAGGGCCGCCTGTATGACGAGCGCGCCGCGGAGGTTTGCCTGGAGCTCTTCCGCGAAAAGGGGTACTCACTTACAGAACCTGCAGATTCTCCACGAGATTTTGTCGATTAGCCCTGGACAGACAATGGTGAGTGGTTAGTTATTAGGAATGTTTCCTACAACTTTTTAGCGCCGGAGGCGTTTATGAAC
Organism: Humidesulfovibrio idahonensis; assembly: GCF_054657715.1. NCBI lineage: Bacteria > Pseudomonadati > Thermodesulfobacteriota > Desulfovibrionia > Desulfovibrionales > Desulfovibrionaceae > Humidesulfovibrio > Humidesulfovibrio idahonensis. The sequence continues at coordinate 77,431 of NZ_BAAHYE010000002.1, read as the reverse complement.
ATCGCCATAGTCTACTACTCCATGTACGGCCACATTCGGACCATGGCCCAGGCCGCGGCCGAGGCCGCCAACCTGGTTCCCGGCATAACCGCCACGGTGTACCGCGTGCCCGAGACCCTCTCCGACGACATTCTGGGCAAGATGGGCGCGCTGGACGCGGCCAAGGCCCAGGCCGACGTGCCCCTGGCCACGCCGGAAGTGCTGGCGGCCGCGGACGGCATCCTGTTCGGCACGCCCACGCGCTTCGGCAACATGACCGGCCAGATGCGCCAGTTCCTCGACTCCACCGGCGGCCTGTGGGCCAAGGGCGCGCTCGTCGGCAAGCCCGCGGGCGTGTTCACCAGCTCCGGCACCCAGCACGGCGGTCAGGAGTCCACCATCCTCACCTTCATTCCCACCCTGATGCACCAGGGCATGGTCGTGGTCGGCCTGCCTTACTCCTTCCAGGGGCAAATGGGCGTGGACGAAGTCATCGGCGGTTCGCCCTACGGCGCCAGCACCATCGCCGGCGGCGACGGCTCGCGTCAGCCCTCCGCCCGCGACCTGGACGGAGTGCGCTTCCAGGCGCGCCACTTGGCGGAGATCGCCAAGAAGCTCGCCGCGTAAACGCACTTTTTGCTGGCCTGCCCGGCAAAGCTGTGCCATACGTATAGTGAATTCCGTTTCCCGCTTTCCTGCCCCAGGCAGGGAGGCCGGGAAACGGCAAAACCCCAATTTTCCTGGAGGAACCTATGAAAAAACTCGTCATGGTCTTCACCGTGTCCCTGTCCCTTGCCCTGGCCGCCAGCGCCGGTTTCGCCGCCGACGGCAAGACCCTGTACGCCAAGTGCGCGGGTTGCCACGGAGCGGACGGTGCCAAGACCGCCCAGGGCAACAAACCCCTCAAGGGCCTGAGCGCGGACGCCTTCACCAAGGCCATGGAAGGCTACAAGGCCAAGAAGTTCGGCGGTCCCAAGAAGGCCGTCATGGAAGGACTGGCCGCGTCCCTTTCCCCCGCGGACATCCAGGCCCTGGCCGCCTACGTGAGCAAGCTGTAAACCCGACCGGCCCGCGGCGCGCCAAAGCGCCATTGCGGGCATGACGCGGCACGCCGCGGAGGAGAAGGTCCATGAAACGCACCGTCATCATCGCGGCCCTGGCCCTGAGCCTGGGCCTTGCCGCCACGGCCCTGGCCGAGGAAGGCGCAGCCGAGGGCAAGGCCCTGTACACGGCCAAATGCCAAAGCTGCCACGGCGCGGACGGCAGCAAGTCGCTCATGAGCAAGCCCGTGAAGGGCCTGAAGGCGGACGCCGTGGTCAAGGCCATGGAAGGCTACAAGGCCAAAACCTATGGCGGCGCGAAAAAGGCCACCATGGAGAACCTGGCCGCCCGCCTGTCCGATGCCGAGATCAAGGCCTTGGCCGCTTACATAGGCACGCTGTAGCCCATGCGCCGCGCCGTCCTTCTCCTGGCCGCCCTGCTCGCCCTCGCCTGTGCGGACGCGGGCAGGACGGCCGGCGCGGCCAGCCCAGCACCGGTCGGCGCGGCCGACAAAGCCGATGCCCCGCGCCACGTCCACCCCATGCAGGACAACGCCAGCGCCATGCCCATGCCGGGCCAAGCGCCAGGCGTGTCGTCCGGCGTGAAGCCAACGGCATCCGGCGCGCCTGCCGGAGCGGTCCCGGGCGTGCCCCCCGGCGCTTCGCCCGGCGTCACGCGCGGGAGCAGCGCGTCTTCCGGCGTGGTGGAGAAGATAGGCGGGCACGCAGCCCTGGACGTGGAGCTTTACGGCGAGGACGGCGCAAAGCTGCGCCTGGCCGACCTCATCACCATGCCCACCATTTTGGCCCCGGTGTATTACTCCTGCCCCAACGAATGCAACGTGCTGCTGGGCACCCTGGCCCAGGTGCTGCCGGAAGTCGGCCTCAAGCCCGGCGTGGACTATCAGGTGCTGGCCGTCTCCTTCGACGACCGCGACACCCCGGCCACGGCCACCAAGCGCAAGGGCGACTTCCTCAACGCGGGCGCGGCGGGCTTTCCGCCCCAGGCCTGGCGCTTTCTCACCGGCGACGAAGCAAACGTGCGCCGGCTCATGGACTCGGTGGGCTTCAGCTACGAGCGCAACGGCGACGCCTTCCGGCACTCCATCGTGCTCATCGCCCTTACGCCCACGGGCAAAATTTCGCGCTACCTGTACGGCATCCGGCCCCTGGCCTTCGACATCGCCATCGCCGCCACCGAGGCCGGGGCGGAAAAGACCGGGCTGTCGGTCAAGCGGGCCATCGCCATGTGCTACACGTATGATCCGCAGGGCCGCAGGTATGTTTTCGACTTCGTGAAGGTGGCGGGCGCGGGCGTGCTTTTCGCCCTGTTCCTGTTCGCCCTGTTCTTGGCTTTTGGCGGCAAAAAACGCGGCGCGCCCCCAAGCCCGCCCCAGACATAAGCGCCTGTTCCGCATTTCAAGCGATGGGAGAGCACATGGACCACACGGCACAAGACCCGCACGAGCGGCCATTTTTCGCGCCCGCCGGCAAGGGCGGCATCGCCACCTGGATTTTCTCCACGGACCACAAGCGCATCGGCCTGTTATACCTGAGCCTCATCCTGCTCATGTTCGCCGCGGCCACACTGCTCGGGCTCATCCTCAAACTAAAACTGATGACGCCCGGCAGCACGCTTTTGTCGCCCCAGCAGTATAACGCCATGTTCACCCTGCACGGGGTCATCATGATCTTCATGGTGGTCATTCCGAGCATTCCAGCCAGCTTCGGCAACATCTTCCTGCCGCTGCACATCGGCGCCAACGACGTGAGCTTTCCGCGGCTGAACAACTTCTCCTGGTGGCTGTACGTCATAGGGGCAACGCTGGCCCTGGCCTCTATCTTCACGGGCGACGGCCCGCCGGACACGGGCTGGACCTTTTACGTGCCCTTCAGCGAGCGCACCACCACAAACGTCAGCATCGCGGTCATCGCCGTGTTCATTCTGGGCTTCTCCAGCATCCTCACCGGGCTCAACTTCATCACCACCGTGCACCGCCTGCGCGCGCCCGGCATGACCTGGAAAAAGCTGCCGCTCTTCGTCTGGTCGCTTTACGCCACGGGCTGGATTCAGGTGCTGGCCACGCCCATCCTCGGCATCACCGCGCTTCTCATCTTCGCCGAGCGCGTGCTGCACCTGGGGCTCTTCGACCCCGGACGCGGCGGCGACCCGCTTTTGTACCAGCACCTGTTCTGGATCTACTCGCACCCGGCCGTGTACATCATGATCCTGCCGGCCATGGGCGTCATCTCCGAGATCATTCCCGTGTTCTCGCGCAAGCCGGTGTTCGGCTACAACATGATCGCCTTTTCGAGCCTGGCCATCGCCTTCGCCGGGTCGCTGGTCTGGGCGCACCACATGTTCACCAGCGGCATGAGCGACAACGCCGTGCTGATCTTCTCCTTCCTCACCTTCGTGGTGGCCATCCCCTCGGCCATCAAGGTCTTCAACTGGCTCTCCACCATGTACAAGGGCTCCATCAGCCTGGACCCGCCGCTGCTCTTCTCCCTGGGCTTCATCTTCATGTTCTCCATCGGCGGGCTCACCGGCCTTGTGCTGGGCAGCGCCGGCACGGACATCCACGTGCACGACACCTACTTCGTGGTGGCGCACTTCCATTACGTCATCTTCGGCGGCACGGGCCTGGGCATGTTCGCGGCCATGCACTACTGGTTCCCCAAGGTCTTTGGCCGCATGTACGACCACGGCCGCGCGGCCTGGAGCTTCTGGCTCATCCTGCTGGGCATGAACGTGCTCTATTTCCCCATGTTCATCATGGGCGTGCAGGGAATGCCCCGGCGCTACTACGACTACCTGCCCCAGTACGCGCCCCTGCAGATGGTCTCCACCTGGGGCTCGTGGCTTTTGGCCGCCGGGCTCATCCTGATGTTCTGGAACCTTTACCAGGGCTGCCGCTTTGGTCCGCGCGCCACCAAAAATCCCTGGGGCGGCGCGACGCTGGAATGGACCCTGCCCACCCCCCTGCCGGCCGAGGCCTTCCACGGCGACCCCGTGGCTCCGGAGCCTTACGACTACAAGGGGGTGAATCCCGATGGCTGAAGCACACGCCGCACCCATGGTCCATAAGGACTACCATGCCTCCAAGATGGGCATGTGGCTGTTTTTGTTCACGGAGATACTGCTGTTCGGCGGGTTGTTCCTGCTCTACGCCAGCTACCGCGCCAAGTACCCGCAGGCCTTCCACGCGGGCGGGCAAACCCTTGACGTGTTCATCGGCGGGCTGAACACCGTGGTGCTCATCACCTCAAGCCTCACGGTGGCGCTCTCCATCACCGCGCTGCGGCGCGGCGAGCTGGTGCGCTGCCTGTGGCTGCTGGCCTTCACCGTGGCCTGCGCGGGCGCGTTCATGGTCAACAAGACCATTGAATGGAGCGCCAAGTTCCACCACGGGCTCATTCCCGGCTCGGAGCACATGCTGCAGCTGCCGCAGGGGCAAAGCGTCTTCTATGGCCTGTACTTCGCCATGACCGGCCTGCACGGCGTGCATGTGGTCATCGGCGCCTCGGTGCTCGTGTGGGTCATGCTGCTCATAAAAAAAGGCAGGGTGACGGGCGAGGACTACGTGGTGCTGGAGAACGCCGGGCTTTACTGGCACATAGTGGACCTGGTGTGGATCTACCTCTTCCCCCTGTTCTACCTCATTTCCTGACAGCCGACGGGCGGGGGCGAATATGACCGAAACGAACACGACAACCATGCATGACGCGCAGGCCACACATGGGGCCCCGCACGGCGAAGGCCACGAGGCGGACCACGAGCATGCGCCCTTGAGCTACCGCTTTCTCGTCGTCATCTGGCTGGGGCTCATGTGCCTCACGGTCACCACCGTGGCCGTGGCCCAAATCGACCTGGGGTTCATGAACATCATCGTGGCCATGGGCGTGGCCAGCCTGAAGGCCGCGCTGGTGATCTTCTTCTTCATGCACCTCAAGTACGAGAACTGGGTCATCAAGGGCATGGTGCTCACGGCCTTCATCATCCTGGCCATCGCCATCGGGCTCACGTTCGTGGACGTGGGCTACAGGTATTAGGAGAACGGGCATGGAACCGAAGCTCGTCAACGTCGTCCAGGCGGTGGACAACACCTTCCTGCTCATTTTCGGCATCTCGGCAGCGCTCATGGTCGGCATCACCGTGGCCATGATCTGGTTCGTCTACCGCTACAGCCGCAAACGAAACCCCACCCCGGCCACCTTCCACGGCAACTTCTGGGCCGAGTTCATCTGGATCGTGGTGCCCACCATCCTGGTCATGGGCATGTTCTACTCCGGCTGGCACAGCTACCGCGCCCTGCGCGACGCGCCGGAGGGGGCCATCCCCGTCAAGGTCACGGCGCGCATGTGGTCGTGGGACTTCGAGTACGAGAACGGCAAACACAGCGGCACACTGGTGGTGCCCGTGGGCAAGGCGGTGCAGCTTTCCCTCACCTCAAGCGACGTGCTGCACGGCTTTTTCGCCCCGGCCTTTAGGCTCAAGATCGACACCGTGCCCGGCATGACCACCCACGGCTGGTTCCGGGCCGACAAGCCCGGCGAATACGTCATCTTCTGCTCCGTGTACTGCGGCCTGCAGCACGCCAAGATGCTGACGGCCATCAAGGCCGTGAGCCAGGAGGACTACGAGAAGTTCCTGGCCGAGACCGGAGCCGGCGGCGGCCACGCGGGCAAGGCCCTGCTGGACGCCAAGGGCTGCCTGGGCTGCCACACGCTGGACGGCGGCGCGTCCATAGGCCCCAGCCTCAAGGGCGTTTGGGGCCGCGAGGTGGTGCTGACCACCCCGGACAAGAAGGAGAAGCGCCTCAAGTACGACGCCAAGGCCCTGACCATGATGATCATGGGCCCGCGCGAGGGCGTGCTCAAGGGCTTTGAGCCCATGATGCCGGCCTACGCCGACCAGATCACCGCGGACGAGCTGAAGCAGATTCTGGACTTCCTGGAGCACGGCGAAAGCGCGGCCGACGGACCGGAGGCGGGCAAGGCCCTGGCCGACGCCCAGGGCTGCCTGGGCTGCCATTCCACGGACGGCACGGAGATCGTCGGCCCCAGCTTCAAGGGCATGTTCGGCAAGAAGAGCACGGCCAAGGACGGCGCCCCTGTGGACCGCCCGTTCGTCACGGCCATACTGAAGGACCCGGCCTCGCGCCTGGGCAGGACCTCGTCCATGCCCGCGTACCCGGCCCTGACCGACACCGAGCGTGAGGCGCTGCTGAAGTTCTTGGAGTCGCTGAGCGCGGCGCCGGCGCCCAGCCCCGAGCCGAAGGGGCATGACATGCCCGGTCACGACGCCAAGGGGCATGACATGAAGGCCGGGGAGCACAAGTGATCCGGACGGCGGACATGCTGGCCCTCACGCGGCCGCGCATAGGCCTCTTGGCCGCGGCAGGGGCCGCTGCCGGGAGCCTGCTGGCCCAAAGCCTGCTGGCCCAAGGCTTCACGCCTGAAGGGATCTTGCCCGGAGGGTTCGCGCCTGGCGGAACAATGTCTGTCGGGATAGTGCCTGGCGGGGCTGTCGGCGCGGGTCTTTTGCTCGCGGCCGTGGGAGCCTTCCTGCTCTCGGCCGGGTGCTCCGCCCTGAACCAGGTGCAGGAGCGCGCCGAGGACGCCCGCATGGAGCGCACCCAAAACCGCCCCCTGCCGGCCGGACGCCTTGGCGCGGGCGCTGCGCTGGGCTTGGCCTGCGCCTGTCTGGCGCTTTCGGCCCTGGCGCTGGGCCTTGCGCCCGGCGGAGCGGCCACGGTGCTTTTCGTCCCGCTCACCGTGCTGGTGTACAACGGCCTGTATACGCCGCTCAAGAAACGCACGTCCCTGGCCATGCTGGTGGGGGGCCTGGCCGGGGCATTGCCGCCCGTGGTGGGCTTCGCCGCTGGGGGCGGCGCGCCGGACGATCCCCGCGCCCTGCTTTTGGCCGGGGTGTTCTATGCCTGGCAGGTGCCGCACTTTTGGCTTTTTGCGCGCCTGCACCGCGCCGAATACGCGGCGGCGGGCTTCTTCGCCCCGCACGACGGCGTGGCGCAGAGCCGGGCCCCGGGGGCCCTCGCCCTGTGGGTTGTGGGCTATGGCGCGCTGATGCTGCTCATTCCGGCCTTCGGGATCATGGCCCAGCCCGGACCCAAGGCCCTGGTGGCCGCGCTGGCCGTGGCCCTGTGCCTGGGCGCGTGGCCGCTTCTAACGCGCGAGCGCCTGGGCTTCGCCCTGGTGAACGCCTCGCTGGTGCTGTTTCTGTGCTTCCTGGCCGCCGACGCCCTGCGCCTTGCGGCCTGACCCGCCACACATAACGAGGAACGCCCCATGATCATGTGGATACACCCGCTGCTGCAGACCCTGGCCGTGCTTTTGTCGCTCTACGTTTTGTACCTGGGGTTCGTGCGCTTCCGCTTCGCGCACCTGGGGCACAAGGGCATCGTCTTCCAGTGGAAGCGCCACGTGAACCAGGGCATCGCCGTCATGGGCACCTGGGCGCTGGCCTTTGTCATCGGCCTGGGCGCGGCCTGGATGAACTGGCATGTGGTGGGCATCACGGAAACGCACTACGCCGTGGCCCTGGTCATGCTGCCCCTGGTGCTCTTCGGCCTGGGCTCGGGCTTCCTCATGGACCGGGTGAAGGCCAAGCGCAAGCTGCTGCCCCTGGCCCACGGCGCGGTGAACGCCCTGCTGGTGGCCCTGGCCCTGTGGCAGCTGTGGACCGGCATCGGCATTCTGCGCGACATGGTTCTGGTCTAGCCCCTGCGGAGCCCGGGCCCACCGCACAGGACCATGCGGGCGCCGGTCACGGGGAGCGCCGCGCGGAAGGGCCTGGGCAATGAGACGTCCAGGTCCGGCTGCGTCTACTCCCGCCAGACCCGGCGCAGTTGGGCGATCTCCTCGGCATAGCCCGGCAGTTCGTTGGGCGTCTCCAGATAAAAGGGCAGCCCCCGCAGGCTCGGGTGGTTGATGACGCGCGCCAACGCGTCGAGGCCGATCTGCCCCTGTCCGATCTTGGCGTGACGGTCCTTGCGGCTGCCCCGCGCGTTCAGGCTGTCGTTCAGGTGGATGGCGCGCAGGCGCCCAAGCCCGATGACGCGGTCGAACTCCTCCAGCACGCCGTCCAGGCCGTCCACGATGTCGTAGCCCGCGTCGTGCACGTGGCAGGTGTCGAGACACACGCCCAGCTTGTCCGCGCAGGCCACCCTGTCGATGATGCCCCGAAGCTCGCCGAAATCGCCCCCCACCTCGCTGCCCTTGCCGGCCATGGTCTCCAGCAGCACCAGGGTCGGCGTCTGCGGCGTCAGCACGGCGTTCAGCTGCGCGGCGATGCGCTCCACGCCCTCCTCCACGCCCTGGCCCACATGGCTGCCGGGATGGAAATTGTACATGGTGCCCGGCAGCAGGGTCAGGCGCGCCAAGTCGTCGCGCATGACCTCAAGGGCGAAGCGTCGCGTCTTCTCCTCGGCGGCGCAGGGGTTCAGCGTATAGGGCGCGTGGGCCAGAAAGGGCCCCAGCGCGTGCTCCGCCGCCAGTGCGGCAAAGGCGGCCATGTCGGCCGGGTCCAGGGCCTTGGCCGCGCCGCCGCGCGGGTTGCGGGTGAAGAACTGGCAGGTGCTGGCGCCGATGGACAGCGCGGTGCGGCCCATGGCCAGATAGCCCTTGGCGTTGGAGAGATGGCAACCGATGTTCAGCATGGTGGTGTGCTCCTGCGGCGATGCTACACGGACGGCGATCACCCGGCAATCGCCCGGAGATGCAGGAACACGGCGGGCTGCAGGCGGCGCGAGCCGCGGCGCCACAAAAAAACGGCCGGGCGGGAAGCATCCCGGCCAGCCGTTCTTTTCGCCCCAAGCTCACGCGCGCGGGGCGTTTCCGCCGCGCAGGTCACACGTAGTCGGCGTCGCGCTCGCGCTGGCGGCAGGAGGACACCGTGCGCGCCACCATGCGCTCCAGATAGCGGATGTCGCGGATCTCCATGTTGGTGAAGAAGAGCCCCACGGTGATGGATTCGTTGTTGTCGCCGAACTCCAGGCTGCGCACCACGCCGTCGCCCGCGGCATAGCCGGAGCCCAGGAACAGCAGGCGGAAGGGAATGGCCTGCCCCAGATCGATGTCGGGAAGGAGTCCATCCGGTCCGGCGGTGATGCGCACGCGCGCGCCCCCGGCGGAGAAATCCAGCAATTCCGGGTCCGCAAAGCCTTCCAGCCGGATGCTGACGCCCATGTCCTCCTCGACCGGGACACGGTAGTGCATGCGCAGGCTGGTTTCAAAAAAATCGCCGGGGTTCGGGGCGCTCAGGGCCAGGGCCTGGCTCTCCCCCTCGTCCGAGGGATAGTCCTCGCGCACGTCGAGCAGCCGCGCCACGTAGCCCAGGGGACGCCTGGCCTCGTCGTCGGAGCGCACGAGCAGCGCCACCTCCACCTGCTGCCCACCCTGGTCGTGGCGCACCGGAGGCTCGGTCTGGGCCACGAAGAGCACATCGCCCTCCAACTGCAGCACGCTTGAAACGCGCACGTCAATGCGTTCGCGCAGGGGGTCCTTGTGCAGCACGAGGAAGACCTGGGTGCCTGTGGTCAGCAGGGCCTCGCGGTCCGGAAAGCGCTCCAGATCTGTGACGCTCATGGCTTGTGGCCTCCCTTGGCGGGTTTCTTGACTTCCTTCTCAGGCTCGGGCTTGCCGGTCACGCGGGCGCGGCCCTCCACCGAAAGCATCTTCTCGATGGTGGCGTTGACCTCCTCGGCGATGTTCGGCTCCTTGGGCTTGGCCTTGCTCTCCGCCCCAAGCGACTCCTCAAGCCCGCCGCCTTCCTTGGGCGGCACGTAGTTGCGCACAAGAATGCTGATGCGCCGGTTGCGCGGGTCGGCCGGGTTGTCCGGGTACAGGGGCTGGGTGGAGGCGAAGCCGGACACGCGGGCCAGGCGTTCCTCGGCCAGTCCGCCCTGCTGCAGGGCCACGCGGGCCGCGCTGGCGCGGTCGGTGGAAAGCTCCCAGTTGGTGTAGCGCCCGCCGGAGAAATTGCCGGAGTCGGTATGGCCCTCCACCTCGATCTTGTTGGGCAGGGCCTTCAACTGCGAGGCGATGAACTGGATGGCCTTGCGGCCCTTGGCCGTCAGCTCCGGGCTGCCCTTGGCGAAAAGCGGATCCGTCTCGTTGTAGCCGATCTGGATGCGCACGCCGACCTCGGTCACGTCCACGGAAATCTGGTCCTTCACGTCGGGCAGGTTCAGGTTCATGGAGTCCTGCAGCCTGCTCTTGAGCTGCTCCGGCTGCACGGCGGAGCTCTTGCCGTGCTCGGCGGCCTCGGTCAGCTGGTCGCGCTGGGGCACCGGCGGCTTGTCCTGGTCGGGAATCATGGCCCCGCCCTGGCGCACATCAAGGGCGTTCTGCTTATCGAAGATGCTGAATTCCTTAAAATACTGCTCCACACCCGCGCGCTTTTCCGGCACGACCATGCTGAGCAGCCACATGAGCAGGAAAAACGCCATCATCGCCGTCATGAAGTCGGCGTAGGCAACCTTCCACGCGCCGCCATGCGCGCCCGCGTGGCCTTTTTTGCCCTTCTTGATGATGATCGGCCTGTTTTCAGCCACGGTATGTCACCCCTGGTTCCAAATGCCGCGCGCGGTTAGGCGCCGCCCTTCTTGCTCTCGCGCAGCACGCCTTCCAGCTCGTCGAAGCCGGGCCGGTCGTGGGCCGGAATGGCCCGCCGCGCGGATTCAAGGGCCATGGCCGGCGGCCAGCCCATGGCGAAGGCGTTCATGGCCGCCTTGACCACGTTGAGCTCCGTGGAGGTCTCCTTGACGACCGTGTCCATGATGGCCGCCAGCGGACCGGCGATGCCGTAGGACAAAAGAACGCCGAGGAAGGTGCCCACGAGGGCCGCGCCGATGGAGTGGCCCAGCACCTCGGGCGGCTCGGAGAGCTTGCCCATGGTGAGCACCACGCCCATGACCGCCGCCACGATGCCCAGCGCCGGAAAGGCGTCGGCCATGCGGTTCAGGTTGGTGGGGGCCTGGTGGGCGTCCTCGGCATGGGCGTCGATGTCGATGTCCATGAGGGCCTCGAACTCGTGGGGCTCCATGCTGGCCGCGGTGTAGGCCTTGAAGTTGTCGCAGATGAAATCGAGCACGGAGTGGTTCTTCAAAACAGAGGGCCTGTTGGTGAAGATCGCGCTGCCGTCGGGCTTGTTCACGTGGCCTTCCAGGGCGATGACACCCTCGCGCCGAGCCAGGGACAACAGATCGAAGAGCACCAGCAGAATGTCCATGTAGTCTTTCTTGCCCTTGGGCTTGCCAAGAAAGATGACCATGAGGTTCTTGCCGATGGTCATGTTGACCTTGAGCGGCGAGCCCACGAGCAGGGAGCCGATGCCGGACCCCAGAATGATGAGCAGCTCGACGGGCTGCCAAAGCACGTGCAGGTTGCCGCCCTCGAGCAGATACCCGCCGATGACGCATCCCAAAACCACGACAAGGCCTATGATCGCAAACATGACTACCCCTTGGCTCCGGACTTGGCGCAAGCTTCGTTGCGGCGGCTTCAGGCCTGTGGCCCGCGGCCCTTGTCCTTCGTTTCCGTGGTGACGTCGATCTCTTTCGGCTCGGACAGGCCGCGCTTGAAGTTGGCGATGGTCTTGCCAATCCCGTTGCCAAGCCCCGGCAGCCGCCCCGATCCGAACAGGACCAGGCCGATGATGACGACAAGGAGCAGACCCGTCACGTTCATGCGCAACTCCCTTGAGCCTCGCACGGGCAGGACGCTCCCCCACGGCCCGAAGCGATGCAAATTACGTACCTTTATGGCGCGGCGCTTCAAAAAGGCAAACATTGCCCGGACCGCGGCCTTTCGCAAAGCCTATCGTGCCCGGCCCGGCTTGGCAACCGGGAGGCCCTTGACAGATTCTTAACACAGGGCGTAAAAGTTTGGTTGCCGAATTCCGGGAGCGTTTCCCGGGAGCGGGGGAACCACATCCCTTGGGGCGCATCGCCGGACATCCGGCGTAGGACACCTTTCGGTCCGAGCCCGTCAGCTAACCTCGCAGGCGTCGAAGGGGAAGACCTCCGGTACAACGGGGCCATCCCCCCGTTTTCTATCGTACCGGAGGTATTTTTATGCCCACCGTCCATGTGGCCGTTTCACGGCCTCCCTTGCCTGTGGCTGTTCGCCGTGCGTTTTTCTGCCGTCTTGCCTGCAGTGCTGCCCGCCGCCTTTGCCGCGCGGGCCGGCGATAGGAGGCCAAGGCGATGACGCAGAACACTTCCTTTGGGCGCAAGGCCAAGGAATTCTTCCTCGGCAAGTCGCTGAACGTCAAAGACCAGTCGATCTTCCACAACCTTTCGCTCGTGGCGTTTTTCGCCTGGGTGGGCCTGGGTTCGGACGGCCTCTCGTCCTCGTGCTACGGCCCGGCCGAGGCCTTTCTGGCCCTGGGGCAGCACACCTTCCTGGCGCTTTTCGTGGGCCTGGCCTCGGTGGTCACCATCTTCGTCATCAGCGCCAGCTATTCGCAGATCATCGAGCTGTTCCCCTCCGGCGGCGGCGGCTACGTGGTGGCCAGCAAGCTGTTGAACCCGACGCTGGGCATGGTCTCGGGCTGCGCGCTCATGGTGGACTACGCGCTCACCATCACCCTTTCCGTGGCCAGCGGCGCAGACGCCATGTTCAGCTTCTTGCCCCCGGCCTGGACGGAGTTCAAGCTGCCCGCGGCCCTGCTCGGCGTGCTGCTGCTCATCGTGCTCAACCTGCGCGGCGTCAAGGAATCGGTGACGGCGCTGGTGCCCATCTTCCTGGTCTTCGTGCTCACCCACGCCTTTGTCATCGTCTATGGCCTGGGCACGCACATGGGCAACCTGCCGGCCATTGTGGCGCGCACCGCGGCCGACGCCGGCGCGGCCCACAGCCAGCTGGGCATGGTCGGCATGATCCTGCTCATCCTGCGGGCCTACAGCATGGGCGCGGGCACATACACCGGCCTGGAGGCCGTGAGCAACGGCCTGGCCATACTGCGCGAACCCAAGGTGCAGACCGGCAAGCGCACCATGACGTACATGGCCGTGTCCCTCTCGGTGACGGTCATGGGCCTGATTTTGGCCTATATTCTTTTCGGCGTGGCCGAGGTGAAGGGCAAGACCCTGAACGCCGTGCTCTTTGAATCCATCGCCCTCTCCTGGGGCGCCCCCGGCCAGGTCTTCGTGCTCGTGACGCTGATCTCCGAGGCGGCGATTTTGTTCGTGGCCGCGCAGACCGGCTTTCTGGACGGCCCGCGCGTGCTGGCCAACATGGCCATGGACCGCTGGTTCCCCACGCGTTTCGCCATGCTCTCCGACCGCCTGGTGACGCAGAAGGGCATCATCCTCATGGGCGGGGCCTCCCTTGTGCTCATGGTCCTCTCGCGCGGGTCGGTGGACCTCCTGATCGTGCTCTACTCCATCAACGTCTTCATCACCTTCGTGCTCTCCCAGTTGGGCATGGTGCGCCACTGGCTGCAAGTGCGCGGCCGCGAGCCCCACTGGAAAAAAGGCCTGGCCCTGAACGGCCTTGGGCTGGCCCTGTGCAGCTTCATCCTGGTCACGGTCACGGCCATCAAGTTCTTCGAGGGCGGCTGGGCCACCCTGCTCGTCACCGGCGCGGTGGCCGCCCTGGCCATCTACATCCGCCGGCACTACGACCAGACCTGGGGCATGCTGAGGAAGCTCGACGAGCTGCTGCCCGTGGTGGAGTCCGACGCGTCGTTCCTTTCGCCCGCGGCCGGGGCCGAGCAAGGCCTGGGCTGTGACCCCAAGGGCAAGACCGCCGTCATACTGGTGAACGGCTACAACGGTCTGGGCATCCACACGCTGCTCGGCATCCACAAGCTCTTCACGGGCGAGTTCCGCAACTTCGTCTTCGTGCAGGTGGGCATGGTGGACGCGGGCGTGTTCAAGGGCCTGGAGGAGATGGAGGCGCTCAAGACGCACATCCAGGCCGACCTGGACCGCTACGTGGACTTTGTGCGCTCGCGCGGGCTGTACGCCGAGGGCGTGAGCTCCGTCGGCGTCGACGTGGTGGAGGAGGTGGTGCGCCTGACCCCGGAGATACGCCGGCGCTTCCCCAAGGCCATCTTCTTCGGCGGGCAGCTGGTGTTCCCCAGCGAAACATTCTTCACCCGGCTCCTGCACAACCACATCGTGTTCGCCGTGCAGCGCCAGCTCTACCGGCAGGGGGTGGCCTTCGTCATCATGCCCATCCGGCTGTAGCCCTTAACCCCAAAGGATCGCCGCCGCACCCTCCTCCGAAAGCCGGGCGCGACGGTTTCCCCGGCGCCGGGCGGCGTCGCGCCACGACGGGCGCGGCGCTGTCCGGCGTCCCCATTCAGGCCCTGTCCAGGGTTCGGCCCCTTGCAGGCCGGGCATTCGGCGGGCAGCGGGCTGGCAGCGGGACCGGGCTTGACACGTTCTTTACACCCCAGGTATGATTCTCACTTGCCGAATTCCGGACCAACCGTCCGGGAGCGGGGGACCCAAATCCCCAATGGGGCGCAGCGCCGCACAAGCGGAGCCGGACACCTTTCGGTCCCAGCCCGTCAGCTAACCTCGCAGGCCGCGAAGGGGAAGACCTCCAAACTCATGGGGCCGTCCCGCATCATCCGTTTCGGAGGTATTTCCATGTCCCCTGCCCAACAGGCCGGTTCCGATTCCACCACAGCCGCTGACGCCCCGAACACCACGGCGGCCGGCGAACGCCCGGAGCGGAAAACCGCGCCCCAGACTCCGCCACAGGCCCCGCCGCCAGCCGCGGGCGAGCACGGCGGCGGCCACGCCAACGAACGCACCATGACCCTGGCCCTAGCCGCCCTCGGCGTCGTCTACGGCGACATCGGCACCAGCCCGCTTTACGCCGTGAAGGAATGCTTCCACGGCCAGCACGCGGTGCCCCTTCTGCCCGTGAACATCATGGGCGTGCTCTCGCTCATCGTCTGGTCGCTCATCATCGTGGTCAGCCTCAAATACGTCATGTTCGTCATGCGCGCCGACAACAAAGGCGAGGGCGGCATCTTCGCCCTGCTGGCGCTCATCAAGTCCTCTGTTGAGAAAAAGGGCAAGAAGCGCCACGCGCTGCTCATCTCCTCGGCCCTGTTCGGCGCCGCGCTGCTCTACGGCGACGGCATCATCACCCCGGCCATCTCCGTGCTTTCGGCCATGGAGGGCATGAACGTGGCCACGGACGCGGCCGAGCCCTTCATCCTGCCCGGCACCTGCCTCATCCTGGTGGCGCTGTTCTGGGTGCAAAAGCACGGCACGGAGCACATCGGCAAGGTCTTCGGCCCGCTGATGATCATCTGGTTCGCGGTCATTGCGGCCCTGGGCGTGCAGTCCATCATCACCCGGCCGGAGATACTGGCGGCCGTGAACCCCATGTACGCCTACTGGTTCTTCGCCGCCAACCACTGGCACGGGCTGGTGGTTCTCGGCTCCGTGGTGCTCTGCATCACCGGCGGCGAGGCCCTCTACGCCGACATGGGCCACTTCGGCCGCAGGCCCATCCGCATGTCCTGGTACGCCATCGTGCTGCCGGCCCTGGTGCTCAACTACTTCGGCCAGGGCGCGCTGCTTCTGGACAAGCCGGCCATGGCCTTCAACCCGTTCTTCGCCCTGGTGCCGGAGATTATGCTCTACCCCATGGTGGCCCTGGCCACGGTGGCCACGGTCATCGCCTCGCAGGCCATGATCTCCGGCGTGTATTCCCTGACCCAGCAGGCCGTGCAGCTGGGCTACTGCCCGCGCATCCGCATCATCAACACCAGCGCGGAGACCAAGGGCCAGATCTACCTGCCCGGCGTGAACAACGCCATGATGTTCGCCTGCATCGGCCTGGTGCTGGCCTTCAAGAGCTCCAGCGGCCTGGCCGGGGCCTACGGCATCGCCGTCACCGCCACCATGGCCATCACCTCGGTGATCTTCTTCTACGTTGTGCACACCCTGTGGCGCTGGCCCACCTGGAAGACCGCGCCGCTCATCGCCCTGTTCCTGGTGTTCGACATCACCTACCTGGGCTCCAACCTGCTCAAGATTCTGGACGGCGGCTGGTTCACCCTCACCGTCGCCGGGCTCATCATGCTGGCCATGGTGACCTGGCGCGACGGCAAGGCCGCCCTGAGCCACCAGTTCCAATCCATGGGCCTGCCCATGGACCTGTTTTTGAACAGCCTGGTGGCGGGCAAGCCGCCGGTGCGCGTGCCCGGCACGGCGGTGTTCATGTCCGTTTCGGCCACGGGCACGCCCATTACCCTTTTGCACCACTACAAGCACAACAAGGTGCTGCACGAGCAGATCCTGCTTCTGTCCATAGCCGTGGCCGAAACGCCCTTCGTGCCCGCCTCGCAGCGGCTGGCGGTCTCCAGCCTGGGGCACGGCTTCTTCCGGGTCATCGCCACCTACGGGTTCATGCAGACCCCGAACGTGCCCGACATCCTCGACCAGGCCAAGGGCCACGGGCTCGCGGCGGAGCTCATGAACACCACCTTCTACCTGGGACGCGAGAGCCTGCTCACCGGCGGCGGCGCCAAGATGATGTCCTGGCGCAAGAGCCTGTTCGCGTTCATGTCGCGCAACGCCTGGAACGCTACGACATTCTTCGGCATTCCGCCTGGACGCGTGGTGGAGCTGGGCACCCAGGTGCAGTTGTAGCCCGCGCAAGTCGAAACCAGGGCGCGTCCTGGCCTTTACCCCGGGGCCTGGACGCGCTATGAGCCCTTTCGGGACATTTCCCCGGACGAGGCCCATGCAGCACCCGACCCCCGCACCAGCACGGCACAGAGGCCGCCCATGACCGGACGTCCGGCGTCGCGCCTCTCGCCGCTCCCCTATTTCGTCGCCTTTGTGGCGGCCCCCTTGGCCATTCTCGCGGGCAGGCTCGCGGACAAGGAGGCGCTGGCGCGCAGCTTCGGGCTTTCCGGCCTGGCGCCGTGGCTGGCCCTCTCCGGTCTGGCGGTGCTCACGTCCCTGTACGCGGGGGTGACCACCCGCGCCAAAAGCGGCCGCGCCTTGTGGCCGGTGCCGGCCCTTGGCCTGGTTTTGGCCGTGGCGGCATGGCTGCTCGCGCGCGGTCTGGCCCTGGTTTTGCTTCAGGCGGAGGACTACGCGCCCCTGCTGGACGAAGTGCGCCTGCCCGCCCTGGTCCTTTTCGCCGCGCTGTGGGCCTGGAGCTTCGGCGCGCCGCGGCGCGAGTCTTTGGCGCGCGCGGGCGCGGCGCTGGGCGCGCTGGTGGTGCTCGACTTTCTGCTCACGGCCATCATGGCCCGCGGCCTTGTGCCCGGCGGTGGCGTTCTCTTCGGCGACGCGCCGGCCACGGCCGACGCCCTGGGCTTTCTGCTCTGCACGGCCCTGTGCGCCACCGTGGACGACCTGCCCGAGGCCGGCGTGCCGCGCCTGGCGCGCTGGCTCATCCTGGCCGGCCTGCTGGCCTCTGGCTCGCGCGTGGGGCTGGCCGCCGGCGCGCTGCTCTGCCTGTTCTTCGAGCGCGGACGCCTGGGCAACCGCGCGGCCATGGCCGCCGCCTGCATCCTGGCCATCTGGATATCGCTCATTTTGCCCCTGCAGCACGGCCTTGGCGGCGAGGAGCTCGGCCTCGACTGGTATTATTCCGCCACCATGGAGGCCCTGGACCAGGACCCGCGCGCCCTGGCCGTTGGCCTGCCCCTGGACGTTCCCCTGGCCCTGGCCATGCCGGAGTTCCAAGGACTTGTGTGGGACGCGGAGGCCGACGGCCTGCCCGTGTCCGTGTTCCAGATCCCGTCCTCGACCCTGCGGCTGCTGGCCGGATGGGGCGTGGGCGGGCCGCTGCTCGTTTTCGGGGCGGCTCTTTTCTGCGCCTTGCGCGGCCGCAGGCGCTTCGGCTTCGGATTGGCGCTGACGACCGTGCTTTGCGCAACGCTAGCCCCGGTGCTGCACATTCCGGCCACGGCGGCCGCCCTGGCGCTGGCCCTGCTTTCCGCCGCGCGCAAGCCCGACGCCGCGCAGCCCAAGGCGGCAGCGCAAACGGATCCCGCGCAGGCGGCCGGAGCCACGGGCGCAGGCGGCGCCACGACCCAGGAGCCGGCGCAGGCGCAAGCGACGGAAGCACAGGAAGCCCGGCCCACGCAGGCTCCAGAGTAATCAACAAACCAAGCGGGCCTTCTGGCAGCCTGACGCGGAGAGAATCATGACGGCATATCCCCGGCTCACCGCAGCCATCAAAAATTGTGTTCCCACTCCGGCCTTCAAACGCGGCTTAACGCGCGCCATGGCCGGAGCAGCCCTGGCCTGCGCCTTGTGCGCCCTGCCCGGCCAGGCTTTTGCCGCCATCACCGACGACGCGGTGCTGAAGCGCATGGACTCCGTGCTGGAAGAAAACGCCCGCCTGCGCGACGAGGCCTGGAAAGCCCGCAAACACGGCCACGAAGCGGCCAAGCAGGCCGAGCAGGCCCTCGACGCCTCGGACGACCGCGTGGAGAAGACCCGGGTGGAAGCCCTGGCCCATGTGGCCGGCGTGAGCCCCGCCCAGGTGGAGGGTTTGCGCAAGGAAGGCCGCTCCTGGGGACAGGCCGCCGGAGACCTCGGCGTGCACCCCGGCTTTTTGGGCGTGGGCAAAACGCCCCTGTACGCCTCCATGCCCAAGCACGCCAAGGCCCAGGGCGATGCGGCCCCGGCCAAGGTGAAGCGCGGCAAGAAGGGCAAGGCCAAAGCCGACGCCGCCGTGGAAAGCAAGCCCGCCGGCAAAAAGGCCAAGGTCAAAAAATCCGCCAAGCCCCAGGCCGAGCCGCAGAAAAAACGCAAGAAAGCCAAGCAATAGTCCCTACGCCGCCAGCGTGCGCCCACATTGACGCCCTTTGCCAATCCTGCTACGTGTACGTAGAGGTGTAAACTGAGCGTTACCGAGTGTCCTGGCGGCTTTTCCGCCTGCACATCGGCGCCCTGCCTCCCGCAACCGAGAGGAGATGCTCCATGGCGCAAGAAATTGGCTCCGCAAAGGCGATCCACGGCCATGTGACGGCGGCTGGCCCCGGCGGCAGCCGCGATCTTTCCCTCGGCAGCCCTGTCTTCAAGGGCGACACGATTGCCACGGACAAAGGCTCCGCGGGCTCCATCCAATTCCTCGACAAAACCGTGCTGAACGTGGGCGAAGGCTCCAAGGTGAGCCTCGACCAGTACGTGTATGACGCGTCCAAGGGCTCGGGCCAGGTGCTGTTCAAGATGGCCCAGGGCACCTTCCGCACGGTCACGGGCGAAATCGTCAAGCACAACCCGGAATCCTTCAAGATGCAGAGCCCGCTGGCCACCATCGGCATCCGCGGGACGGAAACCGGCCATGTGGTGCCCGGCGAGGGCCAGAGCCAGGGCTCGGAAAGCCACCTGGTCATGGTCTTCGACGGCAAGCCCGTCATTGTCCAGCCACTGGGCGGCGGCGCCTACCAGATTTTGGCCCAGGCCGGCGTCAAGGTCGAGGTGGGCAAGTTCGGCGCGGGCCCCGTGGTGGTCATGACCCCGCAGGAATACAAATATTTCCAGTCCCTCACCACCAGCGGCGTGCAGCAGGGCGCCCCCACGGACACCTTGTCGCCGCAGACCCAAGGCAGGGACGCCAAGGTGCAGGCCGCCCAGGCGGCGGCGACGAAGGCCACGGCGGAGGCCCAGGCCAAGGCCGCGGCCGAGGCGGCGGCCAAGGCCGCGGCGGCGGCGGCGGCAAAAGCCGCGGCGGATGCCGCGGCCAGCGGCAATCCCGAGGCCAAGGCCGCGGCCGACGCGGCGGCAAAGGCAGCGGCCGACGCCGCGGCAAAGGCGGCGGCCGAGGCCAAGGCAGCGGCGGAAGTCGCAGCCAAGGCGCAGATGGAGGCTCTCGCCGCGCAGCAGGCCATGGCTCTGGCCGACGCGGCGGCAAAGGCAGCGGCCGAGGCGGCGGCAAAGGCAGCGGCGGATGCCCTGGCCCAGACGCAGACCATGACCCTCGACCCGGGGAGCATCATCAGCTTCTCCACCTCCCCGCAGGGCACCGTCACCGTCACCGTCACCAGCCCCACCGGCACCACCACGACCACCACGGTGCCCGTCGTGGTTTCGGGCCAGGCGCAAGAGCAAGCCAACAACCAGCACGAGACCGACCCCCTCAACAACTACACGCCCCCCGTCGTCACCCCGAACAACAGCCTGGACCTCTCCTCCAGCCCGGCGGGCGTGCACGTCTTTCTCGACAGCGGGTATTATTACACCGCGGGCGATCCGGGCCATTCCATCAACATTTCTCCAGACATAGTGAACGTCAACGGCTCCAGCCACGACGACATGATCTACGGCAACGACAGCGCCAACGCCATTTCCGGCAACGACGGCAACGACGTCATCTACGGCATGGGCGGCAACGACTCCATCTACGGCGGAGACGGCAACGACTACATCGACGGCGGAACCGGCACCAACTATCTGGCCGGCGGCGCAGGCAACGACACCATCATCGGCGGCTCGGGCGCGGACGCCATCGACACGGGCCTCGGCCTGGACAGCGTTTCCGCCGGGGACGGCAACGACGCCATCTTCGTCGGCACGGACCTGAACGGCCAGGACACCAACGGCAACACGGTCTACGACACCATCGACGGCGGCGCGGGCGTGGACACCCTGTACGTCACCGACCGGGACGACGGCCACGGCATCGACCTGAGCCATGTCACGGGCATCGAGAACATCGTGTTGGGCGACGCCAACACAAGCATCACCTATCCCGCCAACCACGCCGACTCGGTCGAAGGCGGCGTCATCACCATCGACGCGCGCGCCCTCGCCGCCGAGCACTCCCTCCACTTCGACGGCAACAACGCGGAGATCGCCTTCCGCGTCATGGGCGGCGCAGGCAACGACTCCATCACCGGCGGCGCGGGCAACGACACCATCGAGGGCATGCTCGGCAACGACACCCTGGCGGGCGGCGGCGGCACAGACACCCTGAGCTACGCCCACGCCACGGCAGGCGTCACCGTGAACCTGCAGCACGGCACGGTCAGCGGCGGCGAGGGCAACGACATGGTCAGCGGGTTCGCCAACGTCATCGGCTCCAATTTCGCCGATACGATCATCGCCCACGCCGACGGCGGCGTCTTGACCGGCGGCGCGGGAGCGGACACGCTCATCGGCGGCGCAGCCCAAGACACCTTCGTCTACAACGCCCAAAGCGACCTAGCCACGGGCGAGACCATCACCGCCACCGCGAGCGACACCCTGCAGGCCACCGCCTCCATCGACTTCCGCGGCTACAGCGGCATCAAGGACTTCGGAACCATCAAGCTCACCGGCGACGGGCTGCACGTGATTTTCGACCGCGACCAGCTGCTGGAGCAGGACACGGTCACGTTCGAGCACGGCGGCGCCCATACGGCCGACACCCTGAGCGTGTACATGGACACGGGCAACACCACCGTGGACGCCTCGTCCGCGTCCATCACCGGCGACATGGAGGGCGACACGCTGCAAATCTTCGGCAGCACCGCCGCAGACACCATCACCGGCGCCTTCTCGGTCAGCAATTACATCGCCGGCAACGCGGGCAACGATTATCTGACGGGCGGCTACGCCAGCGACACCCTGGAGGGCGGCGCGGGCAACGACACCCTGGACGGCGGCGGCGGCAGCAACATCATCAGCGGCGGCGACGGCAACGACTCCATCATCGGCAGCGGCGGCAACGCGACCATCAGCGGCGGCGACGGCACGGACACGCTGAGCTACGCCTCGCTGCAGTACGATGACGGGGGGACCGTGTACCCGGACCTGACCATCACCGCGGGCGCAACGGCCGGGACCGGCACGGTGGACTTCTCCGTGACGATCCACGGCGACATGACCATGATCAACGATTACGAACAGTCGTACACCGGCATCGAGTCGCTCATCGGCGGCGGCGGCAACGACACCTTCGTCGGCAGCGCGGGCGCAGATGTCTTCGACGGCGGCGGCGGCAACGACTCCATCACCGGCGGCCTGGGCAACGACACCCTCTCCGGCGGCTACGGCGACAACATCATCAACGGCGGCGCGGGCGCGGACCAGC
This sequence comes from Humidesulfovibrio idahonensis, assembly GCF_054657715.1. Taxonomy (NCBI): domain Bacteria; kingdom Pseudomonadati; phylum Thermodesulfobacteriota; class Desulfovibrionia; order Desulfovibrionales; family Desulfovibrionaceae; genus Humidesulfovibrio; species Humidesulfovibrio idahonensis. The sequence continues at coordinate 55,376 of NZ_BAAHYE010000002.1, read as the reverse complement.
TTTACGGCGCGGGCGGGGGCATAAACACCTTCATCTTCAACACCGGCGACGTGGCCGCGGGCGAAACCCTGACCTTCGCCAACGGCAACACGGACATTCTCCAGGTGAATTCCAGCACGGACTTCTCCAACCTGAACAGCATCACCATCGAGGGCTCGCAGTCCACCGACAAGATCCTGCTCAACGGCGACGGGGTGTCCGCCATCTTCAACGCCGCCACCCTGGCCCACTCGCCCACCATCACCTGGGAACTCATCGGCTCCACGGGCATTCAGACCCTGACATTGAACGGCACCAGCGCGGCCGACACCATCGACCTGAGCGACATGACCCTGACCAATTGGACGAGCGGCAAGGACTCGATCATCATCAACGGAGCGGCCGGCGCCGACACCATCACCGGCTCCTCCGGCGACGACGTCATCCGCGGCGGCGCGGGCGCGGACATCATCCACGGCGGCGCGGGCAGCAACCTGCTGGACTACAGCCAGGACACCGGCAGCCACTCCACGGCCATCTATGACAACAGCGGCACGTACACCATCATCGACGGCGGCGGCGCCCACGACACGGTGGACCACATCAGCGGCCTGATCCTGCACGATCAAACGTCCACTTTCAGCACCGACGCCAATTCCGAGCTCAGCGACGCCTCGCTCACGGCCCTCACCGGGTCCAGCTCCGGCACCTTCAGCCTCGACGGCTCGCACCTGGCGGCCGGCCACACCCTCACGGTGGACGGCTTCGGCGTCTCCAACTTCACCCTCGCCATCACCGGCGGCGCGGGCGCGGACGTCATCCACGGCGGCGGCGCGGACGACACCCTGACCGGCGGCGCCGGCGGGGACACCCTGGACGGCGGCATCGGCAACAACACCCTCGATTATTCAAGCGAGACGGGCGGCGCGGCCATCCACATTGTGGACGGCACCCACATCACGGACACCTTCGGCTACACGGACACCATCGGCGACGGCACCTACGGGCACGCCAACAACATCACGCTGAACGACGTCAGCTACACCGGTGCCGACAAGATGACCCTGACCGACTCCATCGTGACCGGACTGCAGGATCACGACGTGCAGGTCTTCACCGTCGACGGCTCGCACCTGACCGCCGGGCACGGCCTGTATGTGGACGCGGCGGGCGTGGGCTTTCATCAGCTCAACCTCATCGGCGGCGCGGGCGATGACACCTTCGTCGTCTCGCCGAGCACCGACGTTCCGGCGGACCACTTCACCGGCGGCGCGGGGTACGACACCCTGGACTACACGCCCTTCGCCGGGCACATCGCCTTCAACTATGACTCCTCCGCGTTCATCCGCTGCAACGGAAACGCGGACGATTTCGTCTCCGGCATCGAGAAGGTTGTGCTGAACGCCGCGAACTACACCGGCGGCAACGCCCTCACCGTCACCGACGACTTCATGAACTTCATGTTCGGCGCGGGCCAATCCACCTTCACCGTCGACGCCACGCACGTGGACGACGACCCCGGCTCCTCCGGCAGCGCCTACGGCGTGGTGATCGACGGCAGCGGGCTCTCGGCCGAGCACGACCTCATCGTCATCAGCGGCCCCGGCGCAGACACCATCACCGGCGGCGGCGACGGCGGGCACACCATCGTCAGCTACGAAAACGCCACCGACGACCTGAACGTGAATCTGGACGCGCAGTCCACCACCCACGTGGAAACATACCTCGGCGGCGACGACACCCTGGTCAACGTCAACGGCGTCATCACCGGCAGCGGCAACGACAACATCCAGGCTGTAGGCGGCGCCAACTACTACCTGGACGGCGGCGCGGGCGACGACACCATCAGCGGCGGCGACGGCGCAGACATGCTATACGGCCAAAGCGGCACGAACCACCTGGAGGGCCGAAGCGGCGACGACACCCTCTTCGGCGGTCTGGGCGACAACAGCATGGACGGTGGCGACGGCAACGACACGGTGGACTACTCCGGCGCGGAGTATGCCGTCACCGTGCGCCTGGGCGACGGCTACACCCATGTGTGGAACGGCACCACCACCATCTTCTCCGACGTGCTGAGCAGCATCGAGAACATCGTCGGCTCAAGCCACGACGACACCCTGTTCGGCGACGGGAACGCCAACATCATCAACGGCGGCGCCGGAAACGACACCATCGTCGGCAACGGCGGTGACGACACGCTCTTCGGCGGCGCAGGGGCAGATGTGTTCCACTTCAACACCGACAGCAGCAAGGTGCATGTCGAGGACTTCGTGCACGGCACGGACACCATCCAGCTCGACATCAGCCAGTCTTCCGCCTTCTGCGCCATGAGCAACGGCTGGAGCTTCAGCACCGTCAGCGACGGCACGAGCCATTTCGGCACCACGGACAAGGCTTGCCTGATTTACGACACCAGCGACCACACCCTGTACTACGACGCCAACGGCGTGAGCGGAAACGACGGCGTCGCCGTGGCCCAGTTCACCAACAACGCCACCATCACCCAGGCGGACATACACACCACCACCACCACGCCCACGGGCCACTAGGCCGCGCAAGACAAACAACAAGGCCGGGCCGGGGAAGCATCCCTGGTCCGGCCTTTTGCTGGCCTTGGCGCAAAATCGCGGCGAACGTCATGAAGCGGCAAGGCGCGCGGCGAGGCGCCAGGCGCGGAAACACGGCGGCCCCGAACGCCTGCCCGCCGCGTGGCCGGAACAGGCGGGACCGGGCAGCGCAGCGACGCAACACAGCCTCATGCCATGCAGCGTCGCGCCATGCAGCGTCGCACAATGCCGGATCGCGGAAGATCGGGCTGAAGACCGAACCGCAAAAGGCCGCATTTCAGATGCACGCACCGCGGCAGAAGGGACCGGCGTCACTGGAGCCGCGATGCCCTTGCGCCCGGTTCAAGCCACAGACGGCCGGGATCAGGCCTTGCCCGCGCCCTCAAGCCGCAGCAGCAGGGCCTTCAGGTCCAGGCCATGGGGGTTGGTGTAGCCGGTGAGCCCCCCGCCCGCGCCCAGCACCCGGTGGCAGGGCACGATGAGCGGCCAGGGGTTGCGCGCCATGGCCTGCCCCACGGCGCGGGCCTTGCCGCCCTGGCCGGAAAGCGCGGCCAGCTCGCCGTAGGTCACGGTGGAGCCGGAGCCGACCTGCTCGTACAAGGTTTGCAGCACCTGCCGGGTAAAGGCGGGCAGCGTCTCCCAGGCCAGGGGCAGGGCCGGAAACGCGGCCTCCTTGCCCTCGACCAGACGGCTGAGCGCCTGATGCACGGTGCGCGCCTCCGGGCTCGCGTCCGGCCGCAGCTCCGGGGTCTCGGCCCGGCGCAGCTCAAAATGCGTCAGCGCGCCGCCACGCCAGTACAGGCGCAGGGCCAGGGGCGGCGCGGCCACTGTCTCCACCCGGTCGGCGCCGAGCGTCTCATCCCCCATGGACACCGTCTGCTGCTTGCGCGCCGTCATGCTCCGCCTCCTCATAATAGATGTTCCAGTCCGGCGGCGCCTGCGGGCAAAACACCGCGCGGCCCTGCCATGTGTCTTGCCGTAGCATTGCTCCACGCAACTGGTCCAGCGCCGCGGATTTGTCCAAGGCCCAGTCCGGGGCCAAAAGCTCGCCCGGTGCCGGGTCGGCAAAGACGCGCTGCACGCAGATGTCCGGCCGCAGGCGCTCCAGGGCCGCAATCAGCGCCGAGATGTAGTCCTCGCGGCTGGCCGCGGCCAGGCTGCCCCCGCGCCATTGTGCGGCCAGCGGCGTGTCGCGGCAAATGAGCAGGTTGTGGAACTTCACCGCGGCCACGGGCAGCGTGTTCAAGAAATCCACGGACCGAGCCAGGTCGTCCGGCCCCGCGCCGGGCAGGCCGTGCAGCAGGTGCGCGCAGACAAAGAGCCCCCGCTCGGCGGCAGCGCGCGTCGCGGCGGCGAAGCAGGCCGAGTCGTGCCCGCGCCCGGCGCGCGACAAAACCGCATCGTCCGCCGATTGCAGGCCCAAATCAAGCTGGACAAAGGGCAGCCCGTGGAGGAGAAAGCTGCCCAGCACGTTGAGGCGCGCCTCGCCCGAACCCACGTCCAGGCAGTCGGGCCGGGTGCCCAGGCACAGGCCGGCAACGCCGGGCAGCGAGGCCACCTCGCCCAGCACGGCGCGCAGGCGCTCGGGTTTCGCATGTGTGTTAGAGTACGCCTGGAGGTAGGCCAAAAGCCTTGTTTTGGGTTCCTTCGCCAGGACGCGCCGGGAGAATTCCGCCCACTGCCCGTCCAGGCCGAATCCCTGGGCAAAGAGCCCGGTGCCGGAGCCTTCGGCGTTGCAGAAAGAACAGCCCGCGCGAGAGAGCGTTCCGTCGCGGTTCGGGCAAGAGAACCCGGCGTCCAGCGGCACCTTGCGCACCCGGCCGCCCAGCCGGGCGCGGAAAAACAATCCGGCGGGGTGCCAGCGCAAAGTGGCGTCTGCCGGGGGCGGGGAAGTGCTCATGTATTGCCTGCCGGAGTTTCTTTTGGTACGGGTGGCTGTTCTGCGGCAGTTGCGTTTAATACGCCGCCGTGCGCCCAGCGTACGTGCGTCGACACAATATTTCAAGAACCGGGGGGCTTATGGTCAAGCTGTTTGACAAATTCTTTGAATATTTCTCCACGGACCTGGCAATCGACCTGGGTACAGCGAACACGCTGGTCTACGTGAAAGGCGCGGGCGTCATGCTTTCCGAGCCTTCCGTCGTCGCGGTGAAGCGCGATTCGCGCGGGGGCAAGGTGGTGCTGGCCGTGGGCACCGAGGCCAAGAAGATGCTTGGCCGCACGCCCGGCAACATCGTGGCCATCCGTCCCATGAAGGACGGCGTCATCGCCGACTTCGAAGTCACCGAGGCCATGCTCCGCCACTTCATCTCCAAGGTGAACAACTCCCGCCGCCTGGTGCGCCCGCGCATCATGATCTGCGTGCCCACGGGCATAACCCAGGTTGAAAAGCGCGCGGTGAAGGAAAGCGCCCAGAGCGCCGGCGCGCGCGAGGTCTACCTCATCGAGGAGCCCATGGCCGCGGCCATCGGCGCCAATCTGCCCATCACCGAAGCCACCGCCAACATGGTGGTCGACATCGGCGGCGGCACCACCGAAATCGCCGTCATCTCCCTTTCCGGCATCGTGTACGCCAAGAGCGTGCGCATCGGCGGCGACAAGATGGACGAAGCCATCATGCAGCACGTGAAGCGCAAGTACAACATGCTCATCGGCGAAAGCACGGCCGAGGAAATCAAGATGACCATCGGCAGCGCCTACCCCGTGGAAGGCGCCGGCGAGATGGAAGTGCGCGGCCGCGACCTCGTCACCGGCATTCCCCAGAACCGCGTCATCACCGCGGAGGAAGTCCGCGGCGCCATCTCCGAGCAGGTGGAGGGCATCGTGCAGGGCGTGCGCATCGCCCTTGAGCAGACCCCGCCCGAGCTCGCCGCCGACATCGTCGACCGCGGCATCGTGCTCACCGGCGGCGGCGCGCTGTTGAAGGGCCTGGACAAGCTTCTGCAGCACGAGACCCAGCTGCCCATCACCGTGGTGGACGACCCGCTCACCGCCGTGGTGCTTGGCTCCGGCAAGGCGCTCGAGTGCATCGACCTGTACAGGGAAGTGACCACGGACTAGCGTGAACCCGAAAAAAATCGCCATTTTCCTCGTCGCCGGGCTCTTCGTCTATTTGAGCCTGTACACCTGGAACCTGCGCTCCGGCCACTTGACGAGGCTGAGCACCTATACCGGCCTGGACAGCGTCGGCATGGTGCTTCGCCCCGGCAAATGGCTGGGCGGCAAGGGCGAGAGCTTCATCGAGCGCTACATCGACCTGGTCGGATTGAAGCAGGAGAACGAGGCTCTCGAGGCCGACGTGAAGGCCCTGCGCCTGGAGAACATGACCCTGCGCGAGCGCGCCGAGGCCACCGCCCGGGTGGAGAAGCTGCTCGGCTTCCCCGACCCGCCCGAGTGGAAGCGCGAGGGCGCGCGCGTCATCGCCCACCGGGTCGGGCCCACGGCCATCCTGGAGACCATCCTGGTGGACCGGGGCAAGCGCTCCGGCGCCGTGGCCGATACGCCCGTGCTCTCCACCGAGGGTGTTGTGGGCCGCGTGTACCGCGCCGGGCTCACGGTCGCCACCGTGCTGCTGCTGACCGACCCGGCCAGCCGCATCGCCGTCGTGGGACGCGACAACCGCGCCGCGGGCATCATTTACGGCATGGGCGCGGGCGAAAAGCTCGTGGTCAAATATGTGGGCTTCACGTCCACCCTGGACCCCAAAGAGGTTCTCGTGACCTCCGGCATGGACGGCGTGTACCCCAAGGGCCTGCCCGTGGCCCGCGTCACCTCCGTCAAACGCGAGGAAGGCACCTTGTTCATGGACGTGCAGGCCGAACCCCTGGTGGACATTCCCCACCTGGAGGAAGTGCTTCTGCTCAAGCGGGCGGCGCAGCCCGAAGACCCCAGCGCCCTGTGGGAGTAGCCCCATGTTCGCGGCGCTTTGGTGGATAGTCTTCACCATCTGCGGCATTTGGGGGCAGACCCTCGTCCCCGGCGTGGATTTCTTCGCTCCCGGCATGGCCATAAGCCTGCGCTGGCAAAAGCCCATCGTCACCATCGTGCTGACCGTGGCCTGGGTGGCCATTCAGGAAGGCGCGGGCGGTCTGGCCTTCGGCTACGGCATCCTCTGGTACTTCACCCTGTTCAGCCTGCTCACCGTGGGCCGCTGGCTGCTCGACCCGGGCAGCTTGCAGTTCCAGGCCCTGCTCGGCCTGGCCCTCGGTCTGGCGCACTTCTTTCTGCTCTACCTCATGGCCGTGCTGGAGATGCGCGCCTTTCCGCTCAACCGCGTGCTGCTGGAATGCCTGCTGCAAACGCTCATCTACCCGGTCCTGTGGTATGTGGCCGAAAATCTTTTTCCGGAACGGTTGAAGCGCCATGAAGAACCTGCTTAGCGCCTCGACCCAGGTCATGCCGCGCTTCGGCCCGGCCCTGCTCCAGTTCCTGGTGCTGGGCCTGTTTCTCCTGTTCGCCGTGCGCCTGTGGTACCTGCAAATCCACCTGGGCCCGGTGTTCACCGAAAAGAGCCGCAACAACCAGCTGCGCATCGAATATCTTTTCGCGCCGCGCGGATTTTTGCGCGACCGCAACGGCGAGCTGCTGGCCGTCAACGAGCCCGCCTTCGCCCTTGGCCTTGTGCGCGAGGACTGCGAAGACATCCCCGCGACCCTGGCCAAGGTGGCCGAGCTCACGGGCATTCCCGAGGAGCGGCTGAAAGAGATCTACGCGCGCAACAAGCCCAAGGTGAAAAGCTTCGAGCCCCTGGTGCTTGTGCCGGACATGAACTTCGATACCATCGCCAAGGTGGAGGGCGTGGCCGTGCGCTGGCCCGGCCTGGAGATTTTGGCCCGCACCCGGCGCAAGTACAACTACGGCCACCTGCTCTCCCATGTGCTCGGCTACGTCAGCGAGGCCAACGAGGCCGAGATGCAGGCCGACCCGACCTTGTCCCTGGGCGACTTCGTGGGCAAGCAGGGGTTGGAGAACCGCCTGGATGCCCGCCTGCGCGGGGCCAAGGGCAAGCGTCTCATAGAGGTGGACGTCACCGGCCGCAGGCTCTCCGAGGAGCAGCAGGGCGAGCCCAAGGCCGGCGAGGAGATCTTCCTCTCGCTCGACCTGGGGCTGCAGCAGCTGGGACACAAGCTTTTGGAGGGCAAGAGCGGCGCCGTGGTCGTCATGGACCCGGACAGCGGCGAGGTGCACGCCCTGGTGAGCGAGCCCAGCTACGACTCCAACATGTTCACCAACGGGCTTTCCAGCTCCCAGTGGGCCGCCCTGCGCGACGACCCCCTGCACCCCCTGCAGAACCGCGCCACCCAAAGCGTGTATCCGCCCGGTTCGGTGTTCAAGCTCGTCACCGCGGCCGCAGGCCTGCACGAGGGGCTCATCGACCCGAGCGAGACCGTGAACTGCTCCGGCGAACTGGCCCTGGGCAACCACGTGTTCCGCTGCTGGAAGCATTCGGGCCACGGCTCCGTCAACCTGCAGCGCGCCCTGGTCGAGTCCTGCGACGTCTATTTTTACAAGCTCGGCATGAAGCTCGGCGTGGATCGCTTGAGCGCCTTCGCCAAGGCCGCGGGCTTCGGCGCGCCCACGGGCATTGACCTGCCCCACGAAAAGGGCGGGCTCATCGCCTCCAAGGAATGGAAGATCAAGCGCTTCGGCGTGCGCTGGACCAAGGGCGAGGACCTGAACATGGCCATCGGCCAGGGCTACACCGTCGTCTCGCCCCTGCAGGTGGCGCGCTACATCTCCGCGCTGTTGAACGGCGGCAAGCTGCTCAAACCCGCGCTCATCAAGGGCGAAAAGACCCAGGTCATGAGCCAGCTGCCCCTCACCTCGGACCAGGCCGCCATCATCAAGCGCGACATGGTCTCCACCGTTGAGGACCCGCGCGGCACCTGCCGCCGCATCCTCACCCCCGGCGTGGTGGTGGGCGCAAAGACCGGCAGCGCCCAGGTGGTGCGCCTGACCGAGGAACTGCGCCGCATGGGCGACGGCGTTCCGTACAAATACCGCGACCACGCCTGGATGGCCGGCTTTGCCGAGCAGGGCGGCAAGCGTTACGTCATAGTGGCCATGATGGAGCACGGCATGCACGGCGCCGCCGCGGGCCCCATCGTCAAGGCCATGATCAACGCCCTGTTCCTGGGCAAGCGCGAGCTGCCGCCCAAGGACCTGGAAGGCGCGGAGCGTCCGGCCGGACCGCCGAGACTCGACACCATCGAACCGCAGTTCCCCGAACCGCCGGTTGTGGAAACGCCGCAGGAGGCGTCCGAACAATGAGCCCCATCGACAGGCGGATGTTCTACCATGTGAATTGGCGGCTGGTGGCCGTTTTGGCCGCGCTGTTCGGCATCGGCGTGCTGAACCTGTATTCCGCCAGCGGCGTGCGCCTGGGCGACGGCGTGCAGGTGGAAAACTTCTATCAGAAGCAGCTCATCTGGGGCGCCATCGGCGTGGCCGGCATGGCCGCGTTCATGACCTTCGACTACCGCAGGCTGCACGCCGTGGCCTGGCCCCTTTACGTGGTGACCCTGGTGCTGCTTTTGGCCGTGCCCATCATGGGCAAAACAGTGCTCGGCGCGCGGCGCTGGCTCGACTTCGGCGTGTTCAGCTTCCAGCCAAGCGAGCTGGCAAAGTTCACGGTGCTGCTTCTGGGCGCGCGGCTCTTGTCCGGCAGCTCGGAGCGCCTGGACCTGAAGGAACTGGGCACGGTGCTGGGCCTGGGCGCCCTGCCCGCCCTGCTCATCATCAAGCAGCCGGACCTGGGCACGGGCATGCTGGTGTTTCTGCTGCTCGGCGGGCTCATTTTGTACCGGGGCATAGTGCCCTGGCTGTTCCGCACCCTGTGCGTGCTGGTGCCCACCATCACCCCGCTGTTCTGGTTCGTCCTGAAGGACTACCAGAAGCGGCGCATCCTGGCCTTCCTCGACCCCGCCACAGACCCGCTGGGCTCGGGCTACCACATCATGCAGTCGGAAATCGCCGTGGGCTCGGGCCGGCTGTTCGGCAAGGGCTTCCTGGCCGGCACGCAAAGCCAGCTGCGCTTCCTGCCCGAGAAGCACACGGACTTCGCCGTGGCTGTCTTCGGCGAAGAGTGGGGCTTCTTCGGCATGATCGTGCTGTTGTCGCTGTTCTGCGCCTACCTGTACCAAATCGCCGTGGTCGCCCGCGACGCCAAGGACCCCTACGGCAGCTTTCTGGCCGCGGGCGTCTTCTTCTACTTCTTCTGGCAAATCCTCATCAACATGGGCATGGTCATGGGCCTCATGCCCGTGGTCGGCGTGCCCCTGCCCTTTGTCAGCTATGGCGGCAGCGCCACTCTGGTCAACTTCAGCCTCGTCGGCCTTGTGCTCAACGTTTCCATGCGCCGCTACCTGTTCAAGCAGACGTAGATTGTTCGGCGCCGCGGCCAAACAGGACCTGCGCCAAACAGGTCATGGCCGAGTTTTCACAAGCCCTCGCCCCCCGGTGTGAATTTGCGGCGGCAGCCCGCAAAGCCTTGGCGCACATGCGCTGGGTGCTCTTAAGGAGCCGGGAAAAACGAAAAAAGGCTTTGACAGGGTCAAAATGTTGGTGTAGGTCCCCGGTGACTTTGGACCAAATTTCACAATCCCAAATCCAAAGCGCTGGGGGCCGCAATGATTGATATTGACAGTACCTTTTTCATTCAGCTCATCAATTTTCTTCTCACGGTGGTGTTCCTGAACATCCTCCTGATCAAGCCCATTCGGGACAAGATCAAGGAGCGCAACACGCTCATGGCGGACCAGCTGTCCACCATCGAAACCTTCAATACCAACGCCGATGAGAAGCTGAAGAGCTACAATCAGGCTTTGGACGCCGCCCGTCAGCAGGGACTTGAACTGCGCAAGAACATGCGCGCCGAGGGTTCTGGCGAAGAGCAGCAGATCATGTCTGCTGTCGGCAAGGAAGTGGCGGCGACCATGAAGGCCGCTCAGGATGCAATCGCCGCGCAGGTTTCCGGGGCCAAAAACGCTCTGGGCGCCGATGTGGAGAAATTCGCGCTGAAGGCCACCGCCAAGATCCTTGGCCAGGCTTAAGCCGACAGGAAGAAGGAGGGGGAACATTTTGAAAGTTGCACGGCACACAGTACTGACCCTGATCGGCGTCCTCGCGTTCACCGCGCTGGCCTACGCCAACGGGGGCGAAGGCGCCGAACCCGAAGGATTGCCCTGGGCCAACTTCGGCTTCCGCATCCTGAACTTCGTCATCTTCATCTTCCTGTTGTACAAGTTCGCCGGGGCCAAGGCCGTGGCGTTCTTCGGCGGGCGCCGCACCCAGATCAAGAAAGAGCTCGAAGATCTGCAGGTCCGCAAGGCCGAGGCCGACAAGAAGCTCAAGGACGTCGAGGACGGCATCCGCAACCTGGAGCAGGAAAAGGCCGCCATCCTGGCCGAAGCCAAGACCCAGGGCGAAGCCATCAAGGTCGCCATCATCGAGAAGGCCCACAAGGACGCCGAGGCCATGCGCGCCCAGGCCGTCACCAGCGCCGAGAACGAAGCGCGGGCCGCTTTTGACCGTGTGCGCGGCGAAATCGCCGACCAGGTCATCGACCAGGCCACAAAAATCGTGCGCGAGAAGCTCACCTCTCAGGATCATGAGCGCCTCGTGGATGAATACTTAACAAAGGTGGTGCTCAATTGAGCGGGAACATCGTCGCGCGCAGGTACGCCAAGGCGCTGTTCACCGTAGGACAGAAGCACGGCGCGGCCGAGCTTGAGACTTACGGCAAACAGCTCGCCGAGTTGGCTGGGGCATTGGCGGATTCGCCGGAGGCCATGCGGTTCTTCCGCAACCCGGTCTTCAGCGTCGAGGAGAAGAAGGTCGTTCTCTCGCAGATCACGGAAAAGCTTGGGGTCAGCAAGCCCATCGCCAATTTCGTGAACCTGCTGGCGGACAAGACCCGTCTCGTCTCCATCCCAGAGATCGCCGCGGACTTCAAGGCCATGCTCGATGAGCTCAATGGCATTGTCTCCGGCAAGCTCGTCACCGCCGTATCGCTTTCCGATACTAGGAAGGTTGAATTGAAAGAACGGCTTGAGAAGCAGACCGGCAAAAAGCTGGTGCTCGATTTCGCCACCGACGCCGAGATTCTGGGCGGAGTGGTGCTGCAGATCGGCGACAGCGTCCTTGACGCCAGCCTGCGCGCTCAGCTGAACATTTTGAAAGAAACCATCAAGAGGGGTGAGTAGGGCCATGCAGATCAAAGCGGAAGAAATCAGCAAAATCATTGAGGGACAAATCGAGAATTACGAGTCCCGCGTGGAAATGAGCGAGACCGGCACCGTTTTGTACGTCGGTGACGGTATTGCCCGCGTGCATGGCGTGAAGAACGCCATGGCCATGGAGCTCCTGGAGTTCCCCGGCGGCCTCATGGGCATGGTGCTCAACCTCGAAGAGGATAACGTCGGCGTCGCGCTCCTCGGCGAGTGCAACGAGATCAAAGAAGGCGACCCGGTCAAGCGCACCGGCAAGATCTTCTCCGTGCCCGTCGGCGACGCGGTCATGGGCCGCGTCATCGACCCCCTGGGACAGCCCATCGACGGCCTGGGTCCCATTGCCGCCACCGAGACCCGCCCGGTCGAGTTGAAGGCCCCCGGCATCATCGCCCGTAAGTCGGTCCATGAGCCCATGGGCACCGGCCTCAAGGCCATCGACGCCATGACCCCGGTTGGCCGCGGCCAGCGCGAACTGGTCATCGGCGACCGCCAGGTCGGCAAGACCGCTGTCTGCATCGACGCCATCCTCGCCCAGAAGGGCGGCGACGTGAAGTGCTTCTACGTGGCCATCGGCCAGAAGAAGTCCACCGTCGCTCTCGTGGCCGACACCCTGCGTCGCTACGGCGGAATGGAATACACCACCATCATCTCCGCCACGGCTTCCGAGCCCGCGCCCCTGCAGTTCATCTCCGCGTACTCCGGCTGCACCATGGCCGAGTACTACCGCGACTCGGGCAAGCACGCGCTCATCATTTACGACGACCTGTCCAAGCAGGCTGTCGCTTACCGCCAGATGTCGCTCCTGCTCCGCCGTCCCCCGGGACGTGAAGCGTTCCCCGGCGACGTGTTCTACCTGCACTCCCGCCTGCTGGAACGCGCCTGCAAGGTGAACGACGGCCTCGGCGCCGGTTCGCTGACCGCCCTGCCCATCATTGAGACCCAGGCCGGCGACGTGTCCGCGTACATTCCGACCAACGTCATCTCCATCACTGACGGTCAGGTGTACCTGGAGCCCGCGCTGTTCAACGCCGGCATCCGCCCGGCCATCAACGTCGGCCTCTCGGTCTCCCGCGTCGGCGGCGCCGCCCAGATCAAGGCCATGAAGCAGGTTGCCGGCACCCTGCGCCTCGACCTCGCCCAGTACCGCGAACTGGCCGCCTTCGCCCAGTTCGGCTCCGACCTGGACAAGGCCACCCAGCAGAAGCTGAACCGCGGCGCCCGCCTGGTCGAACTGCTGAAGCAGCCCCAGTACCAGCCCATGCCGGTGCAGGAGCAGGTCGTTTCCCTGTACGCCGGCACCCGCGGCTACATGGACGAAGTGCCCCTGGACGCCGTGCACAAGTTTGAAACCGAGCTGATGGAGTTCATGCGCAACTCCAAGGCCGACGTCCTGAAGGACATCGTCGAGAAGAAAGCCCTGGACGCGGACATCGAAGGCCGCCTCAAGGCCGGCATCGAAGAGTTCAAGAAGGGCTTCCGCGCCTAACCGGCGCAGGAGGGTGCAATGGCTTCCCTGAGGGACGTCAAAACGAAAATAGGCGCGGTCAAGAAGACCAAGCAGATCACCAAGGCCATGAATATGGTGGCCTCGGCGAAGCTGCGCAACGCCCAGAGCCGCATTGAGCGGTTCAAGCCGTATGCGCAGAAGTTCTTCGAAATGCTTGGCGATCTTGCGGCCGGTGCGGATGAGTCGGTCCATCCGCTTCTGGCAAAGCGTGAGGAAAAAAAGACTGTTGGCATTGTCATCGTAACCTCTGACCGCGGTCTGTGCGGCAGCTTCAACGCCGGCATCATCAAGGCGGCCCTTAAAATGGCCGCGGAGAAAAAGGCCGAGGGCCTGGGCGTGAAGTTCTACTGCGTGGGTAAGAAGGGACGCGACGCCGTCCGCAAGGCGGAACATGAAATCGTGGTCCAGTACCCCGACATCATGGGCAGCTTTGACTTCACGCTGGCCAGCAAGCTCGGCAACGAGCTGATCAACGCCTTCCTGGACAGCACGCTGGACGAAGTGGTGCTCTGCTACGGCGAGTTCCTGAGCGTGGGCCGTCAGGTCCCCGTTTCGCAGATCGTGCTGCCCATAAGCGGAACCCCTGGTGAAGCCGCGGGCTCTGGCAAGGACTACGTCTACGAGCCCTCTGTCGAGGGTCTGCTGGCCGAACTCCTGCCCCGCTTCGTGAAAGTTCAGGTGTACCGCGGCATGCTTGACACGTCCGCCAGCGAACATGCAGCCCGCATGACCGCCATGGACAACGCCACGCGCGCCTGTGACGACATGATCAACTCTCTGACGCTGCTTTACAACAAGACGCGTCAGGCGGCGATTACCAGAGACCTGATGGATATTGTCGGCGCCACCGAAGCGCTGAAATGAGAAAAGGGGGCCTAACAAAATGAGTGCAACTGTAGGTAAAATCGTTCAGGTAATCGGCGCCGTCGTTGACGTCGAATTCCCTGAGGGGCACCTGCCTCACATCTTGAACGCGCTGGATATCAAGAATCCGAATAATTCGGATGCGCCGGACCTTATCTGCGAAGTCGCCCAGCACCTGGGCAACAACGTGGTCCGCACCATCGCCATGGACGCCACCGAAGGTCTCGTCCGCGGCATGGAAGTCACCGACACCGGCAAGGCCATCCAGGTCCCGGTCGGTGTTGGCGCCCTTGGCCGCATCATCAACGTCGTGGGTCGCCCCGTGGACGAAATGGGCCCGATCAAGAGCGACAAGCTTATGTCCATCCACCGTTCGGCTCCGCCGTTCGTCGACCAGAACACCAAGGTCGAAGTGCTCGAAACCGGCATCAAGGTCGTTGACCTCTTGATCCCCTTCCCCAAGGGCGGCAAGATGGGCCTCTTCGGCGGCGCCGGCGTGGGCAAGACCGTTATTCTCATGGAAATGATCAACAACATCGCCAAGCACCACGGTGGTCTGTCCGTGTTCGCCGGCGTGGGCGAGCGTACCCGCGAGGGCAACGACCTCTACCACGAGTTCAAAGAAGCCGGCATTCTGGACAAAGCCGCCTTGGTGTACGGTCAGATGAACGAGCCCCCGGGAGCCCGTGCCCGCGTCGCCCTCACCGGTCTGACCATCGCCGAGAACTTCCGCGATGCCGACGGCCAGGACGTGTTGCTCTTCATCGACAACATCTTCCGCTTCACCCAGGCTGGCTCCGAAGTGTCCGCGCTTCTTGGCCGCATGCCCTCCGCGGTCGGCTACCAGCCGACTCTGGGCACCGACCTTGGCGAACTGCAGGAGCGCATCACCTCCACCAACAAGGGTTCCATCACCTCGGTGCAGGCCGTTTACGTGCCCGCTGACGACTTGACCGACCCCGCCCCGGCCACGACCTTCTCGCACTTGGACGGCACGCTCGTGCTTTCCCGCCAGATCGCCGAGCTGGGCATCTACCCCGCGGTCGACCCGCTCGACTCCACCTCGCGCATTCTGGACCCCCTGGTCCTCGGCGTGGAGCACTACTCGGTCGCCCGTTCGGTGCAGATGATCCTTCAGAAGTACAAGGAACTGCAGGACATCATCGCGATCCTTGGCATGGACGAGCTCTCCGACGACGACAAGCTCCTCGTCGGCCGCGCCCGCCGCATCCAGCGCTTCCTGTCCCAGCCGTTCCACGTGGCCGAAGCCTTCACCGGCAAGCCCGGCCGCTATGTCAAGCTTGAAGACACCATCAAGGGCTTCAAGGCGATCATCGACGGCAAGCACGACGACATCGCGGAAAGCGCCTTCTACATGGTTGGCGACATCAACGAGGCCCTCGACAAGGCCAAGCAGGGATAGGTAGGACGCCATGTCCAAAAAGCTGCTGCTTGAAATCGTGACGCCCGACCGCAAGGTCCTCTCGCAGGACGTTGACTATGTTGGGGCTCCCGGCGCGCTCGGGGAGTTCGGCGTACTGCCGAACCACATCCCCTTCTTGTCCGCGCTGGGCATCGGCAACCTGTATTACAAAGACGACGGCAAGACCCATTATGTCTTCGTCTCTGGCGGGTTTGCCGAAGTCACCCCCGATAAGGTGACCGTCCTGGCCGAGGCTGCGGAAAAGGCGGCTGATATCGACTCGGAACGCGCCCGCAAAGCGCAGGAACGCGCCCAGCAGCGCCTGGCGCGCGCCCAGGAAAAGATCGACCACGCCCGCGCCCAGGCTGCGTTGCGCCGGTCCATCGCCCGCATGAGCTGCCGCAACTCCGGCGAAAAAGCGGGAACGTGCTAACACACGCTTCCGCCGCCTGAAACGGCGCTTGGCAAACAGTAACAAAGGCAGGTCGGGTAACTCCGGCCTGCCTTTTCATTTGGGGCCGGGCCCGCCTTTTCATTTGCGCCGAAAAGTGCGAAACATCCCTTCGCAACGTTCACCTTTTGAGGAGCCCACATGCCCCACGCAAACACCATCGCCGTCATTCTCGCCGCCGGAAAAGGCACCCGCATGCACTCGGACAAGCCCAAGGTGCTGCAAACCCTGCTGGGCGAGAGCATGCTCTCCTATGTCGCCGCGGCGGCCTCTTCCGTGGCCGCGCAGGTGCTCACCGTAGTCGGGCACGGGCAGGACATGGTCGAGCGGGCGCACCCGGAGCTGGCAAGCGGCTTTGTGCCGCAAACCGAGCAGAAGGGCACGGGGCACGCCCTGCAGGTTGCCTGGGACAAGGTGCGCGAAAGCGGCGCCGCCCACTGCCTGGTGCTCAACGGCGACGCCCCGCTGGTGACGCCGGAGGACCTTGAGGAGTTGCTGAACACCGCGCGCGAAGGCGCGGACATCGCCTTTCTGACCAGCGTGCTGCCCGACGCAGGAGCCTTTGGCCGCGTGCTGCGCGGGGCCGACGGCGCGGTCACAGGCATTGTGGAGGCCAAGGATTACGACCCCGCGCTGCACGGCGAGGACACAGGCGAGGTGAACACCGGCCTGTTCTGCCTTTCCGTTGCCGCGGTGGAGGCCGTGCTCTTTGCCCTCACCAGCGCCAACCGCGCCGGCGAATACTACATCACCGACCTGGTGGGCCTGGGCGTGGAGTCCGGCCTCAAGGTGCACGCCCTCAAGCGCGAAGGCGCACTGGACCTCCTGGGCGTCAATTCCCCGCTGGAGCTGGCCCAGGCGGAAACGCGCCTGCGCGCCGACATTGTGGAGCGCCTGCTCGGCTCCGGCGT
Organism: Humidesulfovibrio idahonensis; assembly: GCF_054657715.1. NCBI lineage: Bacteria > Pseudomonadati > Thermodesulfobacteriota > Desulfovibrionia > Desulfovibrionales > Desulfovibrionaceae > Humidesulfovibrio > Humidesulfovibrio idahonensis. Next base: position 38,441 of record NZ_BAAHYE010000002.1, on the reverse strand, counting down.
GCTCCTGCACCAGCAGGACTCCGTGGTTGTCGGGCCGCGCGCCCGCATAGAGCCCGGCGCGGAGATCACCGGCCCCTGCCGCATCCTCGGCAACACCACCATTGCCCGCGGCGCAAAGGTCGGAGCCTTCTGCAACATCACCGACGCCGTGCTCGATGCGGGCTGCGAGGTGCGCGAGTTCTGCCACCTGGAAGGCGCGCACGTGGCCACCGGCGCCGTGGCCGGGCCTTATGCGCGGCTGCGCCCCGGCGCGGACGTGGGCGAAAACGCCCGCGTGGGCAACTTTGTGGAGATGAAGAAGTCGAGCCTCGGTCCCGGCGCAAAGGCCAGCCACCTGACCTATCTGGGCGACGCGAGCGTGGGCGCGGGGGCGAACATCGGCGCGGGCACCATCACCTGCAACTACGACGGCACGCACAAGCACCAGACCCATATCGGCGCGGGCGCGTTCATCGGCAGCAACACGGCTTTGGTGGCTCCGGTGAGCGTGGGCGAAAACGCACTCGTCGGCGCGGGCTCGGTCATCACCAAAAACGTTCCAGACCACGCCCTTGGCATTGCCCGCGCACGGCAGGCCAATCTTGAGGGCCGCGGCAAGAAACCTTGATTTCGCTGAAAGGAAGCGTTAGGGTCTGAGCATGGAACTCATTGAAAAGTTGGAGGCGCGGTTCGGGGAACTCTTGACGCGCGTCCGGCAATTGGAAGAGGATAACGTGGCCTTGGCTGCTCAAGTAGAGACCGAGGCCGCGAAACGACAAGAAGTGCAGGACCGTATTGAAGCGCTTCTTGAAAAGGTGCAGGCATCGCTCGACGGGCGCTAGACCTGAGATAACGCTATGCCGAGCTATACCATAACGGTCAACGGACTTGAGATTTCTTTCAAGACGGATGCGGATGAACAACGCATCCAGGTAGCCCAGGCCTTGCTCGAAGAACGCTTCACCGAGCTGAGCAAGGGTGGAAAGTATATAAGCAGAGAGAAACTGCTCACGCTTTTGGCCCTCGGGATGGCGGACGACTATCTCGAAATGCGCCGGAAGCAAGCGGGACTTGAAGCCCGCATGCAGGAACTCTTGGAGAGGCGATAACAGGCCGGTTACAGCGGCCTTGCGCATAGAAAAGCAGGAAAACCCTGGGGAGTTCGTGATTGTTTTTGAGTTCTTGAGCCAATATGTATCAAATGGGATTCGCCAGATTCCACCCGTGTGCATACCCGTCCTCGAACGGGCCGCCTAACGGTGGGACGGAGAAGCCCCCCTCGTTAAACGAGGTTCAAAACTCGAAGAGCAACACGGCGCCCCGGGGCTAAATGCCCTGGCGGCCTTTTCCGCTTTGGCATCCGTCCAAGGCTTTTCGCACGCCATCCCTTCCTCTCCAAGACACCTGCCCTAAACGGTTTGCACGAACGCGGACGCCTGCGCCACCAATGCACGGCGACCGCTTGCGAATCAGGCCCGCATGGCCTGTCCATATAACCGGTAAGGAGCAGCGCATGAACGAATCCAGCCTGTTGCTCATCGCCCTTGATGCCGTGGCCCTTTTGGTCGGCCTCGCGGGCGGTTATTATCTCAGCAGTTATGTTTCCAAAAAACGCAACCAAGACGCCCAGGACCTGGCCACACGCATCGTCGAAGAAGCCAGAAAGGAGGCCGACGCCACCCGCAAGGAGGCCCGGCTCCAGGCCCAGGACGAAATTTTCAGCCTGAAGAAGGAACAAGAGCAGGACTTCAAGGACCGCGAGCAGACCCTGAAGCGCGAACAGGCCCGCCTGCAGGAAAAAGAAGAACGCCTGGAGAGCAAGCTCGAAAAGGTCGCCCAGAAGGAATCCGGCGTTGTGGAGCTGGAAAAGCGCCTCATCAAGCAGGAAAAGTCCCTGGCCGAGAAAGAGGAGGCCCTGAGCGCCGCGGCGGATGTGCATGAGCGCAAGCTGCAGGAGATTTCCGGCCTCACCGTCGAGGAAGCCAAGGAACGCCTCATGACCGAGGTGGAGTCGCGCACGCGCCACGAAGCCGCGCGCATGATCCGCAACATCGAGACCGAAGCCAAGGAGATCGCCAGCAAGAAGGCCAAGGAAGTGCTCTCCCTGGCCATTCAGCGCTACGCGGGCGACTACGTCTCCGAACAGACCGTCACCGCGGTCACCCTGCCCAGCGAGGAAATGAAGGGCCGCATCATCGGCCGCGAGGGCCGCAACATCCGCGCCCTGGAAGCCGCCACCGGCGTCGATCTGATCATCGACGACACGCCGGAGACCGTTGTCCTCTCCGCCTACAGCCCGCTGCGGCGCGAAGTGGCCAAGCAGGCCCTTGAGCGCCTCATCCACGACGGCCGCATCCACCCCGCCCGCATCGAGGACGTTGTGCGCAAGGTGGAGCAGGAAATGGACGTGAAGCTGCGCGAGATAGGCGAGCAGGCCACCTTCGACGTGGGCGTGCACGGCATCCACCCGGAGCTGGTGAAGCTGCTGGGCCAGCTGCACTACCGCACCAGCTACTCGCAGAACGTGCTCCAGCACTCCATCGAAGTGGCCTTCCTCTGCGGCATCATGGCCGCGGAGCTTGGCCTTGACGAAAAGATGGCCAAGCGCGCCGGCCTGCTGCACGACCTGGGCAAGGCCGTGGACCACGAGATCGAGGGCCCGCACGCCCTCATCGGCGCGGACCTGGCCAAGAAGCACGGCGAAATTCAGGAGATCGTGCACGCCATCCAGGCCCACCACGAGGACGTGCCGCCCCAGACGGCCATCGCCACCCTGGTGCAGGCGGCCGACTCCCTCTCCGGCGCGCGCCCCGGCGCCCGCAAGGAGCTGCTTGAGAATTACGTGAAGCGTCTGGAGGAGCTGGAGGGCATCGCCACCAGCTTCGGCGGCGTCAGCAAGGCCTACGCCATCCAGGCCGGACGCGAGGTCCGCGTCATGGTCGACGCCGAGCGCGTGCCCGACGAGCAGACCTACATGCTGGTCAAGGACATCGCCGCCAAGATCGAAAACAACATGACCTACCCCGGCCAGATCCGGGTCACGGTCATCCGCGAAAAGCGGGCCGTGGGCTACGCCAAATAGCCGGTCGCGCCGGTTCAAGCCGCCACAATGGGCCGGGGAGCGTTCGCGTTCTCCGGCCTTTTTCTTTGCCCGAGCAAAGCCCTTGCTCCTTCGGCCGCGTTTGCCTATTGTGCATATGCTGAAAAGCGCCCCTGACAATTCGTCTCGGACCCGAAACACAACCGGAGGTGCCCCAAATGGCCGCTGAAAGCAGAGAAGCCCGCAAGGCCAAGGTTCTGGACGTGCTGAACAAAGCCCGCGCCATGGAGCTGCACGCCATCACCCAGTACATGAACCAGCACTACAACCTGGACAACATGGACTACGGCGAAATGGCCGCCAACATGAAGCTCATCGCCATTGACGAAATGCGCCACGCCGAGATGTTCGCCGAGCGCATCAAGGAACTGGGCGGCGAGCCGGCCACCCAGGGCGAGGGCAAGGTCACCAAGGGCCAGGACGTGCGCAAGATCTTTCCCTTCGACGCCGACCTGGAGGACAACACCATCGACTCCTACAACCAGTTTTTGCAGGTCTGCCGCGAAAACGGCGACAACATCAGCATGAACCTGTTCCAGGCCATCATCGACGAGGAGCAGATCCACTTCAACCACTTCGACAACGTGGCCGGGCACATCAAAAACCTCGGCGACGCGTATCTCTCGCGCATCGCGGGCACGCCCTCCACCACGGGCGGCACCACCAAGGGCTTCGCCCTGCCGGGCGGCGGCGGCGCGGCGGGCTAGGGCCACAGCAAGCACGCAACGCCGGGGTTCAGCCCCGCAAACGCATCGCACAGCCGGGGGGCCGCATGGTCCCCCCGCTTTGCGTGCACGGCCCATGCAAGCATCTTCAGGCCCGCCCTTCCTCGCCCCTCTCTCCCGGTTCCTTGCAATTTACACCGCAAGATCCGCCGTAGCGATCAGGAACAATGACCAGCCGCAGCGTGCAGCGCAGCGCCCACGAACGTCCGGCACATCCCTCTGGTACATAGCCCCCGTGTCCATCCGGTCCGCCCGACAACCGCGTTCACATCTGGATCCGCCACACCAGCACAGCGCGCCCTTCCCCCGGGACGCCGCACACTCTCCGCCACAACAAGCCCGCGCTCTTGCCGCGTCCCGGCACTTGCCCAGAGCCCCCGCCTCGGATAAGCTCGCGCGCATGCGCATCCTTTTCCTGGGCGACATCGTGGGCCGGCCCGGCCGCACTGCCGTCAAAAAGCACTTGGCCGAGATTCGGGCGAACACCCAAGCCGACCTCATCATCGCCAACGGCGAGAACGCCTCGGGCGGCCTCGGCCTGTCCTCGGACGGCGCCAAGGAGCTGCTCGGCGCGGGCGTCGACCTGCTGACCAGCGGCAACCACATTTGGAAGTTCAAGGACATCCCCTCGTACATGACGCGCGAGGAGCGGCTCCTGCGTCCGGCCAACTTCCCCCCGGGCCTGCCGGGCAAGGGCGTTTACGTGCTGCGCAAAGAGGGCCTGCCGCCGGTGGCGGTGCTGAACCTCATGGGCCGCACGTACATGACGGCCATCGACTGTCCCTTCCGCGCGGCGGATGCGCTTTTGGAGCGGCTCGAAACCGAAGCGCCCGACGTGCGCGTGCGCCTGGTGGACTTCCACGCCGAGGCCACCAGCGAAAAGGCCGGCCTGGGCTGGCATCTGGACGGCCGCGTGAGCGCCGTGCTGGGCACGCACACCCATGTGCAGACCAACGACGCCCGGCTGCTCAAAAAAGGCACGGCCTTCATGACCGATCTGGGCATGTGCGGCCCCGTGGACTCCTGCCTGGGCATGACCGTGGCCCCCATCTTGCGGAAGTTCTTGACGGCCGCGCCCGAACGTTTTGAAGTGGCAGACGGCCCCGTGGTTCTCTGCGGCGCCATCCTCGACATCGACGCGGAAACCGGCCAGGCGGAAGATATCGCCGTCTGGCGTTTCAGCGCGCAATAACAGCGGAGCAGACATGAACATCTTTGACGAACTCTCCTGGCGCGGCCTGGTGCATCAGGTCTCCGACGCCGAAGGCCTGCGCAAATACCTCGATACCCCGGGCCAGGCCATGTACTGCGGCTTCGACCCCACGGCCGAGAGCCTGCACATCGGCAACCTCGTGCCCCTGCTCTCCCTGGTGCGCATGCTGCGCGCCGGGCACAAACCCATCTTCCTCCTCGGCGGGGCCACGGGCCTCATCGGCGACCCCTCCGGCAAGGACAAGGAGCGCGAGCTCTCCAACCAGCAGGCCGTGGAAGGCCGCGCCGCGCGCATAAAGGCCCAGATGGAGGCCTTTGTGGAACGCAACACCGGCCAAAAGCCCACCGTGGTGAACAACTACGACTGGGTCAAGAACATGAGCGCCATCGAACTGCTGCGCGACGTGGGCAAGCACTTCACGGTCAACTGGATGCTCGGCAAAGACTCGGTCAAGGGCCGCATCGACCGCGATGAGGTGGGCATCTCGTACACCGAGTTCAGCTACATGATCCTGCAGGGCTACGACTTCTACCACCTCTGCAAAGAGTACGGCTGCCGCTTGCAGATAGGCGGCGGCGACCAGTGGGGCAACATCACCGCGGGCACGGAGCTCATCCGCAAAAAGCAGGCGGGCGACGCGTACGCCCTCACCTTCCCGCTCATCACCACGGCCTCGGGCAAGAAGTTCGGCAAGAGCGAAAAGGGCGCCATCTTCATGAGCACCGCCCTTACCAGCCCCTATGCCTTCTACCAGTTCTGGATCAACACCGAGGACGCCGATGTCGTGAAGTTCCTCAAGTACTTCACCTTCCTCTCCCAGGAGGAGATAGCCGCCCTGGAGGCGGAGGTGGAGCGCGCCCCGCAGGAACGCGCCGCCCAGAAGGCGCTGGCCGCGCAGACCACCATCATGGTCCACGGCGAAGAGGAGCTGGCCAAGGTCATGGCCGCCACAGAGGCGCTCTTCGGCAAGGGCGACCTGCGCGCCACAGACCCCGGCACCCTGGCCGCCGCGCTGGAATCGGCCCCGGCAAAGGAATATGTCTTTGCGCAGCTGCCCGACCTGCCGCAGATCCTGGTGGACCTGGGCCTGTGCCCGTCCAAGGGGCAGGCCAGAAAGGACATCCAGGCCGGAGCCGTGTCGCTGAACGGCGACAAGGTGGCCGACGCCGCGCGCGCCCTCACCGCAGACGACTTCCTGGGCGAGGTGAACGCCACCTGCGGCGCGTTCTTGGTGCTCAGAAAGGGCAAGAAGAACTACGGCCTGGTCCGGCTGGGCTAAGCCTTTCTTCACGAAACGGGGTTCCAAGGGGCGAAAAGCCCCTTGCCCTGCGGAGCATGTTCCCGGCACACCATGGGTGGGGAACAAGGGCTCCGCCCTTGGACCCGCCGGAGGGAATGCTCCCCCCGGACCCCGCAATAGAAAAAAATGAGCCGCTTCGGGGCTCGGCAAAAGCAAAAGGGACAGGCAGCGCTGAAGGCAGCGCCGCCTGTCCCTTTGTTGTGGAGAGGGGGGAAGGAGATCAGGCCTTTCTGCGCCGGCCCTCGGCATCCGCCGCCTTGATGGCGGCCAGCACCGCCTCCGGCGTCACATCGCCCTTGATGTTGTGGATGGTTTCGCCCGGTGCGCAGGCCAGCCGCGCCACCTCCATGAGCTGCGCGTCCGTGGGAGCGGCGAGCCCGATGTCCGCCAGACAGATGGGCAGCCCCACGGACTGGCAGAAATCATAGACCTTGGCGATCATGTCCGCCGGGCGCTTTGTGAGCATCAACAGCGACAAGGTGCCCAGGGCGACCTTTTCGCCGTGCCAAAAGGCGTGCGTCTCGGGCAGGACGGTGAAGCCGTTGTGGATGGCGTGCGCGCCGGAAAGGCCGCCGCTCTCAAAGCCCAGGCCGCTCAACAGGGTGTTGGCCTCGATGATGCGCTCCAGCTCCGGGCTGACAGTTTTGGCCTCGCAGGCCTTTTTCGCGGCAGGGCCGTCGGCCAGCAGCGTGTCGAAACATAGGCGCGCCAAGCCGTATGCCGTCATGGTGCCTGTGCGGCCGGTCATGTTTTTGGCTTGGCTGACGCGGCAGTCCTCGGCTTCGAACCACGTGGACAAGGCGTCGCCCATGCCGGAGACGAGAAAACGCATCGGTGCGGCCGCCACCACTTCGCTGTCCACCAGCACCACGTCCGGGTTGCGCGGCAAGAGCAGGTAGCGTTTGAAGGCGCCCTCCGGCGTGTAGATGACGGACAGGGCGCTGCACGGCGCATCGGTTGAGGCGATGCTGGGCACGACGACCACGGGCAGATGCAGGGCGTGGGCCACGGCTTTCACCGTATCCAGCGGCTTGCCGCCGCCCGCGCCGATGATGACGTCCGCCTTGGCCTGCTTGGCCGCGGCCACCAGGCGGTCGATTTCCTCGTCGCAGCACTCGCCCTTAAAGGGCTGCACGGTCGCCTCCAGCTGCTTCTGTCCGGCCAGGGCCTTTTCCACCAATGGCCGCGCGGACCCGGAAACAACGGCCAGGGCGCGCGTGCCCAGGCGGGCGGCTTCCTCGGCCAGCAGGGAAAGGGCGCCGGCGCCCTGGACATAGCGTGAGGGAAAAATCGAAGTCATGAGCATGATCGTTCTCCTCTTGGCAAGCAACACAGTGTTGGACCGCATGCGCGCAAACCGGCGCACGCACCCTTGCGGCGCGCCCGCCCCGGCCGCGATCGGCACCGGCGGAAGCGCTCCGTGCCCTCTGTATATCCGTTTCGTTTTGAAATAAAAATAGCAAAACATACGCGCCGGTTGCCGGATTCTTGTTTCAAGCGTTCCGCAGGGCGCGGCGGCATGGCGCGGTGGCATGGCGAGCGGTGCGCGGAGGCGTGGTCCCGCCTGCAACGCGATCAAAGTGGATTGCGGACAGGATGCAGTGAGCTGGCCCGAAGAGCTGGCACAAGAAGATGCGCTGCTGATGCCTTCTGCTCGCCAGCACGACATCGGATATGCTTGAATCCCACCTGCGGAAAGCCGGTGCAAGACGGTGGGCATAAAAGACAAGAGCCCCGGACTGCTCCAGGGCTCTTGCGTGCACTGCGTTTAGTGGGCTGTGTTCTTCGGGCTGCGTTTGTGTGAGCTGCGTTTGCGTGAGCTGTGGTCGGCCAAGTGACGAAGCGTGCCGGCGGCCGCGCTCCACAACCGTTTTTAGCCCTTGCAGCGGTGCTTCAGGTCCATGCCTTCCTTGATGAAGATCACGGCCTCGGCGATGTTCGTGGCCAAGTCGCCGATGCGCTCCAGATGGCGCGAGGCCATGATGACGTGCACCCCGCGCTCCACGATGCGCGTCTCGTCGACCATGGTGTTGATGGCCTCCTTGAGCACCTTGAGGCACAGCTCGTCGGCTCTGTGGTCCATGGCGCAAATGTCGTTGGCCAGGGCCGTGTCCTCGTCCACCAGAGCGCGCACGGCCTTGCTCAGCATGTCCTGCACGTGGGCGCACAGCTGGGCCATGCGCGGGTTCTCCGGCAGGGCTTGGCGCGTGGACAGAAACAGCGACCGGTGCGCCAGGTTCACGGCCTCGTCGCCCACCCGCTCCAGGTTCATGGTGATGCGCATGGATCCGATGATGAGCCTGAGGTCGCTGGCCAGGGGCTGGTCCAGGGCCAGAAGCTCCAGGTTGAAGGCGTCGATGGCGTCTTCCATCTCGTTGATGGCCATGTCGTTCATGACCACGCCCTCGGCGAGGTCTGTGTTGCCCTCAAGGTAGGCGCGGCAGGCGTTCTGCACGGCCTGCTCCGCCAGCGCGGACATGCGCAGGAGGAGCATCCGCAGCTCGCCGAGTTTCTGGGTAAAATGACTGCGCTGCTGCATGTTGATCTCTCCCCCTAGCCGAAGCGGCCGGTAATGTAGTCTTCGGTCTGGCGGTTGCGCGGCTTGGTGAAGATGGTGCGCGTGTCGCCTTCCTCAATGAGTTTGCCCAGGTAGAAGAAGGCCGTGCGGTCCGAAACGCGGGCGGCCTGCTGCATGGAGTGGGTGACGATGATGATGGTCAGGTCGCGCTTCAGCTCGTGGATCAGGTCCTCGATCTTCTGCGTGGCGATGGGGTCCAGCGCGCTGGCCGGCTCGTCCATGAGCAGCACCTCCGGCCGCACGGCAAGGGCGCGGGCGATGCACAGACGCTGCTGCTGCCCGCCGGAAAGTCCCAGGGCCGAGGCCTGCAGGCGGTCCTTCACCTCGTCCCACAGGGCCGCGCCGCGCAGGCTCGTCTCCACGCTCTCGTCCAGCACGCGCTTGTCGCGCACGCCGTTGACGCGCAGGCCATACGCCACGTTCTCGTAAATGGTCTTGGGAAAGGGATTGGGCTTTTGGAACACCATGCCGATGCGCCGCCGCAGGGCAACCACGTCCACGCCCTGGGCATGGATGTCCTCGCCGTCGAGGGCCAGCACGCCGGTGACGCGCGTGCCCGGGATGAGGTCGTTCATGCGGTTGATGCACCGCAAAAACGTGCTCTTGCCGCAGCCGGACGGCCCGATGAGCGCCGTCACCTGGAATTTCTCGAAGTCGAGACTCACCTGGTGCAGGGCGTGGAACGCGCCGTAATAAAAGTCCAGTGATTGCGAAGTTACCTTGATGTCGGGCATGTGCGTCTCCGTGGGCTTGCAGGCGGAGTGCCGCAGGGTGCGGCCGCGTGCTGCAAGGGGAGATTTACGCACTGGAAGCGACGTATGGGACACGGCCTTGTGACGATTCTGTGACAAGGCCGCCAGTGGTGCCAGAAAATCCGGAGTGCCGGAGGCGGGTTCGCCGCAGGCGGCGTCTCAGCCGGTGGGGCTGGCCGACACGTCGTGCGGCCTGTGCAGACGGCCTGTGCAGACGGGCGTCGGCTCAGGGCTTCAGGTGCACGGCCAGGGGAATGGTCAGGGTGACGCCGCCCGCGGCCGCCTCAAGCTTGGGCTCCACGCCGGGGTTCACCGCGCCGTCGCGGAACTCCACGGCCAGCCGCATGCGGTCCGGGTGCTCGCCCACGATGATGTTCTTGATGGGGCCGGTGTCCATGCGCAGCACATGCCCGCCCTTCTTGTGCCATTCGCCGTGAAAATCCGCGGCCAGCTTGCGCGGCTCGGCCTGGTTGAACCAGGTCAGACGGTCGGCCTGCTTGCTGGTGGCGATGCGCACGATGACGCTCTGCTCCTGGTACTCCACGCTCACCTCGCCCATCCACAGGCCATCGGCGGGCAGGGGCGCGCCGGTTCCTGTGGTCGCGGCTGCGGGCATGACCAGGGCCTTGGGATCGGTCTTGACCGGTGCGGGCTGGCGCTGGGCCGGAACGGACGGAGCGGGCTTGGCCGCCTTGGGCGCGGCCTGGGCCTCGGTCGGCGCAACGGCGGCGGACGGAGCAGCGGCAGCCGGGGGCGCGGCGTGGGCGGCCTGCTCTGCCGAGGCGTTGTCCTGCGCGTCCGGATCGGCGCTCACCTCGACGGGCTTCACGTTCTTCTTGGACGCGGGCTTGGCAGGCTTCTTGGAGATGATGACGGTCTTACGCTCGGCATTGGCGGCGGCTTCGGCGGCCTTGCCCAGCACGGGCTTGGGAGCCTTCTCCGCTGCGGCCTTGTCGGCGGCGGCTTTGTCCGCCGTGTGTTTGTCCTGGGCGTGCTTTTCGGGCTTGGCGGGCTTTTCCGCGGCAGGCTTGGCAGGGGCGGTTTTCTCGGCACCGGCCTTGTCGGCGGGCTTTTCCGCAGGTTTGGCCACAGGTTTTGGCGCAGGCTTGGCCGCAGGCTTGGCCTTGTCCGCGTCCGGGTCAACGGCTTCTTCCACGGGCGCAAGGCGCACGGTTTTCGAAACCGGCATGCGCACTTCATACTCCGCAGCCAGGACCGTACCGGCGGCGAAACCGCCGCCCAAAATGCCGGCCACGGCGGCCAACGCCGCAAGCCTGCTCCCCGTATGCTTCAGCACTTTGCTCATTCCCCGCTCCACTGTGTCATTTGCGGCACCTTACACAAAACGCCGCCCGGCGCAAAGCCCGCTCACAGCAGGGCGTCCCAGAAATCGCAAAGATGTCCGGCCACTTTCTCCTCGGACCAGCACTCCTCCATGAAGCGGCGGGAGGCCTCGCCCCTGGCGCGGCACAGGTCCATGTCCGCGGCGAGCTCGCGCAGGCGCGCCGCAAGATCCTCGGCGCTGTTCGCCAGCACCCAGGGCAGCGCGACCTCGGCCAAGCCGGAGAACTCCGCCACGTGGGCCCGGTTCCAGGCGTCCAGCCCGGCGATGACCGCAAGCCCCTGGCTCAGGCCCTCAAGGCTGCTCACGCCGTAATAGCCCTGCATGTGGTCGAACAGCACATGGGCCGCGCGTTTGCGGGCCAGGCACTCGCTGTGGGGCACGTTGTCGATGAGATCCAGCTCCAGGGCGCTGCCGCGCGTGCGCAGCCCCTGCACCACGGCCAGCAGCTCGTCGGTGTTCTTGAGATCCTTGCGCGTGGGCGAGTGGGCCACCTTGAGCGGCCCGGACCAGCGGCGCTCAGCCGGGCGCAGCACGGGCTCGTTTTGATGCACGAGATTGGGCTGCCAGCGCGCCTCGGGCATCATGCGCTTCAAATCCGGGGTGCTCACCAGCAGATTCTTGCGGCCCAGCTCACGGTACTTGGCGCGGAAGCCCTCGGGATTGGAGCGGAAGTCGTGGTGGCCGTGCTCGTGGTGCACAATGGCCTTGCCCGCAAGGTAGTCCGCCGGAAGAAACGGCCCCAGGCGCAGATTCTCATCCGCCGTCATGTGAAAATGCAGCACGTCGCTGGTCTTGAGCAGGTGCTCCAGCTCGGCCAGGCCCGCCTCGTCCAGATCGGGCACGTGCAGGTCCTTGGGCCAGGAGTGCGTATAGCGCGTCTCCAGGGTAACGATGCGGCAATGGTGCCGCCCCAGACGGTTCACGGCCCGGCAAAAGCCGATGCCCGTCCCGGCCGGGTCGTTCACCGCGATCATCAGGATGTTCATTTGCCGCTCTCGACGGAATGCAGTTCCTGCGAACGGTCGCGCGCAAGGTCGAAACCGGCCAGGCCGCGCTCGGGCAGGGTCAGCTCCAGGCGGCGCATGCGCTGCATGCGGGCCACAGGCGCCGCGCCCAGGGTGAAGGCCATGACGTGCCCGCCGCGCGTGCGGTCCTGAGTGAGGAAATGCCAGTGCCAGCCGGGCACGCCCAGGCCGCGCGCAAAGGCGGGGCCGCGCATGCCGACCAGGGTGCCGCGCGTGGCGGCGAAGGGAAACACGGCCTGCTCCTTGGCCACCACGGACAGGGGGCGGTAGGGCGGCGTCTGGCGCGGCACGCTGCGCGCGGTCAGGGTGGCGAAGTCCGCGTCGATGCGCACGGCGGCGAAGCAGTTGGGGTCGCCCAGGGCGGCGTCGAGCCTGGCCTCCACGGCCTTGAGGTCCGCGCCCGCGGGCAGCGCGCAGGTGGCGTCGGGCGCAAAGCGCGTCACCTGGGCAAAAGGCGTGGTCAGCGTGTCCGGGGCCTTGCGCACCAGCCCGCTGGCGGGAACCTGATAGACCACGCCGTCCAGCACGACCATCTCGCCGTCCAGTGCGTCGAAGGTGCCAAGTCCGAAATCGCCCAGCTTGCGCAGCTCGCCCAGGGACAGGGAGCCCTCATAGCCACCGGCCAAGAGCGCGTCGATGACGCCGACCTGCGCCAAGGCCGCGGGCTTTGCGCCGGGCTGCTGGGGCATCTCCGCCGCAAGGGCCGCGGCCCAGCAGGCAAAGGCCAGAAATATTCCAAGAACGAGACGCGAAGCTTTGGTGCGCATGGCTATTCCCCGCCGGAGCGGTTGAGAAGTTTGATCCACACATCGCCCGTGTGGGTGAGGAAGTGCAGCTTGCGCCCCTGGTTGCCGCCGATCTGCGACTTGGAGATTGGCAGGCCATGCACCATGAGCCACTGGCGCACGGCGCGCAGGTTGCGTCCGCCGATGTCGTAGAGGTTGGTGCGTTCCGCGCCGCCCATGAGACCGGAGGCCCCGCCGAAGACCTTCACCACCAGGTTTTCCTGGGGGACCTTGAGCTTCAGCATGCTCGAAAACATGTTTTCAAGGGCCGTGTCGACAAAGCGGCAGACCTGCGGCTCGCGCGTGGAGTTCTGGAAGCTGACGCTGTCCGGCAGGAAGGCGTGACAGATGGCGCCGATGCCCCGCGCAGGATCGCACATGGTCACGGCGACGCACGAGCCGAGGACGGTGGATACAAGAGTTGGGCGGACACCGAGAAAGCAGTCGCCCGTCTGCAAGAATACCTTGGGATACTGTTCAAGATCCTGCACAGGTGATCGCTCCAGAATGCATGCCATAGCGTATTGCCAAGGCATCATCATGCCAAGCGCGCAGCAAGTCAACTGATTCTGCGATTGAGAATGACTATCGGATGTAGAGGGCCTAGTCCGGCTGTTCGTCGAAACGGATGTGGAAGGCGGCGGCGTAGAAGTAGTGGAAGAAATCCACGTATTCAAGGTGGATGTGTTTCGGCACGGCAATGCGCGCCGGCGCGAAGTTGATGATGCCCTTGATGCCCGCGCCGATGAGGTAGTTGGCGGCGCGCTGGGCGCGTTCGGGCGGAGTGGTGATGACGCCGATCTCCAGGCCGAGTTCTTTGACCTTGGCGGGCAACTGGCGCGAGCACACGATCTCCATGCCCTCCACAACCTCGCCGATCTTGTAGGGATCGCAGTCGAACGCGCCGCGGATGATGAAGCCCTTGCGGGAGAACTCGCGGTGGCGCAGCAGCGCACGGCCCAGGTTGCCAACGCCCACAAGGGCGCAGTTCCAGGCGCGGTCTATGCCGAGGGAACGCTTGATGGAGGTGATGAGGTCCTGAACGTAGTAGCCCACGCCGCGGACGCCGAATTCGCCGAAGTAAGCGAGGTCTTTGCGAATTTGCGAGGAATTGACCGAGCAGGCCTCAGCGAGGCGCTCGGAGGAGACGACGTCAGTGCCCTCGCGCTTGAATTCCGAAAGCACCTGAATGTAGGTGGCAAGTCGGGCGATGGTGGCCTTTGGGATATGCTCGCTCTTTACGGCCATTCCAGAACGCTCGCGGTGAATTTGTGAAATTTGGAACGGATTCCCCGGAAAAAAGGAGGCCTCGCGGCCTCCTTTGATTCCGGGAAAGACTTGGTACTAGGCGCCCAGGGGCTTCACGAAGAGCAGGATCAGGTTGACGACGAGGGCGTAAATGGCCAGGGACTCGATGAAGGCCAGGCCCAGGATCAGGGTGACGGTGATTTTGCCACCGGCTTCGGGGTTGCGGGCGGTGCCTTCGCAAGCGGCCTTCAGGCCCAGGCCCTGGCCGATGCCGCAGAGGCCGGCGGCGATGCCCATGCCGATGGCGGTGGCCCAAGCGGCCACGGGACCCACGGCGGCGACGGCGGCGCCGTCAGAAGCGAAAGCAGCGGAGGCGCAGAGAACCATAGCCAGGGTCATCAGAAGAGCTTTGCGCATATCAATGTACTCCTAAAGGTATAGTGTTGTGGTCAAGCGACCATTTCCCCAAGGTTTAGTGGGCGTGCTCCAGCGAGCCCTTCAGGTAGATCATCGTCAGCATGAAGAAGATGAAGGCCTGAATGGTCTTGCCCAGGATGAACAAGAAGTACATGGGCAGGGTGCCCAGCACCGGAGCCAGCACGAAGAGCAGCACCAGGACGATTTCCTCGCCGCGGATGTTGCCGAAAAGACGGAGAGTGAGCGAGAGCGGGCGGGCGATGTGGCTCACGGTCTCGAGCACGAGCATGAGCGGCGCCAGCGCGGGCATGGGGCCCATGAAGTGCTTGATGTAGCCGAAGCCCCATTTCTTGATGCCGATGTAGTTGTAGTAAAGGAACACGCACACGGCCATGGCGGCGTTGGTGTTCACGTTGGCCGTGGCGGCGTCGCAGCCGGGAACCAGGCCGATGTAGTTCATCACCAGGATGAACAGGAAGATCGAGCAGAGGAACGGGAAGACCTTGCGGCCTTCTTCGCCGATGTTCGTCACCGTGAAGTCTTCAAGACCTCCGATGACGGTCTCGAACACGTTCTGCAAACCGCCCGGCACCAGCTGGAGGCGACCACGCAGCATGAGGGCACAAGAGAAAAGAATGATCATCGCCAGCCACATGTACCAAACGTGCGGCGGCAGATGAAGACCCAGCGAGTGGTCGATGATCTCAGAGAAGATCAACGGTTCCGGAAGTCCTGCAGACATGAGTTAAGCCTCCTTCCCATCCCCCGCGACGGGGACCTTGTGCCTGATCTGAAGGACACCCCACAGCACGGCGTTAAACAGCACAGTGGAGAGCCCGGCCAAAAGACCGTAAACCGAGGCCCCCGCCCAGGCGACAAGCCCGGCGATGGCGACCGCAGTCAATGCCAACCTTCCATAAAAGAGCGTCAAAAGCGTGAACATGGCGCCTTGCTTCACCCGCACCAGCTCCTGCGCGGCCTTGGAGAGCCACCAGAAGTTGAAGCTGATGATGAGCGCGCCGGCGGCGAAGGACAGCCCCCAGTTGGAGAAGCCCGTCGCCAGACACGCAACCACCGTGCAACCGGTGGCCAGAAGAATCTGGTTGCGCATCAGCCTGCGCGCATCCGCCAGGGCGAACCCGCGGCGGAACAGCACGGCGTCTATTCTCTGGACAAGCGATTTCAGCATGAAGCCTCGTCAAACCCGGCCCCGGCATGGGTCGGATTCATTTCCCCGAACCGGAATCCCCGGTCCCCGCTCCTGTATCCCCTGATTCCTTTTTCTGGATGCGCTGGACTTCCAGAAACACATCGCGGAACCCCGCCACGATGCCAAGGAGAAGAAATATCACCAGCAACCAAGGGCTTGTCCCCAACCATTTGTCGAGAAAATACCCCATGGCCAGCCCGATGAAGGTGGATACCACCAACTGGAGACCAATGGTTCCAGCGGTGGAGAGCAGCTCCATGGCGCCGGAAGGCTTGCCCTGATTGGGAAAGAACATGATGCACCCCGAACGGTCCGCTTATGGGCCAAATGGCCGGGACGTTCATTTCTTCACAAGGAGAAGTAGCTAGCACAACACCCTGGGGCAGTCAATGCGGTTCGCGCTCTGAGCCATGCATTTTTCAGTTTTTCTCCCCCCGCCTTCCTCCCCGCCGGGGCCACCGCTCTAGTGACAATCCGTGCGGAAGCCAGTACAGATCATGGAGCGGAGCACCATCGGCTTCCGCCTCCACACTTTATCATGGAAAGAGCATGACGAAAAAGACACCGACCATCCCCGCCCGCGCGGCCACTCCCCTGCCGCCGGAAAAATTGAAGAACCGCCTGGATCCCGCCACCCTGCCCTACGAGGACAGCCGCGCCGTGCCCAAGAAAAACGGCCAGGGCGGCTTTCAGCCGCGCGCCATGCAGGCCCTCGGCATGGCGCTCATGATTCCCGGCCTGGAATACAACGTATTTGTTGCGGGCGAGCCCGGCCTTGGGCGCACGCATTTCGTGCGGCATTTCCTCGCGCCGGAGGCGGCCAAGCGCCCCACTCCCTGCGACTGGCTCTACCTGCATAATTTCGAGGACGAAGACCGGCCCCTGGCGGTTTCGCTTCCGGCCGGGCAAGGCCGCGCCTTCAAGACCGGCCTGGCCAAGGCCCTTGCCGACGTGCGCCAGACCATCACCGCCACCTTTGACGAGGACACCTACCGCCGCAAGCACGAGACGCTCTTCAAGCGCTTCTCGGCCAAGCGCGACAGCATCTTCAACAAAATGGAGTCCATGGCCCGCACCAAGGGCTTCTCCCTCGACATGGACGACAGCGGCGGGCTCACCATCATGCCCCTGGTGGGCGGCAAGATCATGGGCGACGACGAGTACGGCCGCCTGGCCCCGGCGCGGCGCAAGCTGCTCAAGACCAAGGGCGAGCACCTGCTGTCCGAGATCAGCGTGTTCCTGCGCAAGCTCACCTTGAGCGAACAGGGCTTCCGCCAGAGCGAAAGCAAGCTGCACCGCGAAATCGCCCTGGAGGCCCTGACCGAACACCTGAAGCCCCTGCGCAAGGACTTCGCCCTGGTGCCCCGGCTGCTTGAGCACCTGGCCGCCGTGGAAAAGGACGTCATCGAGAACATCAGCTACTATCTCCCGCGCGACGCGTCGGACAAGCCCGCAACCGCGGCCGCGGCCGCGACCCAGCCCCACGGCCAGCACCCGGACGGCCACGCCCAGCCCCCGGCCGAGGACCCCAGCTACCGCCACGAGGTCAATCTCTTCGTCGACAACAGCAAGAGCGCCAAGGAAAAAGGCGGTGCCCCGGTCGTTGTGGAAGACCACCCCACGTCTTTCAATCTTCTCGGCAGCATAGAGCGCGAGAGCGAGCTTGGCGCGTTCTACACGGACTTCACCCTGGTGCGCGCGGGCAGCCTGCACCGCGCCAACGGCGGCTTCCTTATCATTAATGTTGAGGATCTGCTGGGAAACCAGGGATCTTGGGAAGGGCTGCTGCGCGCCCTGCGCCTGGGCAAGCTGCGCATGGAGGATCCGGGCGACGCCGAGCAGGCCAAGACCCGCACCATCGAACCCGAGCCCATTCCGCTGGACCTCAAGATCATCCTGGTCGGCACGGACGAGGCCTACGAAACCCTGCTGACCAACGACGACCGCTTCCGCAAGCACTTCAAGCTCAAGGCCCACCTCCAGGGCACCGTGCCGCGCACGGCCCAGAGCATCCGCAATTATCTCACCACCCTGGCGGGCATCATCGACGAGGCCAAGCTGCCGCCCTTCTCGCGCACGGCACTGGCCGGGCTGGTGGACCACGCCAGCCGACTGGCCGAGGACCAGAAGCAGCTCACCCTGTCCTTCACCCAGGTGCGCGGCCGCATGATCGAAGCCGCGGCCATTGCCCGGCGCGACGGCCGCGAGCTGGTGGAGGCGACGGACCTGGCCCGCGCCGTGGCCGAGAACGACTTCCGCGCCAATCTGTTTGAAGAAGAATTCATGGCCGACTACGACCGCGAGATCATCAAGGTCGCCACGGGCGGCACGGCCGTGGGCCGCGCCAACGGCCTGTCGGTCACGCTTTTCGGCGACTACGAGTTCGGCCTGCCGCATCAGATCTCCTGCACGGTGGGCGTCGGCCACGGCGGCATCCTCGACCTTGAGCGCGAGGCCCAGCTGGGCGGCCCCATCCACACCAAGGGCATGATGATCATCAAGAGCTGCCTGGTGCGCCTGTTCGCCCAGGACAAGCCGCTGGTGCTCACGGGCAGCCTGTGCTTCGAGCAGAACTACGCCGGCGTCGAGGGCGACTCCGCCTCCGGTGCGGAGCTGGCGGCGCTCTTGTCCGCCCTTTCCGGCGCGCCCATCGACCTCTCCCTGGCCTTCACCGGCGCGGTGAGCCAAAGCGGCGCCATCATGGCCGTGGGCGGCGTGAGCCGCAAGGTGGAGGGCTTCTTCGAGGTCTGCCGCAGGCGCGGACTTTCGGGTCGGCAGGGGGTGCTCTTTCCGGCGGACAACGCCGTGCACCTGATGCTGAAGGACGAGGTGGTGGAGGCCGTGCGCGCGGGCAAGTTCCACCTCTACCCCGTGGCCAGCATCGAGCAGGCCATGACGCTTTTGACCGGCCTGCCCGCAGGAACCCGGCGCAAGGACGGCCGCTACACCCCGGGCTCGCTGTACAGCATGGTCGACGCGCGCCTGGCCGAACTGACCAAGCTGGCCGCACAGGCCGAAAACCCGCGCAAGGGAAGGGGCTAAACCGTGTCCAAAGCCTGGATAAGGGCCAAGCTGCCCGAGTTTGTGCGCGACATGTTCCGCAACTTCTGCCTTTCCAGCAAGGCGCTGGAGGAGCAGTTCCGCTCCTTCGACCGCGAGGGTTCGGTGGCCTTCACCATCCTGCGCGACTTGATCGGCCAGGAGATGGACAAGGGCCTGCTGTGGCGCATGAAGGACACGGCCCACCACGTGTTCCGCAACGACCCGGAAACGCCCTTGACCGGCCAGTTCCTCGACTGGGGCCTGGGCTACATCTTCCACGAGACCATCAAGCTGAAGGAAGACGCCTACCAGGCCCTCACCTATGCGCCGTGGTTTTTGGCCCTGCGCGGCCGCGACCTGCCCGAGGCCGAGCGCGTGGTCGTGGAGGAGCTGTTCCAGGTGCTGCGCCAAACGGAAGAAAGCATGCGCCGCGAAATCGACCGCATCCGCTTCATTATGTCGCAAAGCCGCCAATTGCTTTCCATTTATCTTGCCCGCCACAAGGAGAACGCGCTTCTGGCGCGCTACCTGTTCTCGCAAAACGCCCTGGTGCGGGAGGTCTTCGGCGCGGACTACGACCATCTCATCAGCACCGTGTACGGCGACCACCCGGAACGCATGTTCGTGCTGGCCGCACAAAGTTTGCGTTTAGGGGGCTGGGTTGATGAAGCAGCCCTTGCAGTGCAGGGGGCGTTGGGTATAAACCCCTCCGACCGTCTGGTGCTTCAGGAGAAGAAAATTCTCGACAACTGGAGCCAAAGGATGGCGACTTAAGCTTGACAGTTCTAGGTTGCCAGGAATATTCTTAAGTTCCCAACGGAGGAGGGAGTTAACTATGAAAAAGCTCATGCTGCTTACTGTTGCCTGTTGTGTTGTTTTCGCCCTTGGTTGTGCCAAGAAGGTTGAGCCCGCGCCCGCGCCTGCGCCCGCGCCCGCTGCCGTTCAGAGCCGCGAAGTGGCCCCCGCGCCGATGTCTCCTCGTCAGATTTACGAGGCCGACTACGCCAAGCTGCCCACTTCTTACACGGTTGTGAAGGGCAATTGCCTGTGGTGGATCTCTGAGTTCAAGCAGATCTACAACGACCCCTTCATGTGGCCCATGATTTTCAAGGCCAACCGCGCCAAGATCAAGAACGCCAACTTGATCTACCCCGGCCAGACCTTCGACATCCCCCGCACCTTTGCGCTGGATGACGTCAAGGCCGCCCGCCACAAGGCTGGCAAGTCCAAGAAGAAGTCCGCTCCTGAGAGCAAGGCCAATCTGCCCGCGGACATCCGCGAGGCTCTGGGCTACGGCTTCTAGTCCCTCGGGACACTCGGCAATGGTGGGCGTCCGGTCGAAAGACCGGGCGCCTTTTTATTTGCCCAAAAGCCGCGCCCGCACCTCTTGCAATCCACGCAACCCTGGACTACTCTAGACAAAGTTTAGGCTTACGCTTTCCCTATCCGCAAAACACCCCTCGGAGGGCCCCATGAAAGGACCTCGCCACCTTGCCCCGAAAATCGCCCTGGCCCTGACGGCCTCCCTGCTGCTGCCGGCCTGCGCCGCGCGCAAGCCCATTCCCTCAGACCCGCCCGAGGTGCGCACCGAGGCCATGGTGCGCGGCAAGGGACACCCAGCCGGACCGAAACCCGTGGAGCAGCCTGCGCCGGCAGCGGCGCAACCGGCGCTCCAGGGACCTGTGGTGGAAACCATCGTAGCCGAGAAGAAGGACCCGCAGACCACGGACGCGCAGATCAAGACCGCCGTGGCCAAGGTGGACGCCCGCATGTCCGAGGTGACGGCGGATGCGCAGGTGGCGGCCAAGCCGGAGCCGGCAGTCGCAGCGCCCGCGGCCGAAACCAAGCAGACGGAAGCGCCCGCGGCCAAGGCGGCCGACACCGACGCCAAGCCCGCCGAGTTGAAGCAGGCCGACGCGAAGCAGCCGGACGCGAAGCAGCCGGTAGCCAAGCAGGAAAGCGCGACGCAGGAAGGCGCCGAAGGCAAGAAGGCGGAAACGGCCCCGAAGACTGAGGCCGCGCAAGCCAAGGACGCGACGCAGGCGGCGCGCATCTACATGGTGCAGATCGCTTCATTCAGCACGGAAAAGAACGCCGATGCGGCGCTCACCTGGCTCAAGGACAAGGGATATTCGGAGGCGCGCGTGGCGCGCGCGGAGCAGGCCCAGACGGTGTACCACCGCGTGCAGGCCGGCCCCTTCCAGGACCTCGCGGCTGCGCGCAAGGCCCTGGAGGAACTGAAGGCCGACTGGCCGCAGGCGTTTATTCCAGCGGATTAAGCTCGGCCCTAAACTTCCGCGACAAGCGGAACACCACGACCTTGCGCGGCGGCAGGGTGATGCTCTCGTTGGTCTGCGGATTGCGGCCCCGGCGCGAGTTCTTGTCATAGGCCTCAAACTTGCCGAACCCGCTCACCAGCATGGCGTGGTCCTTTTTGATGGCCTGCTTCATCAGCTCAAGGGTGGCTTCCACCAAGTCCTTGATCTCCGCGCGGTTGCGGTCCGTCTTCTTGTAGATGGCATCGACGATGTGCGCTTTGGTCAGGGTTTGACCGCTCATGAAACCTCCGTGGGGTTCCCGTGTTTTCAGCCGATGGCAGACCGGATGGCCTGCGTCAGCTTCTGCATTTCCTCGACACTCTCATAAGCGTGCTGAGTCCAGAGGGTCAGTCCGTCCCCGGCGTGACGCGGAATCAGGTGGAAATGGGCGTGGTGCACCAGCTGTCCGGCGGCCTCGAAATTATTCATGCCCAGGTTGAGCCCGGCCGCGCCAGTGGCCGCCATGACCGCGCGTCCCACGACCTGAAGCGCCGTGGTCAGCTCCCGGCCAAGGTCGGGCGGCACATCGAACAGCGTGGCGTAGTGCTTTTTGGGCACCACAAGGGCATGGCCCTTGTTCACCGGCGCAATGTCCAAGAAGGCGTAGATCCCGCCGTGATCGTAAATTTTGGCCGAGGGAATCTCGCCTGCGATGATCTTACAAAAGATGCAATCCTGATTCACGGCGCGCTCCACGTTTGAAACCACCCAACTGTGCACAATCATTACTCGGATACGCGGAAGAGTTCAAGAGCTTTTCCACGTATTCCGCAACAAATATCACGTGAACGTCAAATACCCAGGCCGCTGATGAAAAACTGCTCCGCCGCGCGGGCCTGCACGATGCGCGCCCCTGGGGCAATGTCCTGGGTCACCCAGACGTTGCCGCCGATGACCGCGCCCTGGCCTATGGTCACGCGGCCCAGAATCGTCGCGCCCGCGTAGATGGTCACGTCGTCCTCCACGATGGGATGGCGCGCCAGGCCCTTGACCAGCCTGCTGCTGGAGTCCTCCTTGGGGAAGCTCTTGGCCCCCAGGGTGACACCCTGATACAGGCGCACGTTCTGGCCGATGATGCAGGTCTCGCCTATGACCGTGCCCGTGCCGTGGTCGATGAAGAAGCGCGGGCCGATGTGCGCGCCCGGATGGATGTCGATGCCGGTGTCGGAATGCGCCATCTCGCCGATGATGCGCGGGATGATGTCCACGCCAAGATGGTGCAGCTGGTGGGCGATGCGGTGGTTGGTCAGGGCCTTGATGCTGGGGTAGCAGAAGATGGTCTCGCCCGGGGTTTTGGCCGCGGGGTCGCCGTCAAAGGCCGCCTGCACGTCGCCGGCCAGCAGCTCGCGCACGTTTGGCAGGCGCCGCACGAACTCCAACGCCACGGCCTCGGCCCGAGACTCGCAGTCCGTGCAGGGCTGGCGGTTGTTCTTGGAGCACACGAAGCAGTAGCCGCGGTTGATCTGCTCGGCCAGAAGCTTCAGCACGCGGTCCAGCGCGCTGCCGGTGTAGAACGGCATGGTGCGGTCGCTCACGTCCGAGGGGCCGAAAAAGCCCGGGAACAGCACCGCGCGCAGCAGCTCCACTATCTCCACAAGGGCGTCCAGCGAGGGCATGGCCTGGTCGCGGCTGATGTGCAGGCAGGCGGACTCGCAGGCGCCGGGCGCGCACAGGCGCGTCACCGTGTCCGCAAGCACCTCGTCCTTGTCCAGCGGCGTGGCCAACGGAAACTCGTCGATCATACGCGCCCCCTACTCCGCCTCGGCGAAGAGCGGCGTCGAGAGGTACCGCTCGCCGGTGTCGCACACGATGAACACGATCATCTTGCCGGCCATTTCCGGCCGGGCGGCCAGCTGCATGGCGGCAAAGGCGTTGGCGCCGGAGGAGATGCCGCAGCTGATGCCTTCCTCGCGCATCATGCGCCGGGCGGTGTCGAAGGCGTCCTGCGCGCCCACCTGGATTATCTCGTCGTAAATTTTCGTATCCAGCACGCTGGGCACAAAGCCCGCGCCGATGCCCTGGATCTTGTGCGGGCCGGCCTTGCCGCCGGAAAGCACGGGCGAATCGCTGGGCTCCACGGCCACGGCGCGCACGCCGGGCTTCTTGGCCTTCAGCACCTGGCCCACGCCGGTCAGGGTGCCGCCCGTGCCCACGCCGGCCACAAAGCAGTCCACCTGGCCGTCCGTGTCCTCCCAAATTTCCAGCGCGGTGGTGGCCCTGTGGGCCGCCGGGTTGGCCGGGTTGTCGAACTGCATGGGCATGAACGCGCCCGCGGTCTCGGCCACGATGGCCGCGGCCTTGCGGATGGCCCCGGTCATGCCCTCGGCGGCGGGGGTAAGCACGATCTGCGCGCCGTAGCCCGTGAGCAGCTTGCGGCGCTCCACGCTCATGCTCTCCGGCATGGTGAGCACCAGCTTCATGCCCTTGATGGCGCAGATGAGCGCCAGGCCGATGCCCGTATTGCCGCTGGTGGGCTCCACGATGAGGCTCTGCGTGGTGATGCGCCCGGTCTTGAGGGCCTCTTCGATCATGCTCGCGCCGATGCGGTCCTTGATGGAGCCGCCGGGATTGCGGGACTCCAGCTTGGCCAGCAGGGTCGCGCCCAGGCCTTCGGACAATTTGTTCAGCCGGACCAGCGGCGTCTTGCCGATGAGCTCCGCCATGGATTGCGCGATGTTCATGTTGTGCTCCTTGATGGTAAGGGCCGGGTCCTGTTCCGCGGCCCTTGGTCGCCCCGTATTTGCCGAAGTCTTTTACCGGCTTACGCCTGGTCGCCAACTTCAGCAAGCGTGGGACAGGTGGAATTTGCTGCGCCTCTTCCTCGGTCGTTGCGGCGCCGATTGGGGCGGCCGGTCAGAGGAGAGGGAGCGCGGGGAAGGCTTCCCCCGGCTCCCTCCCGGCATTGAGCGTCAACAGCTGCAGGCGGGCTTTTTCGGGTCGACGGGATCGGCCGCGCCCTGCTTGTAGGGCGAAATCTTGCGCAGGGTTTCGATGATGGGCGGCACGTTCTTGATGACGTAGTCCACATCCTCGTCCGTGGTGTAGCGCGAGAGGGAGAAACGGATGGAGCCGTGGGCGAAGGTGAAGGGCACGCCCATGGCGCGCAGCACGTGCGAAGGCTCAAGCGACCCCGAGGTGCAGGCCGAGCCGGAGCTGGCGGCTATGCCCAGCTGGTCGAGCAGCAGCAGAATGGCCTCGCCCTCCACGTACTTGAAGCTGATGTTGCTGGTATTGGGCAGGCGGTCCTGCTTATGGCCGTTGAGGCGGCTGTCGGGCACGGCCGCAAGCAGGCCGTTCTCCAGCTTGTCGCGCAGGGCGCGCACGCGGGTGTTCTCCACCGGCAGGTGCGCCTTGGCCGCGCGGGCGGCCGCGCCGAGGGCGATGATGCTCGTGGTGTTCTCGGTGCCGGCGCGGCGTCCGTGCTCCTGGTGGCCGCCGATGAGATACGGCCGGTAGGGCAGCTTGCGCCGCACGTAAAGCGCGCCGATGCCCTTGGGCGCGTGCAGCTTGTGGCCGGAGAGCGAGAGCATGTCCACGTCGAGCTCGCTCAGGTTGATGTCGACCTTGCCCACGGCCTGCACGGCGTCGGTGTGCATCATGATGCCGCGGCGCTTCACCAACTTGGCGATTTCCGGAATGGGGAAGATGACGCCGGTCTCGTTGTTGGCCCACATGATGGACACGATGGCCGTGTCGTCCGTGAGGCTGTCCTCAAGCTCCTTCATGTTCAGGCGGCCTTCGCTGTCCACGCCCAGGTAGGTGACGCGGTAGCCTTGGCTGCGCTCCAAGAACTTGCACAGCGAGAGCACGGCCGGGTGCTCCACGCGGGTGGTGACGATGTGCCGCTTCTCCGGCTGGGCGGCCAGGGCGGAGCGGATGGCTGTGTTGTCGCTCTCCGTGCCGCAGGAGGTGAAGATGATCTCGTCCGTCTCGCAGCCCAGAAGCTCGGCCAGGGCCTGCCGCGCCTCGCGCATCTCCTTGCCCACCGCGCCGCCGAAGCTGTGCATGCTGGACGGGTTGCCGTAACGCTCGGAAAAGAACGGGAGCATGGCCTCAAGCACTTCTGGCGCCACGCGGGTGGTGGCGTTGTTGTCCAGGTAGATGACCGGCTTGCTCATGGCTACACCTCCCGCACCTGGATCTCAGGGTCGACCTTGTCGCGCAGAATGCGCTCCACAGTGCCGTGCACCGTGGCCTGGCTGGCCGGGCAGCCCACGCAGTGGCCGCGCAAGGTCACGGAGACAACCAGCCCCTCCACGTCGGCAAGTTCGATGTCGCCGCCGTCGAGCTGGAGCCGCGGGCGGATCTCCTTCTCCAGCACTTCCTCGATCATGCGCATGCGCTGGATGTTGGTGAGCTTCTTGGGCGCGGGGGCTGGCGCGGGGGCCGCCTCGCCGCGCGCCTGGGCGATGAGCTCGGCGATCTTCTCATGGCACTTGGCGCAGCCGCCGCCGGCCTTGGTGTAGTAGGTCACGTCCTCTACGGTCTTGAGGTCGTTCTCGCGCACGGCCTCCAGAATCTGATGGTCGGTGACGCCGAAGCATTCGCAGACGATCTCGCCCTCGGAATGCTCCACGCTGTCCACCTTTTCGCCGCGCCACTGCTTGATGGCCGCCTCAAGGGCCTCCTGCCCCATGACGGAGCAGTGCATCTTCTCCTTGGGCAGGCCGCCCAGGGCGGTGGCGATGTCCTTGTTGGAGATCTTGAGGGCCTCGTCCACGGTCTTGCCCTTCACCAGCTCGGTGAGGGCGGAGCTGGAGGCGATGGCGCTGGCGCAGCCGAAGGTCTGGAAGGTGGCGTCCTTGATGATGCCGTCCTCGATCTTGAGGAACAGCTTGAGCGCATCGCCGCAGGCGATGGAGCCCACTTCGCCCACGCAGGTGGCGTCCTTCATTTCTCCGACATTCTTCGGATTCAGAAAATGTTCCTTGACGATATCAGTGTATTCCCACATGGCGCATCTCCAAAAATCGCTGATTGGCGCGGGCGAAAGGCGGGCGCATTTTCCTAAAATACACACCGTTTGGCTGCGCGCAAGGGGCCAAACTAAAACTTTATGAATTTAGTCGTGTTTTACCGCCGCGCACCTGGCCGAGGTCATGGCCGCCTGTCGCCCCGGCACACACCCCGCAAAGGAGCCGCCGCCCCGGCCGCGCGCCCGGTAATGTCCCGCAAGGCCCTCGGCATGGGGTTTTCCGCCCTGCTCCCTTCTGAAAGGGGGGGGCTTGCCCTTGCAAAACGCCCGCATTGAGGACCCGGCTTTTTTCGCCAGCGGGCTTGTATGTCCCAAAAGATACAATTAGACTCTCAGGCAAGGATGGACTTGCGCCCCCGCGCACCACGCAACGCATCATCTTTGGAGGTTCCCCCCGATGAAGACCTATCAGCAGTACATCAACGGCACGTTCCAGGATTCCCATTCCAAGGACAAGATCGAGGTTCTCAATCCGTTCACGGAGAAGGTCATCGCCCTGGCGCCCAACGGCGACGCGGCGGACGCGGCCAAGGCCCTGGAGGCGGCGGAAAAAGCCCAGACCGCCTGGGCGGCCAGAACCGCCGGCGACCGCGCGTCCTATCTTAAGAAGATGGCTGCGGCCATCCGCGCCAACCGCGTGGAGCTGGCCAAGACCCTGGCCGAGGAGCAGGCCAAGGTCATCGGCCTGGCCCAGGTGGAGATCGACGTCACCGCCGACTACTTCGACTACTACGCCGGCTGGGCCACCAAATACGAGGGCGAGATCATCCAGAGCGACCGCCCGGGCGAGAACATCCTGCTGCTGCACCAGCCCATCGGCGTCATCGTGGGCATTTGCCCCTGGAACTTCCCCTTCTTCGTCATGGCCCGCAAGGTCGCGCCCTCGCTGCTCACCGGCTGCACCACGGTCATCAAGCCCAGCAGCGAAACCCCCTGCACCACCTTCGAGTTCGCCAAACTGGTGGATCAGATCGGCCTGCCCGCGGGCGTGCTGAACTTCGTTTCCGGCCGGGGCAGCACCCTGGGCAACGCCCTGGTCAAAAGCCCGGTCACCGGCATGGTCACCCTCACGGGCAGCGTGGAGGCCGGGCAGCAGATCATCGCCGCCACGGCCGAAAACATCACCAAGACCTCCCTGGAGCTGGGCGGCAAGGCCCCGGCCATCGTCTGCGCCGACGCCGACCTCGACCTGGCCGTGAAGGCCGTGGTGGGTTCGCGCGTCATCTACTCCGGCCAGGTGTGCAACTGCGCGGAGCGCGTCTATGTGGACGCCAAGATCGCCGACGAGTTCATGGACCGCATGGCCGCGGCCATGGCCGCCGTGACCTACGGCGATCCCTTCGACAACCCGGACATGAGCTGCCAGATCAACCGCGAGCAGCTGGCCAAGATCGAGGCCATGGTGGCCCGCGCCAAGGAGCAGGGCGCGCAGGTCGTCACCGGCGGCGAGCGCCCGGCCGAGCCCAAGACCGGCGCGTTCTACAAGCCCACGCTTCTTGGCGGCTGCAGCCAGGACATGGAGATCATGCGCAAGGAGATCTTCGGCCCGGTGCTGCCGGTCATGAAGGTCTCGGGCCTGGACGAGGCCATCGCGCTGGCCAACGACTGCGAATACGGCCTCACCTCGTCCATCTTCACCAACAGCATCGGCAGCACCATGCGCGCGGTGAACGAGCTGAAGTTCGGCGAGACCTACGTGAACCGCGAGCACTTCGAGGCCATGCAGGGCTTCCACGCCGGGTGGCGCAAGTCCGGCATCGGCGGAGCCGACGGCAAGCACGGCCTGTTCGAATACCTGCAGACCCACGTGGTCTACATCCAGCACTAGCCGAGAATCCAGGGCCGGTTCCGTTCACGCGGGGCCGGCCTTTTTCTTCTGCGGCCCCTGCCCCGGCAAAGCGCAATGACGGTTTGCCGTTGCGGCGAAACGGCGTTCACAATGCGCGCGCTTTCCTTCCGCAAGCTGCTGCTCCCCGCGCTTTTGCTGCTGGGCATTTTGGCGCTGCGCTTCGACCTGCCGACCGCCTTGGCGCTGGCGGCCTTGGTCCTGTGCGGCGCGGCGCTGGCGGCCAAGCGCGCAGGGCGGCGCTGACGCCTCTCCACGCCCGCCTCGCCCCTGTTCCCTCTCCCCCCTCCGGCCTTCTCCCGCCTCCGCCCCTTTCCCGCGCCTCCGGCCTTCCCAAGCCGATCCTTCAACGTCAGCCTTCCTCTTCGCGCCGCCGCAGCCTCCATCTCTCCTTGCCCGCGCCCCTTGCCCGCGCCGGGCCCACGCGGTACACCCGCCCCATGCTGCTCGACCTCAAGATCGCCCTGGCCTCCCTTTCGGCCCACAAGATCCGCGCCATCCTGGCCATGCTCGGCGTGTTTCTGGGCGCGCTGTCCTTCAACGGCGTGCAGCACGTGGCCGAGGCCATGTACAAAAACGCCGAGGCCGAAGCCGAAAAGCTCGGGCCCGGGCTTTTCGCCGCGCTGGCCGGGCAGGTGCGCTTCACCCAGGGCGGCGGCGCGCGCAGCCAGGCCACGCAGCGCACCTTCACCGTGCAGGACGCCCAGGCCCTGGCCGACGGCGTGCCCGGCGTGCTGGCCCTGGCGCCCTTTTACCAAAACACCATGCCCATCCGCGCGGGCGGAATCACGGTGAACACGCAGATGGTCGGCACCTGGCCGCAGTACGCGCAGGTGCGCAGCTTCCAGGCCGACATCGGCCGCTTCCTCGTGGACACGGACGTGCGCGACATGGAGCGCGTGGTGGTGCTGGGCCGCAAGATCGCGGAGCGGCTGTTCGGCACGCCCGAGGCGGCCCTCGGCAAAGAAGTGCAGGTGTTCCGCGCGCGCTTCACCGTGGTGGGCGTCATGGAGGCCAAGGGTCGCGACCTCACCGGCACGGACCAGGACGAGCAGACCTTTCTGCCGCTCACGACCTTTCTGCGCCGCGCGGCCAATCAGACCTGGATAACCGGCGCGTACCTCAAGCTGGCCGAGGGCATGGACATCGACCGCGTGCGCGCCGCGGCGGGCGCGGTGCTGCGCCAGCGCCACCACCTGGAGGGCAAGCAGGACGACTTCAGCCTGCTGACCCCGGCGGACGCCATGCAGCTGCGGCGCGAGGCGCTGGACCTGGTGCAGACCCTGGGGCTCATCACCTCGGTGATCTCCTTCGCCGTGGGCGCCATGGGCATCCTGTCCATCATGGTGCTCATGGTGCAGGCCAGACGCACGGAAATAGGCATCCGCAGGGCCGTGGGCGGCAGCCGCAAGAACATCACGCGGCAATTCTTGCTGGAGGCGGGCATAATGGCCGGGGTGGGCGGAAGTCTGGGCGTGTTCGCCAGCATCGCCCTGGTGGAGCTGGTGTGCGCCCTGGCGGGATTCCCGTACGTGCTGGAGCCGGTGTTCTCGCTCTGCACCATGGCGGGTTCGGTGCTGCTGGGCCTGGCCGCGGGGGCGTACCCCGCCCGGCAGGCGGCGCAGATAGAAATCTTGGCCGTGCTGTCCGCCTGATCCCCACCCCATCTTTTCAGACTGGCGCGCAGGGCCGGCTCTCCCACTCCCCCTGCAACTCTACGCGGACCGGCCAACGGAAAGGACGACCAGGGCGCGGGACAAACCCACCGCGCCGATGCGCAAGCCCGGCCTTTTCGCCTGACCACCGGCCAGCAGCCGATCCCGCCGCCCCATCCGGCGTTGGCTAGCCCAGAAAGAACTCGCTTGAGGAGTCGAACAGGCGCTTGCAGTCCTTCTTCAGGGTGAAGAGATCCGGATCGCGCAGCATGGTGTCCAAAAGCTTGATGATGACCCGGCGGGTGATTTCGCCCACGAGCACGCCATTGCCGTCCACCACGGGCAGCGCGGTGATCTTGCGCTCGCGCAACAGCAGGCGCGCGTCGAGGAAAAGCCCGGTCGGCGCCACGGTGGGCAGGTCCGTGCGCATGATGCGCGCCACGGGCAGGTCCTTCTTTTCCGACAAAGCGCAGCTGATGCGCCGCAAGGCCTCGGCATCGTTGACGACGCCCTTTTCGTGGCCGTCCACCACGTCCTTTTCAAGGAACAGCCCCAGAATCTCCATCATGGTCACGACGCCCAGAAGCACGCCCTGCCCGTCCACCACGTAGGTGTAGCGCGAGCGGCCGCCGGGGTTCGCATACCATTCGATAAGCCTGGAAACCGGCTCGTCGGGTCCGACCCGGGTCGGATCGTGCCGCATGATCTGCTCAATGCGCATGGCGCTCGCCTCCGGCTGGTGGTGTGGCGGTTATGCTGTGTGAGACTCCTGGTCCGTCATGACGCTTGCGGCCGGTCCGCTAGAGCTCCGCGCCCTTGGGCCGGAACGCGGCCACCCGGATGTCGAGGCCCTCGCGCTCGGAGGCGGACAGGACCTTGCCGGCCTGTTCGCGCGGCTTCTTGGCTTCGGGCAGGCCGTAGCGCGAGGCCACGGAAAGCCAGTAATAGGCCTCGGCGACGTTCTTGGTCAGGTCGCGGCCCTCAAGCAGCAGCAGGCCGAGGTTGTACTGGGCCTTGGGGTCGCCCATCTCCGCGGCGCGGGTGAACAGGCGCTGCGCCTCGGCCGGGTCCTTGGCCACGCCCTTGCCCTCAAGCAGCAGCAGCGCCAGGTTGCACATGGCCCCGGTGTGGTTGTGGTTCGCGGCCTCGCGATACCAGCGGGCGGCGGCGGCGTTGTTCTGCGGCACGCCCTGGCCCTGCTGGCAGTGCAGGGCATAGGAGTATTGGGCCCTGCCGTGGCCGCTTTTCGCGGCAAGCTCCAGCCAGTGGGCGGCCTTGGCCGTATCCTTGGGCACGCCGATGCCCTGGGCGTACATTTGCGCCAGCAGGTACTGGGCGCGGGAGTTGTTGGCCTCCGCGGCCTTCTGCATCCAGCTGGCGGCCTTCACGTCGTCGCGCTCCACGCCGGCGCCGCGCGTGTAGGCCAGGGCCAGGCCATACATGGACTTCACGTGGCCCTTCTTGGCCGCGGCCTCGTAATAATGCGCCGCCTGGCTCAGATTCATGGGCACGCCGTGGCCGGAGCTCAAGATCTCCGCGTAATTGTACATGGCGGCCACGATGCCCTGGTCCGCGGCCTTCTCGTACAGCGCTGCGGCCTGGGCGGTGTTCTTGGCCACGCCGTGGCCTTGGTCGTAGGCCAGGGCCAGGTTGAACTGGGCGTCGGCAAAGCCTTTTTCCGCGGCCAGGGTCCACCAGCGCACGGCCTCGGCCGGAGACTTGGGCGTGCCGTTGCCCGTGGCCAGAAGCACGCCAAGCTCGTTCTGGGCGTGCACGTCGCCCGCCTGGGCCTTGGAAAGGGTGGCCCGGAACTTCGGGCTGGTGGCGGGCTCGGCGTCCGGCTCCAGCACGGAGGGCTGCGCGGGGCTTGTCTTGCTGGCCCAGGCCGCGCCGGGCTGAGCCAGGGCGCAAAGCAGAAGCGCGGCCGCGCAAGCGGACCGCAACGAAGCGGATTTTGGGATGAATGCCAGTCTCGACACGAGCGGAATACCTCCTGGGAGCGTGGCGCGCCGGGCGAAACGCCGACGCGAAGAACAGTGTAGGCTGTGCCGGGTCCGATGTCCACACCTGCCCCATGCTGGCGGCTTGCGCAACAAACAAAGACGCCTTGGCTGCGGCAACACTGCAACACCGTCTTTTTATCCCAACTTCAGGCATTTATAAAACCTTTAAACGTAGAAACTCGGACTATAGAAAGCAAACAGGTTTATCTATAGCGCCTCGCACGGAAAAAATGTAGACATGAATTACTGCGTTATTTAGATATACGAAAAACGTTGCACGCGGAACGCCACACAACGCGCACTGCGATGCGGGAGGATGATGATCATGCCGTGCCTGTTATTGTTCAAAGATGCGTTAGGGCGGCTGCCCACAGCTCAAGAGTTGCTTCGATTCGGATTCCGGGTCTCCGCTGCCGCATTGCCGGAGCACACGTTGGCGCACGGCCAGGAGCATGAGTCGGAATACGCCCAGGCGCTGCGGCGTGGAGCCCTGGCCTGCGCGGCGGAAGCGCCCGCACCATATGGAAGGGAGGAGGAGGCGCCGGGGCCGGCCGCCTTGCCCGGACACCCCGCCTGCAAGACGGCCCCCGAAGCCGGGCGGCGGGAGGAAGATGCGGCGTAGCCGGGCCTGAAGACGCTCCCCCGGTTGGGCGCCAGGGGAGCGTCTGCCCGTGGGGGCCGGTCCCGTTCCGGCGGCTCAGGCCAAGTCGGACGGTTCGGGCCGGTCCAGTGTGGTTCGGATCAGGCGGACTGGATGGTGATGCGGCGCGGAGCGGCCTTTTCCAGCCTCGGCAAGTGGACGACCAGCACGCCGTCCTTGAGCGTGGCCTTGATGTGCTCGCGGTCGACCAGATCGGAGAGGCTGACGGCGCGGATGTACTCACCCGGTCCGAACTGGACCTCGAGGAAGCTCTCCTTCTCCGCCGCGCCCTGCATGGCCCGGCCCGTCACCAGCAGCTCGTTCTCGTTGATGTCTATCTTCAAATCCTCCCGGCGCACGCCCGGGATGTCCATATACACATAGAAGCCGTCTTCGCGCTCCAGAATGTCCGTGGCGGGGCTCACCCTCGGCAAGGACTTGGCTTCGGCCTTGACGGCCTGCTCGGTGTTTTGCTCGGTCATGGCGTTACCTCCTTGCTCTGGCCTCAGGCCACTTCAATGCTGATCTTGCGGGGCTTGCATTCCTCGCACTTGGGAAGGACCACGGTGAGCACGCCGTCAACCAGCGTGGCGCGCACGCCGTCGCGGTCCACCGGGACGTTCAGGGCCACAATGCGCTGGAAGAACCCCGCCGGACGCTCCTGGCGGAAGTACTTGCCCTGTTCGGTGGGCCGCTCTCCCTTGATGATGAGGCTCTTGTCGGTCAGCGTCAGCTCCAGCGCCTCCAGGGGCAGGCCGGGAACCTCGGAGCGCACGTAATACGCGCCCTCGTCCTCGCTCAGGTTCAGCGGCGGGTAGGCCATTCTGCGTCCATCGGCCAATTGCGGCTTGAAGAACTCCTCGAACATCCGGTCGAAGCGGCCGGGGAAGGAGTAAAGGGTGTTGAAGTCAAGCACCATAGCGCTACCTCCTTTATGGGATGTGATGAGAGGGAAAATAGACACGCAACGCGTGCAGTCAAGGAGGTTTTCCACAGTTTCGGCAACAGCGGAATCACAATGGCGGGATTCTGAACAGATGGGTTGAAACAGCAGGCATGGCGGGTACAACGATGGGCAGGAAGGCAAACAACAAGGTTGTGCGCCGCGTCCCGGTACCCCCGGGTGGATCCCGACCCCCCTTTGTCCGGATCTGTCGGATCGCTCTTGCGGCGCACTATTCTCTTTCTTGTGCGAGGGGCGGCTCAATCCGCCATTCTGTGGTGAGAAGCTCTGCGTCTATTCGAGTCCACCCTCCGTTGCGGTTGGTGCCTGGGTCCCTTGCCGGTGCTTCCGGGGCGGTCCCACTTTGTAGATAAGCACTGCCAATGGGTTGTAAAGCGCCTTGTGCCAAGAAAATCGCACAATCCGAAGCGCGCA
Organism: Humidesulfovibrio idahonensis; assembly: GCF_054657715.1. Taxonomy (NCBI): domain Bacteria; kingdom Pseudomonadati; phylum Thermodesulfobacteriota; class Desulfovibrionia; order Desulfovibrionales; family Desulfovibrionaceae; genus Humidesulfovibrio; species Humidesulfovibrio idahonensis. The sequence goes on along the minus strand of NZ_BAAHYE010000002.1, from coordinate 4,907 downwards.
AGATTCCGCTTGCCAGCCGCCCCCGGCCAAGGCAATCTGAGGGATGAAAAACCGCCAGCCGGAGGACCGCAAAACCATGCGCCCCAGCCGATCCGCCCTGCTCCGCACCCCGCCGCCGTTGAGGATTTTCCTGGTGCTGGTCCTGACAACAGGCTTGGCAACAGGCTTGGCCGCGCCAGCCCTGGCCGCCAAACCGGCCGCCGCCACCGACTGCGCGCAGTTGCAGGAGCTTTACCTGGATTGCCACCGCCTGGGGCAAAAGTCGGACAGCGCCCAAACCTGCGAGGAAGCCGCGCGCGAACTGCTGCTGCCGCGCTGGGACCAGCGGGCCGAGGCCCACGGCGGCAAGCGTTCCGCGGGCGGCCGCGCCCTGGCCGAGCTTGTGTGCGACACAGGCTGCGAGGACGCCTCAAGCGGCCAGGCCCCGGCAACGCCGCAGGAATTCGCCGAAGCCTTTTGCGACCAACCTTCCGCCACCAAGCCACAAGGAGTCCGCCCATGAAAAGCCCCGTGTACTTCTGGAACCTGCGCGCCAGCCTCAAGGCGCCCTACCCCGAACGCATCCGCAAACTGCTGGCCCGCACCGGCTTTGCCGAAAACGTCGGCGGCGGCGAACTCACAGCGCTCAAGATCCACTTCGGCGAGCGCGGCGTGACCAGCCACGTGCAGCCCCTCATGATCAAGCCCATCATCGACGCCCTGCTCAAGGCCGGGGCGCGGCCCTTCCTCACCGACGCCAGCACCCTGTACGTGGGCCAGCGCGGCGAGGCCGTGAGCCACTCCATGCAGGCCGCGCAGCACGGCTATGATCCCCTGCTTCTGGGCGCGCCGGTCATCATCGCCGACGGACTCCGGGGCGGCAGCCAAAAGGCCCTGCCCGTGAAGGGCAAGCACTTCTCCGAGGCCTTCATCGCCGCGGACATCGCCGACGCCGACCTCCTGGTGTCCATCAACCACGCCAAGGGGCACGAACTGGCGGGCTTCGGCGGCGCGCTCAAAAACATCGGCATGGGCAGCGCCAGCAAGCAGGGCAAAATGCAGCAGCACGTCTCCACCGGCCCCATGGTCAACGTGGACAAATGCGTGGGCTGCGGCGCGTGCGTCAGCATGTGCGCGGCCAAGGCGCTCTCCCTGGCCGACGCGCCCGGCGAGCTGAAGAAGAAGCACATCCTGCTCGACCACACGCGCTGCATCGGCTGCGGGGCCTGTTTTCTGGCCTGCAAGACCGGCGCGCTGGAGATCAACTGGCAGACCGACGTGGCCGCCTTTCTGGAGCGCATGATGGAATACGCCGCCGCCGTGCTGCTGGCCCGGCCCAAGCCCAGCCTGCACATCAGCTTCGTCACCAACGTCACCCCGGACTGCGACTGCATGGGCTTCTCCGACGCCTGCATCTGCCCGGACATCGGCATTCTGGCCTCCCTCGACCCCGTGGCCATCGACCAGGCCAGCATCGACCTCATCAACAAGGCCGAGCCCCTGTGGCCCAGCCACCTGCCCAAGGGCCTCAAGCCCGGCGACGACAAGTTCCGCGCCATGCGCCCGCACCTGCCGCAGGCCCTGGGTCTGGACTACGCCGAAGCGCTGGGCCTGGGCACCAGGGACTACGAGCTGGTGGCGCTGTAACGCGCACGCGTGACGAGACGAGAGGCGGCACGCGCGGAGCGGGCATCCCGGCCGGAGCGGTGCCCTTGATGCCGCAGTGAGCCGTTGGGCTTGGGGGAACGCCGCCCACCGGGCGATGCTCCCTCGCATGACACAAGCAGAAAGGCTGGGGCGAACGCGTTCGTCTCAGCCTTTTCGTTTGCGCGGGCGGAAAACAAGCGCGGTGCGCAGACCTTGCGGATTGCCCCGCGGCGGAAGCGGGAGAAGAGGATGTTCTGAATCGGGCGACGGCGGGAGGTCCGCTCCACCCTCACGCGTGCGATCCCGTGCGAAGCCCGCGCCAGTTTCAGGCAAAAGCGACGTTCGCCACGGGCGTTTCCCAAACCGCCCAGGCGCAAGAATGCACGTGCCCAAGCGGGAGCCCTTGGCCACGCGCAGCCTTTTCATCGGCGTTCCCCAAGGCGCTTTCGCCCATGCCAGGGAGATGCCCCTCGGCACGCGCAGCCGCTTCGCCTACGCGCCTTGCGGCTCCGTGCGTTTGCGCGCCAGCACCTGGATGATGTCCGCCTCGTGCCCGTTCAGGGTCAGCACCTTGAGCCCGCGCCGCCAGAGCACGTCGAAACCGGCAAGCAGCCGGCCCACATCCTCCAGGGCGAAATGGCGGAACACCGCCCCTTCCGTGCGGAACACGCCGTAGGAGCCGAACTCCGGCTCGAACTGCTTGTAGCGGGCAAGGTTGCGCGCGTCTTTCTGCAAAGGATAATCGCTGAGGAACAGCACGCCGCCAGGACGCAGCAGCCTGTGCGCCTCGGCCAGCAGAGCGGCGGCTCCGGCGTCCGTGGGCACGCAGGTGAGCAGCGCCACCAGCAGGCAGATGTCGAAGGAGGCCGGGGGCAGCGGCAGCGGCGGCGCGGTCACCGCCCGCAGGTCCAGGTCCGGGCTCTGGGCCTTGCCGCGCGCCACCAGCGCGGCCGAGGCGTCCACGCCCAGCACATTTCGGAAGCCCGCGCGGGTCAGCTCCGCGCAGACGCGGCCATAGCCGCAGCCGTAGTCAAGAACGGCCGCCTCCGGGCCATGCTGCTCCAGCAGTTCCGCAACGGGCACCGGGTGGCTGAAGGTCTTGGCCGCCCCGGTGCCGTTCCAGTATTCCAGTTGGAGGTCGAGAGCGTCCACGTCCGGCTCCCGCTCTCCAGCCTAGGCCAGGTCCAGCCCCCAGCCCTGACGCACAGTGCGGCGCCAGTCGGCGAACTCGGCCGCGAAGTCGGCCAGCTTGATCTCGCGCTTTTCGCCGGTGCGGCGGTCCTTGGCCTCGATGATGCCGTTCTTGAGCCCCTTGCCGCCCAGCACCAGCTGCATGGGCATGCCCAGCAGGTCGGCGTCCTTGAACTTCACGCCGGGGCGCTCGTCGCGGTCGTCGTACAGCACCTCGATGCCCTTGGCCGTGAGCTCGGTGTAGAGCTTGTCCGCGGCCAGGGCCACTTCCTGGTCCTTGCCCGCCAGGGAGAGCAAAGCCACCTCATAGGGCGCGATGGAGGGCGGGAACTTGATGCCGTCGTCGTCGTGGTTCTGCTCGATGGCCGAGGCCACGATGCGCGAAACGCCGATGCCATAGCAGCCCATGATCATGGTCTGCTCCTTGCCGTTCTCGTCCAGGAACACGGCGTTCATGGCCTGGGAGTACTTGAGCCCCAGCTTGAACACGTGGCCCACCTCGATGCCCTTGCGCAGCTTCACCGCGCCGCCGCAGCGCGGGCACTTGTCGGCCTCGGTGATGTTGCGCAGGTCGGCGTAGCCGTCGAGCTTCACGTCGCGCCGCAGGTCGACGTTCTTCATGTGCGCGTCGGCCTTGTTGGCCCCCACGAACCAGCCGCAGTCAAAGTCCAGCTCGCGGTCGGCGATGATCCTGATGCCCGCGACCTTGAGGCCCACAGGTCCGGCAAAGCCCACGGGCGCGCCGGTCCAGGCCACCACCTGCTCGGGCGTGGCCAGCTTCACCTCGGTGGCGTGCAGGTGGTTCTTGAGCTTGATCTCGTTCAGCTCGCGGTCGCCGCGCACCAGGGCGGCCACGGGTGCGCCGTCCACGTCGAAAAGCAGGGTCTTCACCAGGGTATGGGCGTCTATGGAAAGGTACTCGCACACCTCGGCCACGGTGTGCACGCCGGGCGTGGGCACCTCGCTGTAGGCCGGGCAGTCGTGGCCGCAGTCGCAGCGGTCCACCGGCACCACAACCTCGGCCTTTTCCAGGTTGGCGGCGTACTCGCAAGCCTGGCAGGTGGCGATGGTGTCCTCGCCGGTGTCGGCCAGGACCATGAACTCATGGCTGAAGTTGCCGCCGATGGAGCCGGTGTCGGCCTCGACCGGGCGGAACTCCAGGCCGAGCCTGCGGAAGATGGCGCAATAGGCGTCGTACATGGCGCGGTAGCTCTCGTCCGCGCCGGCTTCGTCGCGGTCAAAAGAGTACGCGTCCTTCATGACGAACTCGCGGCCGCGCATGAGCCCGAAGCGCGGGCGGATCTCGTCGCGGAACTTCGTCTGGATCTGGTACAGGTTGATGGGCAGCTGCCGGTACGAGCGCACCTCGCCGCGCACCAGGTCGGTCACCACTTCCTCGTGCGTGGGTCCGAGGCAGTATTCGCGGTCCGCGCGGTCGCGGAAGCGCAGCAGCTCCTTGCCGTAGAACTCCCAGCGGCCGGTCTCGCGCCAGAGGTCGCCCGGCTGCACCATGGGCATCAGGATCTCCTGGGCCCCGGCGCGGTCCATCTCCTGGCGCACAATGTCCGCCACCTTGTTCAAGGTCTTAAGGCCCAGGGGCAGGTAGGTGTAGATGCCGCGGGTGAGCTGGCGCACAAAGCCGCCGCGCAGCAGCAAACGGTGGCTGACAACCTCGGCCTCGGCGGGCACTTCCTTCAGGGTCGGGACATAGGCTTTGGACAGACGCATGCGATTCTCCAGGTGTCAAAGTAAGTTACGAAATATCATCCGGGTAAGGCTCCGCCTCCCGGCCCCCTCCGCCAGGAAGGGAGAACAAGCTCGTTTTTGTGCGCCACACCTCAACCTTTCGCGGAAAAGCTGTCAACAGGGAAATTTCACCCTTTTTCCGACCAAATCCCTGCCGATTATGTTCGGTGCTACAACATGGGGTTATGCTTGCGCAATCCAATCGGGAGGCTCCGCCTCCCGCGCCCTCCGCCGGGGGGAATGATTCCCCCCGGTCCCCCTCATATGGTGAACAGACCCGGCAGCGCATGAGGCCCAAGCGCTTCACCCCATTTGCGGGTCCAGGGGGTGCATACCCCCTGGCG
>NZ_BAAHYE010000001.1:0-36206 GCF_054657715.1 Humidesulfovibrio idahonensis | reverse complement strand
CAGTAAACCGGCGCGCAATTCGGCACTGATCGGCGCGCAATTCGGCACAACTCGCCCCACCCGATCTCAAACGTAAATTTGCCCATGCGAAGCGCTAAATTCTAACGCTCCGCATGGGCTGTTGTTTATCGGTCCGTCAGGCGCTGTTTTGCAATCTGGAAGTAATCCCCCGACAACTCCACCCCGACAAACTGCCGCCCCGTCTCCAGGCAGGCCAGGCCCGTCGATGCGCCCCCCATGAAAGGGTCGAGCACCACGCCGCCGGGCTTGGTCACTTCCAGCAGCTCGCACATGAGGGGCACGGGCTTTGCCGTCAGGTGAACCCTGCGCGCCATTTCCACAGAATGCCGGAACACGCCCGGCAGGCAGCGGTCCGTGGCGCGCGCGAAGCGCCCCTTGGTGGCGAAGATCACATACTCCGCCTGGGCTCGAAACTGGCCGCGCATAGGCCGAGCCGAGGGCTTCTCCCACACCACCACGCCCCGCCAGGTCCATCCGGCTGCCTGTACCGCGTCGGTCATTACAGGTAGCTGCCGCCAGTCGCTGAACATGAGCAACGGCGAGCCGTTCCTGGCGATGCGCCAGCACTCCGAAAGCCAGAGCACGGCCCAAGCCAGGAAAGACCGCTGGTCCTTATTGTCACCCAGCAACGCGGGAAAACGTCGCTGGGTGCTGGATTGCTGGTATTTCTGCGCCGGATCGGCTTTGCGGGCGGCAGTGGAAGCGCCACCGCTGGAATAGGGCGGGTCCGTCACCACTGCGTCCGCGCTGGCGTCCGGCATGCCCTGAAGCACAGACAGGGCGTCGCCCTTGTACAAGCTCATTCCGTTGTCAATGATCGTCGGATTCACGCGAGCGCTCCGGGGAGGCTCGCAGGCCTTCTGCGTTGGGGCTCGTGGCCCTCACGAAATTGAACTGCCCGCAACGCGGGCATTTGATGGTCAGCGCCAGGGCCTCACCCTTGGCCAGAAGCCGATTACAGTTGCCGCACCTGATCTCCTTGTCCATGGTTCCTTTTGACGGTTGCGCCTTGGCCTGCTAGCCTCCCCTCACCCCTGATCAGGGCCAGGGAGCAGCGGCTTTGGCCGTGGACCGGTGGTGGTACACCGGGCCAGTGGGGGAGGGGCAAACTCCCCCGCCTGCTTCCTCCGTCACCCTCAACCTCACAAGGAGGAAAGATGGTACGTGTGCAAGTTAATGAGCCTAAAGGTGATATTTTTTTTGTTGTTTTCTACGAGGACGATGACGCATATGAAATCCGGAAATTTGAAGCACTGCACTACCAGAGAATAAAAAATAGCTTAACAGCAGCAGCAAAGCATTACTTCGGTCAGCAGGCTGGCTCAATGCAATGCGAGATAATTAACCATGTGGGAACACTCTCCCTTGTCCCTATTATCGAGGACGACGACGAAGCTGTGGATATATTGGATGGTAATTTCCATAGTTTCCACTGGTTCGAGTTTTCTGATGAAAGTTAATATGCACACGCGCTCCTAGACTAGTGTAGCATTTCCCTACGCCCCCGGCTCACTCGGCCAGGTCACGTCCTGCGGAAAGCCCGCCTGGGCGGTGATGTCGCGCAGGGCCTGGCGGTAGGTGGACCAAGCCGCCTTGACCTCGGCCGAGAGCGGCGCGTCCGCAAGCTGCGTCCAATCGCAGGCGGTCAGCTTGGCGTCGCGCGTGGCGCGGATTAATGCGGCCTTACCCTCGGCCGTCGCTTCGTAAGGCACGGGCTGCTCGTTGCTATAGGTTTCGTCCGCGCCACAATCCGTGGAGGCAGCCACAATGCGCCAGCCCAAGCCGTCTTTACGTACTGCGTAACCCATTTAGCAGTCCTCCCAGCCAACGCAGAACAGGCCGCCGCCCGCCAGGTTGGCCGCGTAATACAGGTTCGTGCTCTCCAAGATAAAATCTTTGTTCACCACGTTGGTTGTCGTCGCGTTGACCGTCACCGGGGGGGGATTGGTTGTTGAGGACATGGGGCCGTACGAGTTGTTTTGCGCTGCGACCGCGTACCCGTTGCCGCCGTTGATGAGCGCCACTGCAATCTTGATCGCCGTGGCGGGAACAAAATTATTGACGGGCACGGCGATCCATGTCGGCGTCGTGACTTCGCCCTGGGCCCCAGAAATCATCTGCCGCATGGCCGCGAGGTTTGACCCGGCTGCCACGCGATAATGCACCAACTTGCCGACCTGCACGAAGCCAAGCGGGTACTTATTGGCCGTGCCATCGGTGCGAATCCAGCCGATGCGCGCCTTGTAGGTGTAGCCGAGCGGCATTGTGGGGGCCGTGGCGGAGAGGGAAAGCAAGAGGGCCGTGGTCCCGTCTTCCTTGGCGATGATGAAGACCGCATACCATGTGCTGGCGGCTATTGCCCCGGTGTCGAGTCCGCCAGCACCAGCGGCCGCCGTTGAAGCAGAGAGAGCCAAACCGGAGCAGAGCTTTGCCACTCCGGCACTTTTGAGGACGAGCTCGTCCGCCGTCATGGAGACCAGCGCGGAAAGGCCGGTGGCGCTCAAGGCGAGATTGCGCGCAGCCCCGATGATGGAGGCCGATGCGGTAACGGTGGGATTGCCCAGCATCCATTTGTCCAGCGTGGCGTCATAGGTGAGCGCCAGCCAGTGCCCGGCCCCGGCGATGGCCCCAACGGCCAGTGCGGCACCTGCCGGGCCGACAATGACCTTGGCCGGGGTCGCCGTCGTGCCCAGGGTGAGCGCAAAGGTCGGCGTCGTGGTGGCGTTGGTGGCGGCAGCGCGCACAAGCACGTTCATGCCGTGGATTAAGGCCGTCTGCGCAGAGGGCACCGTGGCAGTGAGGGCGTCCGCCGTGCCTGCGGCCAGGGCAACGCGGCCCGTGCCGCTCAACGCTGCCGCCGCCACGTCCGCCGGGGTCATGGCCGTGGCCGTGTTGGTGCCCGCGATGGCCTGAGTCAGCGTGGCCAGCTTGAGGATGCCCGCCACGGTTTCCGAGGCGTCGCTCACGGTCACGGCCTGATCGGCGATGAGCTTTGCAATGGCCTGCGTCAGCTGGGTGTCATCCGTGGAGCTGGGATTAATCTCGGCCGCCTTGATGACGTTGAGAATTTCCTCCTGCACCATGTTGAACCAATCCTGGCCGGGCACGGTGGCCGGAATGCCCGCCACGGCGTCGCCGTTGGTGAAATGGCCGGGCGTGCCTGTCTCGCTGTAGGCGGCCTTATTGGCCACGGCGGTGGGCGTTTTAACGCGTTGCATGGGGCTTCCTCCTGTTCTGGGCTATTCGTTGCCGTAGGCAAAAATTACGTGGGTGTGGGCTGGCTTCAGCCGGTTGATGAGGCATTCCAAAAGCGCGTTGCCCCAGCTGGCCAGCGGGTCGGCGCAGCCGCTTTGACAAGTGAACTCGCGGACGGTGACGGCAGGGCCGCGCACGGTCCAAACGAAGCTCCAGGGCTCATCGCAAATGGGCTGGTTGCAGGGGCTGGCGCAGGTGTAGACCGGGTGCTCCTCAATGGTGATCTCGTAGCCCAGGGCCTTGGCCACGCCGATAAAGTAGGCCCGGCTTTGCCCGCCGCGCTGGCGCATCTTGGACAAGGCGGCGGCTATGCGCTCGGCCTGGGTCTGGGCATAGCCGCCCGCGCAGGTGTCGGGCAGGCCCAGCACGCGCTCCCAATCCGCCAGCCACAGGCCGTCCGCCCCGGCCGGGCTTATGCCCTCGGCCACCACCTGGACCGAGGCATGGGCCGCGTCCAACGCCGCGCCCTCGGCCGCCAGGCTGGCCGCCAGCACGGGGTCCGTGGCCTCGTAGGGCTTGGGTAGCAGCAGGGTCAGCAGTTCGGCGTGGTTCACATAAGCTCCACGGAGACCACGCCCAGGCGCGGCCATTCGATGGCCCCGGCCGCCACGTTGGCCATCGGGCTTGTCACCTGGCGGTCGACCACGCCGTCCACGCCGCTGATCGCCGTCTCGATGCGCGAAAGATAGGCCGTGTCGCCCGGCTCCAGGGTGGCGAAGTACACGCCCAGGGCGGTCTCAATAGCCGTTTGCGCCTGGGCCAGGGTGAGGCCGGACAAGCGCACTTTAACGGACACAGCGACCGCCACCAGGCTGGGGGCCAGCACAAGAAAGTCCTTCGCCGCAGGCGGGCGCTCTTCGTCCAGGTGCGCGGTGCAGGCGGCCAGAATCGCGGCCGAGGGCAGGCCGTCGGCCGAGGTGATGCACACGTCCACCGTGCCCAGCCCGCGCCGCAGGGGAAACACATAGGCCTGGGTCACGCCGTCCACGGCAAGCGCCCAGCGCCGCCACTCGGCTTTGTTGCCGCCCCCGGCCGGGTTGCGCAGCAGGTCGAGCAGCCGGGCCAAAAGCTCGGCGTCGGTTTCCGCGTTGGTGCCGCCCACCGTGGCGGCGGCCAGGCTGGCCACGCCCTGCACGCCCGAAGGCGCGCTGGTGCAGGTGAGCGCGGTGCCGCTGGCCAGGTTCGAGTCCTTGCCCGTGGCGCTGGCCTGCACAGCCACAACGGCGGTGCCGCCCGCGCCGCCTACTATGGGGCTAATCAGCCCGGCTTCCGTGGTGACGAAGGCCAGCCCGGCCACGGTCTTCAGCTCCGTGCCCACGGCGATGGCCGCGCCCGCCGTGCCCGCAAAGGTGGCCGTGCCCTGGGCTGCGGTGGCGCGCTTGCGCGTCAGGCCGCGCAGGGTGGCGTGCTTTTCGAGGTATTCCGTGTCCGCCGTGTCGGGGAACAGCTGCCGGGCGATGTACGCCAGGCGCTCATACAGCCCCTCCACGGCTGCGGCCGTGCCCCCGGCGCGCACGCCGAAGTCCGAGTCCGCCGTTACGGCGGCGTCGGGCCGCTGGCTTTGCGTGTCGCGCAGAATGTCTGCCTTGATCTCCGCATAATCCTTTGTAATGGATGCCATTTGCTCCGCCCTCACATGACCGTTACGTTGTGCGTGAACAGGTGTTCACGGCCGCCCGCGTCGGTGACGCGCACGGCCAGGCGCAGCCAGCCGTCGTGCTGGCGCTCCGTCTCCACGGCGATGGCCTGCGCGCGGCCGTCATCCAACAGCGGCTGCAAGGCCTGCTCGCTGTATTGCTTGGCCAGGATGGCCACGCGGGCCAGGTCCTTTTCGCGCGCCAGCTCGTGCAGGCGCGAGCCCAGCGTGGCGTCTTCCCAATAACTGCCCAGGGGCGTCATAAGGCGCAGAAAAACCGCGTTGGCCAGGCCGCGCGCGGGGTCCTGGGTCAGGCTGCCGTCGGTCAGCGTGTAGCCGCCGGTTGTGGGATCGAGGTATGCGTCCGCCATGCCGCCACACTAGTGGCGGCGCAGGGGGAAAACAGGAGGAAGGGGTTCAGTAGGGGGCGGTGCGTTGACGTTGGATCCACGATTTCCCTCGTCAAACGACTACGACGAGGATAACGTACAATTCATGCGTATCCGTTAACTTGTGTTTCATTAAAAACGGTGGCAAGTGCAGACGAGATAGAAAAACAATCTTTACCAAGGGTGTTTCCATGAGGGGGGCGCGATGAATAAGTTAGCGAAAATATTTGTTGTAATGCTTGGGACAATTTTCTTTTTGACTCAAAACGTTGACTTTTCTGAAGCAGCATCAAAATCAGTGGTTTATTTTCCTTTCGACGCGAGCAAACCCGATGCTGTGATAAAACAAGAATTCAAAGTTACAGAATATAGATCATACATTTTTGCATTAAAATTTAATTACATCGATAGTGATGACCTCACACGCCTTTATACATTAGTAGGCGGTGGAGGCATACGTCCAGACGGTACATATAGTAATCCAGGAATAAAGATTCCAGTGCATATTAAAATACATAAAATTGAAAATGGGCAGGACATTGGATCTGTTTCTGACAATATAATAGAAACACAGGGGATGTATGCTAACAGTTTTGGAAAAGCTAAAGGCACTGGTTCGTTACTTCGTGAGATAGTAAGAATCAATCTTCAGCCAGGGACATATCTTCTTGAAGCTAATTCAATGAAAGAAATTCATGAATTTGATGAGACACAAGTATTTATAAAATTTGAATGGCACCCTAATATTCGATTTCTCCCACAAAGCACCCTAAGCAACTAATGGCGAGTTAAATCGCTTCTCCTGTCGTGCCGCCACTATCCCCAGGGTGGGTGTGGTGCTCCAGGCTCACGCCGCCCGCCACGTGGTCGCCGTCAGAAGTGACGGCCCCCGTGGTGTGCAGGCTGCCGGTGAAGGTGGCCGCCGCCGCGCCGCCGCCCGTGCCCACCATGGAGAGCGCGGGCGTCTCAAAAATGACCTGCTCGCTGGCCTTGACGTGGTATGTCTTGGTCTCCACTTCGATGCGCTCTTTCTTGAGATGCACCTTGTCGCCCCACATGTTGTAAAGGCAGGCCTCGCCGCTGGCCACGTCCACGCGGTAGCTCCCGTTTTCCGTGGCGATGATGACGCTGTGCGCGGTGCTGCCGCCCAGGGGCAGAATGATGAGCTGCGTCCCGGCCGGTGGGCCGCTGGTAAAGCCGAACTGCTGCACCAGCTCCGCCGCTTGTATGGTCTCGCCTGCCAAGGCCTCGGCCTGGACCAGCTGCACGGCCGCGCCTTTGGAAAGGGCGGACAAGGTGGCGCGGTAGGCAAGGCGAATGCCCGCCAGCCTGCGGTCCACGTAGCGCATCACGTCACGAATCATAAGTCGACGATCTCCCCGGCACCGGCCTTGGCCTTGTACTTGTGCCGCTTGTGGTGGCCCACGTCCGGCTGCCACAGGCCGTCCGGCTTGAGGGTCAGCTCCGTGGTTTGGCCCGTGCCGAGCCCGCACAGGAACACGCGCCGCATAAGATAGAACACGCCGTCGATGCCGTGGGGCTCGGAGAGCACGCGCACGCGCTGGCCAGGCGTCCACAAGGGAGCGCCCGCCGCGCCAAGGACGCGATACCCGCGCACGCTGGCCTGTATCTCGTAGGCGGCCAGCTTGCCGTCCGCCACGATCTTGCGCGCCCGGCGCTGGGCGTGGCCGGTGTTGTCGCAATCCGCCTCCACCACGATCTCGGGCCGCTTGAAGTAGGCCGCGCTGTCCTTGGCCGTGGCGCGAATGTTGTGCGCGCCCGCCGAGTGCTCCGAGCCGTGGGCCTGGCCAAGCACCGTCACCTCGCTATGACGCTCCTGTATTCCCTTCTTTTCGGCTAGGCGCAGCACGTTGTTGCCCTTGCCGTTCCACCGCAACACCAGCTGACCCACGGCCGGATTGGTGGCGTCGGTGTAGTCCGGCCCGCCGATGATGAGCGTGCCGTCCGGTGCGAAGTACGGCCAGCAGCCGTTCTGCTCGCACACGCGCTGGAGCGCGTCCCAGGCGGTCATGCCGGGGTCAACGGAAATCTTGTCGTGAGTGGCCGCGCCCGCCTGCACCTTGATGGACGTAATGCCCAGGGGCCGCACCATCTTGGCCACGATCTCGGCCAGGCTGCACTGCCGCGCGGCGAAGATAGGGGCGGAGCAGTCCACCAGCACCGCGCCCAGGTCGCGGCCAGTGAGCGCCAGCGTGTGGCTGGCCTTGTCCACGTCGGACTCCACGGTGTCGATGCGGCCGCGCATGATGACCTGGCCGCCCAGGGTCAGCGTCACGGGCTCCCAGGGCCGCACATACGAGGGCACGCCCAGGCCGCCCTTCAACTCGGGCAGGCCCAGGCTCACGCGCCAGCCGTCGGCCGGGGTCAGCAGGTCCGAGTCCACTTCAACGCGCTCCCAATCCCGGTGTTCATGCTGGCCAATGCGCAGGGCCAGGGTTTCGGCGGTGCTGGCGTTAGCTTGCATAGACCTTCAGCTCCTGGCCAGGCGTTAGAAAGTTCGGGTCGCTCATGCGGTTTAACCGCACCAGCTCGGCCGCGCGCGTGTGGTCGCCGTACAGCCGGTGGGCGAGCAAGCGCGGGCAGGTGCGCGCGGCCACGGTAACGGTGGTGAGCGGCGGGCGGGCCTCAAGCACGGCGGCGGCGGCCTCCTGCACAGCGGCGGCCACGTCCTTGGTGGGCTCGGTGACGGCGCGCGCCTGCTCAAGCGGGTACAGGTCCCGGTAGGTGTCTATGCTTTGCTGCAAGCCCTCGCGCGTGGTCGCCGTCACGGTTTCGATCTCGTCCGGCGTCAACGTGGGCGTCACGGCCTCGGACTCCAGCACGATCTGCGCGGCCTCGGCCACGCCCAGGGCCGCCTCCAGCTGCACGTGGGCGGCCACCTGGTCAAGCTCCGTGCCCGCCGTAACGGGCGTGGTGGTGGCGCCTGTGCCGGAACCGGAGCCGGAGTAGTAGCTGGAGCCCCTGGACGAACTGCCCGAGGGCAGCAGAATGGCCGAGGACAAGGCGGCGCACACGGCCGAAAAGTCCGGCAGCAGCGAGCCGGAGGAAAACGAGCGCAGGTCCACAATGCCCGTGACCAGGCTGGCGATGTCGTTCGCCCAGGTGGCGGGCGCGCCGACGATCTCCGCGCCGCTGGTGAGCACGCCCGTGGCCTGGCTCTTGAGGTTGGCCAGGGCGGCCAAGCCAGCCTTGCCCATGGCCGTGGGATTCTTGCACGCGGCGGCGGCCTTGCTCAACACCTCGGCGGCCCCGGTGCGGGCGGTCTCGGTTTTGGCGGCGGCGCTTGGCCAGGCGCGGGAAAAGAACGGGTTGTCCGTCCCGGCCACCACGAACTCCAGCGCCAGCTCTGCATAATTCCGGCGCTCCGCATCGTGGGTGATGTCCCAGGGCAAGGCCTGGGCCTTGGTGGAGCCGAACACCGGGTGGACCAACTCGGCGGGGCCACGCTCGTCCAGAGCCTTGATAAGCCGCTCCAGGACGGTTTCATAATCTTTGCCCCATACTGCGGCGGTGATGCTGATGCGCCGGGCCTTGCGGCCCATGTCCTCCACCTCGCCGCCGTCGCGGTACGGGTATTCATGTTCCGCCACGGCGTGCTCGCCGCGATCTCTGGTGCGCAGCACCTCAAAGGGCGCGCCCCGGAAGCTGGCGTTCAGCAGACGATCTTCCCAGGCCATGTGCGCCCCCTAATGCCGTTGCGCCTGGCGGCTGTTGTACTCGTTCACCACCGTGGCCAGCTCGCGGCCGTCGGCCACCAGCTTGATTTCGTGACGGACCACGGTTTCGCCGCCGCCGAACAGCAGCTCGCCAGCCTTTTTGCCCAGGCTCTGGCCGCCCATGTATCCGAGGCCGCCACCTATCAGAGCGCCAGCTCCAGCACCTATCACTGTACCAAGCCCCGGAACAAATGAGCCAACCGCCGCCCCGGCCTTTGCGCCAAAAGCGGCACCCGCCCAAGCGCCAGCAGCGCCACCGGCCGTGCCCGCGTGGGCGGCGTTCTTTTGCGCACGGGTAAGGCTATCGTCCGACTCGGTACCAATAACGCTCACCGCACTGCCGAGCACGCTAAGATATCCACCAGCCCGGCCAGCCCAGCGGGCAGCCGTCCCGGTCCAGCCTCCCTTGGCCCCTGCCAAGGCTCGGCCCAGGGCCGATGTTGGCGCGCCAGCTGCACCAGCGGCACCGGCAGCGCCAGCGCCTGCGGCGGCGGCCCCGCCGCCAAAGAGCATGCGCCCGGCGACGATCACCCCGGCGGAAGCCGCCACAGCGGACAAGGCCGTGGCGGTGGCAAAGGCTGCCGTCGTGACCAGAGGGAACTCGCGGGCCAGGTCGGCGGCTTTGGTGGCCACGTTGCCCAGCGGACCGCCGATGGCGTCCAGCGTGTTGGACGCGGCCATGTCCTTTTCGTTGGTGACCTGCTGGGACTTATAAAATGTGGTGCCCGCCACCAGGTCAAAGCTGGTTTTACCCGCGCCGCCCGCCTTGCCCATGCCGCCCAGCACGTCTTGGATGTAGCTGCGCTGGGTCATTTCGGCCACCAGGGCCAGCATGGCCTGGCGGTCCTGCACCACCTTGCCGATGGCCGAGGCCTGGAGAATGTCGGCCATGGCGTCCAGGGTCTCGGCCTTCTCGCTGCCCTGGGCACCGGCCGCGCGTGTCTTGAGCGCCTGGAATTTCTTGTCCTTGCCCACCACCTTTTGGTCGATGAGCTGCACAAAGGCGTCCAGGGGCAGCGTGCCCTTCTCGCGCGCCTTGGCCAGGGTGCCCGAAAGGTCGATGCCCAGCTTCTTGAAGTCCTGGGCGGTATCCTGGCTGTTCAGCTTTTGCAGCAGGTTGACCAGGTTGTTGCCCGCTTGGTCCTTGGTGCCCGCCGTGACGGCGCTGGCCTGGGCGCTGGCCAGGATGCGCTCGTACCCGCCCATGCTCTTCATGCCCGCCGCGTTGGCCATCATCTGCGGCAGCCAGCGGGCCATGTCCTTCAGCTCAAAGCCGCCCATTTGCCCGGCCACCAGGGCCTTGTCCAAGGCCTGGCCGATCTGCTCGGGCTTGAAAAAGCCTTGCTGAATGCCGCGTATGGCGATGTCCGCCAGGTCGCCGGAGCCCGCGCCGCTGGCCGTGGCGAAGCGTTGCAGGGTGGGCAGTATGCGCATGGCGTCGCCGGACTTGATAGCGCCGCTGGCCAGCATCTTGTCCAAGGCCTCGGCCGCTTCGTCGCGCGTGCCGCCGCCTTCGCGCACGGCCAGGTCCACCGCCCCGCGCAGCTTGCCCATGCCCGCGCGGCGGCCCTCCAGGCCCTCTTCCGCGTAGGCGGTGTTCGACATTTGCGCCAGGCGGTGCTCAAAATCCACAGGCTTGGCCAAGGCCCGGCCCGCCACGTATCCGCCTGCGGCCAGGGCCGCGCCGCCCTGGGCCACGGCCTGGCCCAAACGGCCGCCCGCGCTGGCTGCGGCGGACAAGCCCTTTTCGGCCTGGCGCGCGTACTGGTCCACTTGCTTGAGCCTGCCCACCAGGCCCAGGACGTTGCGCTCCTTGTGCCCCAGGGCGGTCCAGGCCTCCGCCATTTCCTTGCCTCTGGCCGTGGCCACGCGGCAATCTTCGGCATATTGCCGCGTGGCCTGGCTGGCACGGGTGGTCGCGGTGGCCTCCTGGCTAACGGCGGCGGAGGTCTGCTTATGGGCCTCGGTGGCGGCGTTGGCCGCCTGAACCGTGGCTTTGCCAGCCTCCACCGCCGCGCGGCCAGCCTCGCGCGTGGCCTTGCCGGATTCCGTCACCGCCACGCCCGTGGCCCGCGCGCCCTTGACCACCTTGTCCAGGGCCTGGGTGCTTTCGGCGCTCAACTGGTCGCGCAGCTTGAGGGTGACTTGCATGTCCATGTCCGGCATGTGCTACTTGCGCCTATTCCTTTTCTTGAGTCGTTGGTTCACATACACGGTGCCCCCGGCCTTTCCGGTGGCGACCTCGGCCAGCAGGTCTATGTACGTCTTGGCCTCCGGGGTGGTCAGCGCCCGTATGTCCGTCAGGCTGAATCCGTGCCGCGTCAGCGCCAGTTCAACGAGCCTTAGCTCGCGGCAGGTGCGCTCGCGGCCGTCAGCTTTCCCAGCAGCGCCGCCTCGGTCGCGGCGAGCTGGCCGTATTCGTCGGCGGGCAGCGTGGCCAGCAGCTCGGGCGTGATCTCCTTGGCGTCGATGCCGCCCAGCTTCAGCAGGGTGCGCGCCCACAGATGACGCCGCACGCGGGCGTTGCAGGCTCCTTCTCCGGCCGCTTCGAGCGCGTCCTCCTGGTCCTCCAAGGTGGGCAGGCGCAGCTCAAAGTCCTTGTGCCAAACCCCGTCTTTTTCCACCCCGTAAAGCAGGGTCCCTTTCTGCGTCAGCATGTGCCTACTCCTTGATTTTGTTCGCGGCGGCCAGGGTCACGCTGACCTTGGCTTCGCCTTGGGTGCCGTATTCTTCCGAGTCCTTCAGGCTCACGCAGTCCTGATAGGTGACGCGCTTGCCGTTCTGCGTCACCGGGAAGATGGTCAGCTTCGCGCCCTTGATCGTGTCCCAATCCAAGGGGTCGTTGACGGGAATGGGCGCGGTGATTTGCAGCGTCCACTCATGCACGCCCTCGGCAAAGCCGCTCGGCCTGCCGGTGCGGTTCATGGTTTTAACCATGGTCCGCCCGCTGTTGTGGTCCGGCTTGCAGGACTCGATCTCGTATTCCTTGCCGTCAACTTCCAGGATGATGGCTCCCAGGTATTCCTTCAGCGCCATGGATGGCCTCCGTTAGCGTTTGGTGTTGGGCGTTAGAGCCGCAAAGGCTCTACAGCAGAAGGTCGATGCGGCCCGCGAAAACGTGCAGGCCGTTCACCACGTCCGTGGGAATCTTGGCGTCCAGGCGGTTCACGTCCTGAAGGTCGCGCTCGCAAATGACGCCGTCTTTGTTGGCCTCCACCTCCTCCACGATCTCCAGCTCCTCCAGCTTGAAGAGCACGTCCAAAATCTCGCCGCGCACGGCGGGCGGGGTGCGGCTGGAAAGCTTGGAGCGGGGGAAGCGCAGCACGATGCGCTCGCGCACGGCCTTGCGCACGTAGTCCATGGTGAGAATGGTGGTGAGGTCCAGCAGGGCCACGTCATCCACGCCTTCCGCGTTCACGGTGTAGGTGGTGATGGCGCGCACAATCTGCACGCTGGTGCCGTCCGGCCCCACCTCAAGCGGGGTCACGCCGTTGTGCAGCAACACCTCCTGCTCGGTGCGGGTGAGCCGGTCGGCCACGTCCGGCACGTCGATGCCGGTCAGCGCCAGGGTGTTCAGCGGCCGGGCCGGGTCTTCTTCCGACGCGACGACCGCGCCGTAAGCGGCGGCGATCTCCCAGGGCAGGCGGCGCGCGCCGCGCAAAAGAGCCCCGCTGATGCGGCCGTGGTTCACGCTGCCCGCAAGGGTGGTGGCGCTGGCCAGGGTTCCGGCAAGGGCGTAAACGGCCACGGCCCCGCGCTGTTCCAGCGGGCCGCCCGTGAACTCCAGGTGCGTGCGCAGGGCCACCAGGTTGTCCACGTCCGTGTACGGGGTGATGATGATGTTGTGCCCGGCACCCGCCACGGCGGCCAAGGCGGCGGTAACGGACGGGTCCGTCTGGCCGCCGGTCATGGCGGTGACGGCTCCGGCTAAGCCGGGTGCCGTGCTGACGAAGGCCAGCTTGATGCTGTTGCCAAGGCTGCCCTTGTGCTTGGCGGTGATGGTGAGCGCCCCGGCGTTGGCGGCCAGCGCCACGGGCAGGTCCGGCTGCTGCGCGGCCTGGGCCACGATTTCGGCGGCGATCTCGGCGGCGGTGTCGCCGGATTCCACGGCCACCTGCACGGCATCCTTGCCCACGGTGAGGGTGGCCACGCCCGTGCCGCTGGCCGGGCCGGTGAGCGCCAATCCTCCGGTGGCGACAACGCCCGCCGCCGCGTCATCCACGGCCAGGCAGGTCAGCGAGACGTAGGCGTTGGCGCTGATGGCCGCGCGGACCATGCGGTGCAGCATGCTGCCCTGGCCAAAGTAGGTCGCGGCCTCGGCGTCGCTGAACACCCGCGTGGGCGTGAGCGTCGCCACGCTGCCGCCAGCCAGGCGCTGGCCAAGGATGAGCACCTCTTGCGCATTTGTGGGCAGGGTGCGCACCGCAAGCTTGGTGTTGAACTCAATGTACTTGCCCGGCTTGCGGATGCTGCCGGGGATGCTGTCAAAACTGATGTTCTTGCTGGCCATGGGTTCCTCCTTATTCCGGGGCCTGGACGGGGGCCGTGGTTGCCGCCGTGGTTTTGGACTTGGCGGCCGGAGTCGCCGGAGCCTTCACCAGGTCGCCCTCGTCCAGGCGGCGCAGGTAGTAGGCGGTTTCGGGTACTTCCACGGCGGCAGCCTCGGTGATGTACTGGCGGGGCTTGCCTTCCTTGGGCACAAGCAAGCCGGGTGCGGCAGTCACAAGCATGGGGTCTCCTTTATTCCGAGCCCTCGGCCCGGCCCTGTTGCAGGGTGATGAGGTCCACGGCGTCGGGCACGTCGTCACCCGGTTTCAAATAGTAGTTGAAGCCAATGGCCGAGAGTTCCGGCAGCGGCGTGACTGGCTGGCCGGTTGCGTCCAGGGGCGCGCCCGTGCCGCGTTCGGTCACGCGGTAGTCGTACCGGGTGTTCCATTCCTGGGCGTACACGCTGACGCCCTGGCCCCGGTACTTGGCGCTGACCATGCTTTGCACGCGGCCAGGCCGCAGGTTGTCGATGGCCAGGCCAAAGTCCTGCCCGGCCAAAAGCGCCCGCACGTCCTTCAGCATCTGGTAGGTGCCCACCTTCACCTTGTCGCCGCGCCTGGTGGCGGCCTCGTTGCGCAGGTTGCGCGCGGCCACAAACACCACCCACGTGGCCGGAATGCGATACACGCTCTTGGCAGTGTTCAGCGGCACGCCCTCGCCCTCGGACTTGAAGGCCGTCCACACGGCGGGAAAGCGCCGCACGGCCTCGCCCAGCCCCTCGTCCAGCTCGCCGCCGTAGGTGGCCAGGGTGCGCAGGTAGGGCAGCTTGGCCCCGGCGATGCGCGCCAGGATGGCGTCTTCGATGATGGCCAGCATTACGCGGCCCCTTCAGGAGTGCGCGCGAAGGCCCGGCGGCCGGTGTTGAACTCCACGCCGCCCTCGCCTCCGGCGGAAACGGTGGCCACGCCGGGCAGCACGGCCCGGCCAGCGGCAACGTCCTTCAGCCAGGTGACGGCCGCCTTGTAGCGGTCGGCTATGGGCGTGGTCTCCGTGGTCTCTCCGCCGGAGAGCCGGTAGCGGGCGATGTCGCAAACCACGGCCGCAAGGGCCTGGGGCACGCTTGCCAGCGGCAGGGGGTAGCGGGCCGCAAGATAGGTGTCCGCCTCGCTGGAGGCCCTTTCCAGAGCCCCCAGCGCGACGGTGCTGTCCACCGTGCCGAGGTTGTCGGCGTCCGTGCGCTCCTCGCGGTCGGTCAGGGCTATTACCTCCTGCATGCCGTACGCCGCGATAAGGTCAGGAACGGTGGCGTAAGCCATTACTTGCCGCCCTCCTTAGCGGTGGACTTGGCCGGGGCCTTGGCCTCTTCCTTGGTCCCTTCCTTGGCATTGGCTTCGGCCTTGGCCTGGGGCGCCGTGGGGATCACCTCCTCGGTGATTTCCACCACGAGCATGGGCTCGGCCTGAAGCGCCGCCAACTGCTCGGGGGTCAGCTCGTCCTCGGTCAGGTTCGTGGGCACGGTGCCGAAGCACAGGCCAGCACGGCAGAAGCGGCCGCCGATGGCGTTGGGCTGGGCATTGATGCGGATGATGCGGGCCATGCACGGACCTCCCTACGCCAGCCAAGGCGTCACCAGGGGGTCAACCACGCCCTGGTTGATGTTGTCCTGGCCGTTGGCCAGGCGGGTGCTCTTGGTGATCTCCAGAATCTTTTCACGCAGGCTGGGCGCGCCCACCAGCAGCGTCGGCTTGACGCCCAGCGGGCGGCCGCCGTCGCCCTTGAAGCTGCACATGGCGGCATAGGCGGCGTTGAAGTTGGCGGCGGTCAGCTCGGCCTTGCTCATGTACGCCAGCTGCCAGAAGCCGAAGCCCACGTTGCAGCGGTAGCGCACGCCGAAACGGTAGGTGTCCGTGTTGAACACCTGCTCGTCCTTGGCGTCGGTCATGCTGGTCAGCTCGGGCTTGGTGCGTTCCTGGAAGATGAAGGGCTTGAGCACACGGGAACAGTCCAGCAGGAACCACGGCGCACTGGTGCCGTCCTGGTAGTTGGACACGGTTTCGGCCACGCCGGTGCCGTCGACGTTGGGGAAGACCGGGTGGTCGGTGTCGAAGAAGAACTGGCCGTCAAAGCAGAGCGTGGAGAGCCCAGCCTTCAAGAGGGCGAACACCAGCTCGTCCGGGTGCGTCTTGGCGGCCATGCCCATTTCGCCGAACAGCGGCTTGTACACGCCCACCTCATCGTCCTCGATGTCGGTGCGCTCCACTTCCACAGTGCTTTCAAACTTCTTGTTGGTGATGGAATAGCCGTGGGCGGCCATGGCCTTCACGACGCGAGGGCCGACCCATTCAATGAGCCTGGGGAACTTGCCCAGCCAGCCGTAGGTGTTGCTCTTGCTGCTGGACGGAACCAGCGTGGCCACGTCGGCCCAGCTGGACGGGGTCTCGCCGAACACGCGCTGGTATTCGGCCTTGTAGGCGGTGAACAGCGCCGCGATGAGCGCGGGGGTGACGATTGCCATATTAGTTGGCCTCCTTGGCTTTCTTGAACTCTTCAGGCGTCATGCCGCACATGTCGGCGGCGTATGCTTCCTCGGTCGAAAGCGCGGCCGTGCTGGAGCCGCCCGCCGGGGGCTGGCCGCCGGGCAGGCTCGCGGTCTGCATGGTGGTGAGCGCGGCCACGGGCGCGGCCGATTCGAGGAAGGCGGTCAGCGCGGCCTCGTCCTTGGCCCCCAGGCTTCGCGCCCAAGGCTCCAGGCTGGCGGTCAGGCGGCCGTCGGCCAGAGCGGCCTGCACAAGCGCGTCCACCTTGGACTCCTGCGCGCCAACGGCCAGCTGCGCCACCTGGGCTTTCAGCTCGGTGTTAGCCTGCTGCAAGCTAGCCAGCGCGGCCACCGGCGCAAACTTGGCCGGGTCCGGGGTCGCCACCTGGCTGGTCAGGCTGGCAATGTTCTCGTCCTTGCCTTTGAGCAGGGCCAGCAGGTCCACGCTTGCGGCTGCGGCGTCGCCTTCCGTGAGCATGGTCTTGAGCTTATCCAGCTCTGCCTTGATCTCTTCCGGCCCGGCGGTAATGGGCAGGTTGAGCATCCAGCGCAGACGTTCCAAAAGTTCGTCCATGTGGTCCTCCGTTGCGGTTGCGGTAGTGGTTGAAGGGAACAGCGCGGCCAGGGCCACGGCGTCCATGCCGTCCAGGGCCGGGTTGTTGGTGAGCGCGACGCTCAAGATTTCGAGCACCGCGCCGGTGTCTTTGTCGAAACGGAAGACGGGGGAAATGTAGCGGTATTCGTCGGACGAGATGTGCTCGCGGGCGCGGGCGGTCCAGCTCACGGCGGCGAAGAGCCCCCGGCCGGGCACGTAGGCTACGGCCTCCACCCACCCGGAGGCGGGCGCGGGCTTGCCGTTCGTCTTGGCCAGAATGAGCTGGTGCTCATAGTCCACGGGCAAGGGAGTTTCCCGCGCCTCCACCTTGGCGGACACGGCGGCGGCAATATCCGCGTCCATGCGCCAGGCGGTGAGCGCGCCCTCGGTGGTGGTGGCCGGGCGGCCGTCGCGCGCGGCAAAGCTGCCGTCGGGGAAGAGCTGGGCGTTCATGCCCGGCGGCATGTCCTCTGCCGAAACGCCAACAGCCAAGGCCACGCCCCCCGAAAGGGGCATGGTCAGGGAGGCGACGTTCTGTGTGGGGTCGGAGTGCTTGCGCTTCATGCCACCGGTTTTACGGTGGCAGGCGGGTGCGAGACAGGAGGAAAGAGTTCAGTAGGCGGGAAAGCTCAGTGGTGGCTTAGCAGCAGCTCTCGACTTGAAAAATACTCTGGAAAAAAACGTTAGGAATAAGATGACGCTGAGCCCTTAGGCTCTTCACCGTAGTGGTCGCTCCGGGTTGCTCGATCAATCTTGAACTGAGAAATTCCATTATACTGCTTCTCACTTTTTAACTCTTCCTCTGTGTATTCAAGAACAAGTTCGTTGTGTGACATGACGTCGCCTAAGACCAAAGCAAGGCGACCTTCTACTGTTCTATAATCAGGAAGTATGTTATCTCTTATGATGCTGACTATAAGATTGCCTGCTCTTGTCAGTTCAAAAAATAAGTCATAAAGAAGAGCTATGTTATAATCGTACTTTTCAGCAAGCTGATCATACAAAGGGACATTCCATTCTTTAATTTTATAGAATTTATCGTAGTAGAAAACGCCTTCTCCACGTTCCTCCATGTGCAGAGAGAACATGTTTAAAAGATCCTTTGAAATATACGAAAATTCAGAAAACGCATTTTCAATCTTTTTATTACTCTTTGGCCAATGCCTTCTTCTTAGCCACATACAAAATGCCCTTATATCATCAAAGACCCTCTCATGAATTATATGTGCTGCACCGTAGAAGAAATTCCCTGTCACATTGTCCCACTCTGAAATATGACAGAGCTCCTCCCATTTGTCGATGATCATTGTGTAGTATTCTTTGTCTTTTTGAGCCTTCTGATCATATCCAAGTGTTGTTTTAACCCATGTTTCATGACTACTTTTCATATTATTCAAAAAATCTACTGTGTATTTTTCTGGAAAATCATCTACAAGTTTATGGTGTGTATTGCATAGTAATATTAAATTAATATATTTATCTCGTTCTTCTTTCGTTAATTCAGATTTTCCGCGTGGACCATCAACAGAATCTGCCACGATGTGGCACGCTTCTCCGGCAAGTGAAACGTCTTCACCATCCAATGTCGGCTCTTCTAGTGGCTTTCTACAATACGCGCACAGATTGCCAGATCTTCCCCAAAGCATGACACGAGTTTTTAGTTTTATTGCCATTATGAAACTCCTAAAAGGTTCTCTGAATAGGTTCCTGCCCCTTGTCGGAAACGTTGGAAATCCTCGTTAGCACCCCGTTAGAACTTCCGCAATAGCCCAACGCATACACACGCCCCCTCTGCGTTCCTACCCCCCCGTTAAAACCCGTCTGACGGCGTTTTTCACGCTCTCCTCAATTTCCGCCCGTTCCGGCTGGCCGATGCCCAGGAAGGGGCGGGCCGGAATATCGCCCCAGGGCAAGGGCATGGTGCCGCCCTGGGCGCGGCCGGAGAGCCAGCCGCCCACAGTTGCCCCGCCGCGCGCCGTGTAGTTGCGCGTGTTGCTGCGGCTGCCGGAACGCGCCCCGCGCTTGGCCGTGCCAAAGGACCCCTTGGCCGCGCCCTCCTGGTGCGTACGGGCGTACACCTTGTTCGTGCCCACAAGGGCGTGGTGCGGGCCGTGTTCGGTTTGGATGCTGGCGGCGAGCTGGCCAGTGACCTGGAGAATGGAGCCGGTGTGCCCGGCCTTGGCGCGGCGGGCCAAGGTGACGGGGGAAAGCGGGTGCCACTTCTCGCCCGTCTCCGGGTCCACTTCGTCCTTGAAGGCCCGGTCAACGCCGCCCTTCATAATCTCCGCCAGGTCGCGCGTCAGCGGCGTCATGTTGCGCCCCAGCTCCGCCAGGCGCGTGAGGCCCTTGTTCAGGCTATCTATGTTGACTTCGATGTCGATCATTCGTATGTACTCGCTAGACCCCGTGGGCGTACCCGAAGCTGGTAGTAATCGGGCGGGGGGAGGGAAACCTCCTCGCGGTATGCGGTGCAAGTCCGCCCCCATAGGGTTATTTTTTTGCCCATAGCCTTTTGTACTGCGCTTGCCCGCCAAGCGGCATGTCCGAAGGCAACACCTCCATCACATTCACCACGGCGTCGAAGCGCCCCAGCTTGGCCAGGCCCTTGGCGTCCTTGGGGCGCATGGGCACGTCCACCACGATCTTGAGCACCTTGCCGGAATCCTTGGCCGGGCACACGTAGACCAGGTTGGCGTTGTCGGTGTCCCACAAGATGGACGTGGCCTCGTCCATAAGCTGCGGCAGGCGCAGCAGGTCCTCTTGCGCCGGGGCCGTGCCCATGCGGCGATGCTTCGGGCTGTCCGCGTGCAGCATGCGCTTGGCGCTGGCCGTCACCACCTGCACGGGCTCGCCGCCCGCCTCGGCAACGGCCTGGGCCACCTCGCCCCGCATAAAATGCACCACCTGGGCTTGGGCCGTGCCGCCGCGCCTGGTGTCCAGCACGCCGCGCGCGAAGTTCTCCCAGGCCGTTTGCCGGGCCGGGTTGCCGTTCAAAGCCTGCACGGCCTGGGCGCGCAGGCTGGTGTCCTGCACCAGGGAGAGCCGCCGGGCGGCCTCCATGTCCAGGCCATAGGCCGCCGCGCCGGGGTTGTAGCTAAAGCCAGGGTCCGTCCACACCACGGGCGCATCTGCGGCCGGGCCGATTTTGTAGCCCGTGACCTGGCGCGTGGTGGCCTCGCCCGTGCGGCGGTCCACCAGGTCAACATTGCGCTGCACCATGCGGCCCTCGCCCGTCTCCGGCGTCACGCCCTCGCGCTCCATTCCCATGTCTGAAAGGGCCTGCACGCGGCAGCGGCAGCCCCAGCCGTTTGGCGGGTAGTGCGAGCCCCAAAAGGCGTCGTCATGGCGGAAGGTGCGGCCGTTCAAGAGCCGGTGCGCCGGGCGCGTGCGCTGGTCCAGCACGGCCACGTAGCGCCACCAGGGGCGGTTGTCCGCGTTCTCCAGCATTTGCTTGTAGCGCCCGGCCATGTACGCGGTCTGCATGTTCTGGCGATAGATGAGCTTCAGCCTGGCCGGGCTGCCCATGTTGACGGTCTTCTCCTTGCCGTCCGCGCCCAGCTCCGTGCGCTTGCCCCACCAGCCCTTGGCCCGCAGCACGGGCGTGAGCTGCTTCACGAACCACTTGTCCGTTTTTCCGTCCTGCAGCACGGTTTTGAGGGCACCGCGGATGTCCTCCAACACGTCCAGGCGGGCCACGCTGGTGACGGTGAACGCCTTGGCCTGCGCCCCCTGCCACACCTCTTTCCAGTCAAAGGTAATCTGCGCGCCTTTGGATTCCAGGTAGCTTATGGCGTCCTTGGGCGGCAGGGTGAGCAGAAAACCCAGGTCGGTCTTCGGCACGTCCATGGGCTACTCGGCCTCGGCCGCAGCCGACACGCGGCCCCACACCTCGGACACGAACATGGCGCGGGCAAGCAGCTCCTCCATGTCGCGGGTCTCCATGCGCGGGTAGTGGCTGGCCAGCGCGGCCAGCAGCTCGTCCGGCGTCTTGCCGTCCTTCAGCTCCGCCACCAGGCTGCCCGTCAGTTGCTCCATAATGCGTTGCAGCGTGGCCTCCGGCACGTTGGCCGCGTCCAGGGCGTCCTGGTCGGGGAAGCGCGCCGCGCCGTCTTCAGCAGCCGTTAACGCGGCGGTGGCGGCGGGCGGCGTTAACGGAGGCTTTGCGCCCGTGTTTTGCGCCTGGCCCAGGTTCGGGCGCAGTATGGGTTCGTCGCCCTCGGGCAGGGGGATGCCCGCCTTTTCGTGCGCCCAGGCCTCGGGGATGCGCATGCACTCGGACAGTTTGGGCAGAGCCTCGGCCAATTCGGTCAGGTCCGCCGGGTCGGAGGTGTCGAACATGAAATAGGGCAACAGCGCCGGGTCAGAAACGCCCACGTTCAGCACGGCAAGCGGCATGAGCAGCTGCTGGGTTATGGTGCTGGCGATCTGCCGGGCGTCGCTGGCCATGATGTCGCGGCGCACGTCGTCATGCACTTTGCCCAGGGCGTTGGTGCTGCTCTTGCCGTCCGCCTGGCTGGTGAGCGTGCCGCCCAAAATGGCCTTGCTCTGCCCGCGTTCGCAGTGGTTCAGCATGGCCTCAAAGGGTTTCTCGCTGCCCTTGGCCGCCTCCTTGAAATCAATGACCATGCCCTGGGGGATGATGCCCGCCGCGTCGTGGCCGATGGCTTGGATGGCGCGCTTCAGGGCGGCCTTGTCATCCTTGGTGGCCGTGGCCGGGTACGTGCCCACGCGCAAGGGCAGCCCGTGGATCTCCAAGAACTCGGCGAAGTCGCCGCGCGCATAGCCCTTGAGCAGGTAGGTCCACACCAGCACGCGGAACAGGCCGGAGCGCGGCAGCAAGCCGGACTTGCTGCGGTGGCGGTGCAGCACCCAGCCCAGGGGCAAAAGCGGCAGGCCTTCCATGCTGCCGTCGCGCAGGCGCAAGGTGTTGCCGTCGCCGCCGAAGGGCGTCGGCCAAAGCTGGAACCATGTCTGCGGCCGATGGTGCAGGCACACGGGCACATGGACGCGGCCGTCAAAGCCCCACTCAATTTCCAGGGCCGCGAAGCCGTAGCCGATGGCGTCGGCCAGGTCGAGGACCATGTCCTCAAAGTCGGGGATGGAGTCGAATTGCTCGCGCACGGCCTCGGCCACGGCGGCGGCGCGCTTGTCCGGGTTCTTGGGCGTGCCCTTGCCCTTGCCGGGAACGATGTTCCATTGCAGGCCCAAAAGCGCCCGGCGGCGCTTGGAAAGCTCGGCGTGGACATGCTCGTCCCGGTCCTCAATCTCCGCAAAGAGGCGGCACTGGTCCACAATATCCCCGGCATCCGCGTTGGCCAGAATCTGGTTGAGCTTGCGCGGCGTCAGGCCGCCCACCAGGCTGGCCAGGTACTCGCTGCGCAGCAAAGCCAGGGCCTCGCTCTGCATCGTTTCGGCCGGACCGTTGCGCAGTCCGCCCCAGCTCGCCTTCAGCCGATCAATAATCGTCGTCATCTTCATCATCCATCTCCTCGGAGCCGCTCCAAAGGTTGCGCGTGTTGATGCCGCCGTGCTTGGGCACGGGGTCGAAGGCCATGGTCACAAAGCCGCCCACGGCTATCTCCCACAGCATGTGCGTTGCGTCCGGGCCGTCGTCATGGTCGGCCAGGGGGAAGTTGCGGAACTGCTCAATGAGCGTGTTCTGCGAGGGGTGCAGGCGGATGCGGCCTTGCGCGAAATAGGGCTGCAAGCTTTCGATGCGCAGGGCCTTGTCCGCAATGGGCGTGACGGCCTGGGCGGGTATGACCATGCCCCGCACCATGGCGCGGCGTATCAGCTCCGTGCGCAGGAACTCCTGAAACTGCACGGCCTCCACGGCCCACAGCATGCAGCGGTATTGCGCATGCATGGCCAGCACGTCCTCTATGATGCGGTCGGGCAGGCGCTTGCGTATGCTGGCCTCCACCACGTCCAGGGTCATGGTGTCGCGGCACCAGCCGCCCACCAGAATGGCCGAGGGGTCGCGGCTCTTGCCCAGCTTGCCGAGGCTCGGGTCCACCGCGCCGAAGAACGTCCAATCGTGCCGAACGTCCACCCAAAAAGTGATGACTTTGAACGGAGCGTCGTCGCCGCTGCCGGGGGCGTTCTGCTGCTCGCTGTCAAAGGCGTCGTGGCCGTCGCGGGCGCGCTTGGTCATAAGGCTGTACAGCGGCCGGGCGGATGGCCAGGAAACGGTGGCGCCAAGTTCCATGTCCGCCGCGCGCTCCTGGTAATAGGCAAGGGCGGCTTCCTCGCCGCTGTTCAAAAGCGTTTCCTCCCAGGCGTCCCACAGGTCCATGCGGTCCGGCCAGTTGAGGATGGCCCGGAAGCTCTTGTGCCGCCACAGGGGGGCCTTCAGCAGGCGCGAAAGCACGGAGTCGTGGTGCAGAATGGTGCCGATGACGAACACGTCCATAGTGTCGCCGGCTTCGCCCAGGGAAAGCACGGTGCGGCGCAGCCACTTCTCCAGCTTGTCGCGCTGTTCCGGGCTCTTCACGTTCTCGTCGTTCTCCAGGTCGTCGCAAATAACCAGGTCCGGGCGGTGCGGGCCGTGGCGCAGGCCGCGCATGCGCTTATTCGCGCCAAAGGCCTGTATCTTCACCTGGCCCTTGGTGATGATGACGCCCGCGTTCCACACGCGCCCCTGGCCGGTGTGGTCGGGGAAGTCCAGCGCCAGGCGCGGGTTTGCCTCCAGCTCGGCCTTGACGGCCTCCAATTGGGCGGCGGCCTGCTCGAAGGCGTCGGCGATTTCGAGCATGTACCGCTTGCGCCCGGTTACGGCGCACCAGATGACGAATTGCAGGCCCACCACCGTGGACTTGGCCTCGCCGCGCGGGGCGGCCACGCCCAGGCGCTGGCCTGCGGGCAGGTCCACTAGGCGGGGCAGGTTCTCGTCCAGCCAGGTGTGCAGAACGCTATCGCCGTACTTGGTGTAGTGCGGGAAGTAGGTGCGGCGGAAGAACGCGAAGTCGTTTTGCGCCTGCTCTTTGCGTTCTTTCGACGCCTTGGGGTCCGGCGCGAAGCCGGAGCACTCGGCCTCTATCTGCTGGCGCAGGGAGGTGGCCAGCTTGGCCAGCTCCTCCAAAAAGTTCTTTTGGCCGAACCGGGCGCTCGTCTTGGCCATGGTGTGCTCCTAATCCTTGGACAGTTCGTCGCCGAAGGGCTCCAGAATCTCCACAAAGGCGGCGGCATGCTGGGGGAAGTTCGCGCGGATGAAATCGGACAGGCGGTTGATGACGGAAAGCGCCGTGGCCAGCTTGTTCGTCTCGGGCAGCACCTTGCGGCTGGCCGCCACGGTTTTGTTGAAGCTGTCCGCCAGGCTGGCCAGCATATCCACCTTGGCTGCCGCGCCCAGGTTGGCGTCGCCGTTGATGAGGTCCATAAGGGATTTGTGCTGCACCACGTAGTCGGCCAGCATCTGCCGGGCCACGTTCTCCATGCCCTCGCCCGCCAGCAGGTTGGCTGCGCGCAGCTTGTCCCAATCCTCGCCCGTGGCCCGCGCTTGGCGCTTCCAGCGCGCCGCCGTGCTGTGCGGCACGTCCACCTTGTCCGCCGCCGTTTCCAGGGGCAGGCGGTCGAACACATACGCCTGGCGCAAGGCCTGGCGCTTCTCGTCCTTGTGGGCCATGGCCTACGCCCCCATTTTCCCGCGTATCAGGTTCAGGCCCAGGCTCATCATGTCGCTAACGCCCGGCTCGGGCCGTTTAACGCCCGGCGTCACCGTGCGGCCGGTGGCCACGTCCGCCCCGCGCGGGGTGAGGTGCGCCACGGTCATATCCGCCACGGCGTCCAGGTTCACCAGGGCCTGTTCGGACAGCCAGGCCAGTTCCGTGGCCAGCTGGTCCGCGCTCATGGCGTGGCCCACGGCCTCCAGGCCAGGCCGCAGCACAAAGGCGTTCAAGCTGTATTCCGGCGCGCAGGCGAGCAGGCGCAGGATGACCAGGCGTCGGTCCTCGGACAAAAGTTTGGCAAAGTTCATTTGTCACCCCGCAAGTGATGTTCCAAAAGCAAATTGAGCGGCCGTTCGATGCGCTGCATCAGCTCGGCTTGGCCCTGCACCGTGGCCATTACCGTTTTGATGCTGCCCTCGATCTCCGTTAGCTGGACTTGCAGGGCCTGCACCTCGGCGGCATCCGGCAGGGCTTGCTGCACCTGCTCAAGCTTGGCCTGGGCTTGCGCCAGCGCGGCGTGCTTTTCGGCCATGCCCGTGCATTTCCCGTCGCAGTGCTCGGTGGAGACAAACTGTTTACGTAGGCTCCACAGCGCCCAGGCCAGCAGGCCCTGAATGACCACGATCACCAGCGACAGCACATTAAAAACTTTGTCCCACCAGTCCATTTACCGGGCCTCCTCGGTCAGCAGCTTGAGCAGTTTGTCGCGTTGGTCGGCCGTGTCCCAGCACCACTTGCCGTAGTCGGCCGCGTGGGTGAGCAGGTCCGCCGGGCTGGCCTCTACGGGTGCGCCGCCGCGTATCCCGGCGTCAGCGGCGCGGGCGGTGGCGTTGTCTGCCGCAAGGCTGCCGGAACCGGCGGGCGCTGGCACTCCACCGGCACCGAGACCGAGGGCTCGGTTGTACGTGCGCAGGAAATCAGGGCCAAAAGAGCAAGCAGCAAGGCCAGCCGTCGCATGGGGTATCTCCTTCAAGATGAGGGTTCGGGTATCGGCCAGGCGCAGCTGGGCGGCCTGGTGTTCCGTGGCCAGCTGGTCCGCGCGTTGGGTGGCCAGAACGTAGCGGTCCAGCGCCTTGGCCTTGCTTTCGGCCCAGGCGTCCGCCTGCGCTTTCTGGAGCTTGGCGTACTTGGCGTTGCCTTCGTTCGTGGCCGTGGTGTAGCCGTGGCGGTAGCCGCCCCAGCCGCTGGCCAGGCAGAGCAGGAGCACCAGCAAGGCTAGGCCGAGGCACAGGGCCAGCTTGCGTTCGGGGGTGGATGTCAGGGACTTTGCCAGGGTGGTCAGGTCCATTAGATGCCTCCTGCGCCGGGCGCATCGGGGTTGTCGGGGTTGTCGGGCCGCACGCTTGCCCCGGCCCGCGCGCGCTCCCGCGTCAGATAGCCCTGGCCCAGCGCGGCCACGCCGCCGCCGCCCATGACGACGCCCAGGGCCTCACCAAAGGCGCTTGCGCTGAACTCCTGCCCCTTCCACAAGGCGAAGCCTTGGAAAAGCACCAGAACGATGAAGGCCACCAGCACCAGGGCGGTGTGGGACTCGGTTGGGGCGGGTGCGGCGTTGAAGGCGCGCAGCAGGTTCACGCGGCCTCCCCGTCACCGGGGGTACAGAACAGGGCGCGCTCCGAGGCGCGGCGGCGAGTGAGGCCTAAGAGCACGCGGCCCTTGGAGCGGTTCCAGCGGGGAAACTCGCGGGCCGCGCCGTCCAGGTCGCCCGCGTTCAACTTGCGCAGCAGCGTGGAACCGGCCAGGCCGTCGTCACCCTCGCCCACGTTGTAGGCGAAGCAGACCAAGGCGCTGAACTGGTTGCCCGTCACCTCGACGGCCAGCAGTTCGTCCACGGCGGACTCGAAGCGCTCCAGGTCAGCCTGGAACAGCTGGTCGGCCTCGTCTGCGGTGATGGTCAGGCCGGGGTAGACATCCGGTCCGGTGTGGCCCCAGCCGATGGTCCACTTGCGCGCTGGGCAAAGATATGCGGTGAGCCGCAGGGTTTCGTAGCACTGGATGATGTCCAGCCCCTGGCGGTTGGTGCGTCCCATGTTCGCCTCCTGATTGGTTCAGGGGGCAAACAGGACCGCCCCCACGTGCCGCCTATCCTAGGCGGCACGTGGGGGCGGAACAGATGGAAGGGGTTCAGTAGGCGGGGCGGGTGATTCTTTTTATTGACACAAGAATGAATATCAAACATTTTTGGGTTATTAATCAATCGAAGGGGCAGTATATGAAGAAATGGATTGAGATCATATCGGCGGTTCTCGGCATCGTGGCCGCGTTAGCAACCATACTCTCTTCTGTGTACGCCTTCAAATCATCGGGAGCGGATGTTGAGAAACTACCCTCGCTGGTACGCAAAGCCTACGAGTACGGAACTTTTATAAATGATACTGTTGGATTAACTCCAAAAGCGAAAGAAGCACAAGCACCTGCTGCGCCTCCTGCTCCTGTACCGACAATCCCTGTTGTCGTGCCACATGACAATGCCACAATTCAAGTAAAAGATCAGAGTTTTGTTCAACAGCAGGAAGCTGATGCTTACAAGTCAGAGCATTTTATTGTCTACGCTTACCACCTCACAAAGACAAAGCAGCACGTTAGATTTTCTTTTGTTATAAAGAATACGACAAATGTTAATATCTTTGTGGCATATGATGGTAGCGCAAGAATCGCCGCTATCGCTGATTCCGGCAGTGCATTTAATGATGATATATATGGATTACAGCGTGCGTTCGGGGGTGATACCGGAGAAAGAGCTTATACACAAATAAGTCCGTTGTCGGAGAACGCAGTTTCTGTAAATTTCCCTGTTGAACAACTCACTGAGAAAAAAATTAGAATAAATTTAAACCTCCTTGAATTAGATGGGAAAACTGTTAAACGACATACTTTCAGTTGTGCACGGATACTAGACGCTCCATAACAAAGAGTTTCCTACCAGCAATAGCAAAATCGCCCGCCAGAGAACAGTGTTCTGAGGCGGGCGATTTCGTTTTCACGTTCGCAGACCGATAGTTGTTCAGCGAACATTGGCAGTACTTTGACAATGCTTGGTCAAGGCAAAGAAGAAGGCGGAACAGATGGAAAGGGGCAGTAGGTGTAGGTTATTTCAGGTAAATCTCGTGGTACAAGCGCTGTGCCTGTTGCTCGGCCACGCCCTGTTGTTCGCGGCTGAGCGGGCCGCAGTATACACGCACGTTGCCGATGTCTCCGTCACCCACTTTGGAGCTGCCAGAGAGCAGCACCAGCTTGTACCAGGCGCATCCAAGGATAGGATTGGCCACCCCTACTTCGCGCGAAGTGGCCAGTGTGTAGGCCAGATTGCGCTGTGCCTGGTAGTCGCCCTTGCGAGCGGTGCGCTCGTACTCTTTCACGCGGTTGCCATCACCTGCGGCCAAGGCAGAGGAAACCGTGGCGAGAACAGCTAGTAGAACTACTGGCAATAAGAAAGACTTGGAGTTAATTGCTTTCATCGCTTTTCTTACTTTGTTTTGAAATGTTAAACAGTTTCGCAAAAGAATCTACAGCCTCACGGGTGAATGCCACATCTTCTTTAGTTAAATGCGTATCGCTAGGCCATGGAAACTTTTCACTAAGAACTTTTGCAATAATTTTCACTTTATCTTGGTCGTCAGCGACATCCTTCTCTTTGCCCTCGAGGGCACAGTAAAGCAATACATATCTGTCGAATATTGATTTTACTTTGAGGAGATACGTGGATGTATCAACAAAATGTCTATACTGGCGCAAGAACCAAGCGCTCAAGAATTCTATAAACAAAAATAAAAAAGAGCATGCGGCTATCCCATAATAATGTTGAACAAGTATCCCTTGAGAATACGAGATGAATATCTGCCAAACAATTATTGAAGAAATATAAAACAAGATACCAAGCCAGACATATCCCGTTCCTCTATCCAGCAATTCAGATGCTTTTTTATCGCTAACGTTTGCTTTTTCCATAAGAGAGGAAGAGATTTGTTGGCATTGGCCAATAAAATTAGCATGCTGTGCCAAAACATTACTTTTTTCAATTGATTTTGCAATGGCATCGGAAATTTTATCATAGTCGACATCAGCTTTCATTGAAATTTTTGAAATCTCGCTCCCTACTATCGTCTTGATGCCAGATACATCCATCATGTTAGTTTTGTTTTTGCTGGATTGTTCATCAATATCCCCAAAATTTTTCTTTTTCTTTATTGTATCGTATAATGAGATACTGAAAGTTATGCTTGTAATGAACCCAGCAAATGCTGAGACAAGTTCTACTACTGTATATCTATCATTTATAATAACGATAAAAGCACCAAATACAGCGAACAGGACTCCAATAACAATAGTCCATAATGACTTATTTTTTTTTATCATAATCTTGTATACCTCGCGTCCTTTACTTTAAACCTGCAGAAGCGCGATAAGCGATAACGCAAGTCGTCATTTGTTTATATTTGGAATTTTTTACTTCTTTGCCGAGTAGAGTCAAGCCTCCAATAAACAGACTCCATGATTATGCCCCCTCATGTCACCCCACCAGCTTTAGCTGCCCCGTCCCGCCTACGTTCAAGGCGGGCACGGGCGTTTGCTTCAGGATGTCGAATATGCGGCGGTCACACAGGCTATTGGCGCGCGCCAGGCGCTGCACAGCCTGGTTGCCGCTCATGGTCTGGATAAGCCGGTCATACTCGCGGCAAATGGCCGTATCGCGCACGCGGCGCAGAGCGTCCGCGCACCGGGGAATGTACAGGTCCGTGCTTCCGTAGCGCCGCACCAGCACCTCCGCAGCCTCCGGGCCAATGACATGGGCCAGGGTGTTAAAGCGCAGCTCGCCCTGTTTGGTTTCGCGCTTGGGCACCGGGAACGTGGTCCCGCCCAGGGCGTCCACCAGGCGCATGGCTTGGCGCAGGCCAATGGCCGTCGCCAGCTCCCGCGCCATGACGGGCAGCTGCTCAAGCTCAAGCTGCGCAAACGACGGGTTGTCGGTATTCATGCGGGCACCTCCTGCTCCTTTTGCGCGCGGCGCTTGGCGTCCTTCACCAGCGCGGCCACAATGCCGCGCAGCTGCTCGGCCTTGGCCCATTCCAGGCGCTCCACCTTGTACATGCGCGCGGCCATGCCCACGGCGTAGGCCCAGGGCCGCCCTGCATCGGCCAGAAGCGCGCCGATCTTGTCCAGCAAGGGCGCGGTGCCCGGCGTGGCGCGGGGCGTGGGCTTTTTGCGGGCCGGGCGCGGGTCCTCGTCCACCCAGCCCTTTTTGCGCAAGGCGGTGATGACCAGGACCAGTTGCTTCTCCGTGAGTTTTCCGGCCGAGCGTTGGCCGGTCAGGGCCTCCAGCATGTCGCGGTAGGCGTCATCCTCCAGGCCCAGGGCCTTGGCGGCGATATGCACCTTGGCAAGCAAGCTGCGGCGGGATTCGGTTTTCATACGGGCTCCATGTGTTTGGCTGCTCATCAGGCCGGGGCAACCACGCCCCGGCGACCGCGCCCAGCCCATTGGCCGGGTGCGGTTTCGCTTGGTTCACGCCGCCTTGCTGGCGATCTCTTCCTGCTTGGGTTCGATGAAGAACTCGTCCGTGCTTTCGCGCCGCACGCCCACGGTCTCCAGGCGGGTGTCCGGCCAGCCGCGCAGCTCGTCCTTGTCCACTTCCAGCTTGGTGCGGATGCCCTCAGAAAGGCCCAGGTCCTGAAGGCGCTTCAGCACCATGGTCCAGGTGTGCTTGGCCAAAAGGCGCAGGCTGGTGGCCTTGCGAAAGCCGATGACGCCGAAGGTCAAGTCCAGGCTGCGCTTGACGCCGAACAGCTCGTCCTTCTTGAGCGTGCCGAACACGGCCAGGGCATCCTCCAGGCGCTTGCGCGAGGCGGTGAGCGGCTCCAGCTGGAGCTTCGCCGCCGCCTTCAGCTGGTCAATCTGCTCGTTCAGGCCCTGTTCGATGAGGGCCTGCTCGCGGGTGATCTCGGCCAGCTTGCGCAGGGCTTCGTCGGCCTGGGGCAGGTCGCCGATGATGAGGGGCTGGGGCTTGGTTCTGGTGGCCATATTGCTGTTCTCCTTGCCTACGCAGCCGCAGGCGTTGCGCTGCACTCCTCGCCGGTTCCGGCGATGGGCAGCAGGGTTTCCAGATTCTTCACGTCCTCGGCGGCGGCATCCAACACGATGCAGGCCTGGCGGATGACTTCCGACTCTTCCTGGGTGACATGCTGGCGCAGGTCATCCAACACATTGGCCACGTTGGAAATTGACTCGTGAATCATGCGGCGTGCTCCTCGCGGTTGGGGTTGTTGGGGCAGGTCAGACAGGCGCGCCATTGCCGCAGGGCGGCGGGGCTTGAGGTGGGCACCGGGCCGCAGAACTTGCGGCAATGGTCCGGCGTCACGCTCTTGCCCGTGTGCGGGCAATCCACGCGGGCGTAGCGCTCCAGGATGCGGGCGGCCATGCGGTCGGTTTTGCCGGGGTACTTGCCGAGCAGCAGCAGGCTAACGGCCGGGCGGCTAACGCCCAGCTCCTCCGCGACAGCGGCCTTGCTGGATTCCGCCACGGCCTCGGACAAGAGCGTCAGCCAGTCCTTAGTCATGGCTGGCCTCCGTTACTTCGGTCAGGGGGTAGACCGTGCCCGTGTTGCCGTCCGTCACGGTGTGCCGCTTGGGATTCCAGGTTGGGGAACAGGGGCCGGTGTTGCGCACCAACAGCCAGCGGACCTCTCTCTGGTTTTGTCCGCCGCGCCGGGGCAGTTCGACCAGGTAGCCCGCCGTGGTGAGGGCGCGCAGATAATGCGCCAGTGCGTGGCGGGTTTTGCACTCGGCTTCCGGGTCGCTGCAAAGCAGCGTCAGCATGTCGTCAAGGCACGCCTTTTGGCGGATGCGCAGCACGCGCCAGGCGCGGGCAGGCAAGGCGTCCTTGAAACGTTCCGGGCAAGTGCCCTTGCGTGGACCGGTGAGGAGGTCCGCACCGCCGCCCACCAAAGCCGAGCGCCCGGCCTCGGTCAGGCCATGCACGCCGTTCTCGCTGGTAATGAGCCCCCGGCTGGCCAGAGTTTTACAGGCCGAGCGGATGCGGTCCTTGGCGATGCCCGTAGCCCGCGCCAGCTCAAAGGTGAGCATCTGCTCGGCCTCCAGAAGCCGCAGGATTTCCAGACCGCGCCAGGCCATTACGCCGCCCTCTTGGCCTTGCCGACCACGCGCGGGCGGCGCGCCTGCCAGTCGTGGGTGATGCTCATGCCTTCCACGGCGGCCATGTCCACAGCCTCCAGGCCGTTCATCTTGCCCACGCGCTCCACGGTGGCGATGGCGTTCATCACCTCGCGCATGCGGCCGTTGCTCTGGCGGTGGATCTCGGCCACCAGGTCCGGGGCTATGCGCACCTCGGAAAGCTGCTGGCAGGTAAGCGCCACGTCCTCCAGGCTGGCGGGCGAAAACTCCACCACCTGGGCGATGCGGCTGGAAATCTGCTGGTGCCGGGCGATGTTGCGCTGGATAGCCTCCATGCCCACCAGCACCACCATGGTTTCGGTGCGGTCGCTGAAGTCGCGTATCTTCTCCAGCACGGCCGCGTGGTCCTTCAACGTGGCCTCGGCTTCGTCGATGACCAGCGGGATTTGCTGGGTGGCGATGACCGCCAGCATGCGGTTGAACAGCTGTTCGCTGGTGCCGCGCGGGTCAACGGCCAGGGCCTTGGCCAGCTCCACAAGGAAGTAGCGCGGGGTCCAGTCGATGTTGGCGCGCAGGAACACCGCGCCAGCGTCCACGGCCCAGCTGGTCAGCACCTCGCTTTTGCCCAGGCCGGGCTGGCCATGCACCAGCATCATTCCGGCCTCGGCCGCGCCACGGTTCTCCACGGCGGCCACGCCAGCGGCGAAGCGCTCGTAGTTGGATGTCCGCACAAACAGCTTTCTCATATGTTGCCTCCGTTAGTTTCGGTCAAACGCTCGGGGTCTCTAACGCCGGGAAAAGTTGCACCGGGGCGAGGCCCAGGCCCTCGTACTCGAAGCGCTCGCGCAACAGCGCGTATTCGCCTCCTTTCGCGTACTCGGCCAGCCAGGCGCGGTCCGCGTCGGTCCACAGGGCCGGGTGGCGCAGAAGCCAGCGGTACTTGTCCGTGGACAGGTGAAAAATGGGGCGCTTTTCCGGGGCGGGCTTCGGGGCCATGGCCTGCGCGGCTTCCTGTTCGGCCTCGGCCATGACCGTGCGGATGCGCTCCAGCTCGGCGCTTGTGGGGGCGGCTGGTTCTTGTTC
Source organism: Humidesulfovibrio idahonensis (assembly GCF_054657715.1). Lineage (NCBI taxonomy): Bacteria > Pseudomonadati > Thermodesulfobacteriota > Desulfovibrionia > Desulfovibrionales > Desulfovibrionaceae > Humidesulfovibrio > Humidesulfovibrio idahonensis. The sequence goes on along the minus strand of NZ_BAAHYE010000001.1, from coordinate 3,672 downwards.
CGGCTGGGCGGTAATGGTGATGCACTGGCGGCTGCTCAAGCTGTCCGCCATTATGGCCGGGGCGTCCGCAGGCGCGGTGAGGGTTGCGCCTGGGGCAATGCGCTGGGCCTTTTGCTCCAGGCGCTTCAGCTGGGCGCGCTCGCGGTTGGCCCGCGCTTCCTCAATGCGGGAAATGGGGAAGTAGTCCATGGCGTTGGCGTCAAGCTTGGCCGTGCAAAGCTTCTCGCCCGCTTCGGTCCAGACCGTGACGTAAGAGGCGTCCCAAATGTCGTAGCGCACCTGCACAATGTCATCATGGTGGGCGGCAAGCTCGTGGGCGAAGTAGTCGCGGTTCCACAGGCGCACCATGCCATTCTTCACCTTGCGAACCGTGGCGGGCATGAACAGGTCGTCGCGCAGGTCATCGGGCACGCGGTACGGCTCGAACATGCCCGCGAAGCTCTCCCAGGATTCATTGGGGCTCATGTGGCGGCGCTTGCCAGCCGCATGGTCCTCAATGGTCGGCAGGCCACGGTGCGGGCTGGCGTTGTACTCCTCAACGCGGGCGAGGAGCACTTGCTTGAAGGTCTCGAATGTGGGCAAAAGTGACGAGCGCCCGTGCTTTTTCAGCTGGGCGCGGGTGATCTTGTAGACGTTTTGCTTGGCGTCGCCGTCCATGTCCGCGTGGGTGCAGGTGGCCAGCTGCTTTGAGGCGGGCACGCAGATTGTCTTGACCGCGCGCTCCATGAGGCCCTTGCCCTGCGGACGGCCGGGAATGGCGTTGCAAATTTCAATGCCCAGGCGCTCCAGCATGCCCACGCCGGGCTTGGTCAGCAGGTCCGCCGTGTAGCCGGGGCCGTTGTCGGTGTAGAGCATGGCCGGAATGCCGCCAAAGAGGCAGGCCATGCGCAGGGCGTCCAGGGTGGCGGCGGCGCTTTCGGCCAGGGCCACGGAGAGCCCGACGCACCGGCGCGTGCAAACGTCGAGGAAGAGCACCACCTCGGGCTTGAAGGGCCGCCCGGTTTCCGGGTGGGCTATCTCGGCGTCAAAGGTGGTTCCGTCGGCCGTGTACACGTCGCAGGGCAGCAGCTTGTCCGTCTTGCGCTTCATGTGCGGCTTGAGGTGCAAAAGGGCGTTGCCCGTCTTGCGCCCGGCCAGCAAGTCCGGCTTGGCCACCTTGGCCAGGAAGCGGCGCACGGCGTCCAGGGACGGCGCGCGGCTGGGCTGCTCGGCCTGCCAGGCGCGGACGAAATCGCGGTGCGCCTCGGCCAAGCTGGGGTTTTGCGGGCGCTGGTAAAAGGAGAGGAAAAGCGGTGCCCAGGCGGGCACGCCCATGTTCTTGTGCGGGTTGCGCGGCGCAAGCGCCAGCTCGCCACCCTCGGCATAGAGCGCACACCATTCGTACAGACGGCGGCGCGAAAGGCCGCGCCCCGCGCCCGCGCCGTACTTGGCGTTGGCCACGGGGATGAGCTGCGCCAGGCGCTCGCCCAAAGTCTCGGCCTGGGCGGCCTGCACCAGGTGGCGGACGGCCGATTCCTTGCCTGTGATGGCGCTCAAGCGCAGGGTCTCGCGGACGAAGGCCAGCCGGGCCAGCACCGTGGCGCGGCACTGTTCCGTCATGTGGGCAAGGGAAGCCGCGCCAGCAACGGGCGAGGGCTTGGCCAAGGCGGAGGCCTGCACCGGCTGCGCGCCCTGTTCGGCAAGCTGCGCGGCGATGATGGCGTCCACCGTTGCCTTGGGCATGGACGAAAGAAGCCACTCGCTGCCGCCGCCGCGAGCCTTGCGCGGGCGGCCCTGCCAGGCTTCGCGCTTGGCGCGTCGAATGACGGTGCTGACGGCCGCGCCCAGCAGCTGGGCCAGCTCAAGAGAGGTGAAGGCGTCCACGGCTAGGCCGCCTTGTCCTTCTGCGGAATGAACAACAGTTCCTCGGGCACGCCGAACTGGTCACGCAGGCTTTCCAGCACGCGCACGTTGTTCCGCTGTCCGGCGATGGTGTCGGCCACAATATTCTTGTTCACGCCAAGCCGCCGGGCGACCTCAAGCATGGTCAAGCCCTGGCGGTCCAGGTGCTCTCGGATGCGGAAGCGCATCTTTTGACGTTCGGCCCGACATTCCAGGGGCTTCATATGGTTTCCTCCAGCATCTTCTTGCGCTTGCGCGCTTCGCGTTCCGTCAGGCAGGCCTTGCCGTAATCCCGCAGCTTGCGGTCCTCGTCCGTCATCACGTCGAGCCCCAGGGAGCGCAGCAGCACCCGCAGGGGGGCGGCGTCCTTGGTGGCGCGGCAAAAGGCGACCACAGCCAAAAGTCCCGGCGTGTGGTCGCGGTCATTGGGGTTCAGCCATTTGTCGAGGGTGTCTTTGGAGATGACTTTGGCGTTCCCGGCGGTGAGCCGGATGCCCGCGTCCCTGGCGACCGCGTTGATGCGGTCCACCAGCAGCTTGCGGCCGTCCTCGTCCTCGCCCGCCGCGCGGTTCATGGCCGCGCGCAGGGCGGGAACCAGGCCGGAGAGCCTGCCGTTGTCATCGTCGAAGAGGGAGCCTTGCCGCATAGCCGCCGTCCGCCTTGAGGTGGAGGGGACGTCCAAACATCTAGGAGGTGTGGACGTTGACCCTGTTGCGCGGGGCTGGTAGGGTTTTTCTTGAAGGTTTTTCCACCGCCCGCAGCCTCGTTTTGTACCATTCGGATAACTTTGTCAACGCCGAACGGCGCAAAAGTTAGCGATTCGGTATCAAAATCGCTTCGGCAAGAATACCGAACGGTTAAGTTTTGTTTTGCGCGCCCCCCGCCGCAAAACTTCTCGCACAAGTTCGGGCAGGGAAGTTTCGCATATGATTGGCGAGCGTATCGTGCTGATTCGAGGTAAGCAGGCTAGGGAATCCTTTGCCGCAGAGCTTGGAGTGCATCCGCAGACGCTGGCCCGGTATGAAAAGGGCGAACGCTTGCCGGACAGCGCCTTTCTGGAAATTTTATCCAAACGGTATAGCGTCGACCCGACCTGGCTGCTCACGGGCGAAGGGCCTTCGTATATGAAGCCGACAGCCGAGGCCTCAAAGGCCCTGGAAGGTTTGGAATTCATCGACTGCGCCGACTGCCAGCTGACCATGGTGCCCATGGTCGATGCCCGCCTTTCTGCGGGAACGGGGTCATTTGAGGTAGGAACAGGCGTCGAGCGGCGCTACGCCTTCCGCAGTGACTGGATCAACGCGAAGGGGCAGCCGTCGAAGATGGTGCTCATGCGTGTCGCAGGCGACAGCATGGAGCCGCAGATTTTCAATGACGACGTGGTGCTGGTGGACCAGAGCCAGACGACACCCCGTGCGGGCGGTCTGTTCGCGGTGGCCGTGGAGGACTTGGTCTATCTGAAAGTGGTGGACGCGGTTCCCGGCAAATTCATTCTGAAGAGCTACAACGAGGCCTACGCGCCGTTAGAAATCGACGCCCGAGGCGACTTGGCTGACGGCATCAGGATCATAGGCCGCGCAGTGTGGATTGGCCGCGAGCTCTACTAGCGCCATACTTTGTTCACTTCGCTTTCACTTAGTGCCGAAATAGGCGCTGTTTCTTCATACTTCCTGCCATTCGGTGCCAATTGCCCTTGAGGCATCAGCTCCCGCGAAAAGCCTGCGCCACGGGGCTTCCCCTGCGTTTTCTCCTGCCTCTAGCTAGTGCCGAAATGAATGCCTCCCCACTGCG